>DASWPG010000011.1:0-233740 GCA_036404115.1 Cellulomonas sp.
CAACCCCGAACGAGGCCGACCAACCCGAGCGATGAACCATCTTGGCATCAACTACTAGGCACACTGTTGAGTTCTCAAAGAACAGACGCGCATCCCTCAGCCACCCTTGCGGGCTTCCTGACCGGAGGCAACCGTTCAAACTTATCCGATCCGCTCCAGCTCGTCAAGTCCGCTTCCGGACCTTCATCGCTGGGCAGATTCACCCTGACATGACGCGTTCCGGGACACATGGTGACCCGAGGACGTCCTGCCGAGGGGGTGTGTCATCCTGCGGGACCATCCACCGGATCGCTCCTGGTGTCTGTTCCTCCCTGCGGGCTGACTTGGAGTAACAGTACGCAGCGGCTGGTCAGCGAGTCAAATCGGCGCTGCGGTGACGGTGGTCACCCCGGTCCGATCCGCGTGATCGCCCGGGACCGACCAGACGGAGACCGCGGCCGGGTGCCCCGTCCGGCCGGCCGACCGGTCGGACCGAGACGTCGCTCCGCCGAGGTCGGGCCCGGTCAGTACAGCGCGCTCGCCAGGCCACGTCGCGCGGCTGCGACCCGGGGATCCTCGCCACCGACCACCTCGAACAGCGCCACCAGACGGACGCGCACCCGCTCACGGTCGGTGCCGGCGGTGGTCCGCACGAGGTCGATCAGCCGGTCGAAGGCGTCCTGCACCTGTCCGCCGAGCACGTCGAGGTCCGCCACCGTCAGCTGGGCGTCCACGTCCCCCGGACGGTCCGCCGCTGCCGTCCGGGCTGCGACGAGGTCGACGTCCCGGGTCCTGGTCAGCAGCTCGACCTGGGCGAGACCGGCGCGCGCCATGTCGTCCCGCGGGTTCTCCCGCAGCGCCTGCTGGTAGGCCTGGGTCGCGCCCTCGAGGTCGTCCCGCTCGATCGCGTCGTACGCCTCCTGGTGCAGGGGCGGCAGCGGCGGCTCCTCCGGCTCGGGCTCCGGCTCGACCTCCGCTCCCTCGCGCGGCGGGACGGTGCCGGTGACCCCGTTGGCCGCTGCGGCCTCCAGCACCTGGTCCAGCACCCCGCGGATCTGGTCCAGCGGCGGCGCGCCCTGGAACAGCGGCAGCGGCTGCCCGGCCAGCACCGCGACGACGGCGGGCACCGACTGCACCTGGAACGCCTGGGCGATCTGCGCCTCGGCCTCGGCGTCGATCCGCGCCAGCAGCAGACGGCCGGCGTACTCGTCGGCCAGCGCTCCGAGGTCCCGTGCGAGCGTCAACGCGTTCTCGCTCCAGGCGGCCCACAGCAGGACGACCACCGGGTGCACGGTCGAGGACTGCACGAGGGCCGGGAAGCTCTCGGTGTCGACGTCGACCACGTACGGGCCTGCGACCGGCAGCCCTCCCGGGGCTCCGGGTGCCGGCGCGGCCGGACGGCCGAGGCCGGACAGGTCCACCGCACCACGGACGTCGAGACGCGGCTGGTTGGCCGGGTTCTGGCTCATGCTCTGCTGCTCCTGCTCTCGCGTGCTGTCACTCGCCCGTCACCGAGGTCCGGGCATGCTCCGCAGCCAGGACCTCCACCTGCCCTGTCCCACCGCTCGGCGGGACGTAGATCGCCACGACGTCCGTCCAGGTGCGCACCAGGTTCGATGTCACGCTGGTCTTGCCGGCGAGCGCCGCGTCGAACGGATCGCTCAGCGTGATGCTGCCCTGGCTGAGCGTCGCCGTCGTGACCGTCGTCAGCTGACCCACCACGATGGCACCCCCGTCCACGGTGCGCAGCGCGTACACCTGGTCCGCGACGGGCGCGACGGTCTCGGTGACGGATGCCACCGCCGCCAGGCTCGAGACGGTCTGCGCACGCGCGTCGGTCAGGGCTGTCCGGTAGAAGTCCGCCGGGAAGGTCGCTGCGTAGGCCGACGCGTCGCCGTTGGTCAGGACGTCCGCGTACTGCGCGAGCGCGTCCGTCGGCGTCAGCAGCAACGAGGAGTCGTCGGCGGCCACGGGTTCGCTGCCGTCCGCCACCTCGGCTGTCGCGGGCATCTCCACCGACTGGCCGAGCCGGGCCCAGCCCCAGAGCTTGTACGGCTCGCGGGCGCTCTCCTGCACCAGCACGAGCAGGAGGGGTGCCTGCAGATCGTCCGGCTGCTCGGTGACGATCATCTGCGTGCGGGGCCAGGTGTCCGTGTCCGGCACGATCGTGGTCTGCGCCGTGGTCGGGATCGAGACCGGAGCGCGCTCGCCGCTGGTCGCCTGGGCACGGATGTACTCGGCCGACCTGATCGCCAGCGCCGGGCCGGTCAGCCGCGCGGAGAGCCCGCTCGCGTCCAGGTTCGCATCGGCGGTGGACAGCACCTCGCCGACCTCGTCCAGGATCCGGGTCGACTGCGCCGCGGTGAGCGCAGCGGGCGGCACGGCCAGCGCGGCGTCCGGCTCGGCCTCCGGCACCGGGGTCGCGCAGGCGGCCAGCAGCGCGACGGTCCCGAGCGCGATCGCGGAGAGCAGTGATCGACGCGCTCGACGGTTCCGGGTGCGGATGGTCATCGGTCCTCCTCCGTCGGGCGTGACGAGCCGGCCGACGGCGTCGGGCCCGTCCCGCTCGGAGACTCCGGGTCTGGCTGGTCGCTCTGGTCGCCGCTCGGGGTGAAGCCCCACATGCGGCGCCAGGCGTCGGCTCGCTGCGTCTGGGACAGGCTCTCGTCCTCCGGGTCGAGCACCGGTGACGTCGCGGACGCCGAGGAACCGGCGGCAGACGGTGCGACGACCGGAGCAGAGGAGCTGCCGGACGCCGTGGTGCCCGTCGTACCGGCGGCGGGCGTCGGTCGGGACGCCGCCCCGGGAACGGGTGTCCACGAGGTCGCTGCCTGCGAGGAGCCGGCCGAGGCAGACGGCTCGATCGACGGCTCCGGCACGGAGGGCTCCGTCGCGGGCCCGTCCGCGCCACGGGTCCGCCCGCGCCGGCCGAGCAGCCCGGTCAGTCCTCGGCGACGGGTCGAGGGCTCCTCGCCGCTCTCGGCCGTGGGCAGCTCCGGCGCTGCGGCCGAGGCCGTCGACGCGGCATCCCGGGTCAGGGCGCCCGACTCGGCCCCGGAAAGCTGAGCGCCGTCGGCCGGCGCGGCACCGGTGCGGGCGGCGTCCGCCTCCGAGAGCTGCGGACCGGCGGCGCTCGGCGGCGCATCGCCGGATCGCTCCGGCGTCGGCTGCTCGGGCGTCGACCGACCGGAGGCCCGTCGGCCGAAGCGCGACGGCCGGGAAGCCGGATCACCGGACGGCACCGGGTCGGACGGCACCGAGCCCGGTGCGGCCGAGGCCTGCGGGGGCTCGACGACCGGAACGGCGCCGGTCTGCTCCCCGACGACCGGGATCGTGCCGGTCTGCGGGTCCACCACCGGGATCGTGCCGGTGGCCGGCCGTCGACCGCGCCGTCGGCCGGCAGCACCCGCCGCCTCCGCCTCGCGGATCTGCCGGCGGGTGAGCGGCTGGGCCGGCCCGGGGCTGTCATCGACCACGTGGACCGGTGCCGTGCCGGGCAGCACCGTGCCGGCCGGCAGCACGTCCGGCCGGGCCACGGCAGCGATCATCCCCGTGGACACGTCGTGCCAGTCGGCGTCGGGGCCGAGCCGCGCGCGGCGCCAGAGCCGGATGCCGAGCACCAGGGACACCGCCACCAGCAGCACCCCGACGGCGACGCCCGGCCAGAGCCAGGGCGTCGTGACGGTCTGCGGCCAGGACAGCGAGAGCGTGGGAACGGTGTCGCCGAGGCTCACCGCGATCAGGGACCAGCGACCGGACTCCCCCGTCCACTCCAGGGTGGCGGATCCGTCGCCGGAGGTCTCGTACACCCACAGGTCGGAACCGGTCGGATCGGCAGCGGTCACCGCGTCCGGGTCTGCCGTCGCGGTGCCGGAGGCGGACGGCTCGGGCGACGCCGCTGCGGTCGCGGCGGCCTCGGTCGCAGCGGCCGTGGCAGTGGCGTCGGCGGTGGTGGAGGGCTCGGACCCCGCGGCGTCCTCGCCCTCGACCGTGGCCAGCGTGTGCCAGTCGGACAGGCCGGTCACCCGGTCATAGGCGTCGGCGCCGATCCAGGCGTCCACGTCGGTGTCTCGCCCGATCGCCAGGACCACCGGGTCGGAGCCCGCGGTGACGGTGATGGTCACCGGGCTCCCGGCGAGCTCGAGCACTCCGGGGTCGGTGACCAGGGTCGGGGTCCCGTCCGCTGCGGTGACGGTCGCGACCAGCGGGTCGTCGGCTCGCCAGGCCGTGGCCGAGGCGATGCCGAGAGCCGCAGCCGCGAGACCGAGCACACCGATCAGGGCGGCGATGTATCGCTGGAGCACGCGTGATCCTCTCGAACGTGACGGCCCAGGATAGGCGAGCCGCCTCGGTGCTCGACACCTCGGCCGCCCGGACCGCGGCCATCGGGTGCGCACGGACGGTGTTCTGCGCGCCCGTGACCCGGATACCCTGGCCACGGACCACGGGACGATCGGCGCCCCGGCCTCGCGACGACGGGGCGTCCGCACCAGAGCGCGTCCGCAGGAGGATCTCCCGTGTCAGATGACCGTACGCCCTTCCCGGTGGTCAACTTCCGTGGGTACGACCGAGCTCCGGTGGACGCCCGGATGGACGAGCTGGACCGTGCCCTGACGGAGGCCCGCGCACAGGTCGCCTCGATGGACGAGCGGGTGCTGCAGATCTCCGGCGAGCTGTCGGAGGCGCACCGCCAGCTGCGCGAGGCCGAGCGCCCCACCTACTCCGGGCTGGGATCGCGGATCGAGATGCTGCTCCGCTCCGCCGAGGAGCAGTCCTCCGACGTGGTGCAGCAGGCGAACGCGCAGGCCTCTGACGCACTGGCCCGTGCTCGCCTGTCCGCCGGCCAGCTGCGCGCACGCGCAGAGAACGAGGTCGCCGAGCTGCTCGCGACCGCCCGGCGCGAGGCCGCCGAGGAGCGCTCGACCGCGCAGACCGAGGCCGAGAGCGTCCTGACCAGCGCCCAGCGGCGCGCGGAGGAGCTGGTGGGTTCCGCCGAGCGCGAGGCGGCGCGGATCCAGACCGCCGTCGCCACCGAGGAGAGCGAGCGGCGGGCTTCGCTGGAGCGCGAGATCGGCACGCTGCGAGCGACTGCCGAGCGAGAGACCACCGAGCTGCGGATCAGCACCGAGCAGACGGCCGAGGAGCTGCGCTCCAGCACCGAGCAGGCGACCACGACCCAGCGTGCCGAGGCCGACCGGTACGACCAGGACCTGCGTCAGCGCGCAGAGGCCGAGACCACCGCGCTGCGCCAGCGGGTGACCACCGAGCTCGCCGAGCTGCGCACCGAGGCCGAGCGGTGGTCGGCGATGCAGCGCTCGCTCGCCGCGACCGAGATCGCGCAGGCCCGCCAGACCGCCGGCGACGAGATCACCTCGCTGCGGGCCGAGGCCCAGACGCACGCGGATGCGGTGCGTACCGCCGCCGACCGGTCCGCCTCGGAGCTGCAGCAGCGGGTGGCCGCCGAGACGTCCGCACTGCGGGCGGAGGCCGAGCAGTACTCCGGGTTCGTCCGGGCCAGCGCCGACCGCGAGACCGGCGAGCTGCGCGCGGCGGTGGCCGACGAGGTGGCCGCCACCCGGCAGGAGACCGCGCAGGCCGTGGGTGCCCAGCGGGCGGAGGCCGAGCAGTACGCGGCCGAGCTGCGCACCACTGCGGAGCGGGAGACGACCGCGCTGCGGGAGCGCACCGAGCAGGAGGTGGGGCACCTGCGCTCGCTCACCGAGCGGGAGACCACCGAGCTGCGCGAGCACACCGAGCGCGAGGCCGCCGATCTGCGCGACCTGACCGGGCGGGAGACCGCGGAGCAGCGGGAGACCGCCCGCCTCGAGGCCGAGCGGCAGGTCACCGAGGCCGCCCGCAGCGCGGAGGACCAGCTCGGCGCGGCCCGTGCCGAGGCCGAGGCGCTGGGCCAGCGGGCTCGCCAGCAGCTCGCGGACGCGGAGCTGTCGATCGTCGCGCAGCGGGAGGCCGCCGAACGGGCCGACGCCGAGCGGCACGCGACCGTCCGCGCCGAGACCGAGAAGCTGGTCGCCGATGCCGAGGGGCACGCGGCGGATGCGGAGCAGCGGGTCGCCAAGGCGCTGGAGCAGGCCGAGAAGATCCGGATCGACTCGCAGAGCCAGGCCAAGGAGCTGCTCTCCAACGCCCGGCAGAACGCCGACCGGGTGGTCGCCGAGGCGCGTGAGCACGCCGAGAAGACGCTGTCGGAGTCGATGACCGAGGCCGAGCGGGAGCGCACCACCGCGCAGCGCCAGGTCGAGGACCTGAACCGGCAGCGCGAGTCGATCACGACCTACCTGGACGAGCTGCGCAACCTGCTCGGCAGCGACCCTGCGCCGAACCGGCAGACGCTGGAGCGCGCGGACGCCGCGCAGGCGCAGCTGGACTCCCGGATCGCTCGCCCGGCGGCGCGTCCGGTGCGCGGCGCGAAGGGGCGGCCGGCCCCGGTGTCCGCGGCCGCTGCCGCGCCCGCCCCGGCTGCAGCACCGGCCGTCGACGACGAGGCGACGACGGCCGAGGCCGCGGAGGTCGAGGACACGACGGCCGCGGTGGCGACGGTCGAGGTCGCCGCGGAGACGGGCAGCACCGACGAGGGCTCGCCGGAGCCGACGACGACGGACGCCGGCACCACCGCGGACGGCACCGCGGCCACGGACGCCGTACCGGAGGCGGGCGCGCAGCCGGATGGCGGCAACGGTGCGACGGGCGACGAGGCGACGGCGGTCACGGCCGGTGACGACGAGGACGCCCTCGAGGAGCAGACCGTCGCCGACCCGGACCAGCAGGACCGGTCCGAGCAGGCTGCGACGCCCGCCGACCGGTGACCGGGCCCGCGGCGGGGTCCGATCAGACGCCCGGGCCCGGGCCCGACGACTGGCGCACCCGACGGCGCGAGGCGGCGGACGCCCACGAGGCTGCGCTGCTCGCCCGTCGACGCGCCGAGTCGGACCGGGCGCGCGAGCTGATCCGCCGGTTCGTGGTCGAGGCCGCCCGGCGGGGCGTGGCGCCGGTCCCGCTGCACGCGACCGGCTACGGCGGCCGGGGCCGCTACCGCACCGGGCTCGACGGGTGGTATCTGCGCCGGGACGAGACCGTCGCGGTCGCCACGGACGGCGAGTTCTACGTGCTGACCGTGCCGGGATCGCTCGGTGCCCGGTTCCGCGGCGTGCAGCCCGATCCGCAGGACCCGCCGCTGGTGATCGGCGCGGGCGGCAAGGACGGTGAGTCGCTGGACCTGCCGGTGGCACTGGCCAGGGCCCTCGGCGACTTCGGCTGATCCGACGGGGCCGGGCAGGGTCGTCAGGGTCGTTCCGGGGCGGCCACGGGCCGGTCGGGTGCGGCGCAGCCTGCTTCAGACCCGGTCGGCGGCCCGCTGGACCAGCCCGGCCAGCGCCTGCGACACCACGTCCGGGGCCTCGACCGCACTGAGGTGCCCGGCGGCCGGCACGATCTGCGGCCGCACCGCGAGCGCCTGGGCCAGGTGCTCGGCCTCGGGCAGCGGGGTCTGCTCGTCCTCGTCGCCGACCAGCACCAGCGCGGGCAGCCCGCACGCCGCCAGCACCGCGGTCCGGTCCGGGCGGGCGGCCATCGCGCGCTGCGACCACGCGACGCCGGACGGCTGCTGCGCACCGATCCAGCCGGCGATCCGGGCGGCGAGCTCCGGGCGGCGGGCACGGGACGTCGCGCCGAGCAGCGCGGACGCCATCGGCGCCACCTCGTCCACCGTCCCGGACCGCTGCACGGCATCGGCCACCCGGAGCCGGTTCGCCCGGGCCGCCGGCGCGTCGGCGGTCGACTTCGTGTCCAGCAGCCCGATGCCGGCGAGCAGCCCGGGGTGCCGCTCCGCGAGCGCCATCGCGACATAGCCGCCCATCGAGAGCCCCGCGACCACCACGCGTGCGTGGCCGGCCGCGGCGAGCACCGCGGCCACCACGTCGGCGGCGGCCTCGATCGAGGGTTCCGGCAGCGCCGATGCGGCGGCGGTGCCCATGCCAGGCAGGTCGACCGCGAGCACCGGGACGTCGGGCGCGGTACCGGCGGGGTCGGCGAACACCGCGGCGACCTCGGTCCACATCCGGGCGTCCAGCGGGAAGGCGTGCAGCAGCACCAGCGGCATCCCCGTGCCGGGGCGCAGCACGTGCAGGGTCCGCGGGCCGGGGCCGGGGCCGGGGGCCGTCATCGCTCGTCCTCGCGGCCGGCGTCGGCGCCCTGGGTGAGCGGTCCGTCCCAGGTGGTCGGCAGCGGCAGCGGGACCCCTGGCGCCACGTGCGCGACGATCTCGTCCAGCACCCGGCGGACGGCCTGCTCCCCCACCCAGAGGTGCCGGGCGCCGTCGACGCCGATCACCTCGGCCTGGTGCACCCGGGCGAACCGTGCCCGCGCCTCGGCCGGACGCAGGTAGTCGTCCAGCTCGGGCACGAGCACCGTGAGAGGCCTGCCGTCCGCGTCCCAGGCGTCCAGGTCGGCATCGGTCGCGCGATGCAGCGGCGGGGACAGCAGCACGGCGCCCTCGATCGCGGGGTCGAGCCCGTGCATCAGCGCGAGCTCGGTACCGAAGGACCATCCGACCAGCCACGGGTGCGGCAGGTCGCGGAACTCGGCGAGCTCGATCGCGGCCTGCACGTCGAACCGCTCGCCCCGGCCCTCGTCGAACGCACCCTCGCTCGTGCCGCGAGGGCTCGCGGTACCGCGGGTGTTGAACCGCAGCACCGCGACGTCGGCGAGCGCGGGCAGCCGCCACGCGGCCTTGCGCAGCACGTGGGAGTCCATGTAGCCGCCGTGGGTCGGCAGCGGGTGCAGCGTGACCAGCGTCGCGACCGGCGTCCGTGGTGTGCCGTCGGCCGCCACCGGCAGCGCGAGCTCGCCCACCAGCGTGAGGCCGTCGGCGGTGTGCAGCTCGACGTCCTCGCGCAGCGCGGGCAGCACGGACAGCGAGCGGATCGGGGTGGGGGTGTCGGTGCTCATCGCCGTCGAGACTATCCCCGGGCGCGTGCCCGGTCCGAGGGGTGGGCCGAGATGGACGGTCAGCGACCGCCGGGGCGACGACGACCCCGGGCCGACCAGCAGGCGGCGTGCCAGTGCCGCCGGTCGGCGAGCGCCTGCTCGACCCCGAACATGCCGTCGGCCGCCCACGCGACCAGGTGCGGTGTGCCCGGGGCGATCAGCTGGTCGCAGCCCGGGCAGCGGAACGTCCGGTCCGACCCGCCGACACGTTGCACGGTCCACTCGCCGTCAGGCCCGTGCTCGGCGCTCCGCCCGCCGGAGGCCCGGTCCAGGTCCAGGGGCACGTGCTCCTCCCCGTAGGGCCGCTTGCTCGATCGACGTCCGGAGGGCACGCCCCATCATCCCCCGCCCCCGGCCCCTCGCGCCCGCCCCGTCACCCCGGTGCACGTCACCCCGCCCCGTCGCCCCGGTGCACGGGACGCGTCGGGTGCGCACGTGCAGGATGCGCACCCGACGCGTCCCGTTCTCACCCGCGGGTGGGGCGCTGCGGAGGGGCGAGGTGGAGGCGGGGCGGGGGTGGGTCAGGTGGAGGCGGGGCGGGGGTGGGTCAGGGGAGGGCGGGGGCCGACTCGACGGTCGGGATCGTGCCGGTGCGGACCAGCTCGCGGTACCAGCGGGCGGAGTCCTTGGGGGTGCGGACCAGGGTGTCGTAGTCGACACGCACGATGCCGAACCGGCGGTCGTAGCCGTACGCCCACTCGAAGTTGTCCATCAGCGACCAGACGAAGTACCCGCGCACGTCCACGCCGGCGTCCAGGGCGGCGCCGACCGCGTCGATGTGGTCGTGCAGGTACTCGACGCGCGCCGCGTCGTGCACCTGGCCGTCCGGGGCGACCTCGTCGGCGAACGCGGCGCCGTTCTCGGTGACGGCGAGCGGCAGGTCCGGGTAGCGCCGGTGCAGGCCGACCAGCAGCTCGGTGAGGCCGCCGGGCTCGATGTTCCAGCCCATCGCGGTGTGCGGGCCGGGCAGCGGCAGCCACTCGACGTCGTCGCAGCCGACCCACGGGCTGACCGCTGCGGACCGGTGGCCGTCCGGCCCGGGGCTGCCGTCGCCGACGACGGGCTCGCCGTGCCGGTGCCGGACCAGGCCGGTGGAGTAGTAGTTGACGCCGAGCAGGTCGATCGGGACCCGGATGGTGTCGAGGTCGCCCTCCTGGACGAAGGACCAGTCGGTGAGGTCGGCGGTCTGGGCGAGGGCGGCCTCCGGGTACCGGCCCTCGAGCAGCGGCTGCAGGAAGACCTCGTTCGCGACGGCGTCGATCTTCGCGAGCGCGGCGACGTCCTCGGGCGCGTCGCTCGCGGCGCGGGTGACGTGCAGGTTGAGCGTGATCGAGACCGGCGTCCCGGCGCCGAGCACGTCGCGGATCGCCCGGGCTGCCAGACCGTGCGCCAGGTTCAGGTGGTGCACGGCGGCCAGCGCGGCGGCGGGCTCCTGCCGCCCGGGGGCGTGCACGCCGGATGCGTAGCCGAGGTAGGCCGAGCACCAGGGCTCGTTCAGGGTGGTCCACAGCGTGACCTTCTCGCCGAGCGCCTCGGCCATCCGGCGGGCGTAGTCGGCGAACCGGTGGGCGGTCGCGCGGTTCGCCCAGCCCCCCTGGTCCTCCAGCGCCTGCGGCAGGTCCCAGTGGTAGAGCGTCACGACGGGGGCGATGCCGGCTTCGATCAGCCGGTCCACCAGGTCGACGTAGAACGCGATGCCCTCGGCGTTGAACGCGCCGGAGCCGGTGGGCTGCACCCGCGGCCAGGCGACGGAGAGCCGGTACGCCTGCAGACCGAGGTCCTGCATCAGGGCGACGTCCTCGGGCACCCGGTGGTAGTGGTCCACCGCGACGGCACCGGTGTCGCCGTTCAGGGTGGCACCGGGCCGGGCGGAGAAGGTGTCCCAGATCGACGGGCCGCGCCCGCCCTCGGCGACGGCGCCCTCGATCTGGTACGCGGCAGTGGCCGACCCCCAGAGGAAGTCGGCGGGGAACGGGCGTCCGGAGGGACGGGACGAGCTCATGGGCATTCCTTCGCAGCAGGGTGTCCGTGCGGTGCGGTGCGGTGCGGGACGTCGATGTCGAATCGATACGATACAGGGTGTGGGAACGCTCCCGCGACCCCGTTCCGGCGGGGTGCCCGGCCCGAGGTCAGCACCCCGGGGCCGGGCCCCCCGCGGCCGCGCTCAGGCCCGCAGCGTCAGCCCCGCGACCGCACCCGACGCGGCCAGGGGGGTGCCGAGGCCGTCCGCCACGGACCAGGACGCCGGCACCGCACCCGACGCCTCGACCTGCACGTCCGCGCCGGCGCGCCGCACCCGGAACCGGACCTCCCCCGCACGCCCGGTGACCGTGGTCGTCGAGTCGTGCCCGTCCGCCAGGCCGAACAGCCGCAGGGTGACACCCTCGGCGTGGTCGTAGTCCGGGCGGTCGTCGTGGGCGCCGACCGGCAGCACGGTGCCCGGGCGGACCAGCAGCGGCAGCGAGTCCGCGGCATGCCGCTGGCGGTGCCAGCGCGGTCCCTCGACGGTCGAGCCGTCCAGCAGGGAGGTCCAGCTGCCGGCGGGCACGTAGACGTCCACGGAGCCGTCGGCGGTGAACACCGGGGCGACGAGCAACGAGGCGCCGAGCAGGTACTGGCTGTCCACCGTGGCGGCACCGACCTCGTCCGGGAACTCCAGCACCATCGGGCGCATCACCGGTATGCCGTCGGTGTGCGCCTCGCGGCCGGCCGCCGCCAGGTAGGGCATCAGGGAGAGCTTGAGCCGGGTGAACCGGCGGGTGACCTCGACGGCCTCCTCGTCGAACGCCCACGGCACGCGCACCGAACCGGAACCGTGCAGCCGGGAGTGCGAGGAGAGCAGGCCGAACGCCGTCCAGCGCTTGAACACCGCCGGGTCGGGGGTGCCCTCGAAGCCGCCGATGTCGTGCGACCAGAAGCCGAAGCCGGAGGACGCCAGCGACAGCCCGCCGCGCAGCGACTCCGCCATCGAGACGAACGTGGACTCGCAGTCGCCGCCCCAGTGCACCGGGAACTGCTGGCCGCCGGCCGTCGCCGACCGCGCGAACAGCACCGCCTCGCCCTCGCCGCGCCGCTCACGGAGCAGGTCGAAGACGGTGCGGTTGTACAGGTGCGTGTAGTAGTTGTGCATCCGCTCCGGGTCGGAGCCGTCGTGCCAGACCACGTCGGTCGGGATCCGCTCGCCGAAGTCGGTCTTGAACGCGTCCACCCCCTGGTCGAGCAGCACGGCGAGCTTGCTCTGGTACCAGGCGGCCGCGGCAGGGTTGGTGAAGTCCACCAGAGCCATCCCGGCCTGCCACAGGTCCCACTGCCACACCGAGCCGTCGGCCCGCCGCACCAGGTAGCCGAGCTCCTTGCCCTCGGTGAACAGGTGCGAGCGCTGCGCGATGTACGGGTTGATCCAGACGCAGACCTTCAGGCCGCGCTCGTGCAGCCGACGCAGCAGCCCCGCCGGGTCCGGGAACGTCGCGGGGTCCCACACGAAGTCGCACCAGTGGAACTCGCGCATCCAGAAGCAGTCGAAGTGGAACACCGACAGCGGCAGCCCGCGGTCGGCCATGCCGTCGACGGCGGCCATCACGCTGGCCTCGTCGTACGAAGTAGTGAACGAGGTCGACAGCCACAGGCCGTAGGACCAGTCCGGTACCCGGGCCGGCCGGCCGGTCAGCGCGGTGTAGCGGCGCAGCACGTCCTTCGGCGTCGGACCCGCGATCACGTAGTAGCGCAGCCGCTCCCCCGGCACGCTGAACTGCGTGCGCGAGACCACCTCGGAACCGATCTCGAACGAGACCCCGCCCGGGTGGTCGACCAGCACGCCGTAGCCGGCGTCGGTCAGGTAGAACGGCACGTTCTTGTAGGCCTGCTGCGAGGACGTGCCGCCGTCGGCGTTCCACACGTCGACGCTCTGGCCGTTCTTCACGAAGGCGGTGAACCGCTCGCCCAGCCCGTACACGTGGTCGCCCACGCCGAGAGCGAGCTGCTCGCGCACGAACGGCCGCCCCTCGGCGTCGGTGACCACGCCGACGCCGAGGGCCGACGAGGACGTCACCACCCGGCCGTCGACCTCGATCTCCAGCGACCAGGGCCCGGTGGTCGCGATCCGCGCGGTGAGGTCGCCGGTCCGCAGGACGGCGCGCGGGTCGGCGTCGGTCGGCCCGTGCACGGTGATGTGCGGCTGGTCGTCCGCGAGCGCGAACGCGGGCCCCGGGTCCACGCCGCCCCGGTGGTGCTCGATGGTCACGCCGAGCACACCGGCGGCCGGAGAGTCCAGCGTGAGGGTCACGAGCGGGCTGTTCAGGGTGTCGCCCCGGGTCTCCAGGCGACCGGTGCCGGCATAGGCGGTCAGAGCGCGCGGTCCTGTCTCGACCTCCGCGACCGTGCGGGGGTGCAGGATCGTGACGCCCGGCAGCGCCTGCCAGTAGCCGTCGGTGAACTTCATGTGGTGTCCGATGCTCTCTTCGTCGTGCCGTCCGGCGCCCTCGCACCCGACCGGCGGTGGGCTGCTACTTGACGGCACCCGCGGTGATGCCGCGGGTGAGGGTGCGCTGGAAGATCAGGAAGAAGACCACCGCCGGGATCATCGAGACCAGTGCGCCCGCGTTGGTGGTCGGAGCGTCCATCATCCGGTCGCCCTGCAGCGAGGCGAGGGCCACCGGGATCGTCTGCGTCGCATTGGTCGTCAGCATGACCAGCGGGATGAAGAACTCGTTCCAGGTCCAGATGAAGAAGAAGATCACCAGCACCGACAGCGTCGGTCGCACCACGGGGAAGACGATCCCCCACAGGGTGCGCCACCGGCCCGCGCCGTCCAGGGCCGCCGCCTCCAGCAGCGCCGGCGGAAAGGTGCCGAGCACCGAGGACAGCAGGTAGGTGCCGAACGCCGCCTGGATGACGGTGAAGATGATGATCACCGACCACTGGTTGTTGCTCAGCCCGACCCGCTGCGCCATCTGGAACAGCGGGTAGACCAGCACCTCCTGCGGCAGCATGTTGGCCAGCAGGAAGAGGGTGACGATCGACATCCGGCCCTTGACCTTGCCGACGCCGAGCGCGTACGCGGAGAACAGCGACAGGACGGTGCCGAAGACGGCCACGCAGCCGGAGATCCAGATCGAGTTGACCAGCTTCTCCGGGAAGTCGACCCGGTTCCAGAAGTCGACGAGCCCCTGGGTGTAGAGCTCGCCCGGCCAGCTCAGCGGGCCGTTGGTCGAGTAGTCCTGCGGAGACTTGAAGGCGTTCAGCGCCATGATGGCGAACGGCACCATCATCGCCGCGGCGACCAGCACGGCGCCGGCCAGCACGAACCAGCGCGCGGTGCCGCGGCGGTGCCGGCGGTCGGAGTCGGTGGGCAGCACCCGGGTCGTGGCGGCCATCAGTGCCCCGCCTCCTCACGGCGGGCGCTGCGGGCCTGCAGCACCATGATGACGACCGCGACCGCGATGATCAGCACCGTCAGGACGTTCGCGATCGCGGCCCCGTAGCCGACCTTCGACTTGTCGAAGAAGTTCAGGTACGAGTAGTAGCTCGGCACGAGCGTCGAGCTCTCCGGGCCGCCACGGGTCAGCACGTAGATCGGCCCGAACACCTTGAGCGCGGCCACCGTGCAGGTCAGCGTGATGACGAAGGTCTCCGGCTTGATCTGCGGGATCGTGATCGCGCGGAACCGGTGCCACCAGCCCGCACCGTCCAGCTCGGCGGCCTCGTACAGCTCGGGGTCCACCCGCTGCAGGGCGGACATGAAGATCACCACCGGGTAGCCGATCTGGATCCAGATCAGCACGATCATCACCGTGGGCAGCGCCGTGCTGGTCGAGCCCAGCCAGTTCGGCGGGTCGTCCACGCCGAGCGAGCGCAGCACCACGTTCACCGCACCGGTCTGGGAGTTCAGGATCCAGTTCCACAGCACGCCTGCCACGGCGACCGGCAGGATCTGCGGCAGGTAGTACAGCGCGCGCAGGGAGGACGCCACCCGCGGGCCGAACCGCTTGCCGAGCACGTCGAACAGCACCGCGGCGAGCAGCAGGCCGATCACGGTCGGCACCACCACCATCGCCACGATCATCGAGATCGAGTTCTGGAACGAGGTCCAGAACTGCTCGTCGTGCAGCAGGTCGGCGTAGTTGCCCAGCCCGTACCAGCGCATCGGGGCGTTGCCGCCCTTCCACTTGTGCAGGCTGTAGTAGATGTTCATCCCGAACGGGATCAGGATGACGACGGTGAAGGCGATCAGGCCGGGCAGCAGATAGGGCAGGTACCCGAGCCTGTCGCGCGACCGGCGGCTGCGGCGCGCGGGCTGCCGCACGCGATCGACGGTGGTCATGCGGGACTCTTCTCGTCAGGGCGGATGGGGGCACCCGCCCGGCGGCGCGACCGAGGACGGCGGCCGCCGGGGCGGGTGGGGTGCGGGTCAGCCCTCGAGCAGGTCCGCCTTGCCCTCCTGGTAGGCGGTGGACAGCCCGTCCAGCACCTCGGCGGGCGTCTTGGACTGGTTGATCAGCGACTGGAGCTGGCTCACCACGACGTCGTAGAAGCCGGCGACCGGCCAGTCCGGGTAGTACGCCAGACCGTCCTCGTCGAGGATCGTCTCGAAGTTCTCGGTCAGCTCCCGGGTCTTCTCGTCCGTGATCGTGGACGAGTCACCGGCGACCGGCAGGCCGCCGGCCTGACCGAGGATCTCCTGCACCTCGGGGCGCAGGGTGATGTCGATGAAGTCGTACGCGAGGTCCTTGTTCTCCGCGTTCTCCGGCACCACCCACAGGTTGCCGGACGAGCCGGCGTGCAGGTCGTTGCCCGGGAAGAGGAACTGGCCCCAGGTGAACGGCACCTCCTCGGTGAGCCGGCCGAACCACCAGGACCCGGAGACCATCATCGGATAGGTCCCGGCGATGAACGAGGTGCCCATGTCCTCGGCGGTCAGCGCCGCGGAGTCGGACGCGACATAGCCGGCCTTGATCCACTCGTCCAGCTTGTCGGTGGCCTGGGTGAACGCGTCCTCGGTGAAGGTGACGTCGTCGGTGAACAGCTGGTAGGCGTCCACCAGGTCGCGGTCGGCGTAGTGCAGCACCAGCTCGTACCAGAGCTGGCCCATCGGGTACTCCGCGCCCGCGGTGGCCAGCGGGGTGACCCCGGCAGCCGCGAACGTCGCCAGAGCGGCCTCGAACTCGTCGAAGGTGGTCGGCACCGCGATGCCGTACTGGTCGAACTCGTCCTGGTTGAAGTACACCCCGACGAACTCGCCGTAGTTCGAGACGCCGTACCAGTCGCCCGAGCCCATCAGGCCCTGCTCGTCGTACATCGCGGTGGTCTGGATGGAGGCGGGCAGGGTGTCGTCCCAGCCGCGGGCCTCGGCCTCGTCGGTGAGCACGGTGAGCAGGCCCTGCGAGGCCAGCTGCCCGGCGGTGGCGTTGCCCTTGTTGTACTCCATCACGTCCGGCACGTCGTCGCCGGTGAGGAAGATCTTCGCGTTCTTCTGGATCTGCTCGAACGTCTGGTCCTCGGTGGTGACCGTGACGTCGGGGTGCTCCTCCTCGAAGATCTCGATCGCCCTGGCCCAGGCCTGGCCCATGGCGGACTCGTCGTTCTCGTAGTCCCAGATGGTCAGGGTCTGCCCGTCCGACGTGCTGCTGGACCCCCCGCCGCCGTCGCCGCCGCACGCCGCCAGGGCGAGCGGCAGGGCGAGCACCATGGCACCCGCCATGATCCGGTTCCTGCGCTGATGTGCCATCACACGTCCTCCTCATCGAGTTCCTGCTGTGCTGGTCGTCGGGCGGCGGTCGCCGTCCCGCCCGTCGGGTGGTGCACGCGGTGCGCGCCGGCCGGCACGAGGGTGCGACGCCGGCGCCGTGCGGCAGGTCCGGCACGGTGGCCACCAGCGGCCTTCCTCGTCGACGGCGGTTCCCCGACGTCGGAGAGTCGAAGCGCTTCGCGCGGTCGTTACTGTAGCCGTCGAACTAATCCAGGTCCAGCCTCCGGGATCGAAACTTGTGCACCAGGTAGTCGAATCGCTTCGATCCTGCGATCAGGCCGAGATCGGCTAGATCATGGGATGTATTCCGTCGCCGAGCCAACCATCGACCGATGGATGCATGGGTCTCGCTCGAGTTGTAGTCGAAGCGCTTGCACACCTCTGGGAGAGAATCCGGCCCATGGATGGCGCCGTCCCGCACACGCTCCCCCACTACGCTGTCCGGCATGGCGACGATCGGTGACGTGGCCCGCGCGGCGGGCGTCTCGGTGTCGACCGTCAGCTACGTGCTCAGCGGCAAGCGGACCATCTCCGCGCCCACCCGGCAGCGGGTGCAGCAGGCCGTCGCCGAGCTCGGCTACCGGCCGCATGCCGGGGCCAGGGCGCTCGCCTCCAGCCGCAGCAACGTGATCGCCCTGATGGTGCCGTTCCGACCGGGGATCAACGTGCAGATCATCATGCAGTTCGTCGGCGGCGTCGTCACCACCGCGCGCGAGCACGACCACGACGTGCTGATCCTCACCCAGGACGACCCCAGCGGGATGGACCGGATCGCCGCCAGCTCCACCGCCGACGCTCTGATCGTGATGGACATCGAGGCCGACGACGCCCGGCTGCCCGCCCTGCGCACCCTCTCCTTGCCGAGCATCCTGATCGGCGTACCCGACGACACCACCGGTCTGAGCTGCGTCGACCTGGACTTCGCCGCCGCCGGTCGGCTGGCCGTCCGCGAGCTCGCCGCGCACGGGCACCAGCGGATCGCCCTGGTCGGCGCCTCCCAGGACCGGATCGACCACCGCGCCAACTACGCGATCCGGATGCGGCACGGCGTGCTCGACCAGGCCACGATCAGCGACGTCGAAGCGCACGTGGTGCCGGCCGAGCCCACCTTCGCCGGCGGCGCGCTCGCCCTGGACCAGCTGCTCGACGCGCACCCCGGCACCACCGGGCTCGTCGTGCACAACGAGGCGGCCCTCGGTGGGCTGCTGTCCCGGGTGCACGACCGCGGGCTACGCGTGCCGCGGGACCTCTCGGTGATCGCGGTCAGCCCCCCGGACATCGCCGCCGCCGTGCCCGTGCCGGTGTCCACCATCGACGTGCCGGGGCACCAGATCGGCCGGATCGCGGTCGAGATGGTGATGGCCCGGCTCGGCGGAGAGGTGATCTCCGAGACCCGGCTGGTGGCACCGACGTACACCGATCAGGGCAGCGTCGCGGCGAGCCGGTAGCGCCAGGTGAGCGCCCCCGACGGCCCGGTCCGTCGGGGGCCGGGCGAGAGCCGGTCAGCCCGAGAACGGCCGAGGCGTCCGGTCGCCCCGCTGCCGCACCGGCTGGCCCAGCGCGTAGAGCCGATCATCCGGCAGGGCACGCCCCGACGGGGTGTGTCCGCGATCCTGATCCGCTGCCCGTCGTCCACGATCTGCAGATCCGACCCGACCGGCAGGTCGTCGACCCCCGATCACCGCCGGCACGAGGTTGCACACCTGATTGAACGACACCACCTGCAGGTTCCTCGGGTCTGCCAGGAACGCCTCGGTGTCCACGTCCGAGAAGAACCGCCACCCGTTGTCCGCCGGCGCACCAGGCACCCTCGTCGGACCTCTCGCGCCCCGTGCGGTCCGGCGTACGCAGCCGTTCCGGGTCGAACGGAGCCGTGGACCAGAGGTCGAACCCGGACAGCGCCACCAGCACGTCGGCGTCGTCACCGACCACGGATCTGCCCCACGCCGATCCGTGATCCCGCCTCCGTGCAGGAGCGCCGTCTCCGCTCCGGTGTCACGACACCATCTCGGCGAGCGAGTCGCCCACGGTGGCGAGATCTCGCCGCAGGCTGTCCGCGCGACCGGCCAGCGCATCGATCGCCGAAGCGTCGTGCTCGTCGAGCTGGTACCCCGCCTCACCGAAGGCGGTCTCGGAGCAGTCGACCACGTTCTGGCACTTGAGGAAGGCGTCGTACGCCGTCTCGATCTGATCGTCGGAGAAGAAGCTCTGTTCCAGGTAGTCGCCCAGCGTGAGCACCACCTCGGGGACGCGGTCCAGCGCGGTGGTGATCTGGGCGATCGCCTGCTGCCACTCGTCGGACGCCGATCGGACGTCGTCGTACAGGTCCCTGACCGCCTGCTGGAACCGGTCGAGGTCATCGGAGGTGCCCGTGAGCAGCGCCAACGGGCTGTACGAGGCGACCTTCGCCGCGACCCGCAGGGTGCCCTGGGCGGCGCCGAGGCACAGCTCCAGGATCTCCAGCTGGACGATGAGCACCGCTGCCTTCGCCGATGCCGGCCCGAGCGCCGCCGCGAGGCCGGCACCGACCTTGACGGCCAGGTCCCCGGCGATCCGCTGCCGCTCGTCCACGTACGACTGCCGGAACTGCTTGACCGTGTCGTCCTTCAGCGGGTGCACCACCTGCGTCGGCCATGCTCCCACCGTGGCGTGCACGGCGTGGGGCGCGCAGGAGCGCGATGCGATCGCCGCCGCCGTCTCCTGATCGGCCTGCGTGACCGCATCGGCGACCGTCGTCGCCCCTTCCAGGAACCGTTCCCACTTCGCGTCGACCAGGTGCAGGTCGTCCTGCAGCGCCAGACTCTGGTCAGCCAGGGCCTGCGTGAGCGACGCCGACTCGTCCGAGAACACCGCTCGGTACCTGTCCCAAGCGGCATCGACCGCTTCCTGCACCGCGAAGTCGCCGATCTCCTGCACCGCGGTCACCATCTCTGCCACGGCGTGCTTCACGTCCTGGTGCACGAGCAGCCACGCCGCGCGCAGCACCAGCGGTGGTTCCGGGAACGAGATCAGCGGCGAGCACAGTGTCCGCTCGATCCCGTCGCGGATCTCCCCGGCGAGCGTCCGCACCGAGGCGAACCTCCGGCCGACGACCTCGTGCAGCAGGTGACGGATGGCCTCTTCCCGGGCGCTGAGCCCCGCACCGTACTCCCGCAGCTCGGCCTCGACCCCGACCAGCTCGGTCTCCTGGACCGTGAGCAGGTCGGTCCGCTGCCGCTGCAAGCCTTCGACCATCATCCGCAGGTTCTCCGGGGTGATGTCGACCAGGGCGCCGTACCGACCCGCTGCGAGCACCCGGTTCGGGTGGAAGAGCGAGAACGGTACGGCCATGCTGCCGTCGTACGGCGTCTCGTCGGGATCGCCGCGATCGCTGCCGATATGGTTCGCACCGATGAAGTCCACGCCCATGCTCGTTCCGGCGAACGAGATCTGGTGACCGATGATCCGGTCCTCGAGACCGCCCGCCACGACCAGGCGATGCAGCACGTCCGCTCGCGAGATGTAGTTGTAGACGTTCGGGGCAGCAGCGCCGACCAGCGAGTCCGGCACCGGGGCCGGATTCACCGTGACAGCCGTGATCGACGGGTTGCGCGCCGCGACATAGGCCGCCAGGCCGCCGCCCAGCGAGTTCCCGCACACCGTGCCGATCGGGCCATACCGTCCCGCCATCTCCTGCACGTAGTGCTCCGCCGCCTGGTACTGCGCCGGGTCCCACTGGGTGAGCAGGGTCGCGTCCGCGATCCAGTCGTCCAGGCTCTCCGTCCCGGTGAAGGCCACGGTCAGCTCGTCGGTGTCGGGGTTGCGGAACGTGTACGCGTCCAGGCCCGTGGCCGTGTCGTGCCTGGTGTGCACCACCGTGAACTCCGTTCCGTTGACGTCCACCTTGTCGCCGACATCCGGGCTCGCGTAGGCCCAGCGGCTGGCCAGGTCCATCAGGTCGTCGTGGTTCGTCTCCGGTGCCGCTGTCACGACGTGCTCCCGCCCGACGCACCGGACATCGTCCAGGTCTCGCCGCCGTCGAGCTTCCCCCAGATCGTCCCGCCGTCCTCCCAGTAGTCGACCGACCAGACCTCGTCCGGCCGCTCCGTGTCGGCATCGAAGAGGAACATCTGGTGGAAGTCGTAGAACCCGGTCCCGTCCCGCGCGATCAGGTTGCTCCGGGTGTTGACGAACCAGCTGCCGAAACCGGTGAACACCGGGTTGGTCCGCACGTCGTCCGCGACCTGCCGGCTCAGGTCCTCGGTCAGCTCCGCCTGCGGGTCCGCCAGCATCAGATCGACCGTCAGCTCCATCTCCCGGCCCTCGAGCACCGCGTCGAGCAGTGCCGCCCACTCCGCGTCCGTGCGGTCCGGGTCCGCCAGGTACTCCTGATAGATCGTGTCGGTGTCCGCGTAGATCTCCTCGACGTTCCGCTGCTCGCCGTACTGGTAGTAGTCGGTGACCCGGAACATCGGGTCCGCCGACGCGATCGCGTCCAGGTACCCCGCCGGCGGGGCCGTGAACTGCGGGTAGGTCGCGGCCAGGTACTCACGCATCTGCGTGATCCGCTCCCGGTAGGCCATCAGGTACAGCCCCTCGACGGTCAGCCTCGCGACCGTGTTCTCGTCGATCCGCTCGATCCCGGTCGCCGACCCGTCCGACGCGATCCCGACATAGGCGGTCCCCGCCAGCACGGGCTCGTCCACCGTCCGGTAGGTCAGGCTGACCTCCGACCACGGCACCGTCGCGTTGATCGTCCCGAGCTCCACCTGGCGTCCGAGCTGGTCCTCCACGAGCGGCTGCACCACCGCGTCGATCTCCGCCCGGTGCGCCAGCACCAGCCGCTGCCTCGACGGGCGCTGCACCCCGGCCGGGACCTCGTACCCGATCTGCTCCTTCTCCGCCGCTGTGACCAGCACCGGATCACCTCCCGTCAGCATGCCCAGCACCTGCTCCTGCGAACACCCCGCCAGGGCCACCGCCACCGCCGCGGCGACCGCGCCGCACCACCACCGGGACCGACCTGCTCCTACCCGACGCACCGCCATCTCCTTCCCTCCACGAACACGGCCCACCGGTGGCCCACGCCACGGGCGCGGGCCACCGGTCCCGGCTCAGCGGCGGATCTGCGCGGCGATGTCCGCGTCGGTCTGCTCGATGATCTCCGCGACGCTGAACAGCTGCTCCCGGATGTCCTGCAGCAGCTCGGCGAACTTCTGGATCGCGGGAGACAGCTCGGTGAACTGCTCGTCGAAGCTGTCGAAGGACGACCCCTCCCAGTTCTCGCGGATCACGCTCTGCTCCCGGGTCAGGGAGCTGAGGATCTCGGAGATCTCGTCCGAACCTTCGGCGTACTTCTCCGCCGAGGTCCGCAGCTCTTCGGGGCTGAGCTTGATGCGGTCAGACATTGGTGCTCTCCTTCGTACTCTTGCTCACGGCGTCCCCGGGGCCCGGGGCACGTCGTCCTGCTCGTCGAAGCTCGGGCGCTACGACAGCTCTGGGGCGGCAGGGGTGTCGGGCAGCCGAACACGGGTTCCGATCCCCTCGGCGACCAGGAACGCCTCGTGCTCGCCCGGCGGCGGAACCTTGAGACCGAGGTTGCGGGCGGTCAAGACGCTCTGATCCGACATCGAGCCGCGCACGATCCCGGAGACGGACGACTTCACCAGCTTGGCCAGGGGGTCCAGACCCTTGCCCACGCTGGCCAGCGGCATGCCGATCAACGCAGGCATCCCGCAGGCGGGGCCGTCCGTGAGCAGTCGCACGAGATCGTCGAGTCGGTCGTGCCCCACCGCGGCACCGACCGTCGAGGCATCCGCGACGATCACGAGCGCCGGCGGCAGTCCCGGTGCGGCCGGCGCACCTCGCTTGATCCCCGGCCTGCCACGCGGCAGGTTCTGTCGTACGGTCAGCTCGGCGAGCGCGGCGTCGAGCACCTGGTGCAGGTCCTCGTCCTGGGTGCCGAGGGCCCCGGCCGGGTCGTCCAGCGTGCCGTCCGCGTCGAGCACGAACGACTCCCCCGGCACCGTCCGGCTCGTGGCGTGCCACAGGGTGCGCAACAGCTCGCCGACGGCCACGGCGTCACGGCACAGGACGAGCACGCGCCGGAGCCTCGCCAGGTCGAGGCCGACAGCCGACACGGTCTCAGGGTCGAGGCCGATCGGAACGGCACCCGCCGTCTGGACCTTCGCGGCGTCCGGGCGGGCGAGCAGCTCGTCCAGGGTCAGGCGGTCCGGGATCACCGGGATCGGCTCCGGGCGCGGCCCATGCCAGCGCCGGTCCATCGCCGCGCACTCCGCCTGGACCGCGTCGAGCACCGCCAGCATGTCCGCGCCGGCCGCCGGCAGCGCGGTCTGGAACAGCTCCGGCTGCTCCAGGCGGATCAGGCCGCGGCCGGGCTGGTCGTCGATGGTGACGGCGGTCCGACCGACGATCGAGCGCGCCTCCGAGTCGTCGTTCAGCCGCAGCGTGAGCTGGATCTTGATGTTGCCGAGCAGGGCGCTGCGCATGCTGGCCTGCCGCCCGGCGGAGATCGCCAGGTGCAGGCCCATGCCTGCGCCCTCTCGGGCGATCGCGCTGACCAGCCCGGTGACGATCTCGTCGACCGGTGAGCCCTTGAGGCCGTCGAACGAGTCCACCACCACGAGGAGCTGGGGCAGCGTCTGGCCGGAGGCCCGCTCGAACATCTCGAGGTTCGCGACGGCGTACCCGCTGAGCAGCCGCTTGCGCCGCTTCATCTCGTCCGCGAGGCGCGCCGCCAGCTTGGTGGCCTTGGCCCCGTCCTCCACGGTCACCGTGTCGGCGACGTGCGGCAGGCCGCGCAGCGGCAGCAGCCCGTTGGTGCCAAGGTCCAGCAGGTAGACGTGCAGGTGGTCCGGGCTGTGCGTGCGCGCGAGGTCCATCACCAGCGTCTGCAGGAAGGTCGACTTGCCGTAGCCGGGGCTGCCGAACACGGCCAGGTGGCCGTCCCCGGACAGCTCCAGGTCCAACGTCTCCTGGGTCTGCCGGCTCGGGATGTCGACCCGGCCGATGGTGGGGTTCAGCCGAGACTTGGGCAGCGACCAGGAGGTCTCGGGATCGACCTCGTGCAGCTCGCCCAGGTGGAGGCGGTCCGCGAGCGGCGGCAGCCACGGCCGGGGCAGCGGCTCGAGGTCGGCGGCCTCGTCGCGCACCGCCCGGACCACGGCCTCGAGCTCGGTCGGCACCTGCGTGACCTCGTCCGCGGTGTCCAGCCCGGACAGGTCCGCGTTCAGCACCCGGTACTGGCCGAGGTCGTCGATCGCGTAGATGGTGTGGTCGTCCTGGTTGCTCTGCTCCGCGTCCGGCCGGTGGTCCGCGCCGCTCCACGCGCTCTGGAACAGCTCGTAGATCTCGTTGTTGCCGACCTGGAGGTACGCGCGGCCGGGCAGGGTGATCTCGGCGGCGTCCGGGGTCTTGATGATCTCCATCGAGTCGGAGCGGTCCGCGACCTTGAGCGCGAGCTTGAACTTCGAGTTGGACCAGATCTGGTCGTTGACCACGCCGGAGGGCTTCTGCGTCGCCAGGATCAGGTGGATGCCGAGCGACCGGCCGATCCGTGCGGTGGACACCAGCTCGGCCATGAACTCCGGCTGCTCGGACTTGAGCTCGGCGAACTCGTCCGAGATGAGGAACAGGTGCGGCATCGGTTCGTCGACGGCACCGCTCTTGTACAGCTTCTGGTACTGGTTGATGTGGTTGACGTCGTTCGCGGAGAACACCCGCTGCCGCCGCTTGAGCTCGGCGTTGATCGAGACCAGCGCGCGCATGCTCTGCGTGCCGTCGAGGTTCGTGATCGTGCCGAGCAGGTGCGGCAGGTCGGAGAACAGGTTCGCCATGCCGCCGCCCTTGTAGTCGATCAGCAGGAAGGCGACGTCGTGCGGGTGGAAGTTCACCGCGAGGCTCAGGATGTAGCTCTGGATGATCTCCGACTTGCCGGAGCCGGTGGTGCCGGCCACCAGTCCGTGCGGGCCGTGCGCCTTCTCGTGCAGGTCGAGCAGCACCACGTCGTCCGGTCCGCGCAGCCCGAGCGGGACGCCGAGCGTGCGGTGCGGGGAGTTCGCGCTCCACCGCTGCGCGAGGCCCAGCTCCTCGACCCGGCTCACGCCGTACATCTCCAGGAAGGTCACGGACTCCGGGATGCTGCTGGTGAGATTGAGCCGGTGCTCCAGCGCCCCGATCGACCGCGGCAGCAGCTCGCGGTCGAGCCCCTCCGGCAGGTGGTCCAGCACGAACGACGTGTTGCGGAGCTCCCCCCGTTCGAGCACCAGCACGCCGGTCTCCCGGTCGCGCACGTCCACGACGGTCGTGACGGAGTCCGACAGGCTGGACATCGTCTCCTGCACCACGATCACGCTGCACCCGAGGTGCGTCGGGTCGTCCCGGAGCAGCTCCATCACGACGTGGTCGAGCACCAGCGTCTCGTCCAGGATCACCACGACGACGTGCGGCGAGAAGGTGGTCGCCTGACCGCCGCGTGCCTCGTCGAGCGCGGCACGCCGGGACTTCAGCAGCTGGTTCAGGCTGGACAGCACCTGGTCACGGGACCGCTGGTCGTGCACGAACCCACGCAGGTTGACCGAGCGCAGGCTCGAGTGCCGGAACCAGCGCATCCAGGACCAGTCGTCGTGCTCGTCCTCGCCGAAGACCATCACGAACTGGACATCGTGATAGCTGTGGAACACCGCGAGCTGGCTCACCACCAGCTGCAGCTGTTCGATCACGAGCCGGCGTGGGCCGACGTACCCCACCGGCCCGTGCCGCAGGTCCACGGTGACCGACATCCCGTCCAGCCGCAGTGCGTCGCCGTGCACCTGCCGGGCGAGCAGGTCGAGCTCCGAGGCCGAGGTCTCGCCGCTGCCGGCCCACTCGATCCGGCTCGACGTCGCCACGGTGCCCAGCCCGAGCCGGTAGCAGAGGAAGTCGAAGTGCAGCGGGGTCTTCTCGAAGATCCGCGGGCTGCAGGCGAGCGCGAGGTCCTGCAGCGTCGCGATGTCCGGGTAGTGGTAGAGGGCGCCGGACCGCTGCTGCTCGTTCGCGGCGTGGATCATCGCGGTCCGCTGGGCGAGGTGCTCCCGGAACTCCGCCTCGACCGCCAGCCGCTCGGCGGCCTTGTCCCGCCGGTCCTTGCGGTAGCCCGTGACCGTGAAGGCCAGCGTGACCACGGTGGTGGCGCCGGTGCCCAGCACGAGCAGCAGGTTCTGCCGCATGAAGGCCATCAGCACCGTGACGGCGATCATCGCCAGTGGTGGCAGGACGAGCTTCGCGAGCCCGCCCATCCCGCCCTTCTCCTCCGGGCTCGGCGCCTTGGCCAGCGTGATCTTCTCCTCCGGCGGCCGGTGCACGACCCGCGGCGAGCGGCGGTGGTCCGGGTAGCCGGCGGGCCGGGTGCGGACGGACCGTGCCAGCCGCGGCAGGTCGGCGCCGAGCACCGCGGCCTCGTCGACGTGCAGCTCGTCGCCGAGGACGACGAGGTCCGCGGTGCCGAAGCCGAGGTGGTCACCCTCGTCGAGCACGTACCGGCCCGCGGGACGGCGGGCGTTGTTCAGGTACAGGCCGGCCTGCGGCACCGAGACCACCCATCGACCGTCCGGGCCGCGAGCGCCGGAGAGCTCGATGCCGTCCGCGACCCGGACGGAGGCGCCCGGCCACGGCCCGACGACGAACCCGGTCCGGCCCCGCAGGTCGAAGACGACGGTCCGGCCGCTCCGGCCGGCGACCGCCTCGAACCGCACACCGTCCACGTCCAGCCGCACCGGGCCGTCGTCGGGCAGTCCGCTGACGTGCTGCCCGCCGACGTCCAGGTGCAGCCCGGCCTCGTCGAGCCGTACCGTCGTCGCAGGCACATCCAGCCCCGGCGGCAGGTGCAGGTCGCAGTCCGCCCCGTGCCCGAGCGTCACCTCCTGGCCGTGCTCGACGGGCGTGGTGAACCGGGTGCCGCCGATGGCGACCGCGATCATGCTGGCCGACATGGTTCACCCCTCCGCGGGTTCGGTGGCGGGATCCGCGGTCGGTGCGTCCGTCGCGGTCGCGGCCGCGCCGCCGTCGACCGCCGCCGTCCGGTTCTCGAGGGACGTGTCGTACTCCGACTGCAGCTCGTCCAGCCGTTCCTGACGCTTCGTTCCGGACAGGCTGGTGTCCTGGGCTACCTGCTCCTGCAGCATCGTGAGCGCGTACAGCACCAGGTCGACCTCGTTCAGCCCCTTGGCGGTGTCCAGCGCCTCATCCAGGTCGCCCCGGCCGACCTGGATCCAGTAGGTCAGGGTCTCGGTGTCGGAGCTGAGCGAGAGCGTGCCGGCGACGGCCGCCTTCTGCTCCTCGGTCAGGTTCGTCCCGCGCAGGTAGCTCGCGGCGAGCTCGTACCGCTGGGTGGCCGGCAGGTCGTCCACCCCGACCGGCCGGAGCGTCTCGATCACGCCGTCGTAGTCGCTGCGGATGAACTGGGTGTCCGCCGCCAGCATCCGGTCGGTGAACGGGGTGCGGACGAAGACGCTGTAGGCGGTGGCCGCGCCGGCCGCCACCGCGACCACCGCCAGCCACACCACGGCGTGCCGGAGCACGCGGTGCGTGCGTCGGCTCACCCGGACCAGGCGTGCGGCGTCGCCCTGCGCCACGGTCTCGTACTGCCCGGCCAGGCAGGCCACCAGCTCCTCGATGCTGCCGGCGGCGAGCACGGACCGCTCGAACCCGGTCGCGCGTCGCAGGGTCAGGGCACCGTCGACCAGCTCGTCGAACGAGGTGCCGGGGTCGACCGTGCTGAGCACCAGCGCCTGGTACTGGCGCAGCAGCTGCCCGGCGTCGAAGTCCAGCGGCGGCATCGTGCCGAGCAGGCCGCGGTAGGCGAGCCGGGGCCGCAGGTTGCGGTCGACCACCAGGTTCTCCGGGTGCAGCAGGACCACGTAGCCGCGGTCGAGCAGCCGGACGGTCTCCCCGATGTTGATCAGCGCGCGCAGCCGGTCCACCCGGGGGCGGCGCACGACGTCGTCCCATCCCACCGTGCCGGCACCCGGTGTCAGGTGCAGGGTGACCTGGTCCTCCTGCCAGGTCAGCCGGCACGGCATCAGGGTGTCCTGCTCGTGCGCGATCAGGTCGAGCTCGGCCTCGTCCCGGATCCGGAGCAGCGAGCGCCGCAGCGGCAGCGTCCACGTCTCGCCGTCCTTCTCGAGGACGAAGGACACGCCACCGACCTCGAAGCTGGTCGCGTCACCCACGGGGGTCCGCCACGACCACGTCCACGATGTCGCCGGCGGCGACCGGGTGCCGGGCCAGCACGTCCTCCTCGGTCAGCAGGAGCCCCTTGCCCGGGATCCGCAGCTGGTAGCGGCGCATCCCGGCCCGGAGGCCCGGCAGGATCGCGGCGAGCTCGTCGATCAGTCGGTGCACCGTGATCCGGGTCGGGATGCGCAGATCCACCCGGCCTCCCTGGTGCACGAGGGTCACGTCGACGTGGCTACTCATCGTCTGGTCCTTCCGGTGATCGAACGGTGGTCGACAGGACGATCCCGGTGACCAGCAGCAGGGCGAGCCCGGCCAGGGCCCAGACCGTCGGCGTGCCGGCACCGGTGTCGTCCTGCGCGTCGGTGCCGGCGGCCCGGGTCGTGGTGGTGGACAGCTCGTGCTCGACGAACAGCGCGCCGCTGGACGGCGGTTCGACCAGCGCGGTCCGCTGCCCGGCGAACAGCGTGCGGGTGGTGTCCTGCCGGCGGGCCCGCTCGGCGGCCTGGGCGGCCTCGATGGCGCGGGAGTCCTCCGGCGAGAACAGCATCGCGTTGGCCTCGTCCCCGACGACGTCCGCCTGCGTGGCGTGGTCCAGCCGCTCGACCTGCAGGTCGAGCTCGTTGGACCCGGGCCCGTCACCCGTGCCGTCGTCGGCCAGGGCCGGGCTCGCGGCCCCGGCGAGCAGCCCGAGGGCGAGGGCCGCCACGGTCAGCACGCGCGGGGCTCTCATGCCGACGCCCCCGCGGCCCGTGCGGGCAGCAGGGCCCGCAGGTCCATCCGGACCAGCAGGCCGGCTGCGAGCGCCACCGCGGTGCCGAGCAGCATCCGCCCGGAGACCGCACCCCACGACGGGTCCGAGCCGAGCACGGCGACCAGCGCCCGTTCGGCATGGCTCAGCGGGTCGAGCCGGGCCACCAGGGCGGGCAGCCCGCCGCCCGCGCCGGCGCCGACCGCGTCCGTGACCAGCACGTAGCCGACCGGCAGCAGGACGGACAGGCCGACGCCGACCAGCCGCCACTGCCGCACCAGGGCGTGCACGACGAGGCTGGTCTCGACGCAGGCCAGCACGACGCACCAGGCCCAGCGCAGCTGGCTCTCCCGCGGCACGCCGAGGTCGACGGCGGAGACCCAAGCGATCCCGACCCCGAGCACGACCGCGACCACCGTCACGGGGCCGAGCGCGCGGACGTTCGCCCAGAACCACCGGGTCCGGTCGCTGCTGAACGCGGAGGCCGGCTCGCGCCGTCGCGCGACCGAGGACAGCGCGCAGACCGCACCGAGGCAGAGCACGAACACGATCAGCACCCAGGAGAACGGGCGCGAGACGTCGGTGGAGGCGACCGGGTCCCGGGGGTTCGCCTCGACCGGGGAGACCAGGAACCCGAGCATCCGCTCGTTCAGCACGCCGGACCGGTAGGAGTTCGACAGCACCCCGTCGAAGGTCGAGGAGAAGAGCTGCTCGTCCTGCACGTCGCCGGTCAGCACCTGCTGGAGCAGGTCGGCGCTGGTGACGAGGGACACCGAGTCCTCGCCGAGCGCGGCGACGTCCTCGCGCACCGCGCTGCTGAGCTGCTGGACGCCCTCGCCGGTCCGCACCGCGCTCTCGGTCTGCGCCGCGAGCGATCCGCTCTGCGACAGCAGGCTCCGCGCCTCGCTCGCGATGGTCCGGGTGCGGGAGTCCGACGCGCTGACCGCGTCCGAGGCGACGTCCTCGTCGTCGAGCACCGTCGCCATCGAGGTCCGCAGGGTGGCCAGCTCGTCCAGCTGGCCGTCGATGGTGATGGACAGCCGGCCGGAGAGCTCGGTCAGCGTCCCGAACGACCCGGTCAGCTCGACCATCTCGGCCTGCAGCCGCGCCACCTGGGCGGTCAGCCGGTCCTGGGTCGCGCGCTCGGCCGCCAGCTCCTGCGCGACGGCGGTGGTGACGACTCCGTCCACCGCGGCGGACACGTCGAGGTCCGGCAGGGTGCCGCACCGTGCGGCGCAGTCCTGCAGCACCGACACCGTCTGCGCGGCGGACCGGTAGGCCTGCGCGATCTCGGTGACCTCGGCGCCGTACCGGGCGGCGACCTCGGTGAGGGTCGCCACCGCACGCTCCTGCTCGGTCGGTTCGGTCGGGTCGGGTTCGTCGGCCGGGTCGTCCTCGTCCGCCGGGTCCGCCTCGTCCACCGGGTCCACGTCGGCGGGCTCGCCGTCCGCCGGGGCGCCGTCCCCCTCGGACCCGCCCGTCATGGCCAGCTGCGCGGCCCCGAGCGCGACGATCGTCTCGTCCAGCCCTTGCCCGACCACGCCGGTCGGGTCCACGCCCACCTCGGCCTGGCCGGACCAGGCCAGGACGGTGCGCAGGTCCTCCGCGATCTGCGCAGCCAGCTGGTCGAGCCGACCACCCGCACGCCCGAGCACGCCCGACGCGACGACGGCGTCCAGCGCCTCGACGGACCGGTAGGGCAGCCGCGCGATCTGCGCCTCGGCCAGGGGCACCAGCAGCGCCTGCACGTCGGGCGACCCGAGCGGGGTGCTGTCCTCCCCGCGGACCGCGGCGGCGACCTCGGTCAGCGAGACCGCCCCGTCGCCGTCGGTGTCGAGCGTGGCGTAGGCGGCGTCGCGGTAGGCGTCGAGCACGGCGGCGTCGTCCAGCGCGGCCAGCTCGTCCGCCCGGGCCCGCACGCTCGCCTCGACCCGGTCGACCGAGCCCTGCAGCGCGGCCAGGGGCACCGCGTGGCTGCTGGTCTCGGCGTCGTCGACGACCAGCTGGTCGGCCAGGGCGCCACGGGTCGCGGCCAGGTCGTCGTAGAGCCGCTGCACGTCCTCGCTCAGCAGCCGGGCGTCCAGCGCGAGCAGCGACTCCAGGAACGCCGCGTAGCTGAGCGCCCCCTCCTCGCGGGCGGCCAGCAGCTCGGCGAGCGACTGGTCGTGCTCGCCCTGGGCGGTCTGCGCCTCGTCGGTCGCGGTGGACAGGTCGGCGATCCCGGTGAGGCCGTCCTGCCCGGCGGTCAGCAGGCCGTCGCTCCGCTCGGTGAGCAGCGCCAGGCTCTCGTCCAGGTCCGCGGTCGCCGGCAGCACCGTGTCGACGAAGGTCGTGGTGCTCTCGGTCCCGGCGCCGACCAGCAGCCGGACGTTGTCCTGCGCCTGACGCAGGTTGCCGAGGATCGAGGCGACGTACATGTCGACGAGCTGCGCGTTCAGGCTCGCCACGATCTCGGCGCCCTTGCTGGCGGCGATCGTCTCGATCCGGGTGCTGCCGCCGCCGTTCGCCTGGTAGGTCACGGCGATCGGGCTCGGCTCCTCCAGCTCGAGGTCGAGCAGGGTGCCGGAGAACCCGGCGGGGATCACGACCACCAGCTGGTAGCCGCCCGCCCCGAGGCCGCTCTCCGCGACGCCACGGCTCACCACGTGCCAGGACGCCGAGGCGTCGCTCTCGACCTGGGTGACGAAGCCGCGCCCGAGGTTGACCGTCTCGCCGCCGAAGGTCGCGCCGACGTCCTCGTTGACCAGCGCCACCTCGAGGAGCACCTGCTCCTGCACCCGCGCAGCTGCGACCCCGCGCTGGTACCCGCCGTTCAGCGGCAGCAGCACCAGCGCCAGCAGCGCCACGACGAGCAGCAGCACCAGCATCCGTGCGCGGTCGGACCGCGCTCTCGCCCCCTGCACCCAGATCCCCCTGACCGGTCGTCAGCCGTTCGATCTCAGGCGGCCGACAGTAGGGGCACAGGTGGCGCCAAGATGCGCACCCAGGTGGGTTTCTACCTAGACCTTCGCTGGTCAGGGGCCGATCGGAGCTCGATCGGGGTGGGACCGGGCACGCAAACCCGGACGAACGCGACGCCGAGGCGGGTGCTAGACCGCGAGCAGCCGCCCCGCGCGGTACACCGCCACGCACGCCAGGTCCGCGTCGGCCACCACGACGTCCGCCCGACGGCCGGGCAGCAGGGCGCCGAGGTCGGCGCGGCCCAGCACCTCGGCCGGCGTGGTCGCTGCGGCGCGCACGGCGGGCACCAGACCGATGCCGGCCCGCACCACCGACCGCACCACGTCCAGCAGGTGCGCAGTGCCACCGGCGATCGCCCCGGCGCTGCCGTCCGGCTCGAGCAGCCGGGCGACCCCGCCGCCGACCCGCACCGCCATCGGGCCGAGCCGGTAGTCGCCGTCCGCCATGCCGGCCGCGGCCATCGCATCGGTCACCAGGGCCACCGATCCCGGGCCGACCAGGTCGAAGACGGCCCGTACGGTGCCGTCGGCGAGGTGCACGCCGTCCGCGACCAGCTCGACGACCAGCTCGCCACGCGCGGCGGCGGCCAGGCAGGCGGCGACCGGGCCGGGATCGCGGTGGTGCAGGGGACGCATCCCGTTGAACAGGTGGGTCGCGGTCGGTCGCGGCGACGTGCCGGCGGCCGTACGACCACCGACCTGCACCGCGCACGCTCCGCCGGCGAGCAGGGTGCGGGCGCGGACGATCGCGACGTCCACCTGCTCCGCGCTGGCGTCGGTGTGCCCGATCGAGGGCACCGCGCCGGCCCGGACCAGGGCGGACAGCACGTCGGGCCGCGGAGTGCCGAGCGGGACGGGCACCCCGCCGAAGGCCTCGTCGTCGGCGCCGGCGGGGGCCCCGCCGTCCGCGACGCCGGGCACCTCGGGGGCGACGGTCATCGTCACCAGGTGCCCGCGGGCTGCCCGGGCCAGGTCGGCCACCAGGGTCGGGTCCCCGGTCACCATGTCCTCGGGGTTCTGCGCGCCGCACCGGGCCGCGGACAGGAACGGCCCTTCGGCGTGGATGCCGACCAGGTCGCCCGAGTCCACCAGGTCGGCGAGCAGGGCGGCCCGGGCCAGCAGCACGTCACGCGGGGCGGTCACCAGGGAAGCGACCAGGCTGGTGGTGCCGTGCGCCAGGTGCTCGCGCACGGCCCGCATCGCCTCGTCCCGGGTGGTCGCGTCCGGGAAGCTCGCGCCGCCGCCGCCGTGGTCATGCAGGTCGACCAGCCCCGGGAGCAGGGTGGTGCCGGGGGCAGGTGCGGGAGGCAGCGCGTCCGCCCAGCCACCGGGGACCTGGGCGGCCGGCCCGGCCCAGACGATCCGGCCCTCGGCGAGCACCACGGCACCGTCCGGGACCAGCTCGGTAGGGGTGACCACGTCGCCGCGCAGGACGACCGGGCCGGGGACAGGATCCACGCTGCTCACCGGTCCATCATGGCCCAGGTGCACGCCCGGGTGCGCGAGCCGCTCAGAACAGCCGGGAGTCCACGTCGTCGACGCCGCGCATCGCGTCGTAGTCCAGCACCAGGCAGCCGATCCCCCGGTCGGTGGCCAGCACCCGGGCCTGCGGCTTGATCTCCTGCGCCGCGAACACCCCGCGCACCGGCGCGAGCAGCGGGTCCCGGTTCAGCAGCTCGAGGTAGCGGGTCAGCTGCTCGACGCCGTCGATGTCGCCGCGCCGTTTGATCTCCACCGCGACGGTGCCGCCGGCCGGGTCCTTGGCCAGGATGTCCACCGGGCCGATCGCGGTCGGGTACTCCCGGCGGACCAGCAGGTGGCCGGCGCCGAGCACCTCGATCTGCGCGGCCATCAGCTCCTGCAGGTGCGCCTCGACGCCGTCCTTGACCAGGCCGGGGTCCACGCCGAGCTCGTGCGTCGAGTCCTGCAGCACCTCGTGCACCTCGATCACCAGCCGGTCGTCGCTCTTGGCGTGCTGCACGGTCCAGACCTGCGCGACGCCGCGCTCGACGCCCTCGGGATCGGCATCGGCGGTGTGCAGCGTGCACGGCGGGCTCATCCAGTTCAGCGGCTTGTAGGAGCCGCCGTCGGAGTGCAGCAGCACGCTGCCGTCGGCCTTGACCACCACCAGGCGGGTGGCCAGCGGCAGGTGGGCGTTCAGCCGGCCGCTGTAGCGCGCGGAGCAGCGGGCGATGACGAGTCTCACCGTTCCTACGGTACCGGCGCGGGGCGGGTGCCCCGGTGCGGCCCCGTCGCCCCGAGGACGTCGGCCCGAGCATGACCGGGTGGCGCAGTCGAAGGAGCAGGCGCGCGCGCTGGTGCTCCGGGTGCGCGAGGCGTACGACGTGCGTGCCCTCAGGCCGGCCAGCCAGGCCGTCAAGGACGCGCTCGCACCCCTGCGTCGGACGTTCTCGCTCGGACCGGGTGCCTACCCGTGGTTCTTGACGAACCCGACGGCGGTGCTGTGCGCCCGCCGCGTCGCGGCAGCCGCGATCGTGCTGTCGCAGATCGACCCTCAGCAGTGGCGGCTGGTCTACGACCCGGTCCGCACGGTCATCCACACGGCTTACCTGTTCGCGCAGCTCGCTGGAGACTCGGCGACGTCCGACCGGCTGGAACCGGCCCTGCACCCTCCGGCGCCCTACGCGGCCACGCAGCACATCGAGCGCTCTTCGCTCGCCGACATCATCGAGCACGACATCCCGATCGTGGCCGACCAGCCGCCGCAGCCGTTCCGGGACGGTGAATGGCTCACCGACGGGTTCTGCCATCCCGATCGCGTCGCCGCCGGCATCGGGCAGGCCCATCCGATGCCGGACGCCCTCGCGCTGGTCGCCATGGGTGATCTGCACATGCTCGCCACCATGTGGGTGTTCGGCGGCACCTCGGTGTGGCCGCGCGAGCGCATCGAGAGCGCGGCGGCGGACATCGTCGACCAGTGGCACCGGCTCCCCGGCTGGGCCCCGGGCTGGTAGCGAGGGCGCTCCGAGGCCGAGGCCCGGGCCGACGTCCCGGTCAGATCACGGTGCGGGCCACCGGCGGGGCGGCCTCGAGCCACGAGGTCAGACCGGCGTAGGCCTCGGGCGACATCACCAGCTCCACCTCGCGCGACTCCACCCGGCAGCGGACCAGCAGCGGCCCGGAGAACCCGGCCGAGCCGTCGGTGGCGTGCCGGTCCAGCACGGCGATGCCGCCGCGCGGCCAGACGTGCTCGGGCCGCGGCGCCAGCGACCACAGCCGCCACCAGTACAGGCTGCGCGCGCCGTAGTGCGCCACGCCGGGCACCCAGCGCGGATCACGGCGCAGCGTGCAGGAGAACGAGCCGACGCGACGGGTCAGCGAGTGCCAGCGGGACAGCCCGAGCCCGGCCGCGGCGACGACTGCGAGGACGAGGAGCAGCGCGACGACTGCGGCGACCTGCAGCCCGTTCATCTCCGCGGGGCGCTCAGCGGGCCGGGTGCGTCGTGGAGGTCGCCTCGGCCGCGTCGACCACGACCGTCACCTGGTCGTCGTCGACGGACAGGAAGCCGCCCTCGACCGCCCATCGGTGCACCGCACCACCAGGCTCGGTGACCCGCACCTCGCCGTGGCGCAGCACGGACAGCACCGGGGTGTGCCCGACGAGGATGCCGATGTCACCGTCGGACGCCGGCGCACTGACCTGACGGGCAGCGCCGGACCAGATGGTGCCTTCGGTGTCGACCAGGTCGACCTCGAGCTGGGCCATGGGGAGAACCTCCGGGAGTCGGTGCGGCGGCGCCGCGGGCGAGGGACGGGACGCCGACGTCAGACGCCGTACTCCTTCTGGATGCGGGCCCAGTTCCGCTCCAGGTCCTCCAGGCCGCCGATGTTGAAGAACGCCTGCTCGGCCATGTGGTCGAACTCGCCGGCCGCGATGCGCTTGAACGCCTCGACGGTCTCCGTGACCGCGACGGTGGAGCCCGAGACGCCGGTGAACTTCTCCGCCATGTAGGTGTTCTGCGAGAGGAACTGCTGGATGCGGCGGGCACGCGCCACCACCGTCTTGTCCTCCTCGGACAGCTCGTCCACACCGAGGATCGCGATGATGTCCTGCAGCTCCTTGTTGCGCTGCAGGATCGACTTCACCTGGGTCGCCACGTCGTAGTGGTCCTGGCCCACGTAGCGCGGGTCGAGGATGCGGCTGGTGGAGGACAGCGGGTCCACCGCGGGGTACAGGCCGCGGCTGGCGATCTCGCGGCTGAGCTCCGTGGTGGCGTCCAGGTGCGCGAACGTGGTGGCCGGCGCCGGGTCGGTGTAGTCGTCCGCGGGGACGTAGATCGCCTGCAGCGAGGTGATCGAGTGGCCACGGGTCGAGGTGATGCGCTCCTGCAGCTGGCCCATCTCGTCGGCCAGGTTGGGCTGGTAGCCCACCGCGGACGGCATCCGGCCGAGCAGCGTGGACACCTCGGAACCGGCCTGGGTGAACCGGAAGATGTTGTCGATGAACAGCAGCACGTCCTGCTTCTGCACGTCACGGAAGTACTCCGCCATGGTCAGCGCGGACAGCGCGACGCGCAGCCGGGTGCCCGGCGGCTCGTCCATCTGGCCGAAGACGAGGGCGGTCTTGTCGAAGACGCCCGCCTCCTCCATCTCGACGATCAGGTCGTTGCCCTCACGGGTGCGCTCCCCGACGCCGGCGAACACCGACACACCACCGTGGTCCTGGGCGACCCGCTGGATCATCTCCTGGATCAGCACGGTCTTGCCGACGCCGGCACCACCGAACAGGCCGATCTTCCCGCCGAGCACGTACGGGGTGAGCAGGTCGATCACCTTGATGCCGGTCTCGAACATCTGGGTCTTCGACTCCAGCTGGTCGAAGGCCGGCGGCTTGCGGTGGATCGGCCAGCGCTCGGTGACCTCGAACTTCTCGTCCGGGGCGAGGTTGAGCACCTCACCGGTCACGTTGAACACGTGGCCCTTGGTGATGTCCCCCACCGGCACGCTGATCGGGGCGCCGGTGTCGTGCACCTGCGCCCCGCGCACCAGGCCGTCGGTCGGCTTCAGCGCGATGGCCCGCACCAGCGAGTCGCCGAGGTGCTGGGCGACCTCCAGGGTCATGGTGAACGAGCTCTCGCCCTCCCCCTGCCCGGCCAGGTCGATGTCGACGGTGAGCGCGTTGTAGATCTCCGGGATCTGGTCCGCGGGGAACTCGATGTCCACGACGGGCCCGATCACGCGGGCGACGCGGCCCACACCGGGCGTGCCCGTGGTGTCCTTCGCGTCGACGGTGGTCGCGGTCATGTCTGCCTCGCTTCGCTCGTCCACCGGGGTCCGGCGGCGTGGTTCTCGGGTCGTGCTGGTCGGGGGTCAGGAGGCGAGCGCGTCGGCGCCCGACACGATCTCGCTGATCTCCTGGGTGATCTCGGACTGACGGGCCTGGTTCGCCAGCCGGGTGTACATGCGGATCAGGTCCTCGGCGTTCTCCGTCGCGGTGTGCATCGCGCGCTGCCGGGAGGCGAGCTCGGAGGCCGCGGCCTGCAGCAGGCAGGCGTAGATCCTGCTGCGCACGTAGCGCGGCAGCAGCGCGTCCAGCACCTGCTCGGGGTCGGGCTCGAAGTCGTAGAGCGGCAGCACCTCGCCGGTGCCCGAGACGCCGACGCCCTCGACCACCTCCAGCGGGAGCATCCGGATCACCTGCGGGCGCTGGGTCACCATGTTGACGAACTGGGTCGAGACGATGTGCAGCTCACCCACCCCGCCCTCGTCCGCCGGCGCCGCGAACGCCTCGAGCAGCGTCGCCGCGATCTCCTCGGCCAGCTCGGTGCTCGGGGCGTCGGACTCCCCGGACCACGCGCCGCCGAGCTCCCGGCCGCGGAAGGTGTAGTACGCCACCGCGCGCCGGCCGCTGACGTACAGCACGACCTGCTTGCCGGCGTCCTCCAGCCGCTCGACCAGCCGCTCGGTCTCCCGGATGACGCTGGCCGAGTAGGCGCCGGCCATGCCACGGTCGGAGGCGATCAGCAGCACCGCGACCCGGTTCGTGTCGTGCCGGTCCGCGAGCAGCGGGTGCGTCACGTGCGAGTGCGTGGCCACGGCCGAGACCGCCCGGGTGATCGCGCGCGCGTACGGCGAGGCCGCGACCATCCGGTCGCGGGCCCGGCCGATCCGGCTGGCCGCGATCAGCTCCTGGGCGCGGAACATCTTCTTCAGCGCCTGGGTCGACCTGATCCGCTGCCGGTAGACCCGCTGCTGCCCGGCCACCCTCAGGCCTTCTTCTGCCGGACGATCTGCTCCTGCTCGACCGGCGTCTCCTGCTCGGGCTCGTCGCCACCGACCAGCGGGGTGCCGTCACCCTTGAGGAAGCCGGTCCGGAACGCGTCGATCGCCTCGGCGAGCTGCGCCTCGACGTCCTCAGCGAGCTTGCCGGTCTCCGCGATCGTGCTCAGCACGTCGGTGTTCCGGCGCAGGTGGTCGAGCAGCTCGGCCTCGAACCGGCGCACGTCGGCCAGCGGGACGTCGTCCAGCCGACCCTTGGTGCCGGCCCAGATCGAGGCCACCTGGTCCTCCACCGGGTACGGGGAGTACTGGGGCTGCTTGAGCAGCTCCATCAGGCGGGCGCCACGGGTCAGCTGGGCGCGCGAGGTGGCGTCCAGGTCGGAGGCGAACATCGCGAAGGCCTCGAGCGAGCGGTACTGCGCGAGGTCGAGCTTCAGCGTGCCGGAGACCTGCTTCATCGCCTTGACCTGGGCGGCACCGCCGACGCGGGACACCGAGATGCCGACGTCGACCGCGGGGCGCTGGTCCGCGTTGAACAGGTCCGACTGCAGGAAGATCTGCCCGTCGGTGATCGAGATGACGTTGGTCGGGATGTACGCCGACACGTCGTTCGCCTTGGTCTCGATCACCGGCAGGCCGGTCATCGAGCCGGCGCCGAGCTCGTCGGACAGCTTCGCGCAACGCTCCAGCAGGCGGGAGTGCAGGTAGAACACGTCACCGGGGTAGGCCTCGCGGCCCGGCGGGCGACGCAGCAGCAGCGAGACGGCACGGTAGGCCTCCGCCTGCTTCGACAGGTCGTCGAACACGATCAGGACGTGCTTGCCGTCGTACATCCAGTGCTGGCCGATGGCCGATCCGGTGTACGGGGCGAGGTACTTGAAGCCGGCCGGGTCGGAGGCCGGGGCCGCGACGATGGTGGTGTACTCCAGCGCGCCGGCCTCCTCCAGGGCGCCGCGCACCGAGGCGATGGTCGAGCCCTTCTGGCCGATGGCGACGTAGATGCACCGGACCTGCTTGCTGGGGTCGCCGGACTCCCAGTTCGACTTCTGGTTCAGGATCGTGTCGATCGCGATCGCCGTCTTGCCGGTCTGGCGGTCGCCGATGATCAGCTGCCGCTGGCCGCGGCCCACCGGGATCATCGTGTCGATCGCCTTCAGGCCGGTCTGCAGCGGCTCGTGCACGCTCTTGCGCGCCATCACGCCGGGCGCCTGCAGCTCCAGGGCGCGGCGGGTCTCGGCCACGATCTCGCCCAGGCCGTCGATCGGCTGGCCCAGCGGGTCCACCACGCGGCCGAGGAACGCGTCGCCCACCGGCACCGACAGCACCTCACCGGTGCGGCGGACCTCCTGGCCCTCCTCGATGCCGGTGAACTCGCCGAGCACGATCACGCCGATCTCGCGCACGTCCAGGTTCGAGGCCAGGCCCAGCGTGCCGTCGGCGAACCGCAGCAGCTCGTTGGACATGCAGCCGGGCAGCCCCTCGACATGGGCGATGCCGTCGCCGGCCAGCGTGACGCGGCCGACCTCCTCGGCAGCGGTGCCGGTCGGCTCGTACGTCGTGACGAAGCTGTCCAGCGCGGCGCGGATGTCCTCCGGCCGGATCGTCAGCTCAGGCATGTGTCTCTCCTGTCGTTCCGCGCGCGGTGCGCGCGGGGGTCCCCACGTGGTTCGGGTCGGTCTGGCGCTGGTCGTTCACGTCAGCTCGCCAGCCGTCGGCGGACGTCCGCCAGCCGGGCCAGCACGGTCGCATCGATCACCTCGGGGCCGACCTGCACCCGCAGGCCGCCGAGGATGTGCGGGTCCACGATCACCTGGACCTGCATCGGGCGTCCGTAGACGCGGTGCAGGATCCCGGCGAGCCGCTCGCGCTGCGCGGGCCCGAGGTCGGAGGCGCTGGTGACGGTGGCCACCTGGCGGCTGCGCCGCTCGGCGATCAGGTCGTCCAGGTGCCCGAGCGTCGTGACGAACCGACGCCCGCGCGGGGCCACCGCGGCGCGCCGCACGAGCAGCGCCGTGACCGGGTCGCCCTGCCCGGCGAGCAGGCGGTCCGCCAGCTCGCCGCGCGCCTGCGCGTGCACCCGGTCGTCGAACAGCAGCCGACGCACCTCGCGCTGACCGGCGAGCGCCTGGCCGATCCGGAACAGCTCCTCCTGGACCTGCCCGATCGTGCCGTCCGCCTCCGCGGAGGCGAGCAGCGCGCAGAACGCGAGCCGCTCGGTGGCGTCGGCGAGGTCCGCCTCGTCCGACCAGCGGGCCCGGACCAGGCCCTGGGCCACCTCGACCACCCTCGGGTCCGCGGCACCGAGCAGCCGGCCCACCAGAGCCGCCTTCGCGTCGGCGTCCGTCGACGGGTCCGTCAGGGTGCGCCGCAGCGAGCCGGACGAGTCCAGCGCGTCGACCAGGGCGAACAGCTGCTCGCCGAGCACCCGTCCGGCCTCGCCGGCCTCGCGCAGCACCGGTTCGAACCGGCCCTCCGCGGCGGTCAGCGACGCCTGGCTCGTCCCGCGCATCAGCTCCCCTGACCCGCGGCGGACGGGGTGGCGGAGTCCAGCTCGTCGAGGAACCGGTCCACCACGGCCGTGCGACGCACCTCGTCGGCGAGGGACTCCCCGACGATCCGCGACGCGAGCTCGGTGGCCAGGGCGCCGACGTCGGCCCGCAGCGAGACGGACGCCTGCTGGCGCTCCGCCTCGATCTGCCGCTGGGCGGCCTCGACGACCCGGGACTGCTCGGCGGTGGCCTTCTCCCGGCCCTCCGCGACGATCTGTCCCGCCTCGGTCCGCGCGTCGTCCCGGATGCGTCCGGCCTCGGCGCGGGCCTCCTGGAGCTGCTGCTCGTAGGCGGCCTTGGCCGCGGCAGCCTCCTCCTGGGCGTTCTCCGCCCGGGCGAGACCGCCCTCGATCTTCTCGGTGCGCTCGTCCAGCACCGCCTGGAACCGCGGCAGCACGAACTTGTAGAAGACCACCGCGATCACGACCAGGATGATCGTCGACCACAGGACGTCGTAGCTCTCCGGGACCAGCAGGCGCCAGCCCTCGACCTCCGACTCGGCCGAGACCAGGGTGCCCGCTGTCCCCAGAACGGGAAGCGCGGCGGCGATCACGAGAACAGGAAGCCCGTGATCAGGCCGAGGAGACCGAGGACCTCGACGAAGCCGATGCCGATGAACATGGTGGTGCGCAGCTGGCCGGAGACCTCGGGCTGGCGCGCCATGCCCTCGATCGTCTTGCCGATCAGGATGCCGAGGCCGATACCAGGGCCGATCACCGCGAGGCCGTAGCCGACGGTCGCGATGTTGCCGGAGATCGCATCGGCGGCGGCGAGGATGGTGCTGGTGTCCGCAAGTGCCACGGTTGCTCGTTTCCTTCCATCTGGGCCCAGACCGGGCGGCCTGGGGTGAAGTCTCCTGCCGCACGATCGAACGGTGCGCGGTCAGGTGGTGCCGGGGTGCTCAGTGCTCCTTCTCGACCGACAGGTTGATGTACACCGCGGCCAGGACCACGAAGATGTACGCCTGCAGGGCGGCGACGAAGATCTCGAACAGGTAGATCGCCGCGCCGCCGAGCGCGGTCAGCACGCCGAACGGCTTGAGGCCCGCGCTCGCGTCGAACAGCAGGAACTGCGTCGCGGCGAAGCACAGGATCAGCATCAGGTGACCGGCGACCATGTTGGCCATGAGCCGGATCGCCAGCGTCGCCGGCCGCAGGATGAACACCTGCAGGATCTCGACCGGGGTCAGCAGGATGTACATCGGCCACGGCACCCCGGCGGGGAACAGGCTCGTCCTGAGGAACCCGCCGAAGCCGTGCGCCCGGACACCGGCCGCGAGGTACGTGACGTACACCCACAGCGCGAGCATCACCGGCAGGCCGATCAGGGAGGTCCCGGCGATGTTCAGGCCCGGGACCACACCCGTGATGTTGAACGCGAGGATCGCGAAGAACATCGTGGTGAGCAGCGGGACGTACCGACGCCCCATCTCCTTGCCGAGGATGTCCTCCGCGACATTCACCCGGACGAAGTCCAGGAGGAACTCCATCACGTTCTGACCGCGGGTCGGGACGAGCTTCGCCCGGCGGGCCGCGATCACGACCAGCGTCAGCAGGACCGCGACCGCGACGAAGCGGACGATCTGCAGCCGGTTGATCTCGAAGATCGTCCCCTCGAACAGGATCGGGTCGGGGAAGAACTCGGAGATCGACGGCTTGTGGAATCCCGAGTCGCCCTCGGCGGCGAGGGGCAGGATCGTCGCAAGGCTGAACAGAGCAGTCTCCTCGCTCGAAGGCTCCGGCGGTGGTCCTTGTGGACAGGTCACGCAACCGGGACCCGGCCGTCGTGGGGGGGTATTTCGGTGGCAGCCTAGCCTACGGTCTGCCGGACTTGTCCGGCTGCTCCGCAACCGGGACCTTCGGGCTGGTCCGCACGGGTGCGACGTACGGCACCCGTCCGCGCGACACCGCGAGCAGGTCCACCACGGCTGACCCGATCGTGGCCGCGGCGACCACCGCGGCCAGCACGTAGCGGTCGTAGAAGTCCATCCCGCGCAGCACGGCGAGCAGCACCACGACCAGCACGATCTTGCCCAGCCACGTGCCCATCACGACGGCCATCATCGTGCTCGGCGAGCTGTGCGCGGTGCGCAGCATCGACACGGTCGTGGCCCCCGAGAACACCAGGGCCAGCCCGGCACCGATCAGCGCGCCCCAGACACCGGGCGTGCCGGCGACCAGGGCGCCGATCCCGACGCCCAGCACGGTGACCACCACCACCAGCAGCACGCTGCCCCGCAGCGCGGCGCGGAACACCGCGACCACCTCGGGGCTGTCGCCGGCGGGCGCGTCGTCCGCGCGGTCGGCCGGCTGCGGGTGGGGGTCGCTCGTCATGGGTCCGTCCTCGGGTCGGGTTCGGTCAGTCTGCCGGTGACCGGCGCGGTCGGCCCGTCAGGGCCGTGGGGCGCAGCGCCGCGCGCCCGGCCGCCCCGCAGCGGGCCCAGCGTGAGCGCGAGCGCGACCAGCAACCCGAGGCCCATGCCGATCAGCACGAAGGTGGTGGAGAACCACACCAGGGCGGTGGCCGCGCCGGCGAACACCGCGGTCCACACGTACAGGATCACCACCGCGCGCCGGTGCGAGTGCCCGAGCGCCAGCATCCGGTGGTGCAGGTGCATCCGGTCGGGGTGGAACGGCGACTTCCCGGAGCCGATCCGGCGCACCACGGCCAGGCCCATGTCGAGCAGCGGGAGGAGCAGCACCGCGACCGGCAGCAGGATCGGCAGGAACGCCGGGAACGACTGCCGGGCGGTCATCGCGATCGCCGGGTCGATCTGCCCGGTCACCCGGATGCCGGCCGCGGCGATCACCAGGCCGATCAGCATCGAGCCGGAGTCGCCCATGAAGATCCGCGCCGGGTGGAAGTTGTGCGGAAGGAAGCCCAGGCACGCCCCGACCAGCAGCGCGACGACCAGGGTCGCGAGGCTGGAGTAGTCGCCGGGGTTCGCCTCGCGGGTGAGCTGGTAGGAGTAGAGGAAGAAGCCGGTGCCACCGATCGCGATCATCCCCGCGGCGAGACCGTCCAGGCCGTCCACGAAGTTGACCGCGTTCATCGCGACCACCACGGTCAGCACGGTCAGCCCGAGCCAGATCCGGTTCGAGCCGACCACCACGCCGTCGATCGGCAGCTGGTAGAGCTGCACGCCCTGGGAGGCCAGCACGAACGCCGCGAGCACCTGGCCGACCAGCTTCGTCATCCAGTCCAGGTCCCAGATGTCGTCCGCCACGCCCAGCGCGCAGACCATCACCGCGGCGAGCACGATGCCGATCACGGGCCGGGGGTTGTCGAACACGTCCCCGAGGAACCGCAGCCGGCTCGCCATCGCCAGCCCGACCAGAAGACCGCCCAGCATCGCGATCCCGCCGAGCCGGGGGGTCGGTATCGAGTGCACGTCACGCGCCCGCACGGCGGTGATCGCACCCCAGCGCAGCGCCGCCCACCGCGCCAGCGGTGTCAGCAGGTAGGTGGCGGCGGCGGCGACGAGCAGCAGCAGGAGATAGACCCTCACGGGGCGGTGTCACCCACCACGGGGGCGATCGCCTGCAGCTCCGCCAGCGAGAGCGCGCCGAGGCGCACCACCCGCAGCACGTCACCGGTGGCGTCCACGATCGTCGAGGCCACCCCGCCCGGGGTCCGGCCGCCGTCCAGGTACACCTGGACGCTCCGCCCGAGCTGGGCGTACGCCTCCCCGACCTCCAGGGCGGACGGCTGACCGGTGCGGTTGGCCGAGGAGACGGCCAGCGGGCCGGTGCGCGCCAGCAGCGCGAGCGCGACCGGGTGGTCCGGGATGCGCAGCGCCACGGTGCCGTGGGTCTCGCCGAGGTCCCACGCCAGGGACGGCTGGGCCCGCACGATCACGGTCAGGCCGCCGGGCCAGAACGCGGCCGCCAGGTCCCGCACCGCGTCCGGCACCGCGGTCGCCAGACCGTCCAGGGTGCGCAGGTCCGGCATCAGCACGGGCGGCGGCATCTGCCGGCCCCGACCCTTCGCGGCGAGCAGCGCGGCCACCGCGGGCGGGGTGAAGGCGTCGGCGCCGATGCCGTACACCGTGTCGGTCGGCAGCACGACCAGCCCGCCACGGGCGACGGTGTGCACGGCCTCGTCGATCGCCGTGCCCCACGTCGCGGGGTCGGTCGCGTCGCGCACGGCGCCGGTGGTCCGGGCGTCAGGGGTGTCGGCGGTCACGGCTGCGAGTGTCCCACGCGGACCTGGACTGGTGTCGGAGCCTCGCCCCGGCGGCGTGCGACCAGCATCCGGGGGCGCCCGGTCAGGTCCGCACGGGTCTCGATCCGGTCGAAGGCCCGGGAAGCCGCCGCCTCGGCCCGGGCGGCGGCGCCCTGCACCTCGGCATGCTCCATCACCAGCAGGCCACCGGGCCGCAGCAGGCGCGCCGCCGCGGCGATCACCGCCCGCGGGACCTCCAGGCCGTCGGCGCCGCCGCCGTACAGCGCCAGGTCCGGGTCGTGGTCGCGCACCTCCGGGTCCACCGGCACCGCGTCCGGCGGGATGTACGGCGGGTTCGAGACGAGCACGTGCACCGTGGCGTCCAGGTCGGCCAGCAGCGCGGCGTCCCGCACGTCGCCGTGCTCGACGCGCAGCGTGGCGCCCACCAGGTCACGGTTCCGCACCGTGAGGGCCACCGCCTCGGGTGCGGCGTCCACCGCTGCGACCCGGGCGGACGGCACCTCGGTGGCCACCGACAGCGCGATGCCGCCGGCGCCGCAGCACAGGTCCACCACCAGAGGCTCGCTGCCGAGCGCCACCAGCCGGGCCGCCTCGTCCACCGCGACCTGCGCGACCGTCTCGGTCTCCGGGCGCGGCACGAACACCCCCGGCTCGACCCGCAGGGTCAGGTGCCGGAACCCGGTGGTCCCGACGATGTGCTGCAACGGCTCGCGCCGCCGGCGCCGGTCGACCAGCGCCGCGTACCCGGCCGCGAAGCCGTCCGACGGTTCGGGCGCCAGCGCCAGCTCCAGGCGCGGCAGGCCGAGCGCGTGCGCCGCCAGCGCGACGGCGTCCGGGCGGGGCGAGGGCACACCGGCCTCGGCCAGCACCCGGGCGGCCGCCTCGACCAGGGTCCGGACGCCGGGGCCGGCCGCGGCCGGCCCCGCGGGTTCCGGCTCGGCGGGCACGGCCGGGGTCGGGTCGCTCACCTCACTGCTCCGCGGCGGCGGCGAGCCGTGCGGCCTCGTCGGCGTCGATCGCGGACTGCACGACCGGCCCCAGGTCGCCGTCCAGCACCGCGTCCAGGTTGTAGGCCTTGTAGCCCGTGCGGTGGTCCGCGATCCGGTTCTCCGGGAAGTTGTAGGTCCGGATCCGCTCCGAGCGGTCCACCGTGCGCACCTGCGAGCGACGGGCCTCGCTCGCGGCGGCGGCGGCCTCCTCCTGCCGGGCGGCCAGCAGCCGGGCCCGCAGCACCCGCATCGCCTGCTCACGATTCTGCAGCTGGGACTTCTCGTTCTGCATCGACACCACGATGCCGGTCGGCAGGTGGGTGATCCGGACCGCCGAGTCGGTGGTGTTCACCGACTGGCCGCCCGGTCCCGAGGACCGGTAGACGTCGATCCGCAGGTCGCCGTCGTCGATCACGACCTCGCCGGCGTCCTCGGCCTCCGGCATCACCAGCACGCCGGCCGCCGAGGTGTGGATCCGCCCCTGGGACTCGGTGATCGGCACCCGCTGGACGCGGTGAACGCCGCCCTCGTACTTCAGGCTCGCCCACACCCCCTCGCCGGGGTCGGTGAGCGCGCCGCGCGCCTTCACCGCGACCTGCACGTCCTTGTAGCCGCCCAGGTCGGAGTCGGTGGACTCCAGCAGCTCGGTGCGCCAGCCGCGCCGCTCCGCGTACCGCAGGTACATCCGCAGCAGGTCGCCGGCGAACAGCGCCGACTCCTCGCCGCCCTCCCCTGCCTTGATCTCCAGGATCACGTCGCGGACGTCGTCGGGGTCGCGCGGCACCAGCACCCGGGTCAGGTGCTGGGCGGCGGCGTCCGCCGCAGCAGCCAGCGCGGGCAGCTCCTCGGCGAACTCGGGATCGGAGGCGGCCAGCTCGGTGGCATCGGCCAGGTCGGTGGCCGCGGCGTGCCAGGTCCGGTGCGCGGCGGCCACCCGGCCCAGCTCGGCGTAGCGCCGGCCGAGCGCCCGGGCGTGCGCGGCGTCGGCGTGCACCGCCGGATCCGCGAGCTGGCGCTCGATCTCGGCGTGCTCGGCCAGCAGCGGGTCCGCCGCGGCGAACTGGTCGCTCATCCGTGCCTCATCTCGTGGCAGACCCCGGCCCGCTCCGGGCCCGGACACAACGAACGCCGGTGACCGCGGTCCCTGGCAGGACCGCCGGTCACCGGCGTCGAGGCAGCTAGTTCGCGGACCGCTTGCCGTAGCGCGCCTCGAACCGGGCCACGCGGCCGCCGGTGTCGAGGATCTTCTGCTTGCCCGTGTAGAACGGGTGGCAGGCGTTGCACACGTCGGCGCGGATCTCGCCGGAGGCCTCGGTGGAGCGTGTGGTGAACGTGTTGCCGCAGGTGCACGTCACCTGGGTCACCACGTAGTCGGGGTGGATGTCAGTCTTCACGGGTGTTCTTCTCCTCGGGGAAGGGCCTCCGGGTCGTGCGACGCGAACCGCGCACGTGAACCGCAGGCCGACGGAACATTGTGCCAGAACCCGGCGGCGGTCGGAAATCTTCCCGAGATGCGCACCTCCCGGGTCCGACCTACCGTCGAACCGGTGAGCACGCTGCACCGACCCCGTCCCCGGACCGTCCTGGCCGCGCTCGGCCTGACCGCGATCGCGGCGCTGGCCGGGTGCGACGGCACCTCGACCACGCCGGTGGGCACCGCGGCCGGTGGCGGCACCGCGACGCGGCCCGCCGGCACCAGCACCGGCAGCACCGGCCCGACCAGCACGGCACCCGCCGCCGGCTGCCCGGCCACCGGCGGCGGAGTGCCCACCGACGCGGCATCGGTCACCACCGTCGACCTGGACGCGGACGGCCGGCCCGACACCCTGTGGTTGACCACCGTCGGCTCCGGCACCGGACGGGCGGTCGGCGTCACCACCGCGACCGGAGCGACGACCAGCCTGCCGGTCGACCTGGCCGGGCCTGCCGGCGCGACCGCCCTCGCGCTCGGCCCGGACGCCGGGACCGCCGACGAGCTGCTGGTCACCGACGGCCGGCTCGCCGACCTGCTGATCGTGCGGGACTGCACCCTGGTGGCCGTGACCGATGCCGACGGCGCGCCCTGGCAGTTCGACCTCGGCTACACCGGCTACGGCACCGGTACGGGCTGCGTCGACGTCGGTGGCACCGGCAGCACTGTGCTCGCCGGGCTCGACCTGACCGACGGCAGCGGCACCGGCACCGGCACCGGCACCGGCACCGCGCAGACCGTCACCCGGACCGCGATCGACGTCACGGGCACGGTCGCCGCCGCTGGCGTGTCGGACCGGGTGACCGTGCAGCCGGACGACACCGCCGCGCTGGACTCCGCCCGGACGATCACCTGCGGGGACCGCACGCTCGCGGACGACGGGGTGCACGAGCCGCAGAGCTGAGCCGCGCACTCCGCACCCCCCGCACCACACCCCGCACCGCACCGGCCGGACCGCCGACCGGCCCCTACGATGGCGCCCATGCTGCGCATCGGCCTGGTCATCGACGACGGACTCGACCGGCCGGACGGCGTCCAGCAGATCGTGCTGACGCTCGGCCACCGGCTGGCCGGGCTGGGTCACGAGGTGCACTACCTGACCTCCAGCACCGAGCGCACCGACCTGGCGAACCTGCACGTGCTGGCCCGCAGCCTGACGGTCCGGTTCAACGGGAACCGGCTCAGCTCGCCGCGGCCCGCCGCGACGCGTGCCCTGCGCCGGCTGATGACCGAGGTGCCGTTCGACGTGCTGCACGTCGCGATGCCGTACAGCCCGGTGCTGGCCGGCCGGATCGTCTCGGCGGCCCCGGCCCGCACCACGGTCGTCGGCTCGTTCATGATCTACCCGCAGGACGCACTGGCCCGCTGGGGCATCCGCGGCCTCGCGCTGCTGGAACGGACCCGGCGGCGGCGGTTCACCGCACTGACCGCCATCGCGCGCGCCGCCCAGGAGTCCGCGCAGGAGGCGTTCGGCGAACCGGTGCCGGTCCTCGCCCCGCCGGTCGAGCTGCCGGACCCGGCCACGCTGCCCGTGCCTGCTCCCCCGGCGCCGTCGGCGCTGGGTGCGGTGCCGGCCCGGATCGTCTTCCTCGGCCGGCTGGTCGAGCGGAAGGGGCCGCGCGAGCTCCTCGACGCGGTGGCGGCGCTGGACCGGCTGCCCGACGTGCCGCCCTGGCGGCTCGTGCTCGCCGGGCGCGGCCCGCTGCACGACGAGCTGCGGGCCCGCGCTGCCGCGGCCGGCATCGCGGACCGGGTCGAGCTGCCCGGCTTCGTCGCCGAGGAGGACAAGTACGCGCTGCTCGCGGGCGCCGACCTCGCGGTGCTGCCCTCGGTCGGCGGGGAGAGCTTCGGCATCTCGGTGGTGGAGGCGCTCGCCGCCGCGAACGGCGTGGTGCTCGCCGGGGACAACCCGGGCTACCGGGAGCCGATGACGGGGCTGGAGGACCAGCTGGTCGACCCGACGGACACCGTCGGCTTCGCCCGGACCCTGGCCCGGTGGCTGGCCGACGACGCCGGCCGGGCAGCCGCACCGGCCCGGCAGCGGCCGGCGGCGCAGCGGTTCGAGGCCGGCGCGATCACGGACCAGGTGGTCGCGTGGTACGAGCAGGCGATCGCTGCGCACGCCGCCGGACGCACGCTGCGCGGCTGAGCCCGGACGCGGGACGGCCCCGCACGGGACCGGCCGGAGCCGGGGGGTGCGGGGCCGTCCCGTCAGGCGCGGGCCGTGACGTCAGTCGTCGTTCTTGCCGCCCATGCCCGGGGTGGTCTTCTGCACCTGGAGCAGGAACTCCACGTTGCTCTTGGTGTCGCGCAGCTTGCCGAGCAGCAGCTCGATCGCCTGCTGCTGGTCCAGCGCCCCCATCACACGGCGGAGCTTCCACACGATCTTGAGCTCGTCCGGGGAGATCAGGATCTCCTCGCGGCGGGTGCCGGACGCGTTGACGTCCACCGCCGGGAAGATGCGCTTGTCCGCGAGCGACCGGGAGAGCCGCAGCTCCATGTTCCCGGTGCCCTTGAACTCCTCGAAGATGACCTCGTCCATCTTGGATCCGGTCTCGACCAGCGCCGAGGCCAGGATCGTCAACGAGCCGCCGTGCTCGATGTTCCGCGCGGCGCCGAAGAACCGCTTCGGCGGGTAGAGCGCCGAGGCGTCCACACCACCGGAGAGGATCCGCCCGGAGGCCGGGGCCGCCAGGTTGTACGCACGGGACAGTCGGGTCAGGGAGTCGAGCAGCACCACGACGTCCTGGCCGAGCTCGACCAGCCGCTTGGCCCGCTCGATGGCGAGCTCGGCGACCATCGTGTGGTCGGAGGCGGGCCGGTCGAAGGTCGAGGCGATGACCTCGCCCTTCACGGTCCGCTCCATGTCGGTGACCTCCTCGGGGCGCTCGTCGACGAGCACGACCATGAGGTGGACCTCGGGGTTGTTCGTGGTGATCGCGTTCGCGATCTGCTGCATGATGATCGTCTTGCCGGCCTTGGGCGGCGCGACGATCAGGCCGCGCTGGCCCTTGCCGATCGGCGCGACGATGTCGATCACCCGCGGCGTGAGCTGGCTCGCCTCGTTCTCCAGCCGCAGCCGGTCCTGCGGGTAGAGCGGTGTCAGCTTGGCGAAGTCGGGCCGCTGGCGTGCCTGCTCCGGGGACGATCCGTTGACGGTGTCCAGCCGCACCAGGGCGTTCGCCTTGTTCGGCCGGTTGCCCTGCTGCTGCGGCGCCGGCTCGCCCTCGCGGGGCGCCCGGACCGCACCGGTGATGGCGTCGCCGCGGCGCAGGCCCGCCTTGCGGACCTGCCCGAGCGGCAGGTAGACGTCGTTCGCGCCGGGCAGGTAGCCGGAGGTGCGGACGAACGCGTAGCTGTCCAGCACGTCCAGGATGCCGGCGATCGGCACCAGCACGTCGTCCTCGGCGAGCTCGACCTCCTCGTAGGGGGCCTCGCCCGCGCCGGTGCCGACGGTGCCACGGCCCCGCTTGCGGTCCCGGTCGCGGTACCGGTCCCGCGAGCGACGGCGGCGTCCGCCGCGCTCGTCGTCGAGGTCGTTCTGCCGCTGCTGCTGCTGGCGCTGCTGGTTGCCGTCCTGGCGCCGCTGCTGGTCGTTCTGGGTGCGGTCGGTCCGCTCCGGACGGTCGGACGAGCCGTTCTGGGTGCCCTGGCTCTGCGCGCCGTGACCACCGGTCGGCCCCTCGGGCAGCGTCACGTCGACGGCCGGCGCGCCGGCACCCCGACCGGCACGGCGGGAACGCCGCTCGCCCTGGCCGGCACCGACCGACCCGACGGCGTCGGCGGCCCGCGCCGCACGCTCGCCCCGGCTCTCGCCGGAGGTCTGCTGCTGGCCCGCCCGGCCGTCGAGCGAGCGCTCCACGGCCTCCAGGCCGGCGAGCACGTCCACCTGCCGACCACGCTGCCCGCGGGCCGACGCCTCGGCGGCAGCGGCCGGCTCGCTCGATGCCGCCTGCGCGGCCGGAGCGGCCGGCTCGTCGGCCGCGGCAGCCCGCACCGGACGACGACGCTCCCGGGCGGGAGCGGTCTCCGCGGCGGGCGGTGCCGCCTGCACCGGCGCCGCGGGGGTCTCCGCGGCCGGCGCCTCGGCACGCCGGGCCTTGCGCGGTGCGCCGGAGCCCTTCTTGGTCTGGATCGCGTCCATGAGATCGCTCTTGCGCATCCTGGACGTCCCCGTCACCCCCAGCTCGGCGGCCATGGCCTGCAGCTCGGGCATGCGCATCGCGGAGATCGCGGCGCCACGGGCGGAGCCGCCGGAGCGAGTGCTCACGGTGGGCTCGATGGTGTCTGTCACGAAGGACCCTTCCCCCTCGTCGGGGACCGCCGCCGAAGCTCGGCAGGGGCGGTCCGCGTCCGGTCACCCTCATGGGACCGGAACGTCGATGGAGCCGCACGCGTCACGCAGCATGTGCTGACCGGCGTGGGCTGGATCGTTCCCGGCCTCGGATCTCACGCCATCCGTGCTCTCATCGGTGCGAGGCACCGAACGAGACCAGCAGGTACGAGACCGGCAGGGAGGGGAGGACGAGGTCCGGGGAACGGGACCACCATACACCCGAGGGCGACATCAGGGGAGCCTGTTCACCCGGGCCCCTGCGGAGTCGATCGACAGGCGCAGCACGCGCCAGCCGCCCATCGCCCCGCCGAACACCTCCGCGACGATCCGGTCGGCATCGGTCGGCGCCGCTCCCGGGCCGACGGCCGGGGCCGTCGACGCGCCTGGCTGCTCGCCGGCCACCCGGGCGAGCGCGAGCACCGTGGGCCCCGCCCCCGAGACGACCGCCGCGACGCCCCGGGCGCGCAGCGCGTCCACCAGGGCCAGGCTCTCCGGCATCACGCCGCGCCGGTACCGCTGGTGCAGCCGGTCCTCGGTGGCGGGCAGCAGCAGGTCCGGCCGGCGGCCGAGCGCCTCCACCAGCAGCGCCGACCGGCTCGCCTGGAACACCGCGTCGGCGTGCGGCACCTGCGCCGGCAGCACCCCGCGGGCCCGGCTGGTGGACAGCCGGGTGGCCGGCACGATCACCACCGGAGCGAGCGTCGGGTGCACCGGCAGACCGACGGCGTGCACCGCGGCCGGACCGCCCTGCGCCGCACCGCCGACGGGCTCGTCGCACCAGGCGATCGTCGCGCCGCCGAGCAGCGCGGGCGCCGCGTTGTCCGGGTGCCCCTCCAGCTCGGTGGCCAGCCGGAGCACCACGTCGTCGTCCAGCGACTCCGGCTCGGCCACCAGCGCGCGTGCGGCCAGCAGCCCGGCGATCACCGCGCCCGCGGAGGAGCCGAGGCCCCGGCCGTGCGGGATGCGGTTCCGGCAGGTCAGGTGCAGGCCCGTCTGCGGCGCCCCGACGTGGTCCAGCCCGTGCCTCAGCGCCCGCACCACCAGGTGGTCCTCACCGCTGGGCACCTCCTGGGCGCCCTCGCCCACCACGTCCACCACGACATCGGCGGAGCCGAGCGCCCGCACCTCCACGTCGTCGTGCAGTGCGAGCGCCAGCCCGAGCGCGTCGAAGCCGGGCCCGAGGTTCGCGCTCGTGGCAGGGACGCGCACCCGCGCCCGGTCGGCTCCCAGTCGCACGGCCGGCCTCAGGCCAGGCCGAGCGCGGCGGCGATCTCGACCACGTCGGCGCGCACCCGGACCGGGTCGACCTCGCCGCCGTCCTCGGTGCGCAGCGCCCACTGCGGGTCCTTGAGCCCGTGGCCGGTCACCGTGACCACGACCCGGGCGCCGGCGGGTACCCGGCCCTGCTCGGCCAGCATCAGCAGCCCCGCGACCCCGGCCGCGGACGCCGGCTCCACGAAAACCCCGACCTGCGCGGACAGCACCCGGTGCGCGTGCAGGATCTGGGCGTCCGTGACGGCCTCGATCAGCCCGCCGGAGACGTCCCGCGCCTGCTCCGCCTGCGCCCACGAGGCGGGGTTGCCGATCCGGATCGCGGTGGCGATGGTCTCCGGCTCCGTGATCGGGTGCCCCGCGACGATCGGCGCCGCACCGGCCGCCTGGAACCCCCACATCGCCGGGGTCCGGGTGGCGACCGCGCCGTGGGCCGCGCCGGCGTCGAGGCCGGCGTACTCGCGGTAGCCCTTCCAGTACGCGGTGATGTTGCCCGCGTTGCCCACCGGCAGCGCGTGGATGTCCGGCGCGTCGCCGAGGCTGTCCACCACCTCGAAGGCGCCGGTCTTCTGCCCCTCGATCCGGTCCGGGTTCACCGAGTTCACCAGCTCGACCGGGTAGGCGTCGGCCAGCTTGCGCGCGGCCACCAGGCAGTCGTCGAAGTTGCCGTCGACCTGCAGCAGCGTCGCACCGTGCGCGATCGCCTGGCTGAGCTTGCCCATCGCGATCTTGCCGTCCGGCACCAGCACCGCGCAGACCATCCCGGCGGCGGTCGCGTACGCGGCGGCCGAGGCCGAGGTGTTGCCGGTGGAGGCGCAGACCACGGCCTTCGACCCCCGGCCGGCGGCGGCGGAGATGGCGGTCGTCATGCCACGGTCCTTGAACGAACCGGTCGGGTTCATGCCCTCGACCTTGACGAACACCTCCGCCCCGGTCAGCGCGGACAGCGCGGGCGCGGCGACGAGCGGCGTGCCGCCCTCCCCCAGCGTGACCACGCGCTCCCGGACGTGCGCAGGCAGACGGTCGGCGTACTCGGCGATCACGCCGCGCCACTGGTGGGCCATCAGGCTCCCTCGACTCGCAGGACGGAGACGACCTCGCGGACGGAGCCGAGGTCGCCGATCGCGGCCACGGTCGCCGCCAGTGCGGACTCCGGGGCCTCGTGGGTGGAGATGACCAGGAGGGCGGACGCCGCACCCCGGTCGTCGGTCGTGGTGGACGGCGCGGTGCTGCCGCCCGGCTCGGTCGCCGGCGCGACGGGGCTCTGCCGGACGGCCTCGATCGAGACGTCGTGCTCGGCGAGCACCGCGGAGACCTGCGCCAGCACGCCGGGCCGGTCCGCGACCTCGAGCCGCACCTGGTAGCGGGTGCGCGCGGCCTGCGCGGGCAGCACCGGCAGGTCCGCGTACCAGGACTCGGCCGGGCCGCGCCCGCCGTGCACCCGGTGCCGGGCCGCCGACACCACGTCGCCGAGCACCGCGGACGCGGTCGGCGCGCCGCCGGCCCCGCGGCCGTAGAACATCAGCTCGCCGGCGGCCTCGGCCTCGACGAACACCGCGTTGAACGCCCCGCGCACGCCCGCCAGCGGGTGCGCGGCCGGCACCAGCGCCGGGTGCACCCTGACCTGGACCCCCTCGGCCCCGTCCGCGCCCGCGGCGGTGCGGCGCTCCGCGATGGCGAGCAGCTTGATCACGTGGCCGGTACGACCCGCCCACGCGACGTCGTCCGCAGTCACCCCGGTGATCCCGGTGCGGTCCACGTCGTCCAGCGACACGCGGGTGTGGAAGGCGAGCGAGGCGAGGATCGCGGCCTTCGCCGCCGCGTCGAAGCCCTCGACGTCCGCGGTCGGGTCGGCCTCCGCGTAGCCGAGCGCCTGCGCCTCCGCCACGGCGGCGTCGAGGTCCAGCCCGTCCGTGGCCATCCGGTCCAGCACGTAGTTGGTGGTGCCGTTCACGATGCCGAGCACCCGTTGCACCCGGTCACCGACCAGCGACTCGCGCACCGGCCGCACCAGCGGGATCGCCCCGGCGACGGCTGCCTCGAAGTACACGTCCACCCCGGCCGCGTCCGCCGCGGCGTACAGGGTCGGGCCGTCCTGGGCCAGCAGCGCCTTGTTCGCGGTCACGATCGCCGCGCCGTGCTCGATCGCCCGCAGCAGCAGCGAGCGGGCCGGCTCGATGCCGCCCACCACCTCGACCACGACATCTGCCTTCTCGACCAGCCCCTGGGCGTCCGAGGTCAGCAGCGCGCGGTCCACCACCGGGTCGCGCTCCGCGTCGACGTCCCGCACCGCGATGCCGACCAGCTCCAGCGGTGCACCGACCCGGGCGGCCAGGTCGCCGGCCTGCCGGGCGAGCAGCCGGACCACCTCGGTGCCGACCACGCCGCAGCCGAGCAGGGCCACCCGCACCGGCGCGGTGCTGCTCGAGGGCGCGGACGTGCTCGTCGTGGTTGTGCTGGACTCGTCGCGTGCTACCACCGGGTGTGCCTCCGATCGTGGACGGCCGCAGCCGGTCCGGGTCGTCCCCTGGGCTCGGCCGGGAGCGGTCCCGGCCGGACCTCAGGATAGGGGGCGCGGTGCCGCTGGCAGGGGGTCCATCCACACCGTGGGCGCTCAGGCCCGCGACCGAGGACCCGCGGCCGTCGTCCGCCCCGGCACGGCGAGCCCGGCGATCCGTCCCGGCGGATCAGGAACCGTCGCTCTGGTCGCGGTAGGCCGGGGCCACCAAGCCGTCCAGCGCCGCGTCATACTCCGCGACCGGCTCGCCCTGGCTGTCCAGCACCTGCCACGGATACACCGTCTGCCCGATAGGCGGCGCCGGGTCGAAGAAACCCATCCGGATCTTCGACGCGTCGCAGTCCTCGTCGAGCAGGGGCACTCCCGTCACCGGGTGACGCACACCCGAGCTGCGGCCGGTGTCCACCACGACGATGTTCCCGCCGGTTGTCTCCTGAAGCCGACCAGTCATCACAGCGAGATCCAGGTCATCGACCGCGGTGGGGACGTCAGCCGGATCCGACACCGACCAGACCAGAGGTGCGCACACGTAGACGACCGCAGAGCGCGGCCCCCCTGCCACCGCGCTCAGCTCCTCGACGGCCAGCACGTACATCGGCGCTGGACCCGGCGGATAGGACACCCCGACCGGATCCTCCTCGTCCCAGGAACGTTCGACCGCTCTGAGCCGGGACTGGGCCAACGAGGCCAGCTGCTGATCCGTGGACTCAAACCCCTCCCAGCGGGCGGCCGAGTAGTCGTTCGCCGCGCTCGCGGAGAACCGCACCAGCCCCCAACGTCGCCAGGCCTGCACCCACGGGTCGTCCGCCCACTCCCCGTCATCGGGTGCACCCTGCGGCCACACCACCGCCTGGATCACCCCGTCCGACTCCCATCTCTCCTCCGACGGCCCGCAACCAGCCAGTGCGCCCGCCACGAGACCAGCCGTGGCGATCCCCAAGGCCACCTGACGCATCGTGCCTCGACTCATCCGTGCTGCCCGTCATCCGAGGCGCGCCCGGCCGCGTCGTCCGCGGTGGTCGCCAGCCCCGCGACGTACATCGTGATCGATTCGACGTCTTCGCTGAGCCTGCCCTCAGCCACCAGCCGATCGTGCATGTGCGCCGTCATGGCGAGAAGGGTCTGGTGCCGACGGGCGCTCATCTCGTCGATATCGCCGCTATACGTGTCTGCCACCTCCTCGTACGCCTCCCGCGCCGGCCCCGCGAGGTGGTCGAACAGCCCATCCGTCGCCATCCCGGCGGCGAGGCCGCCCACGGCGCCGCCGGGATGGCGACGAACGCCGATCCGACGTTCAGCAGGCTCTGCAGCCCACCGAGCTGCTGCTCGGCCTTCTCCTGCGCCCGGGCCGCCTCGGCGAGCTCGGAGCCGATGCGTGCGCCGTCCAGGTTCCCGTACAGCCGGGCGATCTGCATCAGGGCCTCGTCGGCGGAGACCTGTCCCGCGGCGACGGCGCGCTGCAGGGTGTCGACGTGGTCCTGGACCGCCTGGGCCAGCACCTGCGCACCGAAGCCGTCGCCGGCGAGGGCGGCGGTACCGAGCAGCTCAGCGAGCAGCCGGACGTCCATGCCGACCAGCGGCCAGGTGTCCTGGTCGGGCCGGATGAGCAGGCTGTGCTCGTACGAGCCGGGCAGGTCGATTCCGGGTGGCACGTGCTGACCGAACGGCACCTCGGCGAGCAGCGGCAGCAGGTCGGCGAGGGCCTGGGCGAGGTGCCGGGCGGCACCGGCGGACAGGGCCTCGGGCCGGAAGTCGTCGCGCGTGGCGAGCGCGGTGCCGATCCGGGCGACGGTGTCCGTGACGCGGCGCCAGACGTCGAGGTCCACGGCGTCCGGGTCGAGCGGACCCCCGGTCGCCTGCTGCACGCCCGCCCAGAGCGCGGTGGCGCCGGTGAACCCCTCGCCGGAGCCGAGCCAGTCCCGGTCCTCGAACCAGTACCCGAGCTGGTCGGCGCCGTGCTCGGGGTCGGTGAGCCAGTCCAGGGCCGCGTCCGGGTGCACGGCCAGCGTCGCGAGCACGGCCCCGCCGAGGTCGGTGCACCGGTCGGCGTACGCGTCGGCGAGGGCGAGGTCGTAGGGCCGGCCGTCGGCGAGGGCGCCGGGTTGCAGCAGGTACGAGGCGGCGGAGGCGGCCAGCGCGGTCGCGGGCAGCCGGAGCGTCCAGGGTGTGTCGCCGCCCGAGCGCTCGACGTCGTCCACCCACGTGGCCAGCGCGCGGGACAGCTCGACCCCCATCGGCGCGCCCTCGGGGTCGCCGAGCAGGTGCTCCAGGCCCAGCAGGTCGTCCAGCGCGCGGGTGGCGGCCGCGCTCGGCGGCGACGCGAACGGGTCGAGGTCCAGCAGCCGGTCGGTGAGCCCCTCGGCGAACCGGGCGGCGGTGCCGGCGGGCCAGTCGGCGGACGCGGTCGAGAGCGCGGTGCGGACCGTCGTCGCGAACGCGTACCCGGCGTCGACGCCGAGCCGGTCGCCGGCCGCGGCGAGCAGGTCGAGGGTGCCGTCACCGCCGAGCCGCTCGAAGAACCGCGCCATGGTCGTCGGGTCGTGCTGGTGGCCGCGCAGGTGCTCGGCGAGCAGCGCCCACTGGGCGTCGGTCATGCCCTCCGGGTCCTGCGCGGTCTCGACGAGCAGCCCGGTGACGTCGGCCCGGTCGAACCCGGCGAGGCCGGTCAGCCCGGTGCCGCCGATCAAGGTGCGCAGCGCGGACCCGTCCCGGCCGTCCAGCGGGGCCAGGGCCGCCACCACCGCGGAGTCGGCGGACCGGCGGTCCCAGGCGAGCTCGCGCTGCGCACGGGTGCGGTCGGCGAGGTCGAACGCCGCGGAGCCCGAGCACTGCAGCATGGTCCGCTGGTAGGACGAGGCGTCGTCCGCGATCGCGTCGACCGCGTCGGCGTCGGTGGACAGACCGCTCGCGACCGCGTCCAGGTGCGGCAGCAGCGCGCTGATCCGGGTGCGGGCCTCCGCCGCCCGCTCCCGCCAGGCGTCGGCGGAGTCCCCGTCCCACTGCTCCGGGCCGCAGCCCTCGTCCACCGCCTGCGCGCCGTCGCTCACCTCCTCCAGGCGGTGCAGCAGGTCGCGGACCGCAGAGCCGGCGGTCCGCACCGCGTCGGTGCAGCCCTGCCCGGGGTCGGCCTCGGTCCAGCCGGTCACGCGTCACCGGCCAGGGCGCGGTCGACGGCGGCCAGGTCGGCGCGAGCGACGTCGGCCTCGGCGGCCAGGGCCGCGAGGTCGTCGCTCGCCGCCAGCAGCTGCTCGGTGAGCGACCAGGACAGCGTGCTCGCGGCCTCGTGCGCGGTCGCCGAGCCGCAGTCCTCGAGGTCCAGCACGAGGGTGTCGGGCAGCGTCCCGGCCAGCCGGCGCAGCTCCGCTACGGCCTCGCCGACCGCTGCGTCGTCGATCGTCATCTGGTCCCCTGCTCTCGTCTCCGGTGCTTCCGGGGCGAGGCTAGGGGGACGGTCGACCGGCGGGCGCCGAACCTGCGGTTCTCCGCAACCGGCCGCGAGCGCCGCCGTCGGGCGCTCAGCCCAGGTCGAGCGCCAGCAGGTCGTCCTCGGTCTCGCGGCGGACCAGCACGCGGGCGGCGCCGTCGTGCACCGCGACGACCGGCGGGCGGGGCACCAGGTTGTAGTTCGAGGCCATCGACCGGCCGTATGCGCCGGTGGCGGGCACGGCGAGCAGGTCGCCGGGGGCGACGTCGCCGGGCAGCTGCACCTCGTGCACCACGATGTCGCCGCTCTCGCAGTGCTTGCCGACCACCCGGGCCAGCACCGGGTCCGCCGCGGACGTCCGGGACACGATCTCGGCGTGGTACTGCGCGCCGTACAGCGCGGGGCGCAGGTTGTCGCTCATCCCGCCGTCGACCGAGACGTAGGTGCGCACCCGGCCGTCGTCCAGCGTGACCGGCTTGACGGTGCCGACGGTATAGAGGGTCAGGGTGGTCGGGCCGACGATCGAGCGGCCGGGCTCGAAGGACAGCCGGGGCAGCGGCGTGCCGACCTCGGCGCAGGCGGCGTCCACCGCGGCGGCGACGTCCTTCGCGACCCGCGCCGGGTCGAGCGGCACCTCGCCGGGCAGGTAGGCGATGCCGAAGCCGCCGCCGAGGTCGACCTCCGGGACCAGCACGCCCGTGCGGGCGGCGAGCTCGGCACGCAGGGCGAGCACGCTGCGGGCGGCGACGGTGAACGCGACCGGGTCCAGGATCTGCGAGCCGATGTGCGAGTGGATCCCGAGCAGGCGCAGCTCGGGGGTGGCGAGCACCCGCTCCAGCGCGATGAGCGCCGGGCTGAGCCCACCGGCGGGAGCCGTGACCGTCAGGCCGAACTTCTGGTCCTCGTGCGCGGTGGAGATGTACTCGTGCCCGCCCGCGTGCACGCCGGTGGTCACCCGGACCATCACCGGTGCCGGAGCGGCGCCGGCCCCGCGCGCGCGCACGGCCGCGGCGATCCGGTCGATCTCGCCGAGCGAGTCGACGATGATCCGCCCGACCCCGGCGTCCAGGGCGCGGGCCAGCTCGGCATCGGACTTGTTGTTCCCGTGCAGCCCGAGGTGCGCGCCGGGCAGGCCGGCACGCAGCGCGACCGCGAGCTCGCCGCCGGTCGCGGTGTCGACCCGCAGCCCCTCCTCGTGCGCCCACCGGGCGACCGCGACGGACAGGAACGCCTTGCCGGCGTAGTAGACGTCGACCTCGGCCCCGAGCGGGGCGAACGCGGCCTCGAAGGCGGTGCGCAACGTGCGGGCCCGGGCGCGGAAGTCGGTCTCGTCCAGCACGTACGCGGGGGTGCCCTGCTCGGCGGCGAGCGTCCGCAGGTCCACGCCTGCCACCCGGACCGCCCCGTCGGCGCCGCGGGTCGCCCCGGCGGGCCAGGGCAGCCCGAGCGCGGACCCGGCCGGCCCGGCGCTCACATCCGCTCCGGCGCCGAGACCCCGAGCAGCGCGAGGCCGTTGGCGAGCACCTGACGGGTGGCGTCGTTCAGCCACAGCCGGGTGCGGTGCACGTCGGAGACCGCCTCGTCGCCGAACGGCCGGACCCGGCGCTGCTGGTCGTACCACTTGTGGTAGGCCCCGGCCAGCTCCTCGAGGTACCGGGCGACCCGGTGCGGCTCGCGCAGCTCGGCGGCCTGGGCGACCACCCGCGGCAGCTCGGCGATCTGGCCGAGCAGCGCCGCCTCGGTGGGGTGGTCGAGCAGCGCGGCGTCGAAGCCGTCCTCGCGGTGCACCCCGGCCTCCGCGGCGTTCCGGGCGAGCGAGCAGGTCCGGGCGTGCGCGTACTGCACGTAGTAGACCGGGTTCTCGTTCGAGGCCCGGCTGAGCAGGTCCAGGTCGAGATCGATCGAGGAGTCGGCCGAGGACCGGGCCAGCGAGTACCGGGCGGCGTCCACCCCCACGGCGTCCACCAGGTCGTCGATGGTCACGACGGTGCCGGCACGCTTGCTCATCCGCACCGGCGTGCCGTCCTTCACCAGATTGACCAGCTGGCCGATCAGGATCTCCAGGTTGACCCACGGGGTGTCGCCGAACGCGGCGCACATCGCCATCATCCGGCCGATGTACCCGTGGTGGTCCGCGCCGAGCATGATGATCACGCGGTCGAAGCCGCGCTCGCGCTTGTCCAGGTAGTAGGCCAGGTCGCCGGCGATGTACGCCGCCTCCCCGTCCGACTTGATGATGACGCGGTCCTTGTCGTCGCCGAAGTCGGTGGTGCGCAGCCAGGTCGCGCCGTCCGCCTCGTAGATGTGCCCGAGGTCGCGCAGCCGGGCCACGGCGCGGCCCACGGCGCCGTTCTCGTGCAGCGTGTCCTCGTGGAAGTAGACGTCGAAGTCGACCCCGAACTCGTGCAGGGACTTCTTGATCTCGGCGAACATCAGGTCGACGCCGCGCGAGCGGAACACCTCCTGCGCCTCGGCGCCCGGCAGGGTGCGCGGGTCGGCGTCGCCGGCGGCCAGCGCACCCGCGATCACCTCGTCGGCGATGTCGGCGATGTACTGGCCGCCGTAGCCGTCCTCCGGAGCGTCCTCGCCCTTGGCCCGGGCCAGCAGCGAGCGGGCGAACCGGTCGATCTGCGCGCCGTGGTCGTTGAAGTAGTACTCCCGGCCGACCTGCGCGCCGGAGGCCTCCAGCACCCGGGCCAGGCTGTCGCCGACCGCGGCCCAGCGCACGCCGCCGATGTGGATCGGACCGGTCGGGTTGGCCGAGACGAACTCCAGGTTGATCCGCTCGCCCGCGAGCGCCGTGCCGCGCCCGTAGCCGGCGCCCTGCTCGACCACAGAACGCGCCAGCTCGCCGGCGGCGGCGGCGTCCAGGGTGATGTTGAGGAACCCGGGGCCGGCGACGTCGACCCGCGCGATGCCCGGCACGTCGCCCAGCCGGCGGGCCAGCTCCTCGGCGAAGGCACGCGGGTTGGTACCGGCCTTCTTGGCCAGCTGCATCGCCACATTGGTGGCCCAGTCGCCGTGCTCGCGCTGCCGGGGTCGCTCCACGTGCACCGTGGCGGGCAGATCGGCGGCGTCGAGGGCGAGGGTGCCATCGGCGACCGCGCCGGCAAGGGCAGCGCTCAGGTGCTCGGAGAGCTCAGCGGGGGTCACGGTGACCAGGGTAGCGAGCGCTGCAGGACGCTCAGGACCGCCGCGGACCCCAGGTGTCCTCCAGCATCGCCGGCCGGCAGGCGACGGTCGCGGCGACCACCAGCACCACCAGGGTGCCGATCAGGAACAGCAGCGCGGCCGTCCAGGTGCCGGTCGACTCGTACAGCATCCCGACAAGCACCGGCCCGGTGGCCGCCACCGCGTAGCCGATGCCCTGGGTGAAGCCGGACAGCGAGGACGCGCCGGCCGACGTGCGGGTGCGCAGGTTGATCAGCGCCAGCAGCACCGGGAACGCCCCCGGGCCGAGACCGCTCAGCGTGATCCACAGCCACACCGGCCCGCCGGGCGCGACCAGCAGCCCGACGTAGCCCGCCGCGAAGCAGACGCCGAACAGCACCACCAGCCAGATCGGGTTCCGCATCCGGGTGGCCAGCACCGGGGCGACCAGGGCGGGCGGCAGGCCGAGGATCGCGAACAGCGACAGCCACACCCCGGCGGAGTGCGCGGAGGTGCCGCCGTCGATCAGGATCTGCGGCAGCCAGGCGAACATCGCGTACGAGTTCAGCGAGTTCATCGCGAACGTGATCGCCATCCCCCAGGCCAGCGGGCTGCGCCACACCCGCCCGCCGGACCGGTGCCGGGAGGTCAGCGCCGGCGTCGTGGCGGGGCCGCGTCGCAGCAGGCCTGCCAGCTCGGCCCGGGTCGCGGCAGACCGCACGATCACCACGACCCAGGGCAGCGCCGCCAGCACACCCACCACCGCCCACAGCGAGAGCGACACCCGCCAGCCCAGCCGGTCGGCCACCGGCAGCGCGAGGGCCGCGGGCACCGCCGTGCTGAAGCTCATCGTCACGGAGTAGGCCGCGGTCACCGAGCCGATCCGGTCCGGGAAGTAGCGCTTGACCAGCGGCGGGAGCAGCACGTTGCCCATGCCCATCCCCGCCAGTGCGATCACCGACCAGCCGAGGAACCCGGCGGCCGACGACGTCGAGGACCGCACCACCTCACCCGCCGCCGACAGCAGCATGGCGGTGACCAGCAGCGGTTCCAGCCCCACCCGACGGGCCAGCACCGGCGTCAACGAGCCGAAGACGGCGAACGACGCGACCGGGATGGTGCCGAGCAGGCCGGCCTGGGTGGCGGACAGCGCGACGTCCGCCCGCAGCAGGTCGAGGATCGGCGAGACCGACGCCACCGCGATCCGCAGGTTCAGCGCGACCAGCACCACACCGAGCAGCACCACCCGTCGACCGCGCCAGGGCAGGACCGCGCGAGCGGCGGGTGCAGGGTCGGTGACCTCGGGTTCGGTGACCTCGGGGGTCGGTGCGTCGGAGGGCAGCACGGATCTCGGTCTCGTCGTCGGTGGCGTCGGCAGGGCGGGCGGAACGGGCCGAGACCTGCGGCCTCGTGAGCGGCCGATGGGCCACCGGTGCGCCACCGGTAGCGGGACCGGCCTCGGTTCGTGTTGAATCGCGACACACCTGACCTGGGAGACTACTCCGCATGACGCGACGCACCGGACTCATCGACGCGACGGTTGCCGAGCTTCGTCACCGCATCACCTCCGGCGACTGGCCGGTCGGATCGCGGATCCCCGCCGAGCCGGCGCTGGTCGAGCTGCTGGGGGTGGGACGCAACACCGTGCGGGAGGCCGTGCAGTCGCTGGTGCACGCCGGGCTGGTGGAGCGCCGGCAGGGATCGGGCACCTACGTGCTGTCCGCCTCCGAGCTCGCGGTCAGCATGAGCCGGCAGATCGCCGACGCCCGGCAGCGCGACGTCGTCGAGGTGCGCCGCGCCCTGGAGGTCGAGGCCGCCCGGCTCGCGGCCCGCCGCCGCACCACCTCCGACGTCGCCGCGATCACCGCGCTGCGCGACGAGCGGTCCGCGGCGTACGGCGCCGGCGCCCTGGACCGGATGGTCGCGGCCGACCTCGCACTGCACCGGGCCATCGCCCGCGCCGCCCGCAACCCGGTGCTGCTGTCGATGTACGAGAACCTGATCGACGCGATCACCGACAACATCCGGTTCAACTTCGCCCAGGTGATGCAGGACGGCGACAACCACGACGGCCTGGTGGACGCGGTGGCCCGGGGCGACTCGGCCGGCGCGGTCGACGAGACCAGCGCCTACCTGTCCGGGTTGCTCGGAGAGGACTGAAGGGCTGGTAGTGTCGTGCACCGCGCCGGTCGCTCGCGGTCAGGTGCACGCAGTCGAGAACGACCGCAGTTCAGCAGGATCACAGCAGCACAGCGCCCTCGTAGCTCAGTGGATAGAGCGTCTGCCTCCGGAGCAGAAGGTCGTAGGTTCGAATCCTATCGAGGGCACCGACTGACCAGCAGGTTCAGGCTCCCGTGCCACATGCGTGGCCCGGTGCCGACCTCGCCGAGGTCCGCGAGCGAGAGTCGCGAGCACGGGTGCTCCACGGTTCAGGGACGCGGCACCGGCGGGATCTGGTGATGGAGCGGTGGCGCCGTGGCAGGCGAGCCGCTCAGGCGGTCCTCGGCGCACCCGACCCGCGTCCCACGTCACGGGTCGCTCCGGGCCGGGCCGCGTCCTCACCTCCGGTGGGGCGCGCGGGGTGGCGAAGGATCGACACCCCGGCGCAGAGCAGCGCGATGAGGAAGGGGTGCGTCGCCCCGCGCTCGACCAGGCCGACCAGCGCGAAGACGGTGTCGCCGGACAGCACGATCACGGCGAGGTACAGCACGGTGGAGACCAGGCCGATGATCCCCACGACGACCAGCGCCCGGCCCGCCGCCGTGCTCAGCCCGATGCGGGCACGCATCCTGCCGAGCAGGATCGCCAGGACGTTCGCGCCGGTGAAGCCCAGGAACGCGCCCATGGAGTGGTACTGGCCGGTGCCGTCCTCCAACGCCTCGCCGGAGCCGGGGAACAGCGCGAGCAGGACGCCACCGGCCGCGAGCAGCACCGCCGGGGCGAGCGTCGCCCACCGTCGCCGGCCGGTCAGACCACGGAGGGTGGCGACCCCGGCGAGGATCACGATGCCGAACAGGAAGAAGCCGGTGTTCATCACCCACGCGAGCGGTGAGTACATGTACTGGCCGAAGAGCGTCGAGGGGCCACGGACACCGAGGTCGCTGATGAAGTCGTAGGTGTAGCTGTAGGGCGGGTCCGTCCATGCCGCGGCCGCGACGAGCTCGGCCAGCAGGAAGATCGCCGGGCCGGCGACCAGCAGGGCGCCGGTCGTGCGGCGCTGCGCGGGTGCGCCCCGGTCGGTGGCGGGGCGGTCGGTGGAGGTCTCGGTCATGGTGCTGGTCCTCTCGGGTCACCGATGCAGGTCGGTGCGCCTTCCACCCGGTTCCCGCGATCGGATGACTTCACCGAGGCTATCAGTATCCCGGGAATACTCATCCCCCCGCTCTCCAGGTAACTCGGCGCGAGCTATGCTCGGTGCATGCCAGAAGCACCCGTGGGGCGGCGCGAGCGGAAGAAGGCGGCGACGCGGACGAGCATCCTGGACGCGGCGATGCCGCTCTTCCTCCAGCGCGGTTTCGACGCGGTCACCGTCCGGGAGATCGCCGAGGCGGCCGACGTCACGCCGAAGACGGTGTTCGCGCACTTCCCGCAGAAGGAGGCGCTGCTGTTCAGCGACGAGGACGAGCGGCACGAGCGCCTCGTCGCCGCCGTGCGCGACCGGGCCCCGGGGACTGCGATCTCCGCCGCGCTGACGGCGCACTACCTTGCCGAGATCGCCGCGATGGCCACCGAGCCGCAGAGCACGGTCCTCGCCCTGATGGAGCAGACGCCCTCGCTCGTCGACTACGCGGAGAAGATGTGGTTCCGGCACGAGGACGCGCTGGTGGCCGCGATCACGACGGAGCGCGGACTCGTGGAGCCGAGCGACGAGATCCGGTTCTACGTGCGGTTCGCGCTCGACATCCAGCTCGCCGCCACGCGCGGCCCCGACCCGGCGGCGACCATCGACGCCGGGTTCCGGCTGCTGGACGACGGCTGGGCCCGCTGCTCCGGCTAGCAGCGGGCCCGGCCGGCAGCAGCGCCCGCTGACGGCAGACCCGGGGCGCGGCGGTCGCGGGCAACGGGTCAGCCCTCGGTCACCTGCTCGACCCGCATCACCAGGACGACCCGGTTCGCCACGTCCGACGGCGGCCGGCCGTTCCACAGCCCGTACCGACGCGCCAGCGTCTCGAAGAACGCACCCTCGGGGTCCGGCTCGACGCCGGCGAGCACGCCCCGCAGCTCCAGGTACTCGTTCGGGTTCGTCCGGCTGACCACCAGCAGGGTCAGGTGCGGATCGGCCATCAGCGCCCGGTACTTGCCCCGGCGGGTGGTGTGGGTGAACCGGATCGTGCCGTCCGCCTGCGGGGCGAACCACATCGGGGTGACGATGATCGAGCCGTCGGCCCTGCGCACCGCGAGCACGCCGTGGTGCGGGTCGTCCAGCAGGTGCCGACGGTCGTCCGGGACGACGACGGCCGGGCGGTGCTCGTCCCCGGGCTCGGCGCGCGTCGTGCCGGTGCCCGTGGTGCTGGCGTCCCGGCTCGCGCCGTCCGCACCGCCGTCATCGCCGGGGCGGCGGCCAGACCGACCACCGGGGCCGCGCCCGCCACCAGGACCGGGACGCCCCGCCCCCCGCGCACCCTCGGGCCCGTGCGGCTCGTGGTGCCCCGCCTCGCCGCTCTTCCAGTAGCCGTGCACGTCGACACGCTCCCGGGGCAGGCCGAGGTCGCGCAGGTGCCGGCGCAGCGGGGTGATCGAGCCCGCCTCGGCCGCAGCCCAGACGTAGGTGTCGCCGTCGTCGGTCGGCACCGCCTGGATCAGAGCCCCCGCGAGGTCGTCACCGGCCGACCGGTGCAGCCAGCGCAGCCGCAGGCCGGGGCGGTCGGGCAGCGGGCGCTCGGACGAGGCGTCCCGCACCAGGACGACCACCTCGACGGTGGCACCGGCCGGCGCCTCCGCGATCCAGCGCTCGGCTGCGGGCAGGGCGGTCTCGTCGGCGCCGATCAGGTAGCGGGCGTGCTCGGCCGGGTAGATCGTCGAGCCGCGCGGACCCAGCACACCGATCCGGGCGCCCGGCCGGGCCGCGATCGCCCATCGGCCGGCCGGTCCGTGGTCGTGCAGCACGAAGTCGAGGGTGAGCTCGCGCCGTCCGGGGTCGACAGCCCGGATCGTGTAGTCGCGCAGCGCCGGACCGCCGCCCTCGGGCCGCAGCGGGCCGCGCTCGCCCATCGGCGGCAGCACGAGCTCGCCGGTGGCCTCGTCGGGCAGCAGCACCTTGACGTGGTCCGCGGGGGCCATCGGCCGGTACGGCAGCTCCGGTTCGAGGTCGTCGCCGGTCAGCACGATCCGTCGCATGTCGGGCGAGAGCTCCTCGACCCGGACGACCTCGAGCTGACGGGCCTTGATCGGATAGGGCTCCCGGACGACACCGGTCGACTCGGACATGGGTTCCTCGATCCTGGATGAGCACGGTCGGCACGAGCTGCGCCCTTGGCCCGGACGATCCGCGCCGGTCCACGAGCGGACGCCGACGGGCCTCCCGGAGGCACCACGGCCCCGTCCGACCCGCGGCCGGGGACCGTGTGGGGACAGTAGTATGTTTGTGGCAAACACTTCTAGGGAGACCGATGTCACAGCGGCGGGCGGACACCGGGCGCGAGCTCCGGCGGCTGCTCGGCCCGCTGCGGCGCGCGGTCACCCGGGCGGTCCCCGCCGAGGAGGGCACGATCACCCTGAGCGAGGCCCAGGCCGAGCTGCTGCGCACCGTCGGACGCGCCGGGCCGCTCACGACCACGGCGCTCGCGGCCCGGCTGCACCTGGCCCGGCCCACCGTCTCCAACCTCGTCACCACGCTGACCCAGGCCGGCCTGCTCACCCGCGAGGCCTCCGCCGCCGATCTGCGGGCGGTGCTGATCGAGGTGACCCCGCTCGCCCGCCAGCGGATCGCCGCCGCGGACGACGGCCGTGACGCCGCGCTGCAGCACGCCCTGGACGGCCTGGACGCGGCAGACCGGGCGGCGATCGACGCGGTGCTGCCCGCGCTCGGCCGGCTGCTCGATCGGCTGCGCACCGGCACCGCGCCCGGGCCGGACGCCGGTCCAGGTGCAGGTCCGGGCACCGACCCGGGATCGTCGACGGGTGCGGGTCCACGCCCGGGCCCGGCCACCGGCGGCGAGCCGCCCGCCGGGCGCCCCTCCCCCGCACGTCTCACCCGCACCGATCGAACCCACCCGCGAGAAGGGCAGCATCCGTGACCACCTATCGTGTCGGCGTCATCGTCGGCAGCATCTCCGCCAACTCGATCAACCGCCGGTTGGCCACCGCGCTGGAGCGGCTGTCCGGCCAGGCCGGGCTGGAGCTCACCGAGATCCCGATCCGGGACCTGCCGCTGTTCGACCACGACCTGGAGCCCGACTACCCGGCGACGGCCCGCGACCTCAAGGCCGCGATCGCCGCGGCCGACGCGGTGCTGCTGGTGACCCCCGAGTACAACCGGTCCGTGCCCGGCGTGCTGAAGAACGCGCTCGACTGGGCGAGCCGCCCCAAGGGCACCAGCCCGCTGGCCGGCAAGCCCTCGGCCGTGATCGGCACCTCGCCCGGGCAGGTCGGCACCGCGGTCGCCCAGCAGCACCTGCGGTCGATCCTGTCGTTCCTGAACTCGCCCGAGCTTGCCCAGCCCGAGGCGTACGTGCGGACCACCCCGGGTCTCATCACGGACGACGGCGAGGTCACCGACCCCGGTACCGCGGACTTCCTGGCCCGCTGGCTCCGGGCGTTCCGGGACCACATCGCTCGGGAGCTCCGGCCGCTGGGCTGAGCGGCCGGCCGCCGCACCCGAACCCGGGGCACGCGTCCCGGGCGGCGGTGCGGCGGCGGCCCCGACGGACGGCCGTGCGTGCGGGCTCAGCGCTCCCAGGCGGACCGTCGCAGCAGCCGCAGCCCGTTCAGCGCCACCACCACGGTGGAGCCCTCGTGCCCGGCCACTGCGAGCGGCAGCGGCAGCGACGCGACCAGGTCCCAGGTCACCAGCACCGCGATGAACGTGGCCGCGACGGCCAGGTTCGCCACCACGTAGCGCCGCGCGCGCCGGGACAGCCGCAGCAGGTGCGGCACGGTGGCCAGCTCGTCCCGCACCACCACGACGTCGGCGGTGTCGAGGGCCAGGTCGGAGCCGTGCCGGCCCATCGCGACGCCGGTGGTGGCCCGGGCCAGCGCCGGGGCGTCGTTCACGCCGTCACCGACCAGCAGCACGGTGCGACCCGCGTCCTGCAGGTCGCCGACGATCTGCGCCTTGTCCTGCGGCATCAGGTCGGCGTGCACCACCTCGACGCCGGTCCGCGCGGCCACGTCGTCGGCCGTGGGCCGGTTGTCCCCGGTGAGCAGGTGCACCGGGCGGCCGGTCGCGGCGACCAGGGCCGCCACGGCGCCGGCGGCGTCCGGGCGCAGCCGGTCGACCAGGGTCAGGGTGCCGATCGGCTCCGCCGGCCCGAGCCGGACGACCACGACGGTGCCGATGCCCGCCGCCGGGGCCGGACCGCGCTCCACCGTGACCTCGCGCCCCGTGACGACGCCGGTGACGCCCCGGCCCGGCAGCGCTCGCACGTCCTGGGCGTCGGGCAGCACCAGGTCCTGCTCGCGCGCCGCCCGGACCACCGCCCGGCCGATCGGGTGCTCCGAGCCCTGCTCGACGGCGGCGGCCAGCGCCAGCACCTCGGCGGTGGTGCGTCCGCCGCCGTGCACCGCGATGTCGACCACCACGGGTGCGCCCTCGGTGAGGGTGCCGGTCTTGTCGAACGCCACCAGGTCGGTGCGGCCGACGGTCTCCATCACGGTCGCCGACTTCACCAGCACGCCGTGCCGGCCGGCGTTCGCGATCGCGGCGAGCAGCGGCGGCATGGTCGAGAGCACCACCGCGCACGGCGAGGCCACGATCATGAACGTGATCGCCCGCAGCAGCGCCGGCTCGAACGGGGTGCCGAGCAGCAGCGGCACGGCGAACACGCCGAGCGTCGCCACGACCACCCCCATCGAGTAGCGCTGCTCCACCGTCTCGATGAACAGCTGGGTGCGCGCCTTGGTGGCGGACGCCTGCTCGGTCAGCGCGACGATCCGTGCGACCACCGACTCCGAGGCCGGCCGGTCCACCCGGACCCGCAGCGCCCCGGTGCCGTTCACCGTGCCGGACAGCACCGGGTCGCCCACCGACCGCACCACCGGCACCGACTCGCCGGTGACGGCCTGCTGATCGACCTCGCTGACGCCGTCGACCACGGACCCGTCCGCGCCGATCCGCTCCCCCGGCCGCACCAGCAGCACCTGGCCGACCTGGAGCTCGGCGACGTCCACCTCTACCTCGCCGTCCGGCGTGAGCAGCGTGGCCCGCTCCGGCGCGAGGTTGAGCAGCGCGGCGACCGAGTCCGCGGTCCGCTGCGTGACCACCGCCTCCAGCGCGCCCGAGGTGGCGAAGATGACGATCAGCAGCCCGCCGTCCAGCACCTGGCCGATGCCGGCGGCCGCGATCGCGGCGACGATCATCAGCAGGTCGACGTCCAGCGTGCCCGCGCGCAGCGCCCGCCAGCCGGCCCGCGCCGGCTCCCAGCCGCCCGCCAGGTAGCAGGCGACGTACAGCCCCCACCAGAGCCAGCCCGGGGCATCGGCCACCTGCGCCGCCCAGCCGAGCAGGAACAGGGCCAGCGCCGCGCCGGCCCAGCGGACCTCGGGCAGCCGGGCGCCGGAGCGCCAGACCGACGGCGGACGGGTCAGCTCCCGGCCGCCGTCGCGCAGCGGTGCCGGGGCCAGGGTGGCGGCGCTCATGCGCGGGTGCTGCCGGTCGCAGCGGTCCCGGTCGCACCGGTGCCGGCCGGGGCGGACGCGGTGGAGCGCGCCGCGGGCACCGCAGCCGCAGGCACGGCCTCCTCGGGCACCGCGACCGCAGGCACGCGGGCAGCCGCGGGTGCCGGGTGGGTGCTGTGGTGCGGCGGCACCTCCTCCACCACGTGCTCGGCCTGGAACACCGCATCGGCGACCAGCCGCCGGGCGTGCTCGTCGATCAGCGAGTAGTAGACCCGGTTGCCCTCCTGGCGGGCACGCACGATCTTGCCCCAGCGCAGCTTCGCCAGGTGCTGGGAGACGGCGGTCGGTGCCTTGTCCACCAGCTCGGCCAGCCGGTTGACCGGCAGCTCGCCGCCGCGCAGCGCCAGGATGATCCGGATCCGGGTGGGGTCGGCCAGCAGCGCGAACACCTCAGCGGCCAGGTCGACGTACGGCGAGTCGACCCCGAATGTGCACTGTCGCGCATCTGCACTCATGCGCAGATGCTAAGACGCGCAGGCGGCGAAGGAAAGTGCCGAGGGCAGACCGGGACGCACGGCACCGGGCCGGCACCGGGCCGAGCACGGGCGACCAGGCAGGCCACGCACCGGCGGACGGCACATCGGCGGACGGGGGGGCTCAGCCGTGCGCGACCTCCCCCGCCTCGGCTCCCGCCACCGCCACCCCCGCGACCGCGCCCACCAGGCCCGCGCACAGGCCGGCGAGCACGTCCGCCCGCACCCGGTGCCCCATCCCGGCCCGCGGCTCGCAGCGCGCGCGGGTGTGCGACACCAGCCAGGCATGGGTGCGCGCGACGGCCCGCGGGACCACGACGTCGTCGTCCGGGTCCCACACGGCGACCGTGGGTGGGCTCCGCCGGGAGACGTCCGCGTCGCCGGGCAGCACCGCGTCCACGGTGAACCCGGCGAGGCTTCCCGCCGCCGGGAACTGGTCCGGGTGCGTCCGCAGCAGGTGCAGCGCCACCGCCCCGCCCTGCGAGAAGCCGAACGGCACGACGGGCGGCAGCGCACCGAGGCCGCGCAGCCAGACGTCCACGGCGACCACCGCGGCGTCCGCCTCGGCGAGCGTGGGCGAGCCGGGCTCGCCGGCCGGGAACCAGGCGGCCGCGCCCTCCGGCGTGGTCAGCGGTCCCCGTGGCAGCAGCAGCGCCACGTCGGGCGGCAGCGCGTCCGCGGCGCCGGACAGCTCGTGCTGGTCCCCGCCGTAGCCGTGCATCCCGAGCAGCACGACCTCGGCGTGACGCAGGTCCGCGCCGAGCCGGAGCACGCCGGCCGGGTCGAGGCGCAGGGCGGGCGGGCTCATCGGCGCCGTCTCACGCGACCGGGTCCGGGTCGAGCCACGACGCGAGCGTGGCCCGGAAGTCCTCGGCCGTGACCCGGGGATCCAGCGTGACCGTCGGGATCGGCGCCAGCCCCCAGCGCGCCCACTCCGCGACCAGCTCCTCCCAGCCGACTCCCCGTCCCGGCGCGTCGCGCTCCACCAGCCCCAGGACGCGGTAGCCGTGGCCGACGTAGTCGACGACGTCCCGGGCGAGCACCGCGAGCAGCAGGGACCGCACGTCGGGCGGCAGGCCGGGCGCCGGGGCGACGGTCACCCCGACGTCGAGGTCGCCGACGACCTCGAGCAGGTCGAGACGGTCCGCGAGCAGCCGCTGCGGGACGACGGCGACCACGCCTCCGCGCTCGTCCTGCCGGATCACGAGTCCCCCGCCCGCGCATCGGGAGCCGCACCGGCACCGGGCTCGCTGTCGAGGAAGCCGGCGAACTCCGCCATCCCCGCGACCGGGTCGAAGTCCTTGTCGTCCATCGCGATCCCGGTCGCCCGCGGCCACGGCTCGCCGGCCTCGTCGAACAGGCGCATCAGCTCCTGGATCCAGATGCCCCGACCGGGGATGCGGTTGCTCCCGCCGCGGGCCGCACCCTCGGGGCGCCCTCCCCAGTCCTGCCGGCTGCCGGTGAGCCGGACGCCGCTGGACGGGCTGCCGTCCAGCCCGACGAGCACCACCTCGTATCCCTCGGCGCGATAGGCCCGCACCTGGGCGAGCACCGGCGCGGCGAGCGTGCGGCAGTGCTCGCGGTAGCCCGGGGTGTCATACATCTCCCGCGACTGCCACCAGCGGCCGACGCCGAGGTAGGCCATCTCCGGGCAGGGCAGCTGGGCCAGCTCGTAGCCGGACTCGCGCAGCGCGGAGACCACGGGCAGCACCACGCCGGGGCAGCGGGCGAACTCCGCCACCTTCGCGTTCTGGTTCAGGAAGCAGTGGGCGACGAACGCCACCCGGCGCGCACCCGGCGTCATCGCGGGTCTCGTTCCCGCGCGCCGCTGCCGCGCACGCCACTGCCCCGCGCGCCCTGGCCGGTCCCGGCGCTCATCCGGCCACCTCGGCGCCGAAGGCGGCCAGGCGCGCCAGCGGCCGCCCGCCGTTCGCCGCCACGCAGCCGACCAGGATCTCGCGCGCGTGCGGGGCGTCCGGCACCACCAGGGTCACGGTCTGGTGGTGCGAACGGATCGTCGCGTCCGTCAGGTGCTTGAGCGGCACGTCGACCTGGCAGCCGGCAGTGCCCACCTTCTCCGCCGCCGGCAGCAGGGTCGTGCCGCCCGAGGCCGCTCGGAACACGTTGCCGAACCGGAGGTTGTGGATCAGCGCCGAGCCCTGCTCCAGCTCGCCGTCGCTGCCGACGACCGCGACCTTGCCGTACGCCTCGACCTCGGCGCCGAGCAGCTCGACGCACGGCGGCCCGGTGAGCAGCCCGATCTCCTCGGCGATCGCGTCGGCCAGCGTCACCAGGTCGGCCACGTAGCCCGGCGGGAACGGGTTCTCGATCACGGCGAGGACCGCCGCGACGATGTGCGGCGGCTGCACGTCGCGGCCCATCTCGGTGAGCGTCTCCTCCCGGTGGCGGACGATCTTGCGGACGCGGATGCTCATGCCTGCTCCTCGGTGGTGCGGTACTCCGCCGGCCTGCGATCGGCGACGGGCTGGTTGAACGGGTCGTGGCGGCGCCGGCCGCGGGTGCCGATCGGATCGATCCGGGCCGTCAGGACCGCCGGGCCCGAGTCGTCAGCAGGCCCGGCCAGCGGCCAGCCGTCGTGCCCCGCGATCAGGCTCGATCCGATGAAGTGCTGGCCGCGCTCGTCGCCGGTCCGCGAGCAGGCGGCCACGAACAGCTGGTTCGAGTGGGCGCCCGTGATGCACATCATCGAGGCGAGCGTCGGTCCGTCGGGCTGACCGGGCACGGGCACGTAGTTGCTCGGCGCGCAGATCAGGTCGGCACCGGCGAGCCCGAGCGAGCGCATCGACTCGGGGAACCACGCGTCGTAGCAGATCATCATCCCGATCCGGCCGATCGGGGTCTCGAAGACCGGGAACCCGAGGTCGCCCGGGCTGTAGAGCCGCTTCTCGTCGTTCCACAGGTGCACCTTGCGGTAGACGCCGACCACGCCGTCCGGTCCCACCAGGGCCGCGGAGTTGAAGACCCGGTCGCCGTCGAGCTCGGTGAAGCCGCCGCAGATCCAGGTGCCCGTCTGCGCCGCGAGCCCGGCCCATGCCGCGATCGTCGGGCCGTCGAGCCCCTGCGCCAGGCTCCGCGCGTGCGCGGCGTCGGTGAACATGTAGCCCGCGGAGGCGGCCTCCGGCAGCACCACCAGGTCGGCGCCGGCGTCCGCGGCCGACCGGACGGCCGCGCAGGTCAAGGCGGTGTTCGCCGCGACGTCCCCGAGCACCGGCTCGATCTGGGCGCAGGCGACGAGCACGCCGGTGGTCGGATCAGCCCGCATGGCCCGGCCCCGCCCCGGTCGTGCGCGCCCGTCCGACCGCCACCCGCAGCGCCGGCGTGAGCTCGGCGGCGCGGGCGACGACCATCGCGCCGAGCTCGGCGCAGCGCTCGGCGGTGAAGCGGAAGGTCGGGCCCCCGATCCAGACCGCGTGGCCGTCGCCGTCGCCCGTCATCGCGGCCACGGAGGCGGCTCCGGGTTCGATCCCGTCGAGCGTCACGGCGTAGCCGCGCTCGCGGATCAGCGCGAGCTCCGCGATCAGCGCGTCGGTGCCCTCCGGCGCCCCCTCGCCCACCAGCTCGCGCACCGTCGGCTCGTCCAGCGTCGCGAGCCAGGCCTTGCCGGTCGATGTCGCGAGCAGCGTCTGGAGGCGCGGCACCGGACGGACCGCCTGCCCGATGAGCTGGGGCCCGACCTCCTGCAAGAGCACGGTGACCCCGCTCGCCGAGACCTGGTCGAAGCCCGCGGTCTCCTTGCTCTGGGCGGCGAGCCGGGCGACGGCGTCGACGATCTCGGCGGTCGCGGCCCCCTCGTTGAGGAAACCCACCGAGATGGCGAGCACGCCGAGGCCGATCCGGTAGCGCATCGTCTCGCGGTCCAGCACCACCCAGCCCTCGTCGCGGAGCACCGCCAGGATCCGCAGGCAGGTCGCCTTGGAGACGAGGGCCGCACGCGACAGCTCGGAGAGCCCGATGCCCTCCGGCTGGGCGGCGACCGCCTTGAGCACCACCACGGTCCGTCGTGCCAGACGCGCCTCACTCATGGACGCCTCCCTCCCGTCTCCCGTCGCTGCCGCACCGGCCCCACGGCCTCGACGACGACGGTCGGACGATCCGCGCACGAGCGCGTCGGGCCGGCGCCCCCGGGCCCGGGGGCGCCGGCAGCACCGGTATTCTTGGCGCGACCTGTAGGGCAGTCCGCTCGCCATCTCGCGCCGAGCACCACACAGACGGGGAACCGATGGCCGGCGTCAACCTCGTGCACAAGACGCTCTCCGTGCTGACGTACGTCGCGGGGAGCCCCGAGGGGATCCGGCTGAGCGACGTGGCGCGAGGCTGCGGCATCCCGAAGGCGACCTGCTTCCGGATCCTGAACACCCTGGAGGAGGACGGCTGGCTGGTCTCCGACCCGAGCAGCCGGAAGTTCCGGATCGCGCTGAAGCCGACCCTGATGTTCCAGCAGTACGCGACGCCGCGGTCCGCGGCCGCCTTCGTGCGCACCACCCTGGAGCGGATCGCCGAGACCACCGGCGAGACCGCGGGGATCGATCAGCTGGTCGGCACCTCGGTGTTCGTGCTCGCCGAGGCGCACGGCCCGCACCTGATCACGCACGGCCGGCGCCAGGTGCCCCGGATCCTGCCGGCCTGGCGCACCTCGACCGGCAAGACCCTGATGGCGTTCGGCGCCGACGCGCTGCCCGGCCGGGACCTCGTCGAGTCGAGCCTCGCCGAGGACCCCTCGCCCGTGGTGGCGACGTACGAGGACTTCCTGCGCGAGATCGAGCGCGCCCGCGACCACGGCTTCGCCACCGCCTACGACGAGCTCGAGCCGGGCTCCGCGGCGGTGTCGGTGCCCGTGCGGACCGGGGACCACGCGACGTACGCGCTGTGGGTCGGCGGGCCGAGCTTCCGGGTGTCGCGCGACGACCTGGTCTCGATCGCCGAGCTGCTCAAGCCCCAGGCCGTCGAGCTCGGGCGGCTGCTCGAGCAGGCCGGGGACCGCAGCGAGATCTTCGGCGCGATGCCGCACTACTGAGGGTCGCGCCCCGGCCACGGTGCGCATCGTCAGATCTTGCGGCTCGCGGCGTACACCGCGACGAGCACGACCAGGAACGCGGTCATCGCGAACGCGACGATCCCGAGGGCGAGACCGCCGTCGATGCTGAACTGGGCGCGCAGGTTCCAGCCGCGCTTCAGGATCGTCAAGGCGACCATCGCGAGGCAGAACAGCCCCGCGGCCCCGATCGCGACCCGGTCCGCGCGGCGGATCTCGGAGCGGCGGTAGGTCGTCTTGGGCCCCTGGGAGCCGTAGCCGCGCGACTCCAGGGAGATGGCGAGCTGCTGGACCCGTTCGATCGCCCCGATGAAGACCGGGATGAAGCTCGGGATCAGGGCGGAGAACCCCTGCGCCTTCATCCCCCGCGACTTCTGCGCGCTGAGCACGACGCTCAGCTCACGCTGGAAGATCGGCACGAGCTGCAGGGTCATCGAGAGCATGAAGTTGAAGTTGTGCGGCACGCCCGCCTTCGCGAGCGCGGCGAACAGGTCGCTCGCCTGCGTCGACGAGGTCAGCAGCAGCCCCGCGACCAGCACGGCGAACACGCGACCGAACAGCACCAGGCCCCAGTACATGCCCTCCTGGTAGATCGTGAACGGCCCGAGGGAGGCCACCGCGGTCCACGGCTCGGCGATCGCCGGCGCGACCGACTGCAGGAACAGCAGCGAGGCCCCCACCGGCACGAGCAGCATGCACCCCCGGATCACCGGTGCGAACTTGCCGCTGGCGGCGGCGCAGACGAGGCCGGCGGACCCCAGCGCGGCCAGCAGCAGCGCGTTCGCGGTGGAGAACGCGACGATCACGACCGCGCCCACCCAGGCGAGCTTCGCCAGCGGGTTCAGCCGGTCGAGGAACGAGTCGCCCTCCGTGGTCGAGAGCATCGTGAGCGTCATCGGGGCTCCTCCTGTGCGATCCGGTCCGGGGCGCCGGCGCGGACGAGCGACGCGACCTGGCTGACCAGGCCCTGGCTGGTCAGCGCGATCGGCAGGCCGAGCGGCACCGTCGTGCGCTCGGCGATCGCCGTGACCTGCGGCGCGTGCAGGTTCGTGCTGCGCATCAGCTCGCGGTCGCCGAAGACGGCGGCCGGGCTCGCGTCGGTGAGCACCCGGGAGTCGCGCATCACGACGACCCGGTCGACGACGTCGGCGAGCAGCGGCATGTCGTGCGAGACGATCACCACGGTCACCCCGTCGGCGTGCAGCCGGCGCACCAGGGCCTTGATCGTCTCGACCGTGCGGCCGTCCTGCCCGGTCGTCGGCTCGTCGAGCAGCAGCACCTTCGGCCGCATGGTGACCACCGAGGCGATCCCGGTGGCCTTGCGCAGCGGGAAGCTCAGCCGATAGGGGTGGGTCTCCAGGTGCTCCGTCAGGCCGAAGAACCCGGCGACCTCGGTCACCCGACGTTCGATCTCGTCCGGCGGCACGCCGAGGTTGCGCGGGCCGAAGGCCAGCTCGGCCCGCACGGTGCGGGCGAAGATCTGGTGGCCGGGGTTCTGGAAGACGTACCCGATGGACGAGGCCATCTGCTGCACGGTGTGCTGGGCGGTGTCCTTGCCGTCCACCACCACCCGGCCCGAGGTCGGCCGGAGCAGCCCGTTCAGCAGCTTGGTCAGCGTCGTCTTCCCGGAGCCGTTCTGGCCGACGATGCCGACGAGCTCGCCCGGGACGACCCGGAGCGTCACGCCCGTCACCGCGTCGGCCGCGGACCCGGGGTAGCGGAACCCGGCGTCGTCGACCGCCACGATCGGTTCGGCGTCCGCGTCCGGCACGGCCGTGCGGGCGGTCTGGGGCTGGACGGCGAGCATCCTGACCTCCTCAGTCATGGCGCGCCGCGCTCTGCAGCAGCGCCGCGAGCGATCCGACGGCGCCCTCGGTCGAGATCGGGTACGGCTCGCGCGGCCACAGGCCCCGCTGGTCGAGCTGCTGGGCGACCTGGGTCGCCTGGGGCGCCTGCACGCCGTGCTCCGCGAGCTCGGCCACCTGCGAGAAGACCTCCTGCGGCGGGCCGTCGGCGACGAGCCGGCCGGCATCCATCACCAGGATGCGGTCGGCGTACTGGGCGAGCACCTCGATCTCGTGCTCGATCACCACCACCGTCATGCCCTCGTCCTGGTTCAGCCGACGCGCGATCTCGAACACGTCGCGCTTGCCGGCGGGGTCGAGGTTCGAGGTCGGCTCGTCCATCACCAGCAGCTCGGGGCGCATCGCGAGCACGCTGGCGATGGCGAGCCGCTGCTGCTGGCCGCCGGACATCGACAGCGGCTGGCGCTGCTCCATCCCGACGAGGCCCACCGTGGCGAGCGCCGCGGCGATCCGCTGCGGCATCTCGGCGCGCGGCACGCCGCGGCTGCCGAGGCCCAGCGCGACCTCCTCGGCGACCGACAGCTGGCTCATCTGGAACTCCGGGTTGTCGAAGACCATCCCGACGATCCCGGCCAGGTCGCGCACGGCGTACTCCGAGACGTCCAGCCCCTTGAGGAGCACCGAGCCGCTGATCTCGCCGTTGAGCATGGAGGGCACCACGCCGTTCAGGCTCAGCGCGAACGTCGTCTTCCCCGCGCCGTTCAGCCCGACCACGCCGACGTACTCACCGGCGTGGATCTCGCAGGACACGTCGCGCAGCGCGGGCGCATCGGTCCCGGTGTAGGCGAACGTGAGGTCGCGGACGGCGACCAGTGGCTCTGTCACCTGGGAGGGTCCTTTCTTCGGTGGGTGCCGTGCCCCGGGGCGAGACCCTGCGGCCCCGCCCCGGGGCACGGCCGGCCTCTCGCCGGTCGGTCGCTAGACGAGGAGCTGGTAGCCGACGACCATGACCACGCCGATGGCGACGCCGGCGAGGGCGTACAGGACGCCGGCCTTCGGCGAGGCGTGCACCACGTCGGCGCGGCCCCGGAACGACATCGGCATCGCCTCGATGATGGCCAGCGCCACGAAGCCAGCGATGATCTTGTCGGCCAACGTCGTCAGCAGGGAGGACGAGAACACCGAGACGACCAGCTGCTGGCCCGCGGCCACGAAGACGGCGGTCACGGTGTCCTGGCCGGAGCCCGTCGCTCCGCCGTAGACCAGGATCGTCAGCGGTGCGACCACGACGGTCAGGATCAGCGCGACGATGACGTTGAGCAGGAAGAACCGCGGGATGCTGCGGCCCATCTTCCACTTGTGGATGCCGAAGCCCCAGACGATGCCGCCCAGGACGTTGACGATCGCGAACGCCAGGTAGGTGGGCCCCGAGATCAGCGCGAGCACCAGGTTCGTGATCAGCCCGGTGAGCGCTCCGTACCAGGGGCCGAGCAGGATCGCGGCGACCGCGGTGCCGATCATGTCGATGTAGACGGGGAGGTGCAGCGCGGTGTGCACGTAGCCGCCGATGATGTTCAGCGTGGCGCACACCGGGATGATGGCGACGATCATGGAGGTCGGGATCCCGCCGCTGATCACCTTCTTCAGCGGCGCGGGAAGCGTCCTGGTGGGTTCGTTCGTAGACATGGCGCTGTGGCTCCCTTGGTGGCGGGTGGAGGGCTGCTCCCTGGTAGCTGACGAGCGGCTGGTGGTTCACTAGCTGAACCGCCGTTTCGATTTACGGCCCCATGCTGTCGTCCGCACGTTTCGGACGTGTGGCGCGACGGAAAAAAATGCGTGACCTCACACCGTGCCGAGCAGCTCGACCATCGCCGCGTAGAAGCCCTCGGCGTCGATGCGGTCCACCACCCGCGCGTTCGGCTCGTGCCGGTCGCGCCGACGGTCCATCAGCGAGTAGCCGCGCGTGAGCTCGCCCGCCGTCTCGACCGCGACATAGGCGTCCGACGCCTCGAGGACCAGGTCCGGGCGCACCACGAGCATGGCCGTCAGCGAGTCCGGGTGGGTGCTGCCCGGCAGCCCGACCGTCTCGTTGTGCACCCGGTTCGGTCGGTTGACGATCGTGAAGAACCGCGCCATGTCGGAGTCGATGCCGGCGATGCGCTCGAGCATCGCGTCGTCCCACAGCGCCTGCTCACGCACCAGCGTCCACGAGACGATCGTCGGGTAGAACCCGGCCTCCAGCACGACCCGCGTGGCTTCCGGGTCCACCCAGAAGTTGTACTCGGCCGCGGCCGTGATGTTGCCGATCCCGTCGTCGCAGCCGCCCATGATCGTCAGCGAGCGCACCTTGCGCACGAAGTCCCGGTCCTGGGCGACCGCCATCGCCACGTTGGTCAGCGGACCGATCGTGACCAGGTCGATCTCCCCGGGGTTCTCGTCCACGATCCGCAGCAGGGCGCTGACGGCCCGCTCCTGCTCGGCGTGCCCGCGTGCCCGCGTGAAGTCGTGGTTGCCCTTCCCGTCGCCGTGCGCCGAGGCGCCGTGCCAGGGCCGGAACAGCGGCCGGGCCGCACCCTCGTAGAGCGGCGTGCTGCCGGTCCGGTGGCAGGCGTCCATCGTGAGCAGGGCGTTCTCCACCTGCTGCGGGAACGGCACGTTGCCCGCCACGATCGTCACCGCCTCCAGGCTCGCGCTCGGGTGACGCAGGCCGACCATGATCGCGAAGCAGTCGTCCGCGGCGGTGTCGGAGTCGATCACCATTCGGTTCGCCATGGCTCAAGTCCTCTCTGCCCGGCCGCTGGTCCACGACCGTCACCGCTCCATCGTCGCGGCCGAACGTTACTTTCTTGTTTCGATCTGTGAACCGTTGCGTCATCTAATGGAACACTGAGGCAGGATGGAGACAGGCGCCGGTCATCCGCCGGCGACCGTGACCTCCCCCGCCGCACAAGAATCCGAGGCGATCCCGTGAGCTCCCTGTCGTCCGAGCAGACCGCACCCCCGTCCCCCGAGACGACGGACTGGATCGGCATCGCGGAGCGCGATCACGTGATCACCTCCTGGTCGAAGCAGTCCGGCCCGCCGCCCCGCGTGGTGACCGCGGCCCAGGGCTGCTGGTTCACCACCGCGGACGGCACCCGCTACCTCGATTTCATGTCCCAGCTGGTCAACACGAACCTCGGGCACCAGCACCCGCGGCTCGTCGAGGCGATCAAGCGGCAGGCGGACACGCTGTGCTACATCGGGCCCGGCTTCGCGAACGAGGCCCGCAGCCGGCTCGCCCTCGATCTCGCCGAGCTGGCTCCCGGCAACCTCACGGCGAGCTTCTTCACCACGGGCGGCGCCGCAGCGAACGAGAACGCCCTGAAGCTCGCGCGGCTGTACACCGGCCGCCAGAAGGTCGTCGCCCGCTACCGCTCGTACCACGGGGCGAGCGCCGGTGCGATCTCGGTCACCGGCGAGCCGCGGCGCTGGCCCGCCGAGCCCGCGGTCCCCGGCGTGGTGCGCATGTTCGACCCGGACCCCTACCGGTGCGCCTGCAACGACGCCGCCACGCGGTGCGCGGTGTGCCAGGGCGGACCCCACCTCGAGGAGGTGCTCCGGTACGAGGGGCCCGAGTCCGTCGCCGCGGTCATCCTCGAGACCGTGACCGGCACGAACGGGCCCATCGTCCCGCCCGACGGCTACCTCCGCTCGATCCGCGAGGTGTGCGACCGCTACGGCATCCTGCTGATCTGCGACGAGGTGATGGTCGGGTTCGGCCGGCTCGGCGAGTGGTTCGCCGTGGACAAGTGGGACGTCGTCCCCGACATCCTCACCTGCGCCAAGGGCCTGAACTCCGGCTACGTCCCGCTGGGCGCCATGATCGTCTCCGAGCCCCTGCGCGACTGGCTGCGCGACCACACCTTCTCCGGGGGACTGACCTACGCCGGCCACCCGCTGGCCTGCGCCAGCGCGGTCGAGTCGATCCAGATCATCAAGGACGAGCACGTCCTGGAGAACGCCCGCGCCCGGGGCGAGCAGCTGACCCGCGGGCTCGACCGCCTCCGCAGCGAGCACCCCAGCGTCGGCTACGTGCACGGCACGGGCCTGATGCAGGGGCTGGAGCTGGTGCGCGACCGGCGCACGAAGGAGCCGCTCGCCCCCTTCCACGCCACGCCCGACCAGGCCGAGCCGGTCACCGCGGTGATCGACGCGGCGCGGAGCCGGGGTGTCTGGCTCAACCGGCACGACTCGGTGGTGCGGCTCGCGCCGCCGCTGATCGTCTCCGCGGACGAGGTGGACCTGGCGCTGAGCGTGCTCGACGAGGCGCTCGTCGAGTCCGACCGGGCGTACGAGGGCTGAGCCGTGGCGGCCGAGACCAGCACGCTGATCCATGGCGGCACGATCCTGACCGCCGCCGGGCAGCAGCGGGCTGACCTGCTGATCCGCGGCGAGCGGATCGAGGCGGTCGGCGACGTCGCGGTGGCCGCCGACCGTGTCGTCGACGCCGGCGGGTGCTTCGTGATGCCGGGCGCGGTGGACTCGCACACCCACTTCGCGCACCTGAGCGCCAACGGCCACACCCGGACCGCGGACGACTTCGCGACCGGCAGCCGCGCGGCGCTCGCCGGGGGCACCACCAGCTACGTCGACTTCGCCCGCGCCGCGCCCGGCGAGGGCGTGCTGGACTGCTTCCACCGACGCCGCGGCGAGGCCGCGCGCGACTCGGTGGCCGACTTCGCCCTGCACCCGATCGTGCCGCAGAGCGCGGCGCACGACGACTCCTTCGACCAGCTGGCCCGGCTGGCGACCGAGGAGGGGGCCACGAGCTGGAAGTTCTTCATGGCCTACCACGGGTCGATGGTCGAGGACGACACGCTCATCCGGGGGTTCCGGCTCTGCTACCGGCTCGGCGTGCTGCCGATGGTGCACGCCGAGAACGGCCACATCGTCGCCGACGCGATCGACACGCTCGTCGCGCAGGGGCGCACCGCGGAGCACGACCACCCGCTCGGGCACCCGGAGGTCGCCGAGCGCGAGGCGATCGGCAGGGCCGCGGACCTGGCGCGCTGGTGCGACGGGCCGGTGTTCGTGGTGCACGTCTCCTCGGCCGGGGGCGCGGAGGTGATCGAGCACCGCCGCGCCCGGGGCGAGGCGGTGCTCGGCGAGACGTGCCCGCAGTACCTCGTCGCCTCGCTGGAGGACTACCAGGACCTCGGGTTCGAGGCGGCCGCCTACGTGTGCTCCCCGCCGATCCGCGAGGCGGCCCACCACGACGGCCTCTGGCGCGCGGTGCGCACCGGAGCGCTCGGCACCGTCGGCACCGACCACGCGGCGTTCCGGATGGACCAGCCGGCGGGGCTGCCGCCGCAGAAGCCCCAGGGGCGCGGCTACTTCCCGCGGATCCCGAACGGCGTGCCGGGGGTCGAGGAGCGCCTGATGCTGCTGTGGCACTTCGGTGTCGGCACCGGGATGCTCACCCCGTCGCAGTTCGTCGACCGGGTCGCCACGCGCCCCGCGCGGGTGTTCGGCCTGCATCCGGCGAAGGGCACGCTCGCGCCGGGGTCCGACGCCGACGTGGTGGTGTGGGACCCCGACGCCGAGCGCACGATCACGTCCGCGAGCGCGCTGAGCGCCGCCGGCTACAGCCTCTACGACGGCCTGACGGTGCGTGGCGTGCCGCGGGTCGTCCTCGCCCGGGGCCGCACCGTCGCCGAGGAGGGCCGCGTGCAGGCCGATCCCGGGCGCGGCCGCTACCTGCCCCGGCTCCCGTTCGACCGCACCTCCTTCCTCTGACCCCCTCCCGGCACCGACCCCCGTCACGCGACAGGAGAACCCCGCATGCTCCGCATCCCCTTGGGCATCCACCTCGGCGAACGCTTCACCCTCGACGAGACCCTCCACCTGGCCCGGTTCGCCGACCAGACGGGCTTCGACAGCGTCTGGGTCGCCGAGGGACGCCTCACCCGCGATGCCGTCAGCCTGATGGCGCTGATCGCCCAGGCGACCGACCGGGTGCGGATCGGCTCGGGGGTCGTCAACAACAAGAGCCGCAACGCCGCGCTGATGGCGGTCACGTTCAAGACCCTCGACGAGATCGCCCCGGGGCGGATCATCCTCGGGCTGGGGGCCTGGTGGGAGCCCCTCGCCTCGAAGGTCGGCGCTCCGCTCGACCGACCGCTGGGCACGATGCGCGAGTACATCGAGGTCTGCCGGCGCTTCTTCCGCAACGAGGAGGTCACGTTCGACGGCCGGTTCGTCCAGATGGACGCCGTGCGGTTCGACCGGATGTACGCGGAGAACCGACCGGTCCCGGTCTCGATCTACACCGGCCCGGTCGGCCTGAAGATGGTCGAGCTCTCGGGCGAGGTCGCCGACGGCGTCTACCTCGACTTCCTGCTGCCGACCAGCTATCTGGACGACGCGATCCCCGCGATCGAGCGCGGGCTGGCCGCACGCACCCAGCCGCCGGAGACCCCGTTCGACATCACGCAGATCGTGGCGTGCTCGGTGGACAACACCGATCCCGATGCCGCGGTCGACCACTGCCGCGCGTTCCTGACGCTCTACCTGATGCAGCAGCCGCACATCGCTCGCTACTGCGGCGTCGAGCCCGAGCTCGTCGCCCGCATCCAGGAGGTCGCCGGCTGGCCCGCACGACCCGACCACGTCAAGGAGGCGATGAAGCTGGTCCCGACCTCGCTCGTCCGGCGCGTGAGCGCCTGCGGCACCACGGCCCAGGCCGTCGAGACCCTGGAGGCCTACCACGACGCCGGGGTCCGGGTCCCGGTGCTCGGTCCGCTCGGCGACCGCAAGTCGGACACCGTCAAGGCGATCGCGGGGGCTCTGCTGTGAGCGCCACGACCATCGCCGTCGCCCAGCTGAGCCCGCGGGACGACCGCGACGCGAACGTCGCGGACGCCGCGACGCTGATCGACGAGGCCGCCGGCCTCGGCGCTCGCCTCGTGGTCCTGCCGGAGCTCTTCGCCGTCCCGTTCGTCCCGGCGGTGCCCGGCGAGGCCGACTACCTGCGCTGGGCGGAGCCGCTGGACGGCCCGAGCAACGCGATGGCGGCGGCGAAGTCGGCCGAGCACGACATCGCCGTGGTCTCCTCGATCTTCGAGGCGACCAGCACCCCCGGGGTGTTCCACAACACCGCGACCACCTTCGTCGGGGGCCGGCCGGCGCTCGTCTACCGCAAGTCCCATCTGCCGCTGTCGAACAACTTCCCCGAGAAGTACTACTTCTCGCCCGGCAGCGAGCGCCCGTCGGTCGTCGAGGCGCACGGCCTCGGCGTCGCCACGCTGATCTGCTACGAGCGGCACTTCCCGGAGCTGGCCCGCACCGCGGCCGTCCAGGGCGCCACCGTGCTCGCGGTGCCGATCGCCTCGGCGACCGCCTACTCCCGGTCGATCTTCGAGATCGAGCTGAAGGCGCACGCGGTGTTCAACTGCCTGTACGTCGCCTCGGCGAACCGGATCGGCGACGAGGGGCCCAAGTCGTACTTCGGCGGCTCGGCCCTCTACGGGCCCGACGGCCAGACCCTCGCCCAGGCCGCGGACCACGGCGGCCCCGAGCTCGTCGTGGCCGAGATCGACGTCGACGGGCTCGCCGCGAAGCGCCTGACCGAACGCCCGTTCCTGCGCGACCGCCGCCCCGAGCTGTACCTGTGAGCCGCACGCCCTGAGGAGGACCGCATGCAGCACGTCACCCCCGACATCCTGGTCGAGACCCACCACCTGGGGTCGAACAACGCCGCCGTGCGGACGCCGGAGGGCGTCGTCCTGATCGACGCGCCCCATCTGCCCTCGGACGCCGTGCGGTGGCGGCGCACCGTCGAGGAGCTCGGCGAGGTCCGCTACCTCGTGCAGACCGACCACCACATCGACCACACGATGGGCAACGCCTTCCTGCCCGGCACGATCGTGGCGCACCGGCTCACGAGGGACGGCCTGGTGCACCACTACCCCGAGCGCGACTACATCGACGCCCTGATCGCCCGGCTCGACCCGGCGGGGAGCACGCTGATGGCCGGGCACCAGGTGCGGCTGCCCGCGATCACCTTCACCGACGCGCTCGACCTCACGCTCGGCGGGACCACGCTGACGCTGATCGCGATGAGCGGCCACACGCCGAACACGATCGTGGTGCTGGACACCGAGGCGGGCGTGCTGTTCTCCGGCGACGACGTGTGCAGCGCGAGCCTGCCGTCGTTCCAGGAGGCGCGGGTGGCCGAGTGGCTCGCGAGCCTGGACCGGATCGACGCGCTGGACTTCGACACGCTCGTGCCCGGGCACGGCGAGCTCCGCGACCACCGGTTCGTCGGCGAGTTCCGGCAGTGGATGCTCGATCTGGTCGGCCGGGTCGAGGACGAGGTCCGCCGCGGCACGGAGCGGGACGCGGTCGTCGCCGGGGTCCGCTACCCGGACCGCATCCACGGTGCGACCGAGCACTGGGCCGTGGGATACCCGGACGACATCGTCGAGAGCCTGCAGGTGCGGTCGATCGCGACGATCTTCGACCAGGTGCTCTCGGGCGAGCTGACGGCGTCATGACGCTCGTGCTCGACGAGGAGGCCGTCCGGCGCCTGCTCACACCGGAGCTCGCCTTCGAGGCCGCCCGCCTCGCGTTCGCCCAGCTGGGCAGCGGGCAGGCCGTGAGCCCGCCGCGCAGCCGGATCCAGGCGGGCGGGGCCACGCTGAACACGCTGAGCGCCACCTCCGCGGCGCTCGGCGTCACCGGGACCAAGTCCTACGCGGTGGTGCGTACCGACGTCACGCGGGGGGCAGGCTTCGGGCTGCTGCTCTTCGACACCGGCACGGGTGCGCTCACGGCCGTCCTCGAGGCCGACACCCTGGGCAACCTCCGCACGGCGGCCGCGACCGCCGTGGCCACCTGCGCGCTGGCGCGACCGGGCTCGGCGACGCTCACCGTCGTGGGCACCGGCTGGGTGGCGCAGGCGCAGGTCCGCGCACTGCTGTCGGCGATGCCCTCGCTCACCGAGGTGCTCGTGGTGGGCCGTCGCCGCGAACGGGCGGAGCGGTTCTGCGACGGGCTCGCGGACGTTCCCGGGGTGATCGCCCGGACCGTCCCGGACGCCGCCGAGGCCGTGGGGTCCGCGGACGTCGTCGTGACCGCCACGGGATCGAGCACCCCCGTGCTGCGCGGCGCCTGGCTGCGCGCAGGGACGCACGTGAACGCGGTCGGGTCGAACTACGCGACGAAGCGCGAGCTCGACGACGACGCGATCCGGGCCGCGGACCGCATCGTGGTCGACACCCTGGCCACCGCGCGGCTGGAGTGCGGCGACCTGCTGCTGGCCGAGTCCGGCTGGCCCGCCGACGTCACCGCGCTCGGCGACGTCGTGGTCGGGCGGTCCCCGGCCCGCCAGGACGAGCAGGAGATCACGCTGTTCGAGTCCCAGGGGATCGGCATCCTCGACGTCGTCACCGCCCACCTGGTGGTGTCGCGGGCGCTCGCGGAGGGCTGACGGGGACCGCTCGCGCGCCCGTGCCCGCTGCTCAGCCCCGCGCGGGCTCGGCCACCGGCGGCGCGGCCGGTTCCGTGGCCGCGCCGCGTGCGCCGAGCCGGACCGCCGCCAGGCCCCCGAGCGCCAGCACCGGCACCAGCAGGAACGCGGTGTGCACCCCGACCAGGTCGGCCAGCAGACCGAGCGCGAACGGCACCACCCCGATCGCAGCGCCGACCGCGACCATGATCACGCCCTGGGCCGCGTCGGTGCTGCCGCGGGCGGTGGCGAGCAGCAGCGCCGCCGCCAGCGGGTAGAGCAGCCCGCAGCCGAGCCCGGCCACCGCGAGGCCGAGCACCGCGACCACCGGGTCGGTCGCCAGCCAGAGCACCAGCCAGCCCAGCGCGCACACCAGGAACGCCGCACCCAGCGCAACCGCCGGCGACCGGCCACGCAGCGCGCCGATGCCGAGCAGCCGGGAGGCGGCCATGCCACCGATGAACGCGGCGGTGGTGGCCGCCGCGACCCCGGCTCCGGCACCGGTGCGTGCCATCACGAGGGTGAGCGCCCAGAAGGTGATCGCGTTCTCGACCGCGACCCCGGCCACCGTCGCCAGCAGGTACCACCAGCCGGCGGCGGGCAGCGGGCCGCGCGGCGTGGCGGATGCGGTGCCCGGGCCCTGGTCGGGCTCGGGCCGGTCGGACGCGGGCACGGCTCCGGGGTCGTCGGCCGCCCCCGCGCCGCCCCGGCGAGCAGTCATCGCGCCGCCGACCGGCATCCGCAGCCAGACCGCCGTCGCCACCAGCGCCAGCGGCACGGTGGCGAGCACCACCGGCCGCCACCCCCGTCCGAGCGCGACCGAGGCACCGATCAGCAACGGGCCGAACAGGCCGATCAGGGTGCCGAGACCGTTCGCGAGCGACACCGAGCCGGCCGCCCGCAGCCCGTGGTGCACCACCAGTCCGGCCTGGGCGGCGGCGATCGCCAGGTTGCCGCCGAGCGCCAGCACCACGGTCGCGGCGAGCGTGCCGGGCAGCGTCGGCAGCGCGGCGAGCCCGATGCTGCCGGCCGCCACGAGCACCGCCCCGGCGAGCAGGGCACCCCGGCGGCCGAGCGTCCCGACGGCGGCCGGCAGCACGACCCCGGCCAGCGCGGTGCCGACGGCGAGCGCGATCCCGTGCAGGCCGATGCCGGTGGCGCTGAACCGCAGCTCGTCGCCCAGCAGCTGGACCGCGGGACCGTAGACGTACAGCAGCCAGTCCCAGAGCAGGAAGGCGGTGTACATGCCGAGGCTGAACCGGTCGAGCAGCCGCGGCGACGGCGCGGGGACGTCCGCACCGGGACGGCCGTGAGGGTGCGTCACGCGCGTAGCGTACGGCCCGGCCGGCGGGGCCCGGGGAACAGCCCGCCCGCCGTCTCCGAGGACCCGGCCGGTGCACGTGCGCGCGTCGGCACCGCACTCACTCGTGCGGCGGCTCGTACCCGGGCGCGCGCGGCGGGACGGGGGTGTCGAAGGCCAGGCGGGCGCCGGTGCCGTCGGCGCCGGCACCCAGCGCGAGGTGACCGCCGCGGGCCTCCAGCCGGGCGCGGTGCCGGTCCAGGCCGTGCAGGACGAGGTCGGCCGGCGGGGATCCCCCGTTGCTGTCCACCGTGCCCAGCACGGCGGAACCGCTGGGCAGGGTGGCCGGGCGCAGGTCGAGGGTGATGGTCACCCGGTCGGCGTGGCCGTGCTTGAGGGCGTTGGTCAGCCCCTCCTCGATCGTGTCGATCACGACGAGCCGGTCGGCGAGCGGCAGCGGGTCACCGTCGCGCCGGAGCTCGGTGCGGTACGCGTCCGTCAGCTCGAGCGTGCCGGTGATCGACGGCGGCAGCCGGTCCAGCAGCACGGCGACCGCCCGGGTCGTGCTGACGTCGGCGGCGGTCGGGAACAGCTCCTGGCTGAGCGAGCGCACGTCGTGCTCTCGGATCTGCTCGAGGTCCTCGGACAGCTCGTGCAGCACGGGTGCGAGCGGGTGCCGCTCGGCGGACAGCTGCTCGCCGGCCCGGTCCAGCCCGGCGGTGGCCACGACCAGCCGGTTCTGCACGGTGCCGTGCAGCTGGTCGGCGATGATCCGTCGTCGGACGGCCTCCTCGGCCTCCAGCCGGGCGATCGTGCGCGCGGTCGCCAGCTCGCGCTCGGCCCGCAGGCGCTCCTCGAGCCGGTACCGGGCGACCAGATCGCCCACCACCAGAGCGCTCACCACGGCGACGGTGTAGGCGGTGATGCTGGCCAGCCAGTCGACGAGGTCGTCCAGGACGCCCGAGGGTGCCGGCACCCAGGACATCGCGAGCAGGCGCAGCGCACCCACGACAGCACCCGCCACCAGCGCCTGCGCGACCCGGACCGGCCAGCTGTGGCGCTCCGGGTGCAGCGCGAGCACGACGGCGACCAGCACCAGGCCGAACACGACGTTCACCAGCAGCACCACCAGGCTGCCCACCACCACCTCGGTGCGGGTCAGCCCGGCCGTGACCAGCTGCTCGATGCCGCCCCAGCCCATCCACTGGGCGAATCGCATCAGGGCGAACAGCACGACGTTGGCCGAGGCAACGCCGCGGGCCAGCCGGGTCGGTGCGATGGGCTCCGCCGGCTGCCCGGTGCTCATCGCGCCGGCTGGCGGCTGGTCTGGCCGAGGAACCGCAGCGTCGCCGCGACCCGGGGGTTGCGTCCGTCGGCCCGCACCCCCAGCACCCGGTAGATCGCCAGCAGGTGGTTCTCCACGGATCGCACCGCGAGGTGCAGCTCCTGGGCGATCGCGTCGTTCGAGTAGCCCTGGGCGACCAGGGTCAGCACCCGCAGCTGCGCGGGCGACAGCCGGGACAGCTCGGAGCCGGTGCGCGGCGTGGAGCGGTCGACCAGGTAGGGGTCGATCACCTGCTCGCCGTGCGCGGCGCCATGGATGGCCCGGACCAGGGTGGTGGTGGCGAAGCTCGACCGCTTGGACAGGTAGCTCCACGGCTTGGACGCCTCGTCCTGCGCGGCCATGAAGGAGGCCATCGCGTCCTCGCTGGACAGCAGCAGGATGCCGATCTCGGGATCGACCCGCTGCAGGTAGATCCCGAGCTGGACCCCGTCGCCGTCCTCCAGGTTCACGTCCACCACCGCGACGTCGGTGCTGCGCGGCGTGATCGCGAGCTTCGCCTCCTGGAAACCACCGACGCTGTGCACCAGGGTCAGGCCCTCCCGACCGTGCAGGAGCTGCTCGAGCATGCGGCGCAGGAGGAGCTCGTCCTCGACCAGGCCCACTCGGGTGATAGGTGTCACCATCGGATCCTAACCAGCAACTTCCGGATCCGGCACCGGGCCGCGCAGTCCCACCAGCGCCATCGGCACGTGCGGGATGTCGTCCTCCAGGTACTGCGCACCGACCCGCACGAAGCCGGCCCGGGCGTACCACCGTTCCAGGTGCGCCTGCGCGTGCAGGTCGATCGTCGTCTCGCTCCCGTGCGGCGCTGCGCTGCGGCACAGCGCGATCGCCTCGCGCAGCAGCAGCCCGGCCACCCCGTGCCCGCGCGCCGCCGGTGCGGTGACCACCCGCCCGATCGTCGGCCGCGCGGAGCCGGCCCGCAGCACCCGCACGCCGCCGAGCAGCGCACCGTCCTGCTGCGCCCACAGGTGCACGGTGCCGGGCAGCAGGTCCTGGCCGTCCAGGTCCGGGTATGCGCAGGCCTGCTCGACCACGAACACGTCCACTCGCAGGCGCAGCAGCGCGTACAGCTCGGCGGGAGCGATGGTGCCGGCGGTGCGGGTCTCGATCGTGGGTGCCACGGCGCACACCCTAGGCGCCGGTGGGCGGTCCCGGCCCACGACCTGCGCCGGGCGCACGACGCTCCCGCCCCGGCCGAGCCCGACCACCGGCTGGGCCCGGCCCCTGACCGGACCTGATCAGCCCGTCCAGGCCCGATCCCGGTCCCGGCACGATGCCCGTCCAGGCCCGATCAGGTCGGACGCCCGGCCGGGTCCGCCGCCCGCCGTCAGGCCCCGCGCAGGTCCCGGGCCGCGAGCAGGTCCCGGGTGACCGGGTGCCGGGGCGCAGCGAACACCTCGGCCACCGGCCCGCGCTCGACCACCCGCCCGTGGCTGAGCACCAGCACCGTGTCGCAGACCCGCCGGACCACGCCCAGATCGTGCGAGACGAGCACCAGGGTCAGACCCTCCCGGCGGCGCAGCTCGACCAGCAGGTCCAGCACGGCCGCCTGCACCTGCACGTCCAGCGCCGAGACCGGCTCGTCCAGCACCAGCACCCGCGGGCTGCCGGCCAGCGCCCGGGCGATCGCCACCCGCTGCCGCTGCCCCCCGGACAGGGTGCGCGGGTACCGGTCCAGCACGTCGACCGGCAGGTGCACCCGGGCGAGCAGCGCGGCGGGGGTGACGTCCTCGGCGGTCGGCCCGGCCGGGTCCGGCACGCTCGGCCTGCTCGGCCCGGTGGTCGTGCCCGACCCGCTCGTGCCCCGTCCCCTCGTGCCCGACCCGCTCGTGCCCGGTCCGCCTCCGGCACGGATCGCCTGGACCAGCACCTCCCGCACCGTCGAGCGCGGGTCGAAGGAGCCCAGCGGGTCCTGCGGCACCAGCCGCACCCGGGGCCGCACCGGCCGACGCTCCCGCTCGGGCAGCGCGCTCCACGGCCGACCGTCCAGGGTGACCTCGCCCGCGTCCGGCCGGTCGGCGGCCAGCAGCAGCCGGGCGAGCGTGGTCTTGCCCGACCCGGACTCACCGACCAGCCCGACGGCCTCGCCGGCCCGCACCTCGACGTCCACCCCGTCCACCGCCGCCAGCCGGGCGCCGCCGGGCAGCGGGAACGACCGGTGCAGGCCGCGTCCGACCAGCACCGGGGGACCGGGCTCGGGCACCGGCCCCGGACCGTCGGCCAGCCGGGCGGCCGCGACCAGCGCACGGGTGACGTCGTGCCGGGGCGTGCGCAGCACCTCGCGCACCGTGCCCTGCTCGACCACCGTGCCGGCGTCCAGCACCAGCACCCGGTCGGCCACCCGGGCCACGGCGGTCAGGTCGTGGCTGACCAGCACCAGCGCCGTGCCGCGGTCCCGCAGGTCGGCCAGCAGGTCCAGCACCCGGGCCGCGACGGTGGCGTCCAGGGCGGTGGTCGGCTCGTCGGCCACCAGCAGCGGCGGCCGGCCGACCACGGCAGCCGCGATCAGGGCGCGCTGCCGCATCCCGCCGGACAGCTCGCCGGACCGTTGCCGGGCGCGCACCGCGGGGTCGGGCAGCCCGACCTCGGCCAGCGCCGCCAGCACCCGCCGGTCGCGCTCGGCGCGAGGAACCGGGCGCGCACCCGGCCGGCGCACCGCCAGCGCCTCGCCCACCTCGGCGCCCACCGTCCGCAGCGGGTCGAGGGACTGCAGCGCGTCCTGCAGCACCAGGGCGACGTCCCGGCCGCGGACCGCCCGCCACTGCCGCTCCCGGAACGCGCGGGCGTCCCGGCCGAGCAGGTCGAACCGGTCGGCGTGCACCCGGGCGCGGCCGTGCTCCCCCGCCAGACCGACCAGGGTGCGGGCCAGCACGGACTTGCCGGCGCCGGAGCCGCCCACCAGGGCGACGCACTCCCCCGGCTCGACACGCAGATCGACGCCGCGCAGCACCTCGGCGGCGGGGAAGGCGACCCGCAGGCCGATGACGTCCAGCACCGGGCCGGCGGTCATACCTCCCCCACCCGACCCAGCCGGCGGCCGAGCACGGTGAGCGCGGCAGCGGTCACGGTGATCGCCAGGCCGGGAAACACGGTGATCCACCACGCGCTCGCCAGATACACCCGGCCGGCGTTCAGCATCGCGCCCCACTCCGGCGCGGGCGGCAGCGCACCGAGCCCGAGGAAGCTCAGCGCACACACCCAGACCACGGCCTGACCGATCCCGAGCGTCGCGACCGAGACCAGCGGCCACAGCGTGTTCGGCAGCACGTGCCCGCGCAGCACCCCGCCGGGCGAGCGCCCCTCCAGCCGGGCCGCCTCGACGTAGCCGCTGGCGGCGACCCCGCGCACCCGCGCCCGCAGGATCCGGGCGTATCCGGGCGCGGTGGCCAGGCCGACCGCCAGCACCGAGGGGCCGACGCCGGAGCCGCGCACCGCGACCAGCAGCAGGGCGAGCACCAGCGTGGGCAGCGCGAACAGCACCTCGACCACCCGGCTGACCACGGCGTCCAGCCAGCGCGGGCCGAGCCCGGCGGCCAGGCCGAGCAGCAGCCCGAGGCCGACGCCGATCCCGGTCGCGGCGGCACCGATGCCCAGCGACCGACCGGCGCCGTGCACCACCCGGGTGTAGACGTCCCGGCCCGACTCGTCCGTGCCGAACCAGTGCGCGAGCCCCGGCCCGGAGAACGCGGCCCGCGGGTCGATCGCGGTCGGGTCGCCGGAGGCCAGCCAGCCCGGCCGGACCACCGCGACGACCATCCCCAGCACGACCATCGCGGCGAGCACCCCGGGCACGCCCAGCCCGCCGATCGCGCGGCGCACCCGCGCCGCCACGGACGGGCCGGACCGGTCCGCGACCACCGGGACGGCCGCGGTCATGCCGGCACCGCCGAGTCCTCGCCCCGGCCGGCACCACGACCGGGCGCCGCGCCGGTGCCTGTGCCTGCTCCGGTGCCCGGTGCACCCGCGGCGCCCGACGAGCCCGGGGCGCCGCTGCCGAGCCGCGGGTCGAGCAGCCGCTCGGCGACGTCGGCGAGCAGCACCACCAGCACGTAGCCGACGGCGACCACGACGACCGTGCCGACCACCACCGGCACGTCCCGCGAGGTGGTGGCGTCCAGCAGCAGCCGTCCCAGGCCGGGCCGGCCGAACAGTGTCTCCACCACCACGGCCCCGCTGAGCAGCGAGCCGAACGCCCACCCGGACAGCGAGACCGCGGGCAGCACCGCGTGCCGCAGCGTGTGCCGCCAGAGCAGCCGCACCGGAGAGGCGCCCCGGGCCCGCACGGTGGTGGCGAACGGCGCCGCCGCGGCCTCCGCCAGGGAGTCCCGCATCAGCTGGCCGAGGAAGCCGGCCACCGGCACCGCCAGGGTCACGGTCGGCAGCACCAGCCCGGCGGGGTCGGAACCTGAGGAGGTGGCCGGGAACCAGCCGAGCCCGGCGGAGAACACCACGATCAGCACCGCGCCGAGCCAGAAGTGCGGCAGCACCGCGGCCACCAGCTCCACCCCGCGCAGCACCGCGGCGCACGCCCGGCCGACCGGGCCTCGCGCGCGCGCCGCCACCGTCGCCACCAGCAGCGCGAGCACCCAGGCGAGGGCGAGGGACAGCACCGCGAGCAGCAGCGTGCCGCCGAGCTGGTCGGCCAGCAGCCCGGCCACCGAGGTCTTGCGCGCGTAGGAGTCGCCCAGGTCGAGGGTCAGCACCCGCCTGATCTGCACCAGGTACTGCACCAGCAGCGGGCGGTCCAGCCCGTAGTCCGCCCGGGCGCGCGCCACCGCCTCCGAGCCGGCCTGCGACCCCGGGCCGCCGAGGATCGCCTCGGTGGGATCGCCGCCGGCGGCCCGCAGCGCGAAGAACACCACCGTCGCGACCACCCAGGCCACCAGCACCGCGGCACCGAGCCGCCCGAGCAGCCAGCGCGGCCAGCCGGCCGCCACCGTGCCGAACCGGGCCCAGCCGGCGACCACCCGCGACCAGCGGTAGGCGAGACCGGCCCGGGCCGTGGCGATCCGCTCGGCCACCGTGCGCCCTCCTGCGGTCAGGACTCGATCCAGGCGTCGAGGAAGGTCGGCGTGGACACCGTGTGCAAGGTGCGCACTCCCCCGACGCCGCTGGTCAGGAAGGAGTTCTGCTGGTCGTACAGCGGCAGGATGTAGTAGCCCTCCAGCACGATCTGCTGCGCCTGCTGGTACAGGTCGGCGCGCTCCGTGTCGTCGGCGGTGCTCGCGGCCTGCTCCAGCAGCGTGTCCAGGTCCGTGTCGGTCACGCCGGCGTGGTTGGCGAAGTAGCCGCTGGGCGCCGCCACCGTGCCGTCGGAGTCGTACAGGATGCGCAGCACGTCCGGGCCGACCTTGGTGTACGGCGCGCTCACCGCCTCGTACTCGTGCGCGCCGAGGGCCGCGTACCAGTCGGACAGATCCATCGGCGTGAGCACGAGCTCGAACCCGACGTCCTGGACGTTCGCCTGGATCTGCTCGAACAGCGACTGCTCGGCCGCCACCGACTGGTTGGTGCTCACCGGCATCCGCACGGTCAGCCGAACGCCGTCCTTGGTGCGGTAGCCCTCGCTGTCCCGGCTGGTCCAGCCCGCCTCGTCCAGCAGCTCGTTCGCCGCGTCGACGTCGGTGGTGAACAGGTCCGGCTCGGAGTAGGCCAGCGGCTCGACGCTGGACAGCGCGGAGGTCGAGCGGGTCACGGTGCCGGCGAACAGCGTCTCGATGCCGGGCTCGACGTCGGCGGCCCGCACGAAGGCCTCGCGCACCCGGATGTCGTCGAACGGTGTCTGGCTGGAGTTCAGCTCGATCCGGTTCACCGATCCGGGGCGGGGAGCCTGGATCGCCTGGATCGTGCCGTCGCTGTCCGCCAGGGCGGCGGCGACCGTGTCCGGCTGCGGGTTGTCGATCATCTGCACCTCGCCGGACTGCAGCGCGGCGTACCGGGTGGCGGCGTCCGGCAGGAACCGCCAGATGATCCGGTCCAGGTAGGCGACGCCCTCGTGCTCGGCCTCCGGCGCGTCGGTGGTGTAGCTCTCGTTGCGCACCAGCACGACCTGCTCCTGCGCGACCCAGTCCTGCACCACGAACGGGCCGGTGCCGATCGGGGCCGCGCAGTTGGCGTCCGTCCCCCGGGCGATCCCGGCCGGTGACTCCATCGCCACCCACTGCTGGCTGAGCGACTCCAGCAGCGCCGAGTCCGGCTCGGTCAGGTGGAACCGGGCGTGCGTGGAGTCGACCACCTCGACCGAGGAGACCTTGGCCAGGGCCAGGTAGCCGGTGGAGGAGCCGGTGTCCGGGTCCTGCACATGCTCGATGTTCGCCTGCACGGCCGCCGCGTCGAACGGGGTGCCGTCGGTGAAGCTGATCCCCTCGGCCAGGGTGAAGTCCCAGGTCAGGCCGTCGTCGCTCACCGACCAGTCGGTGGCGAGCCAGGGCAGGATCGTGCCGTCCTCGTCCCGGCCGACCAGCGGCTCCAGGTACTGGGTGCTGATCAGCGCCTGCGGGTAGTTCCCGCCGACGTGCGGGTCCAGGCAGGTCGGCTCGGCATCGCCGGTGGCGTAGACCAGCGTGCCGCCCGAGGTCGGGGTGCCGTCGCCGGACGCGGCGTCGGTCGAGCCCCCGCCGGAGCACGCCGCGAGCGCGAGCACCGTCAGCAGGGCGGGTGCCGCGAGCAGGCGGCGGGCAGCGATGGACGGACGGACGTAGCGCACAGATCACCCTCAGATCGCAGCATTGTTGAACGGCGTCCAACAATACCCGTCACCCCCGCCGTTCCACGCCCCCACCCACGTGACCCCCACCACTCCCCGCCCCCCCAGCCGTCGAGCGGGCAGCCCCGGTCGGCAGTTGTCCGATATGTCCGACAGGTGCTGCCCGCTCGACGAGAGGAACGGGAGAGGAGGGGTGCGGAAGGAGCGGGCTACGATGACTGGCGTGCCTGGACCGCGACGTGCCGGACGGCCGCTCGCGTCGTCACGCGCGATGCTGGAGGAGGCGGCCGGCGAGCTGTTCCTGGAGCGCGGGTACGCGGCCACGTCCGTCGCGGACGTGACCCAGCGGGCCGGGGTCAGCCGGTCGACGTTCTTCAACTACTTCGAGACCAAGAGCGACCTGCTCTGGGCCGCCTTCGACGACGCCGTGCGCACCCTGGCCGCCCGCCTCGAGGCCGGCACGGCGCCGGGCGAGGCGACAGGTGAGGCAGCCGTGAGCGCCGGAGCGCAGGCGTACGCGGGGCTGCGCGAGCTCGCGGCCGGGCTGCCGGCGGACCACGTCGCGCTCGCGTTCACCCAGGCCGAGGCGATGGGCCTCGGCCCGGAGCTCCGGGTGGCCGCCGCCCGCCGCACGGCGGACGTCGGGGACGTGCTGACCGAGCACGCCCGCGCGCACGGGGTCCCGCCGCTCGCCGCCCGGGTGGCCGGCACCGCGTGGGCGGGTGCGCTGGTCGCGGCGGTCGAGGCCTGGGCCCGGGCCGGCGCGGACCGCACCGCGCTGGCGACGCTGCTGGACGAGGCACTGGTGCCGGTCCGGAGCGCGCTGCCGTAGGCGAGGCTGCTGCGGGGCTCCTGCGCCTGCTGCGCCTGCTGCGCGGCTCCTGCACCGCTGCACCGCTGCACCGCGGGGCTGCTCGCCCTGTGCCGCCGGACCGCACCGTGCCTAGGGCTGCGCTGTGCCACCAGGCCACCAGGCCACCAGGCCACCAGGCCACCGCGACGGATCGCAGCACAGCAGCCACCACCGGATCGCGGCACCGGCATCCCCCAGCCCCTGCCCGCGCCGTCAGCGCGCGGTGCGCAGCAGCGCCACCACCGTGAGGTCGTCCGGCTGCGACCCGGTGTCCTCGACCATCCCGAGCACGGCCTCCACCGCCCGGTCCGCCGACCCCGCCGCACCGGCGATGCGCACCACCCGGTCCAGGTCCGACATCGACCCGCCGACCGCGTCCAGCACCCCGTCGCTGCACATCAGCAGCAGGTCCCCCCGGTCCAGCCGGGCCGCCGAGGACGTCCGCTCCCCGCCGAGCACGATGCCGAGCGGCAGCCCGTTGGCGGTCAGCCGCTCGCTGCTGCCGTCGGCGCGCAGGATCATCGTCAGCCCGTGTCCGGCGTCGGCGTAGGTCAGGGCGCCGGACCCCGCGTCCAGGTGCACCCGGAACATCGTGACGAAGGCTCCGGCGTTGGCCAGGTCCTGCTCCATCGCCCGCTCGGTCGCGGCGAGCGTCGCCACCACGTCCGGCCCGGCCTCGCGGGCGTGCAGCACCGAGCGGGTGGTCGCGGCGAGGATCGCGGCGCCCGGCCCCTTGCCCATCACGTCCGCGAGCGTGACGACCACCCCGCCGGGCACCTGCTGCCAGTCGTAGAAGTCACCGCCGACCGAGCCCGCCGGCACGAACCGGGCGGCGAGCTCGTAGCCAGGCACGGTCGGGATGCTGGTCGGCAGCAGGCTCGCCTGGATCTGAGCGGCGCGGCGCAGCTCCTCGCGCTCCGCGGTGACGTCGCGCAGCACGCTCACCGCACCGCCGCCGGACTCCTCCGGCAGCGGCACCGAGCTGAACGAGACGATCCGGGGCCCGGGCGAACCGGGTGTGCGGACCAGCAGGTCGACGTCGCGCACCTGCCCGCCGGCGAGCACCTGCCGGTACGGCAGCTCGTCCTCGGTCAGCGGGGTGCCGTCCAGCCGGAACAGCCCCGCCAGGTCCACGCACTCGCCGCTCTCGCTGCCGGGCGTCGGCGCGGAAGCGGCCTCCAGGTTCGGCACGCCCACCAGCAGCCGGGTCGCGGCCGGGTTGCGGACGAGCACGCGGCCGTGCCGGTCCACCACCCGCACGCCCTCGGACATCGTGTCCACGATGGTGGTCAGCAGCGCGGCCTGCGACTGCGCCCGGTCCCGGGCGGTACCGAGCTCGCGCACCAGCGCGGTCCGCTCGTCCCGCGCCAGCGCCAGCGCCATGCCGATGAACGACACCAGCCCGACGTAGAGCTGCGCGACCGCGACCTGCAGGGTCGTCCCGTCCACCGTGACGAACGGCCCGGAGCCGAGCAGGGTCAGCGTCACGGCGGTGCAGCCCATCGCCGTGTTGTGCAGCACCACGAACGGCGTGGCGAGCCGTGATCCGGCCCAGACGGTCAGCGCGATCAGCGGGAACACCAGCGCGAGATCACCGAAGCCGATGAACCACAGCACGTACAGCGCCGGCGCGAGCACCAGCGCCGCCAGGTACTCCGCCACCCGGCTGCGGCGCAGCGCGCGGGACGGCGCGAGCGCCCCCTCGGCCGCGCGCTCGGCACGTCGACGCCGCCAGTCGCCGATCGTGATGCCGAGCAGTCCGACGGTCAGGATGCTCACCGTGTTGCGCACGCACCACAGCAGCGCGACGTCCGTCGGCCAGAGACCCGAGGCGAGCCACATCATCAGGGAGAGCACCGGCGCCGACAGCACCGCGCCCAGCACCCCGGCCAGCAGCAGCCACCACAGCTCGTCCACCCGGGCGAGCTCGCGCCGGCCGCGGGACGCCCAGACCCGCGGCACCCGGCGGGAGATCACGATCGCCGCCGCGAGCGCCTGCACCACCGACGGCACCGCGCCGAGCAGCACGTAGGACCAGCCGGTCCCGGTGAGGCCGGACACCAGGGCGGTCGCGAGCGCCATCACCACCAGGTCCAGCCAGAGCCACGGGCGGCGCGCCCGGCCGACCAGCCAGATCACCGAGACGCCGGCGGCCGGCCAGACCATGCTGACGTCGCCGCCCTCGACCACCGTCCGGCGCCCGAGCGCCGCGGCCGCCGTGTACAGCAGCGCGAACCCGGCGAGCACCGCGAGATCGTGCCGGCTGGGCCGTCGAGGCCGTCTGCGTGGTCCGGGCCGGCTGGGCTCGTCGGGCTCTCGTCCCGGCTGCGACCGCCGTGCGCGCTCCGGGGCCAGCACCGACCCGCGTCCCGCCACCGGTCACCTCCAGCTCCACGTCTTGCGGAGCAGGCTACGGGTTCCGGACCTCCCCGCGTGCGACCTGCGGGGTGATACCGCCGGACGGGCGAGCCCGCCGGGACAACTCCCGGCGATCCCGCTACCGTCACCGGGAGGGAGCACGGACGGCGTGCGCCCGGACGGGATCGCGGCGGACGGCGGTACCGGACCGGCGACTGGTGCGGGACCGATCGGGTCCGCACCGCGAGGCAGGCACGAGGGTGGCATGAGACGACTGGCGCTCCGGGTCCTGGCGGTGCTGACCGTGCTGACCGGGTTCGGCTACCTGGTGTGGCGCTGGTGGCGCACGGTCGCCTGGGACGCGTGGTGGGTCGGGGTGCCGCTGGCGCTGGCCGAGACCTCCACGCTCGTCGCCACCACGCTGCTGGCTCTGACGATGTGGCGCATCCGCCGCCGGCCCGCACCCGCCGCGCCCGCCCGGGACCTGACGGTCGACGTGCTGGTCACGACGGACGACGAACCGGTGGACGTAGTGATGCGCACCGTCGCCGCCGCCCGAGACATCCGCTACCCGCACCGCACCTGGGTGCTGGACGACGGGTCGCGCCCCGAGCTGCGGATCGCCGCCGGGGCCGCCGGGGTCGAGTACCTGGAACGGTCCGCCGACTGGACGGACCGCCCGCGGCACGCCAAGGCGGGCAACCTGAACAACGCGCTGTTCCGCACCGACGGCGAGCTGCTGCTGGTGCTGGAGGCCGACCGGGTGCCGGTCCCGGAGATCCTCGACCGGACCCTGGGGCACTTCGCCGACGACCGGGTGGCCCTGGTGCAGTCGCCCCGGGAGGGCAGCGGGTTCGCCGCCGCCGACCCGCTCGACGCGCTGGCGCCGATGCTGCCCGGCCCGGTCCAGGAGGGCAAGGACGGCTGGGGCGCGCCCTTCAGCACCGGCTCGGACGTGCTGCTGCGCCGGGACGCGCTGATGCAGCTCGGGCTGGTCGGCTATGTGCGGGAGACCGAGCGGACGGTGCGCGACGCGCTGAACGCCTCCCGCCGGCTGCTGGAGAACGCCCGACGCGCCGCCCCGGACCCGGCCCAGGCCGCGGTGCTCGCCGAGGTCGAGGCAGCGGCCGGGACCGCGCTGGCCGCGCTCGCCCACGGCGGCACCGTCACCGAGGTGACGTTCGCGTTCCAGCGGGACGTGGACCGGATCTCCGCCTCGGTGGTGGCCGGCGACGTCTCACGGATGCAGGCGGACCTGCGCGCGCTGGGCGAGCTGCCGATCCAGCGGGACGAGCAGCTGGACGCGATCGTGGTCGACGACGCCGCGCTGGCGCGGCTGGCCCAGCGGGACTGGTCGCCGCTCGGGGCGATCTCGTCGGTGCAGGCGCTGATCCGGGCGGTGGACGTCGGCCGGTCCGACGAGGCGCAGCCTGTGCTGCCGGTGCCCACCACCCCGGTCACCGAGGACGTCGCCACCGCCGTGCACCTGTACGCCCTCGGCTGGCGCACCGTCTACCACGACGAGCAGCTGACCCACGGACCGGCGGCCGACCTCGGCACCACGACCGGCCGGCGGCTGCGCTGGGCGCAGGGCACCCTGCAGGCGCTGCTCGCGCAGGACCCGGCGACGATGCGCCGGCTGCGGCCCGGCCAGCGGCTGATGTGCCTGGCCGCGGGCTGGGCCTACCTCGCCGGCTTCGCCGCCCTGGTCTACCTGGCCGTGCCGATCGTCTTCCTGACCACCGGGGTCTCCGCGCTGTCCGGCTGGGACGTCGGGCTCGCGGTGCGGTTCGGCGCGTACGCGGTGGCCGGGCAGCTGCTGGTGCTGGTCGCCGCGGGGGGTCCGCGCCGCTGGCGGGGGCTGCAGCACTCGATCGCCCTGTTCCCGGTCTGGGTCCGGGCGGCGGTGACCGCGGCGGCAGACGTCTGGTGGCACCGGCCGCTCCGGGCGGTGCGCCGCCGCACCGCACGCGCCGCAGCCCGGCCGCAGCGGATCGCGACCGTGCTGCTGGTGCTGGCGGCGGCGGTCGGCGTGGTGCGCGCCGGCCTCGGGCGCGCCGACTGGACCGTCACGGCGGTGCACCTCGTCTGGGTGGGTTACCTGGTGGCGGTGCTGAGCGTCGTGCTGCAGGCTGGTCGGCGCGGTGCGCGGACCGCGAGCCCGACCGGCACCGCACCGGCAGCGACCGAACCGGCCGAGGCGGCGCAGACCGCGCCGACCACGGCGGCCGGGACCGAGTGAGGAGGACGGGATGGATGTCGAGACCGAGCACCGGGGCGAGCACGCCGTGGTGCTCCGGCCGCGCGGCAGGCTGACCATGTCGGGTGCCGGGGAGCTGACGACGCTGCTGGACAGCACGGTCGCCGCCGGGCGGACGCTCGTGGTGGTCGACCTCGGCGAGGTCGAGTTCCTGGACTCCAGCGGCCTGGGCTCGCTGGTCGGCGGGCTGCGCGCCGCTCGTGCCGCCGGTGGCGACCTGCGGATCGCCCGGCCGGGCGCCCAGGCGCGCACCGTGCTGGAGCTCACCACCCTGGACCACGTGCTGCACCCGCACGCCGCTGTCGAGGACGCGCTCGGTGACGCCGGCTGAGATCCGCGCAGCGCAGCGCGTGACGGGATCGGCGGAGCCTGCACTGGTCGAGGCCCTGCACGAGGCGGTCGAGCGGCTGTGGGCGGCGGTGCCGGACGTGCCGCCGACCGACCGGATGCGGTTCGAGACCGCCGTGGTGGAGCTCGCGACGAACATCGTCCGGCACACCCGCCCCAGCGGGCGCCGACCTGTGCTGGCGTGCGCCGAGCTGCGCGCGGTGGGCCACGCGCTGGAGGCGACCTTCGAGGACGACGGCGTGGCGCTGGACGTCGACCTGGCGCCGCCCGAGCCCGACGACCTCGCGATGTCCGGACGCGGGCTGCTGCTGATCCAGCGCGCGGTGGACTCGCTGTCGTTCAACCGGGTGGGCGACCGCAACGTGTGGCAGATCGCCCGGATCTACGTGCCGGCCTGAGCCGGGTACCTGCCGGGCACGACAGCCTCGCAGCCGGATCGAGCGCCGCTCGAGACGAGCGCACCGCGGATCGAGCGCGGCCCGGGACGCGCAGCGCGTGGTCCGCGCGGCCGGCGGCTCACGCGGCCCGGCGCACCACCAGCACCGTGAGGTCGTCCGGGCGGTCGGCCGCGCCCAGGGACAGCCGGAGCACCGCGTCCACGGCGTCCTGGGCCGTGGCCGCCCCGGCCACGACGGACTGCACCGCCGCGAACGCCAGGTCCGAGGTGCCGCCGACCAGGTCCAGCAGGCCGTCGCTGAACGAGACCAGCAGGTCGCCGATCTCCAGCTTCACGGAGCCCTGCGCCCGCTCCGGCTCGTCCAGCACACCGAGCGGCAGGCCGAGGGCGGGCAGCCGCTCGGCGGTCCCGTCCGCCCGCACCACGACCGTCAGGCCGTGCCCGGCGTCGGCGTAGGTCAGCACACCGGTGCCGGTGTCCAGCGCCGCGTGGAAGGCGGTGGCGAACAGCCCCGCACCCGACAGGTCGCTGTGCAGGATCGCCCCCGCGTAGAGCAGCGAGCGCGCGACGCCCCCGCCCTGCACCGACCCGCGCAGCACGGCCCGGACGGCGGCCGCCATGATCGCCGCCCCGGCGCCCTTGCCCATCACGTCGACCAGGCTGAGCACCAGACCGTCCGGTGCGACCGACCAGTCGTAGAAGTCCCCGCCGACCGTCCGGCTCGGCAGGCACGCACCGGCCACCTGGTAGCCGGGCAGGTCGGGTGCGACGTGCGGCAGCAGGCCTGCCTGCATCTGTGCGGCGCGCTCGAGCTCGGTGTCGATCACCAGCTCCTTCTGCACCCACTGCGCGAGGTCGCTCAGCAGCGCCGCCTGCTCGGCCGTGAAGGTGCGCGGGCGCGAGTCCGCGATGCAGAGCGTGCCGACCCGGTAGCCGCCGGGGGCGACCAGCGGCTGCCCGGCGTAGAACCGGATGCCGCCGGGGACCATGACGTACGGGTTGTCCACGAACCGCGGATCGGTCGCCGCGTCCTCGACCACCAGCATCTCGTCGTGCTGCACCGCCTGGGCGCAGAACGTGTCCTGGGACGGGACCTCGGGCTGCTCGAAGCCGGTACGGGCCAGGTAGACCACCCGGTCCCGGTCCACCAGCGACACCAGGGCGGTCGGCACGTCGAACAGCTGCCGGGCCAGACGCACCACGCGGTCGAACCGCTCCTCGTGCGGGGCGTCCAGCACTCCGAGACGCTGCAGCGCCTCGATCCGTCGGTCCTCGTCCACGTCGGTCACACCCTTGCTCATCGACACATCGTCGTCGTTCTTCACCCGTTCGGACGCAGCGATCGGTCCGCGTCACCCCGTTCGGAGCGGGTGAATCCGCGGCCGGTCCCGCGCGTTCCGCGGTCGACATCGGACAAAAGTCCCGTTCTGCGCATTTCCGGCACGGCGGCGCCGGACCGAGGTAGTGGATCTTTCAAGTACTTTTGGCGAACCGGTCGCCCTGGCGGGCCGGACGAGGCGAGCAGGCCCGCGTGGGCAGGACGACGCGCAGGCCCGCGGGCCGGCGGCCGAGAGCGCCGGCACGCACCCAGCAGCGCAGAGGCACACAGGCACACAGCCGGCAGCCGGCAGCCGGCAGCGCACGATCAGCTCTGCGCGCGGAGCTCCACGCTGATCTGGTCCGCGTCGAGCGCCGACAGCACGCTGGTCAGTGCGGCGGACGAGGCCGTGCCGAGCGTGCGGATGCGCAGCAGCTCCGCGCGCTGCGCCTCGATCATCGCGAGCCGCAGCTCACGGAACTGCACCGCCGGGTCCGCGCTGTCCACCTGGTCGGCGGCGGCGACCTGGTCGGCGTCCTCCCGGCCACGCAGCGCGACCTTGCGGGCCCGCGCCACCACCTCGGGCGGGTAGGGCTCGCCGTTGGCGCGGCGCAGCGCCCCGGACTGCAACGCCTCGGCCGACGCGAGCGCCACCTGGTCGAGCAGGCGCTCCACCTCGGTGTGCGCGTCCGCCGGCCCGCGCCCGAGCCCGAGCCGGCGCACCAGCCAGCCCAGCGTGCCGCCCTGCACCAGCAGCGTGCCGGCGGCCACGACGAAGGCGATCAGCACCAGCAGCGGCCGCTGCGGGGTGTCCGCCGGCAGGGACTGGGCGGCCGCGAGGGTCACGACGCCGCGCATCCCGGCCCAGACCAGCACGGCGCCCTCGCGCGGCCCGAACGACTCGGCCTGCAGGTAGTCGATGTCCGCGATCCGCCGGGTGATCCGCGCCCGGAGCTGGCGCATCCGGGTCTCCGGGTCCCCAGGGCCGCTCCTGCCCTGCCCGCCCCGGCCCGACGCATCTCGGCCGGTCGCCTCCCGGCCTTGGCCCGTCAGCCCCTGGCTCGGTACGCCCTGGCCCGGCACGCCCTGGCCCTGATCGAGAGCAGGCGCGACGGACACGTCCTGCCGCTGACGCTCCGTCCGCGCTGCGTGCGCACGCAGGACCCCGCGACGGCGCCGGCCGGAGACGACCCGGACCAGCCAGCCGCGTCGACGTCCCGTCACCGGGTCGCGCCAGAGCGTGTCGTCCAGCGCCGCGCTGCCCGGCACGGCGACGGGCGGGACGCTGCCGGCCACGGCGCCATCGAGCAGCACGACCTCGGGCGGCACACCCTCCGAGCGCACGTCTGCGGAGACCGTGCTGCCCGAGCGCGCGTCCGCCGAGGCCTCGACCACCCCTGCACCGGCCTGACCCGCACCGGCGGGCAGCACCTCGGCACGGCCGTTCTCCGCACGACCGGCCTCGGCAGCGACCACCTCGCCCGGTGCCGTCCCGCCCGGCCCGGCCTCGATCTGCGCCACCGACGGCGGCCGTCCCGGCAGCCGCATCGCCGCCATGTCCTCCCGGGTCAGGCTGCTCAGGTCGTCCGCCCGCTGCTCGATCGCCGTGAGGATGCCCCGCGCGGACAGCCCGCGGCGCGCCCGTCGCGCCAGGGTGCCGAGCAGCATGGAGATGTAGGCGGTCCGCACCGCGAGCGCGGCCAGCGCGGCCAGCGCCCCGAGGCCGAGCGCGGTGGTCAGGCTGCCGTGGTCCTCCCAGACCTCGACCACCAGCCCGTACAGCTCTAGCCCCATCACGAGGAACACGGCGCCCTCCAGCAGCACCTCCAGGGTGCGCCAGTTGGCCGCCTCGGCGATCCGGTCCTGCGGGCGCAGCCGGGCGCTGCCCGATCCGGACACCAGGCCGGCGGTCACGGTCGCGACCAGGCCGGAGGCGCCCAGCCCCTCGGCCGGCAGGTAGGCGAGGAACGGCACGATGAACGAGATGGCGGTCGTCAGGTGCGGATCGCGCAGCTTGCTGCGGACGGTCAGCGAGACCTTGCCGACGAGGGCGCCGACCAGCACGGCCACCACCACGGCGAACACGAAGTCCCCGGCCACCTGCCAGAGCGAGACCGAGGCCGCCGCGGCCGCGACGGCCGAGCGGAGCAGCACCAGCGCGGAGGCGTCGTTCAGCAGGCTCTCGCCCTCCAGCACGGTGACGATGCGTGGACTGACCCCGGAGCGTCGCACGATCGAGGTGGCCACCGCGTCGGTCGGGCTGATGATCGCGCCGAGGGCGATGCCGGTGGCCAGGCCGATGTCCGGGATCAGCCAGGAGAACAGCACGCCGAGCAGCACCGCCGTCAGGACCACCAGGACCACCGACAGCCCGCTGATCGCGGTGAGGTCGCGGCGGAAGTCCATCGTCGGCATCGACACCGAGGTCGCGTACAGCAGCGGTGGCAGCACCCCGGCCAGGATCCACTCGGGCTCGATCTCGACGGCCGGCACCGCCGGCACCAGGCTGACCAGCACGCCCAGCGCGACCAGCAGCAGCGGCGCCGCGACGCCGAGCTTCGGGGCGAGCGCCGTGACGACGAGCACCGCGAGGGCGCCGAGCGCGACGATGGTCAGCAGGTCCACGGGTGCGCCTCCGTTCCGCCGCCCGGCACGGACGACCCGGCACGAGGGTACGTCGCGGATCGGGCCGGCCTGGCCCTCCGCCGTGGTCCCGCTGTGCCTGCGCCCTGGGCCCCGGATCGGCGACCGGCGGGACGGCGCGCGCCGGGACCTGCGCCTCGGCCCGGCTCAGCCGGCGAGGAACCGCCCGATCGCCTCGACCACCAGCGCGTGGTCCTCGGCCTGCCGGAGCCCGGAGACCGTCACCACCCCGACCACGCCGACGCCGTCCACGTGCACCGGGAAAGCCCCGCCGTGCGCCGCGTACTCCTGCAGCGGCAGCTGGAGCAGCTCCGCGAACGTGCCGCCGGCCGCCCGGGCGCGCAGCCCCTGCAGGTAGGACGAGGTGCCGAACCGGCGGACCACCCGGACCTTGCGCTCGATCCACGAGTCGTTGTCCGGGGTGGTGCCCGGACGGGCGGCGTGGAACAGCTGCTGGTCGCCGCGACGCACGTCCACCGTGATCGGCAGGTTCCGCTCCACGGCGAGCCGGACCAGGAGGCTGCCGAGCTCCCAGGCGTCGTCGTTCGTGAACGTGGCGAACCGCAGCTCGCGCTCCTGCTGCTCCACCTCGGCCACCAGGGCCTGCGCGTCGTCGCTCATGCGTCGATGGTCCCACCACGGGCAACCCCGCTCAGCCGTGACGCCGGGCCCGCACGAGCGTGTCGCGGATGACGATCTCGTTCCCGTCCGGGTCCGTGGCCTGCCGCGGGCGGGCCTCGGCGAGCAGCACCTCCCACTGCTCGGGGTCGAGCGCCGCGACGACCTCCTCGGGATCGAAGAACAGCTCGGCCAGGTGCGGTCGTCCGATCGTGGTCGCCAGGTCGCTCGCGTGGTGCGCCACCACCAGCAGCGTGCCGCCGGGGGCGACCGCTGCGGCCATCCGCCGGAACGCCAGCGGACGCTCGGCGGGTGGCAGGTGCAGGAAGTGCGAGGTCACCAGGTCGTAGCCGCCGGGCTCCGGCAGCCAGCCGGCACCGTCGGGCACCGTGACGTCGGACCGTTCGGTGCGGATCCGGGCGTCGACCTCCGGACCGGCCTGCGCGGCCGCGACCCGCACCCGGTCCAGCGCCGAGGCGGCCAGGTCCGCCGCCGTCACCTGCCAGCCACGGCGGGCGAGCCACACGGCGTCGCCGCCCTCGCCGCACGGCAGGTCCAGCGCCCGACCGGCCGGCAGGTCGGACACCTCGGCGACCAGCTGCGGGTTCGGCCGTCCGCTCCAGATCTGCGCGCCGGTGCGGTAGCGCTCCTCCCAGAACTCCCGGCCGTGCGCGGACGGGACCCGCCCGTCCGACGCACCGGCGTGCGCGTGCCCCGCACCGGCGTGCGCGTGCCCGGCACCAGCGTGCGCCCCGGTCGGTTCGATCTCCCGCGCCGCACGCCCGTCGGCCACGGCGCGCGCCGCCGCGACCTCGCGCTCCGCCTGCGCGGAGAACGGTGCGGCCGCCTGCGCCCGGCGGAGGCGCACCGCCTGCTCGACGTCCTCGGCACCGAGCTCGGCGACCAGGGCGGCCCCGGCGAGCAGCCCGGCCGCGGCAGCCACCTGGAGCTGCGCCCGTGGATCGGCGACGTTCCCGGCCGCCCGTACCCCGGGCACCGAGGTGGCCCCGTCCGGGCCGGCGACCACCCGGGTGCCGATCACCGTGCCGGCCAGCTCGACCGGCTCGACGGCCAGCCCCAGCCCGGCGACCGCCTCGGTGCGGGCGTCCAGCCGACCGGCGACCACCAGCGCGTCCACCGGAAGGGCGAACCCGGAGGCCAGCCGGACACCGGTCAACCGGTCGTCCGCCACCACCAGCCCGGCGACCGTGCCGTCCACCATCCGCACCCCGCGCGCGGCGAGCCGCTCCCAGTCCTCGTCGGTCGGGTCGCCCCCGGTGTGCAGGAGCAGCGTGACGTCGGCGGTCCACTGCCGCCAGAGCAGGGCCTGGTGCACCGCGGCCGGCCCGGTCGCCAGCACCGCGATCCGCTGGTCCCGCACCTCCCAGCCGTGGCAGAACGGGCAGTGCAGCACGTCCCGCCCCCATCGCTCGGCGATCCCGGGCACGTCCGGCAGCACGTCGACCAGCCCGGTCGCGACCAGCACCCGGCGGGCCGCGACCCGGCGGCCGCCGGCCAGCTCCGCGCGGAAGCCGCCGCGGTCCCGGCGCAGGTCGAGCAGGCGGTCTGCGGCCACCTCGGCACCGTAGCCCTCGACCTCCGCCCGCCCGCGCGCCAGCAGCTCGTCCGGCGGCCGGCCGTCGTGGCCGAGGTAGGCGTGCAGGTGCTCGGCCGGACGGTTGCGCGGGGTGTCGTCGTGCAGCACCAGCACGCTGCGCCGGGCCCGCGCCAGCGTGAGCGCCCCGGCCAGCCCCGCGGCGCCGCCGCCCACCACCAGCACGTCCACCGGCTCGTCTCGTGTCGTCATGCGACCACGGTCCGGCACCGTTGGGCCCCTTGACAAAGCCCGTTGCCGGATCAGCAAGATGGCCGGATGACCCGGCCCCCCGCCGCGCAGCACCGCGCGGGCCAGCACCGCACCGGCAGCCGACCCGCCGCGCCCGCGCCCGACGCCGACCTCGGCACCGTCCTGGACGCTGTCGGGCCCCGCCTGCGCGACCTGCGCCAGCGCCGCGGCGCCACCCTGGCCGACCTGTCCGCCAGCACCGGCATCTCGGTCAGCACGCTGTCCCGGCTCGAGTCCGGGCAGCGCCGGCCCACCCTGGAGCTGCTGCTGCCGCTGGCCCGCGCGCACCAGGTGCCGCTGGACGAGCTGGTCGGCGCCCCCCGGACCGGCGACCCACGGGTGCACCTGTCCGCCTTCGATCGCGGCGGCGTCACGTTCGTCCCGCTCACCCGCCGCCCGGGCGGCCTGCAGGCGTACAAGCAGGTGTTCCCGGCCGACGTCCGGCCCGGGCCGCCGGACCTGCGCACCCACGAGGGCTACGAGTGGATGTACGTGCTGTCCGGCCGGATCCGGCTGCTGCTCGGCGACGCCGACCTGATGCTCGGTGCGGGCGAGGTGGTCGAGTTCGACACCCGCGTGCCGCACTGGTTCACCAACCCCGGCCCGGCCGCCGCCGAGGTGCTGTCCCTCTGGGGCCCGCAGGGCGAACGGATGCACGTGCGCGCCCGCCCCGCGTCCCGTCGCACCGCGGGCTGATCCCCTCGAGACCCCGCGACGCGACCCGCATCGCCGAGGGCGCCCCGGCTCAGCCGGACCCGCATCCGGGTCCGGCCCGCAGCCCCGCGCTCACGGCCCGGCGCAGCACGACGACCGGGACGCCGACCCCCTGGTTCGAGGGCCGGCGTCCCGGTCGGGCGCAGCCGACGGTCACGGTGCCGGGGTGATCTCCAGGTAGCCGGGGATCTCCAGCGAGCTGGTGGCACCCGACGACTCGATCCGGGCGGTCAGCGTGCTCGTCGGCCGGAGCAGCACGTAGCTCGAGTCGTCCTCGTTCATGTGCCTGGACGTGTCCCAGGTCGAGGTGTCGTACCGCAGCACCACGAGGAACGTCCGCTCGGCCTCCGGGGTCGGCGGGCTGCCGATCTCGAACCGGGTCGCGCCGTCGACCCGGGTGATCGTGACGTCGGCGGCGGTGCTGCCGTCCGCCTCCAGCAGAGCGCTGGCGGTCCAGTACCCGTCTGCCTGGTCGGGCACCAGGAGCACCACCGGGTCGGTGGCCACGTCACCGGAGATCTGCGAGACCACCACGGTGTGCTGCTGCGTGAAGTTCTCGACGTCGTACGGCGGGCTGTACACCCACTGCTCGGGGAAGTCGACGCCGTAGACCGCCGCCTCCGGCGCGACCTCGGGGTCCTCCTCCGGGGCCGGGTCCTCGTCCGGCGTCTCCTCCGGGGTCCCCTCGGGGTCCTCAGGGGTGTCCTCCGGCGTCGGGGTCTCGTCCGGGTCCGGGGTCGGGTCGGGCGTCGGGGTCGGGTCCGCGGCGGGGACCTCCGTGTCCGCGGACTCGTCGGCCTCCGGGGCCGGATCGGTCGGCACGACCTCCTCGGCCGGCATCACCTCGGTGACGTCCGTCGCCCCGGAGGTCGTGGTCGGGCGCGACGTCGCGACGCAGTCGGAGGTGGTGGCTGCCTGCGCGCTCGTGCCGCCGAGCAGGGACAGCCCGCCCGCGGTCGTGACGGTCAGGGCGGCCATCAGGGTCAGGGCGATCCCGGTACGGCGGCGGCTGCCCCGACGAGCGCGGCGGACCGCGACCAGCAGGACGACGGCGACCGCGATCATCACGACCGCGATCACGGCCAGGGGCACCGGGTTGCTCCCGGTCAGGGCTAGGCAGTCCACGACGGCTCCTCAGGGTCTCGGGGCTGGGGCGGCGGATGCTGATCCGCACTGCCCGCAGCCTCTCCGACCGCCCCGCGGCGACCTGGTCGTCCAGGAGGAACTACTCAAGGACTGAGGAGTAGCCCCCCACGGGTGCACCGCACCGGAGCCCGGGCCGACCGGCCCGAGGGGCCGACCGCCCGCCGACGTCACGCCCTGCCCGCGCCGTCCTGCCCTGCCCGCGCGCGCCTGTCCGCGTGCCTCCCTGCCCGCCCGTCAGTCGAGCAGGCCCGCCGCGAGCGCCGGCGCGAGCACCGGGGTCAGCGGCAGCCGCGGGATCAGCGTGGCCTGCACCGCGTGGTACAGGTCGGCCTTGCCCTGCCAGACCGTCCGAGACACCTGGTTGTCGGTGCCGAGCTCGTGCCACCACGACCCGCCGGCCCGGTCGATCAGGTGCTCGGCGATGTAGTCCCACCACACCCGGTACCAGTCGTCGAACCGCTGCTCGCCGGTCGCGGCGTGCAGCGCGGCCGCGGCCGCGACGCCCTCCGCGGCCACCCAGTGCATCCGCTCGCGCACGACCGGGGCGCCGGACCAGTCCACCGTGTAGACGAACCCGTCCGCGCCGTCCACCGCCCAGCCCTCCCGGACGGAGGCGTCGAACAGCGCGACCGCGTCGTCCAGCATCCAGGCCGGCGCCGCGTCGCCGCGCGCGGTCAGCGCCGCCCGGGCGTGCAGGGTGAGGCGGGCCCACTCCAGCCAGTGCCCGATCGTCGCGCCGTAGGGGCGGAACGGGTGCGCGGGGGTGTCCGCGTTGTACTCGAGGTCGGCGTGCCAGCCGGCGTCGAAGTGCTCGGGGATCCGCCAGGAGTTCTCCCGCGCGTAGCCGTGCACCACCCGGGTGATCACGCGCACGGCGCGGTCCAGCCAGATCCGCTCACCGGTGACGTCGGCGGCGGCCAGGTACGCCTCGACGGTGTGCATGTTGGCGTTGACCCCGCGATACCCGTCCAGGGTGGTGAAGGTGCGGTCCCACTGCTCGACGGCCATCCCGGCCTCGTCGTCCCAGAACCGCTGCTCGGAGACGGTCAGCGCCTCTCGGAGCAGCTCGGCGGCACCGGGGCGGCCCGCCGCGGTCGCGCTGGCGCTGGCCAGCACCACGAACGCGTGCGGGTACGCGGCCTTGGTCGCGTCGCGCGGGGTGCCGTCCGGATCGACCTCGGCGAACCAGCCGCCGTGCTCGGTGTCCCGGAACAGCCCGTTCACCGCGGCCAGCCCGTGGTCCACCAGCGGGGCCGAGCCGGGCCGGCCCAGCAGGTCGGCCAGGGCGTACACGTGCGTCATCCGGCAGGTGATCCACAGCTCGACCGGGCCGGGCAGCGGTCGCCCGACGTCGTCGAGCCGGCAGAAGCCACCGGCAGGGTCGGCAGAGCTGTGGCCGAAGGCCAGCAGCCGATCGGTCTCGGCCTCCAGCCAGCGGGCGTGCGCGGGCGTCGTCAACCACGTCATGCCCGTCAGCGTAGCGACGCGCGGGGGTGCGCGCGTCGCCCTGCGGGCGGTTCGTCCGTCCCGTCCACGCACTTTGACAGCGTCGCCCGGACCGCACGAAGATGAGCACCAGGTTGTGACCGGTCAAAGTGGCTCCGTCGACCTGCTCCGCACCATCCCCACCGCTCCACCCACGAGCACGGACGCCACGAGGACGACATGCACAGCGCAGCCCCGCTGCCGGACGACCGCGCGACCACGCGCGTCACGATCCGGGCTGTCGCCGCGCACGCCGGGGTGTCCCGGCAGACCGTCTCGAACGCGCTGAACGCCCCCGAACGGCTGTCCGCCGGCACCCTGGCCCGGGTCCGCCGCTCGGTCGACGCGCTCGGCTACCGCCCGGACCGCGCCGCCCGCGCGCTCGCCTCCCGGCGGTCCGGCCTGATCGGCATCCGGGTCGGCGCGACACCGCACCGCACCGCCTCGCACCCGGACCGGCTGCTGCACGAGCTGGTGCACGCCGCGCGCCCGCACGGCTACCGGTTCCTCGCCTTCGACGCCCCGCACAGCGACGACGACGCGGAGATCGCGGCCTACGACGAGCTGCTCGCCGGCCGGGACGTGGACGCCGTGGTCGTCGCCGACACCCACCCGGGCGACCGCCGCCCGGCGTGGCTGACCGAGCACGGCGTCCCGTTCGTGGTCTACGGCCACCCCTGGGGCCAGCCCGACGCCCCGCACACCTGGGTCGACGTGGACGGCGCCGCCGGCACCGCGCTCGCCGTCGCGCACCTGGTCGCCGCCGGGCACCGCCGGATCGCCTACCTCGGCTGGCCCGCCGACGGCGCGGGCGGCGACGCCCGGCGGGCAGGCTGGCGGCAGGCCACGGTCCGGCACGGGCTCGCGGGCGCACCCGAGCTGGTCGCCGCGACCGACGACCCCGACGCGGGCACCCACGCGCTCGCCCCGGCGCTGGCAGCCGGTGGCGTCACCGCGGTGGTCTGCGCCTCCGACGCCCTCGCGGTCGGCGCCCTCGCCGCAGTGCGGGACGCCGGCGGCGTCCCGGGCCGGGACGTCGCCGTCACCGGCTACGACGACTCCGACCTCGCCCAGCTCACCCACCCGGGGCTGACGAGCGTGCGCCAACCGGTCAGACTGGTGGCGCAGACCCTGGTCGCGCACGTGCTGGCCCAGCTGGCCGGGGAGGGCGAGCCGACGGCACCCGCCGGCTTCGTCGCCCCGGAGCTGGTGGTCCGCCCGTCCAGCTCCTCGCCCGCCGCCCCCGACCCGCCCGCCCCGGCGCACCGCGCCGACCCGATCTCGATCCCGTCCCCCGTCTGAAGGAGCAGCACCGTGGTCTCCCCCACCGACCGGCCCGACCGCCCCGCCGCAGCGCTCGACGGCATGGACGCCGTCCTGTTCGACCTGGACGGGGTGCTGACGCCGACCGCCGTGGTGCACATGCACGCCTGGGCCCGGCTGTTCACCCCGGTGCTCGAGTCGCACGGCGTCGCCCCGTACACGGACGCGGACTACTTCGCGCACATCGACGGCAAGCCGCGGTACGACGGGGTGCACACCCTGCTCGCCTCGCGCGGCCTGGAGCTGCCGTGGGGCGACCCGTCCGACCCCCCGGACGCCGAGACGGTCTGCGGGCTCGGCAACCGGAAGAACGCCGTGTTCACCCAGGTGCTGGAGTCCGAGGGCGTCACGCCCTACCCGGGCTCGGTGCAGCTGGTGGACGCGCTGATCGCCGACGGACGCCAGGTCGCCGTCGTGTCCAGCTCCCGCAACGCCGCCGGGGTGCTGGTCGCCGCCGGCCTGACCGACCGGTTCGCCCTCGTGGTCGACGGCCTGGTCGCCGCCGAGCGCGGCCTCGCGGGCAAGCCGGACCCGGCGACCTACCTGTACGCGGCCGAACGGCTCGGCGTCCCCCGCGAGCGCGCGGTGGTCGTCGAGGACGCCGAGTCCGGTGTCGCCTCCGGCCGTGCCGGGGCGTTCGGGCTCGTCGTGGGGGTCGATCGTGGCGCGGGCGCCGCGGTCCTCCTCGAGCAGGGGGCTGACCTAGTGGTGGACGACCTGGCCGAGCTGGTCACCACCGCACCCGACGACGCCGAGAGCGACCACCCGTGAACCCGACCTCGCTGTTCACCCCCGACCCGATCGACCGGCACCGGTTCCCGCACGACGCCTGGCAGCTGCGCGAGACCCGGTACGACGCCGAGGACCTCGGCCGCACCGAGACCCTGTTCGCCGTCGCCAACGGCTACCTCGGGATGCGGGGCAACGTCGAGGAGGGCCGGGACAGCCACAGCCACGGCACCTTCGTCAACGGCTTCCACGAGACCTGGCCGATCCGGCACGCCGAGGAGGCGTACGGCTTCGCCCGGGTCGGCCAGACCATCGTGAACGTGCCGGACGCCAAGATCCTGCGGCTGTACGTGGACGACGAGCCGCTGCTGCTCACCGTCGCGGACCTGCACGCCTACGAGCGGACCCTGGACTTCCGGGACGGCGTGCTGCGCCGCGACCTGATCTGGCAGACCCCGTCCGGCAAGCGGGTCCGGGTGCGGTCCAGCCGGATGGTGTCGTTCACCGAGCGGCACCTCGCCGTCCTGACCTACGAGGTCACCCTGCTGGACTCCGACGCCCCGGTGGTGGTGTCCAGCCAGATCCTGAACCGGCAGGACGGCCAGGACGAGTACCACGTGCGCTCGGCCGCGATGGGCGAGGGCTTCGACCCGCGCAAGTCCGAGCGGCTGACCGACCGGGTGCTGGTGCCGAGCTCGCACTGGGCGAAGGACGGCCGGTACGTGCTGTCCTACCGGGTCGCGGACTCCGGCATGACCCTGGCGGTGGCCGCGGACCACACGATCGAGACCGAGAACCCCGTCGAGGAGCTCTCGCTGGTCGAGGAGGACCTGGCCAAGCACGTCTACCGGGTCCGCGCACGGCAGGGCCAGCCGATCACGATCACCAAGGTGGTGAGCTATCACACCTCGCGCGGCATCCCGGCCCGCGAGCTGGTGGACCGCTGCCGCCGCACGCTGGACCGGGTGCGGGAGACCGGCGTCGCGCGCGAGCACGCCGACCAGCGGGCCTGGCTGGACGACTTCTGGGCCCGCAGCGACGTCGAGCTGCCCGGGCAGCCGCACCTGCAGCAGGCAGTGCGGTGGAACCTGTTCCAGGTCGCGCAGGCCACCGCGCGCGCCGAGGGCAACGGCATCGCGGCGAAGGGGCTGACCGGCTCCGGCTACTCCGGGCACTACTTCTGGGACACCGAGATCTACGTCCTGCCGTTCCTGACCTACTCCTCGCCACGGATCGCCCGCAACGCGCTGCGGTTCCGGTACACCATGCTGGACGCGGCCCGCCGCCGGGCCCGGGAGCTGAACCAGGACGGTGCGCTCTTCCCGTGGCGCACGATCAACGGCGAGGAGGCATCTGCCTACTACGCCGCCGGCACCGCGCAGTACCACATCGACGCTGACATCGCCCACGCCGTGCGGCAGTACGTGGCGGCCACGGGGGACGACGACTTCCTGGCCCGCGAGGCGGCGGACATCCTGGTCGAGACCGCCCGGATGTGGGCCGACCTGGGCTTCTGGCGCGGCAACGGCGACGACACGTTCCACATCCACGGCGTCACCGGCCCGGACGAGTACACCACCGTGGTGAACGACAACCTGTTCACCAACGTGATGGCCCGCGCGAACCTGCGCGGCGCCGTCGAGGCCGTGGACCGGCTGGCGGCCGAACGCCCGGCGGAGCACGCCGCGCTGATGGCCCGCCTGCACCTGACCCAGGCAGAGCTGGACGAGTGGGCCCGGGCCGCCGAGCACCTGGCGATCCCGTACGACGAGCGCCTGGGCATCCACCCGCAGGACTCGCAGTTCCTGGAGAAGGAGCTGTGGGACCTGGCGGCCACCGACCCGACCAAGCGACCGCTGCTGCTCTACTACCACCCGCTGGTGATCTACCGGTTCCAGGTGCTCAAGCAGGCCGACGTGGTGCTGGCGCTGTTCCTGCAGGGCGACCAGTTCAGCCTGGAGGAGAAGCTGGCCGACTTCGACTACTACGACCCGCTGACCACCGGCGACTCCACGCTGTCCGCGGTCGTGCAGTCGATCATCGCCTCGGAGGTCGGCTACCAGGAGCTCGCGCTGCGCTACTTCACCTCAGCGCTGTACGTCGACCTGGCGGACCTGCACCACAACACCGCCGACGGGGTGCACGTCGCCTCGCTCGGTGGCGTGTGGAGCGCGCTGGCCTGCGGCTTCGGTGGCATGCGCGACCACGAGGGCGTCGTCTCCCTCGACCCGCGGCTGCCCGACGTCTGGGACGCCCTGGTGTTCCGCCTGACGCTGCGCGGCGTGCGCGTGCGGGTGGACGTCCGGCACACCGAGCTCCGGCTCACCGTGGAGCAGGGCGACGCCGCGACCCTGGTGGTGCGTGGCGAGCGGGTCACGGTCACCGCCGACGGCCCGGTCGTCGTCCCGCTGGCCCCGGCGCCCCGGCTGATCGGCGCCCCGACCGTGCGGGACATCGAGGGCAACCGTCGGGCCGACGGCACCCTGATGACCGCGTCGGTGCCGGACCACCCGACGGAGGGCACGACCACGCCGGCATCCTGACCACGGGGGCGCACAGCCGCCGCCCCGTGCGCACCCAGGCGGCTCCCGGTCCGAGGGCTAGGGTCGATCCAGACCCCCGCCCCTGCCACACCCCGGGAGCCGCCCGTGCACCATGTCGAGATCTTCCTGCTCATCGCCGGCGCCGTCGCGGTCACGGCCGTGTGCCGGCGCAAGAACCTGCCCGCACCCCTGGTGCTGGTCGCGACCGGGCTGCTGGTCTCGCTGATCCCGTGGGTGCCGGAGTACGAGATCGACTCCGAGGTGATCCTGGAGTTCGTGCTGCCGCCGCTGCTGTTCTCCGCCGCGCTGTCCAGCTCCTACCAGGACCTGCGCCGGTCGCTGAACTCGATCACCCGGCTCGGAGTGGGGCTCGTCGTGGTGAGCGCCGTCGCCGTGGGGCTGGTCGCCTGGGCGCTGGTGCCGGACCTGCCGTTCGCCGCCGCCCTGGTGCTCGGCGCGGTGGTCGCCCCGCCGGACGCGGTCGCGGCCACGGCGGTCGGCCGCAAGCTCGGGCTGCCACGCCGGGTGATGACCGTGCTGACCGGCGAGAGCCTGATCAACGACGCGACCTCGCTCACGCTGTACAAGGTGGCCCTGGCCGGTGCGGCCTCCGGGGCGTGGGCGCTGTCCGAGGGGCTGCGGGTGTTCGCGCTCGCCGTGCTGGTCGGGGTCAGCCTCGGTCTGACGATCGGCTGGCTGGTGCACCGGGTGCGGCTGATGTTCGACGACTCGGTGGTGTCCTCGGCGATCGCGCTGCTGACGCCGTTCGCCTGCTACTGGGCGGCGGAGTACCTGGACGGCTCCGGCGTGCTCGCGGTCGTCGCCGCCGGCCTGTACCTCGGGCACAGCGCACCGACCGCCGGCTACGCCACCCGGCTGGTGCAGGAACCGATCTGGCACACCCTCGACCTGCTGCTGGAGTCGTTCACCTTCGCGCTGATCGGCGTGCAGCTGCCCGGCCTGCTGGGCGACGTCCGGCAGTCCGACGAGGGCCTCGGCAGCGCCGTGCTGCTCGCCGCGGCGGTGCTGGCCGTCGCGATCCTGGTCCGGCCGCTGTACGTGTTCGCGACCGCCTGGATGGACCATGTCCGACTACCCGGCTCGCACCGCTCCGGCCGGGACAGCCTGTCCGGCCGGGAGTCCGCCGTGGTCTCCTGGGCCGGGATGCGCGGCGTGGTCACCCTCGCGGCCGCCGCCGCCATCCCGGCCACCGTGGGCGGCGTGGCGTTCCCCGACCGCGCCACCCTGCAGCTCGTCGCGTACACCACCGCGATCGGCACCCTGCTGCTGCAGGGCCTCTCGCTGCCCTGGGTGATCCGCCTGCTGGGCGTGCGCTCCGACGACGAGACGCACGACCGCCAGCAGGAGGCGCAGGTGCGGATGGCCACCGTCGACGCCGCCCGGGAGGTGATCGAGCAGCACCGGCAGCGCTGGGTGGCACCGCTCGGCACCGAGGTCGCCGACCGGCTCGCCGAGGGCATGTCCACCGCGATCCTGCGCCGCGAGCAGGCGACCGCCGTGATGCTCGACCCGAGCCTGGCCGACGACGACATGCAGGCCGTCCTGCCCGGCCGGAGCCGCGCCCTGCAGGACCTGCGCCGGGACGTGATCGCGGCCCAGCGGGAGACCCTGGTCGCGCGGCGGGACGCCGGCGAGGTCGACGAGACGGTGATGCGTCAGGTCCTGCGCGAGCTCGACCTGGAGGACGAGGGCCTCGACGCCTCCCCCCTCGGCCGCATGTAACCCCCGCAGCGCGCCCGCACCGCCCCGCCTGCACCCGTCCGCGCTGCACCAGCCCCGCCCGCACCCCGCGCCCGCACCGCACCTCGCCGACGACTGAGCACGGGACGCGCTGACTGCGTACGCGCTGCGTGTGCACCTGACGCGTCTCGTGCACACCTGGCGGCGGGGCGGCGGGCGAGGAAGGCGGGGCGGGGCGGGGCGGGGCGGGAGGGTGCCATCCGGATGCGGGTGGCGCGGCGGACCTTGGTCCGGGGGACTTCAGCCCCAGGTTTGTGAAAACTTTCTCGATATGGTCGTCTCGTGAGGTCGACGGAGCCCTCCACACCCCGCCACCACGATCCTCGGGAGAGTCCCGTGACCATCACGACGAGTACCGACACCGGCACGGCCGCTGCCATCGACCAGCTGGTCGAGGGTGCCACCAAGGCCCTGGCCGAGTACGCGCGCTTCACCCAGGAGGACGTCGACCGCCTGGTCAAGAAGGCCGCGGTCGCCGCCCTCGACCAGCACGGCCAGCTCGCCGAGCTCGCCGTGGAGGAGACCGGCCGCGGCGTCTTCGAGGACAAGGCAGTCAAGAACATCTTCGCCTGCGAGCACGTCACCAACTCGATGGCCGCGCTCAAGACCGTCGGCGTGATCAACCGCGACGAGATCAACGGCATCACCGAGATCGCCGAGCCGGTCGGCGTTATCTGCGCCATGACCCCGGTGACCAACCCGACGTCCACCGCGATCTTCAAGTCGCTCATCGCGCTGAAGACCCGCAACCCGATCATCTTCGCGTTCCACCCGAACGCCCAGCGCTCCTCGGTGGCCGCGGCCCGCGTGGTCCGGGACGCCGCGATCGCCGCCGGCGCCCCCGAGCACTGCATCCAGTGGGTCGAGGCCCCCTCGATGGAGGCCACCGGCCTGCTGATGAACCACCCCGGCGTCTCCACCATCCTGGCCACCGGCGGCAACGCGATGGTCCGGTCCGCGTACTCCTGCGGCAAGCCGGCGCTCGGCGTCGGTGCGGGCAACGTGCCGGCGTACATCGAGAAGTCCGCCAAGCTGAAGCGGGCCGTGAACGACGTGGTGCTGTCCAAGTCGTTCGACAACGGCATGATCTGCGCCTCCGAGCAGGCCGTGATCCTGGACGACGAGATCTACGACGCCGCGCTGGCCGAGTTCGCCGTGCTGCACGCCTACCGGACCACCAAGAAGGAGAAGGCGCTCCTCGAGAAGTTCATCTTCGGCGTCGAGGCCAAGGGCAAGAACTGCGCCGACGCCAAGCTGAACCCGACCGTGGTCGGCAAGTCTCCGCAGTGGATCGCCGAGCAGGCCGGCTTCTCCGTCCCCGCCGAGACCTCGATCATCCTGGCCGAGGTCACCGGCGTCGGCCCGCACGAGCCGCTGACCCGCGAGAAGCTCTGCCCCGTGCTCGCCGTGCTGCGTGCCACCAGCACCGAGCAGGGCATCCAGCTCGCCGAGCAGATGGTCGAGTTCGACGGTCTGGGCCACTCCGCCGCGATCCACACCCAGGACGAGGCGCTGACCGAGCTCTACGGCTCCCGGGTCAAGGCGATCCGCGTGATCGCGAACGCCCCCTCCTCGCTCGGCGGCATCGGCGACATCTACAACGCCTTCATCCCGTCGCTCACCCTGGGCTGCGGCTCGTACGGCCACAACTCGGTCTCCAACAACGTGTCGGCGATCAACCTCGTCAACATCAAGCGCGTCGGCCGGAGGAACAACAACTTGCAGTGGTTCAAGGTCCCCGCCAAGACCTACTTCGAGCCGAACGCCATCCGGTACCTGTCCGACATGGCCGACGTCGAGCGGGTCACCATCGTCACCGACTCCACGATGACCACCCTCGGCTTCGTCGACCGCGTGCTGGACGTGCTGAACCGCCGTCCCAACAAGGTGTCGGTCCAGATCATCGACCAGGTCGAGCCCGAGCCGTCCGTGAAGACGGTCCAGGCCGGCGCCGCGCAGATGCGCCACTTCCGCCCCGACACGATCATCGCGCTGGGCGGCGGCTCGCCGATGGACGCCGCCAAGGTCATGTGGCTGCTGTACGAGCACCCGGAGATCGTGTTCTCCGACCTCAAGCAGAAGTTCTTCGACGTCCGCAAGCGCGCGTTCAAGTTCCCGGTGCTGGGCGACCTGGCCAAGCTGGTCTGCATCCCGACCACCTCGGGCACCGGTGCCGAGGTCACCCCGTTCGCGGTGATCTCCGACCCCGACGCCGGCAAGAAGTACCCGCTGGCCGACTACGCGCTGACCCCGACCGTCGCGATCATCGACCCGGTCCTGACCAGCAAGATGCCGCGCAGCCTGGCCGCCGACTCCGGCTTCGACGCCCTGACGCACGCCACCGAGGCGTTCGTGGCCGTCTACGCCAACGACTTCACCGACGGCATGGCCCTGCAGGCGATCCGGCTGATCTTCGACAACCTGGCGCAGTCGGTGAACGGCGACCCGACCGACCCGGCCACCCGCGACGCCCGGGAGAAGATGCACAACGCGGGCACGATCGCCGGCATGGCGTTCGGCAACGCGTTCCTCGGGATCGTGCACGCGATGGCGCACGTGATCGGCTCGACCTTCCACCTGGTGCACGGTCGGACCAACGCCACGCTGCTGCCGCACGTGGTCCGCTACAACGGCTCCATCCCGACCAAGCTCACCAGCTGGCCGAAGTACGAGCACTACGTCGCCCCGGAGCGGTTCCAGCAGATCGCCCAGATGCTGGGCCTGCCGGCCGAGACCCCGGAGCAGGGCGTCGAGTCCTACGCCGTCGCGCTCGAGGCGCTGCGCGCGAAGGTCGGCATCCCGGCGTCGTTCCAGGCGCAGGGCGTGGACGAGCAGGACTTCCTGTCCCGGCTCGACGAGGTCGCGATGGGTGCGTACGAGGACCAGTGCGCCCCGGCCAACCCCCGCATGCCGATGCGGAGCGACATGAAGGACATCATGACTGCGGCCTACTACGGCACCTCGGTCTCCGAGGTGCGGGGCCGCCGCGAGCAGCAGAGCGCGCCGAGCGACGCGCCGTCCGGGGCGGGGGCCCCGGGCGAGAAGAGCACCTCGGTCGCCTCCTCCTGACCTCCGGGTCGGCTGCTCGCCGCAGCGCCCCGCCCGCGACCATCCCCGCGGGCGGGGCGCTGCTTCTCGTTCTGCTGCCGGTGCTGCTCGTCTCCCGCCACCGCGGGTCGATCGGGCCGCGACGCCCCTCGCTCGGCACCGCTGCCGGGCGAGGCACCGGCGCATGCTCTGCCGAGGATCCGCTGGCACACTGGGCAGTCGCCACCGACCACGGAGGATCCGATGACCACTCGCACCCGGCTCGTCCGCACGATCGCCCTGCCGCTCACGCTCGTCGCAGGCGTCGCGCTGCTCGGCGGCTGCTCCGCGGACGACATCGACCGCGCGGCGTCCCAGGCGCAGTCCGCCGTCGCCTCGGCCCAGGCCGCCGCCACCCGGCTGAGCCAGCTCGCCCAGGAGGTGCAGGACTCGGTGGCCTCCGCGAAGAGCAGCGTCCAGGACCTCTCCGACCGCATCTCCCAGCTCGACGCCACCAGCCGCGCCACCGCGCAGAGCGCCCTCGACCAGGCCAGCACCGCGCTGGACGACGCCGGAACCGCGCTGGACGCCGCGGCGGCCGACGGCTCCGCGGCCGCTGCCGACCAGCTCGCGACCGCCCGCACCGAGCTGGAGTCCGCGCGCGCGGCGCTGGACGCTGCGGCCGGCACCGTCGACTCCACCACCGCCGATGCGCTGGAGGCGCTCGCCCAGCAGGTGGAGGACCTGGAGCAGCAGGTGGAGCAGGCCGACCAGAGCTGAGCCGCGGGACCCGCCGCCGGGGCGTCCCTGCCGGCGCGCCCCGGGTGATCCCCCGCCGCCCGCCCGGAACTCCTCCGCACCCGGGGGTGGGCTGCCGATCACACAGGCATGTCCGGTCAGCAGACGCACCTCCGACGACGGCACCACGTGCCGTGGTGGGTGGTCTGCGCCTGGGCGTCGCTGATGCTGCTGGTGCTCGGTGGGCTCGCCGCCGCCGCCGGCCTGCTCTGATCCGGCGTCACGCACGCCCGCACCGTGGGCCGCTCGGCGCCGGCCGCGGACGGAGGTCTACCCTCCTGGCGTCCCCTCACGACAGGACCGGTGATGACGTCCCCCCACCCCGGCACGCCCGACGCACCCGCCTCGTGCGGTGCCGATGCAGCCCGTGCTGCCCTCCCCCGCACGGCCGCCCCCGCCGGGCGCTGGCAGGCCGCCGCCCGCGCGACCGGGCTGCTCGGTGCGGACGGCACGGTGCGCCCGACGATCTTCACCGAGATGTCCGCGCTCGCCACGAGCACCGGCGCGCTGAACCTGGGTCAGGGGTTCCCGGACGTCGACGGCCCCGCCTCGGTGAAGCAGGCCGCCGCCGACGCCATCGCCGCCGGCCAGAACCAGTACCCGCCGGGCCCGGGCATCGCGGCGCTGCGCCAGGCGGTCGCCGACCACCAGCAGCGGCACTACGGCCTGGCCCCGGACCCGGACACCGAGGTGCTGGTCACCACCGGTGCCACCGAGGCGCTCGCCGCCACGCTGCTCGCGCTGACCGAGCCCGGTGACGAGGTGCTCACCCTGGAGCCGTTCTACGACTCCTACGCCGCCGTGATCGCACTGGCCGGCGCCCGGCACACCACGGCACCGCTGGTGGCCAGCCCGGACGGGTTCCACCTGGACGTGGCCGCGCTCCGGGCGGCGGTCACCGACCGGACCCGGATCATCCTGCTGAACACCCCGCACAACCCGACCGGCGCCGTGCTGAGCGCCGCCGAGCTCGCGGTGGTGGCGCAGGTCGCCGAGCAGCACGACTGCCTGGTCGTGACGGACGAGGTGTACGAGCACCTGGTGTACGACGGCGTGCGGCACGTCCCGTTCGCCACGCTGCCGGGCGCGGCCGGGCGCGCGCTGACCATCTCCTCGGCCGGCAAGACGTTCTCGTTCACCGGCTGGAAGATCGGCTGGCTGACCGGGCCGGCGGCGCTGGTGGACGCGGTACGTGCGGTCAAGCAGTTCCTCACCTTCACCACCGGTGCGCCGTTCCAGCCCGCCGTCGCCCACGCGCTCGCGCTGGAGACCGGCTCCGGACCGGACGCCGGGTGGGTCACCGGGCTGGCCGCCTCGCTCGCCGCCCGCCGGGACCTGCTGATCGACGGGCTGGCCGCGGCCGGGTTCGACGTGGTCCGCCCGCAGGGCACCTACTTCGTGGTCGCCGACGCCGCCCGGCTGCTGGCCGGCCCGCTCGCCGGTCTCGGGCTGCGGGACGGCGCCGAGCTGTGCCGACGCCTGCCCGCGCTCGCCGGGGTGGTCGGTGTGCCGGTCAGCGCCTTCACCCACGACGGCTCCACCGCCGACGACGCGCTGCGCACCGCGGTGCGGTTCACCTTCGTCAAGCAGGAGCCGGTGCTCCGCGAGGCCGTGCGCCGGCTAGCGACGCTGGGCGGCGCGCGAGGCTAGACCCAATCGGAGCACGGCTCGGCTGCCCCTCACAGCCCGTTCGCCCGCGCGACCCCGCCGAGGTACGCGAGGCTCGGCCTCGGCGTGCGCTCGAAGGTGGACCGGTCCACCGCGACCAGGCCGAACGTCGGCGCGTACGAGCCCCACTCGTAGTTGTCCAGCAGCGACCAGTGCAGGTAGCCGAGCACGGGGACGCCGGCCTCGATCACCGCGTGCAGGGCGAGCAGCGCATCACGGGTGTAGTCGATCCGCCGTGCGTCGTCCGCGGTCGCGATGCCGTTCTCCGAGACCAGCACGGGGCGCCCGGTCAGGTCCCAGGCGAGCTGGACCGCCTCCGCGATCGCCGGCGGGTAGTACTCCCACCCGGTCAGGGTGAGCTCGGTGCCCTCGGGCGGCTGCACCGGGCCGTCGAGCGTGATCCGCGTGCGCGAGTACGCCTGCACCGCGACGAAGTCGTCCTCCCGCGCGGCCTCGAGGAACCGGGTCTCGCGCGGGTAGGCGTACTCCCGCAGCACGTCCTCGGCGCCCGGGTCCGCCCACAGCTGCTGCGGTGCCACCGACCAGCCGACCTGCAGGCCCGCCGCCCGGATCAGCCCCGTCACCGCGCGGTGCGCCGCCGTCAGCGCGTCCGACACCTCGGCGTCCGGCGCGGGCAGCGCGTCGGCGGCGAGCTGCTCGTCCCCCTTGGCGAACGTGGCCAGCATCGCCAGGATGTTCGGCTCGTTGATCGTGATGACGTGCTGCACGTGCGGGCGCAGGATCGGCAGGACCGCCTCGACGTAGCGGACGAACCGCTCGGTCGACCGGGGGTCGCGCCAGCCGCCGGACGCCTCGAACCAGAGCGGCGAGCTGAAGTGGTGCAGCGTGACCAGCGGCGTCACCCCGTGGGCATGGCAGCAGTCGATCATCCGGGCGTAGTGCGCCAGCGCCGCCCGCGAGATCATCCCCTCGGCCGGCTCGATCCGCGCCCACTCGATCGAGAACCGGTAGGTGGTCAGGCCCGAGCCTGCCAGCAGCGCGATGTCCTGCGGATAGCGGTGGAAGCCGTCGTCCGCGTCGCCGGACGGCTCCGCGAGCGGCGATCCCGGTGCGACCTCGCGCGCCCACCAGTCGGAGCCGACGTTGTTGCCCTCGGTCTGGTGCGCGGCGGTGGCCGCACCCCAGAGGAAGGTCGGCGGGAACAGGCGAGCGGGCACAGGGCCTCCCAGGGTGGTGGTGATGACGACCGGGCTCACTTGATCCCGGTCATCGCGATGCCCTGCACGAAGTAGCGCTGCAGGAACAGGAACAGGAACAGGATCGGCGCGACGACCAGCACCGAACCAGCCATCAGCAGGCCGTAGTACACCCCGTTGGTGCCGTTCGAGTAGAGCGACAGCGCGATCGGCAGCGTGTACATGTCGTCGCTCTGCGCGACCACCAGCGGCCACAGGAAGTTGTTCCACGAGCTGAGGAACGTCAGGATCGCGAGCGTGGCCAGCGGCGGACCGCACTGCGGCAGCACCACCCGGGCGAACACCCGCAGCTCGCCTGCCCCGTCGATCCGGGCCGCCTCGATCAGCGCGTCCGGGATCCCGGACATGAACTGGCGCATCAGGAACACCCCGAGCGGCGTCGCCACGAACGGCAGGATCAGCGCGGCGTAGGTGTTCACCAGCCCCATCCGGGACACCAGGACGAACATCGGCACGAGCGTCACGACGCCCGGCACCATCAGGGTCAGCATCACCAGCATGAACAGCACCCGTTTGCCCGCGAACTCCATCTTCGCCAACGCGTAGCCGACCATCGAGCAGAACAGCAGGTTGCCGAGCACCACCGCGCCCGCCACGATCAGCGAGTTCGTCAGGTACTGGCCGTAGCTCAGCTGCGAGAGCCAAGTCTGGTAGTTGTCCGCCGTGGCGTCCTGCGGCCACCAGGTGATCGGCCGGCGCACCAGCTCGGCCTGGGTCTTCACGCTGCCCAGCGCCATCCAGATGAACGGCAGCAGGGTCACCAGCATCGCCAGCACCAGAGCGGCATAGGTCGCGCCCCGGGACCAGCGCACCGGCGAGCGACGCGCGCGCAGCACCGTCGTGGTCGTCGTCGTCATCTCACGCGTCCTTCGAGCGCAGCAGGCGGAACTGGACAGCCGAGAGCAGAGCGATGAAGACGAACAGCACGTAGGCCGCGGCCGACGCGATCGCGTAGTTGCCGTAGCCGAACTGGTCGTAGACGTAGTAGCTGATCGTCAGGGTGGAGTCGAGCGGGCCGCCCTGGGTCATCACGTACGGCTCCTCGAACACCTGCAGGAACCCGACGGAGAGCAGCACCGCACCGAGCAGCAGCGTCGGGCGCATCAGCGGCAGCGTGACGCCGAAGAACCGGCGTGCCGCGCCCGCGCCGTCCATCCGGGCGGCCTCGTCGACCTCCTGCGGGATGGCCTGCAGCCCCGCGAGGTAGATGATCATCAGCGTGCCCATGTTCCGCCAGGCCGCCAGCAGGATGATCGCGCCGAGCGCGGTCCGGGTGTCGTGCAGCCAGTCGACGCCGGACAGCCCGACCCAGCCGAGCATCGTGTTCACCAGGCCGGAGTCCTGCAGCATGAACCGCCAGACCACCGCGACCGCCACGATCGAGGTCACCACCGGGGTGTAGAAGGCGGCCCGGAAGACCGCCCGGAACCGGGTGACACCCGAGTTCAGTGCGACGGCCAGCGTCATGCCGAGCACCATCGTGAGCGGGATCCCGATCGCGACGAAGATCGCGGTGTTGACCAGTGCACGGCGGAACTGGTCGTCCTGGAGCACCGTGACGACGTTCTGCAGCCAGACGACGTCGACGGAGAACGGGCTCCGGATGTCCTTGACCGAGAAGTCCGTGACCGCCATCCCCAGCGAGGTGAGCAGCGGGCCGGCCATGAAGGTCACGAACACCGCGACGAACGGCAGCGCGAACAGCCAGGCGACGACCGTCTGCCGCCGCCGATGGACGGCGCCGACACTGTGCCGGCGCCGCCCCTCGATGGTCGTGGACACCTCGACGCCTACCAGCCCAGGCCGAGCGTGTCGGCCTGCGCCTGGATCGCCGTCGCGGCGTCCTGCGCCGTCTCGGTCCCGGCGGCGACCTTCTCCGCCTCGGACTCGATCACCCCGGAGAGCTCGTCCCAGCTCGGCACGGTGGGCGGCGCCCAGACGTCCTGCAGCTGGTCGCTGAACACCGCGACCCGGTCGCTGGAGGTCAGCGCGGTCCCGTCCCAGGCCGCCTGCAGCGCGGGGAGCTCGCTCGCGACCCCGTACCACTGCTGCTCCGTCTCGCTCTCGGTGAGCCAGCGGATCAGCTTCCAACCGCCCTCGGGGTTCTGCGCGTCCGCGAACACCCCGAAGCTCGCACCGCCGATGTAGGAGGCGTTCCCGTCGGTCCCCGCAGGCACCACGACCGTGCCGACGTTGTCCTGCACCCAGTCGGTGCTGGTCAGCTCGGCCAGCTGGTTCACCACCCAGGGGCCGGAGAAGAACGCCGGCGCCGATCCGTCCACGAAGGCGCTGGCCTGCGTGTCGCCGTAGCCCGCGGACGAGGCGAGGCCGTCCTGGAAGAAGGAGGCGTAGTACTCGAGCGCCTGCACCATCGCGTCGTCCTCCAGCGTGTAGGCCGTGCCCTCGTCGTTCAGCACCTGGCCACCGGCCTGCACGTAGAACGGCATCACGACCTGGGTGGAGTCCTCCGCGTCACCCACCGGCAGCTGGATGCCGTAGTCGGCGCCACCCCGCTGCAGCGCCGTCGCGAAGTCGGTCAGCTCGTCCCAGGTGGTCGGGGCCGTCACGCCCGCCGCCTCCGCCAGATCGGTGCGGTAGTACAGCACCCGGGTCTCGACGTACCACGGCACCCCGTAGGTGACGCCGTCGGCGATCGTCGAGTCCGCGGCGCCCTGCACGAAGCCGTCCGCGTCCACCAGGCCGTCCGGCACCGCGGCCAGCCCGCCGGTCGAGATGAACAGCGGCATCATCGAGGTGCCGATCATCACCACGTCGGGGACCGAGCCGCCCGCGACCGCGGTCTGCACCTTGGTGGCGACGTCGGACCACGGGATCGAGGTGACCGACACCTCCGCGTCCGGGTTCTCCTCGGTGAACGCCGCCAGGAAGTCGGGCAGGTAGCCGGCCTCCTCCCCCATCGCCCAGACCGTGATCTGCCCGGTCGCCGGCTCGTCGTCGATCGTGGTCGAGGTGCCGGCCGAGACCGTCCCGCCGTCGTCTCCCGCCCTGCCGCAGGCCGTCAGCGCCAGGGCCGCGACCATCCCGATCGCCACCGTCGTCGTCACGTGTCGCACCGTTCCTCCTCATCGAGTCAGGCAACCACTGCTCCCAGCCCGTCGTCGGGCGGCAAAACAACCTTACCGTACGTTCGGTTACTTTGATTCGGCCTACGATCGACGCCACCGAGCACGAGGAGCCCCGTCATGGATCAGCCGGACGAGCCAGGCGTCGACGCCGGTGCCGCCGGTCAGCTCGCCGCCAGCACCGGACGACCCGACGGACGGCTGGTGCGGGGCGCCCGCCGCCGGGAGAAGATCCTGGCGACCGCGGTCGAGGTGTTCGGACGCCAGGGGTTCCGCGGCGGGTCGCTGCGCGAGATCGCCGACCAGGTGGGCATCTCCGAGCCGGGCCTGCTGCACCACTTCGGCAGCAAGACCGCCCTGCTGACCGCCACGATCGCCGAGCGCGACCGCCTCGGCGCCGAGCAGCGGGAACGGGACGAGGCCGCGGGCAGGTCCGCGATCGACGCGCTGCGCGCCCTGGTGCAGCACAACGTCGAGACGCCCGGCCTGGTGGCCCTGCACGTCGTGCTCTCGGCGGAGGCGACCGAGCCCGCGCACCCCGCGCACACCGCGATCCGCGACCGCTACCGCGCGGTCCGGCACCACGACGTCCCGGCGCTGCGCGACCTCCAGGAGCAGGGGCGGCTGCACCCCGATCTCGACCCGGAGAAGATCGCACCGCTGATCACCGCGGTGCTGGACGGGTTGCAGCTGCAGTGGCTGCTCGATCCCGACCAGGTGGACGTCGCCGCCCTGTTCGAGGAGTTCCTCCTGGCGCTCGGGCTCCCCCAGGAGCGGGACCGAGCGGACTGAGCGGGCTGAGCTGTCGTTCGCGCTGCTGCGCAGGACGACGCGGCGAGGCGTCTGCGCCGCGGGCTGCGCTTCCCGTGCTCCGCCGCGGGCTGCGGGTCTCGTGCTGCGTCTGTTGTGCGCCGAACGCGGCGTGCCCTGCGCCGCTCAGGCCGGGCGCGCGGACCGGCTCTCGGCGGAGGTCCAGCCGTCGCGCCGGTACGCCGGCGTGGCCAGCGCCAGCACCAGCAGCGCCCCGGCGGCCGCGGCGCACATCACGGTGCCCATCGCGGCGGTGTCCTCGCCGAGCACGCCGACCAGCGGGCTGACCACACCGGCGACCCCGGCCTGCAGGCAGCCGATGAACGCCGCGGCGGTGCCCGCGCGCTCGCCGTGCCGGGACAGCGCGATCGCCGAGGCGTTCGGCGGCGTGAAGTTCACCAGCGACAGGATCAGGAACAGCGCGACCAGCAGCGCCGGCAGCCCGCCGCTGCCGGTCACGGCGAGCACCAGCAGCAGCACGGTCAGGCCGAACGAGACCGGCAGCGCCGTGCGGATGATCTGGATCGGCGCGAACCGGTGCACCAGCGCGGCGTTCACCTGCGCCCCCGCCACCAGGCCGATCCCGTTCACCGCGAAGACCAGCGCGAACTGGCCGGTGCTCAGCCCGAAGCCCTCCCGCAGCACGAACGGCGAACCCACCACGTAGCTCATCAGCACGGCCTGGCCCAGGCCCGGCAGCACCGCCAGCGCGACGAAGTGCCGGTCGCGCAGCAGCACGAGGTAGCCGCGCCAGGCCCCGGAGCCGGAGGCGATCCGTCGCTCGGCGGGCAGCGTCTCCGGCAGGCGGAGGAACACGACCACCCACAGCACCGCGCCATACACCGCGAGCGCCACGAACACGCCGCGCCAGCCGAAGTCCCCCGCGATCAGCCCACCGACGCTCGGCGCGAACAGCGGCGCGGCCCCGATCACCAGCATCAGCCGGGACAGCAGCCGCGAGGCGTCCGGCCCGACGAACCGGTCCCGGATCACTGCCATCGCCACCACCGAGGCCGAGGCGTTGAAGAAGCCCTGCAGCATCCGCAGCGCGATCAGCGGCACGATGGACGGGGCGATCGCGCAGAGCAGCGACGTGATCACGTGCAGCACCACGCCGATCAGCACCGGGCGCCGTCGACCGAACCGGTCGGACAGCGGGCCGATCACCAGCTGACCGACCGCACCACCGATCAGCATCGCCGTCATGGTCAGCTGGGCGGCCGCCGCGCTGGTGCTCAGGTCACGGGCCACGTCGGGCAGCGACGGCAGGTACATGTCGGTGGTGATCGCCGGCAGCGCGGTCATCACACCGAGCAGCAGCACGTACTTCGCACCCGGTCGGGCGGCCAGGGCCGCGGCCGCACCACCGGGCCTCGTCGTCACCGGCAGCTCGCTGGAGGACCCGCCCACCGGGACAGCGTCGCCAGGGACAGCAGCGCCGGGAGCAGCAGCGTCGGGGACGGAGTCGTCAGGGTTCAGGGGTGCGGGACCGGTACTCATGGCTGACCGCATCGTCGCACGCCCCGTCGCCGGACGCGAAACGATTCGACCGGGCCGCCGATCCGTGGCGGGCCGGCTGCCGGGGCATGGCCGGCGTGTGCCGCCCCGGGTGTGGTTCGTGGTCGGCTGGTGGTCGATCAGCGGCCGGCCCGCGACGGAAGCGCAGCCAGCCGGCTCAGGCGGTGCGGAGCCGGAACGGGGCCAGCAGCCCGATGCCCTCCAGCTCGCGCTCCGGCAACGGCTCCAGCACCAGCGTCGGGTCGTCGGAGAGCAGCCGGGCGGTGGCCGGGTCGGTCAGCACCGTGCTCGGGTCGGCGATGTCGGTCAGCCGCGCCGCCACGTTCACCGACGGCCCGAACACGTCGCCGAACCGGGAGAGCACCCGGCCCCACACCACGCTGACCCGCACCGGGGTCACGCCGCGCGCACCCTCGGCCAGCCCACCGGCCACCCGCTCCCGCTCGACGTCCAGGTCGCCGCCGAGCACCTGAGCCAGGTCCAGCGCCACCCGGGCGCCGATCCGCACGTCGTCCGCCACGAACAGCACCGCATCACCGATCGTCTTGACCACCCGGCCGCCCGCCTGGGTGACCACGTCCCGCGCGATCGTCTCGAACCGCTGCACGAAGTCCGACAGGTCGGTCGAGCCCAGTCCCGCGGTGCGCCGGGTGAACGAGACCATGTCCGCGAAGCCCACCGCCCGAGCCAGCGGCAGCGCCCTCGGGTCCTCGCCCGGTGCGCGGTCGCTCTCGAACTCCACCGCGTAGCGCCCCGCGATCGCCGCGAGCTGACGGCGGTAGGAGTGCACCAGCTGCGCCTCCAGCACGGGCGCCAGCTCCGCCAGCTGGTCCAGCACCGCGCGACGGGCCGCCGGGTCGTCCAGGTCGTGCCGGGTGGCCATGTCCTCGACCAGAGCCTCCACCTGCCACAGCGCGAGGCGGTCGCCGGTGTGCCCGAGCGCCCGGGTGAGCGAGATCATCGTGTGCCGGTCCACCCGCCCGTCCCGGAGCAGCGCCATCGTCCGCTCGACCGCCTCGGCGTCGCGACAGGTGAACGCCACGTCGTCCGCGTCCGGGTGCGGCAGACCCAGCGTGCGCCAGTACAGCCGCACCAGGTCCAGGTCCACCCCCGAGCGGACGGCCAGGTCGCGCAGGGTGAGCGTGCGCGGGCCGCCGAGCAGGGCCGCGTCGAGGGCCGCCGCGGTCGAGGGCACCGACGGGGTCGCCGCGCCGGGGTCGCCCTGACCGCCCGCGTCCACAGCCGGCTCTCGCACCTCGTCCGTCACGCGGACGACCCTAGCGCGGCCGGCCCGCGGCCGTCGGGCCCGCACCGGCCGGGAGCGCACGCCCGAGCGGAAGCCCCCGTGCGGCGACCCACGTGGGCACGGGCTCCCGCGCACATCGCCGGGCACACCCCACCGCTGCACCGTCCACGCTGCTCAGCGGTGCACGATCCGGCACCCTCCATGCCGCTGCGCACAGCTACACCGTCCGCGCCCGGACGTGCCGGACGTCGCCGGCCAGGACCGTCCGCTCGGCACCGGTCGCGGTGCGCAGCACCAGACCGCCGTCCGGCGCGATCCGCACCGCGGTCCCGCGCAGCTCGCCGCCGCCCGGCAGCTCCGCGCGGACCGGCGTCCCCAGCGTCAGGCACGCCTCCGCCACCGCCCGGTCGAGCCCCGCCGCGGCAGGGTCGCCACCGGCGGCCCGCCAGGTGTCGAGCAGCCCGGTGAGCTGCTGCACGACCTGGACCAGCAGCCGGCCCCGATCGACCGCGGCACCGCCCCGTGCCTCCCGCAGCGAGGTCGCGCTCGGCACGGGCAGGTCGGCGGCGCGCTGCGAGACGTTGATGCCGATGCCGAGCACCACCGCATGCGGCACCACCTCGGCGAGGATCCCCGCGACCTTCCGGTGCTGCCCCCAGCCGTCCACCGGGTCGGAGCCCGGTGCTGGCACCAGCACGTCGTTCGGCCACTTGAGCACCGCGGCCAGCCCGGCCGTCGCCCGCACCGCGCGCGCGACGCCGAGCCCGGTGAGCAGCGGCAGCCAGCCCCAGAACCGCTCGGGCACGCCCGGCCGCACCAGGAGCGAGCAGGTCAGCGCCGTGCCCGCCGGTGTCTGCCAGGTGTGCCCGGCGCGCCCGCGGCCCGCCTCCTGGTGCTCGGCGACCAGCAGCCCACCGGCGGCCCAGCCGTCCGGGTCCGTGCGTGCCAGCTCGACCAGGTCGGTGCTGGTCGACCCGGTCCGGGCCACGACCTCCAGCCGGGCGAGCGGACCTCCCGGCGCCACCAGCGTGGTCCGCAGCGCCTCGGCGTCCAACGGGGCGCCGTCACCCGCCCGGTGCGCACCGGGAACCACCTGCGAGCCGGCCACCGGCGTCGAGTCCACCACGCACCCATCCTTGCGCGCCGCGGGCAGCCCAGCAGCAGTGCCCACCGCGAACCGACGAGCCCGCCACTCGCAGCAGTGCAGCAGCAGGCCCGGCCGCTGCGCCCGTGTTGTCGCAACCGCACCACGGTGCGCCTCGAACCACGTGCGCTCGGCTACTCCGACCTCGCCGCGCGAGCGCACTAGCCTTCTCCGGGTGACCGACCACCCCACCGCAGCCAAGCCCGCCGTGCCCGCCCCCGGCACGCCGTCTGCCCCGGACGCACCGGCTGCTCCGGACGCACCGGTCGTTCCGGTCGGACCGGCGGGGACCGCCGCCACCGTCGCCGACCTCGCCGACCGGTACCGCCGGGCGGTGACCGATCCCGAGGCCGCGGCTGCGGAGAAGCAGCACGCGCGGGGCAAGCACACCGCCCGCGAACGGATCGACGCCCTGCTCGACCCGGGCTCGTTCACCGAGATCGACGCCTTCGTGCGGCACCGCTCGGTGAACTTCGGCCTGGACCGCAAGCGGATCCCGGGTGACGGTGTCGTCGTGGGGCACGGCACCGTGGACGGTCGCCCGGTCGCGGTGTACTCGCAGGACTTCACGGTGTTCGGCGGCAGCCTGGGCGAGGTGCACGGCGAGAAGATCACCAAGGTGATGGACCTGGCGCTGCGCACCGGGGTGCCGCTGATCGGGATCAGCGACGGCGGCGGGGCGCGGATCCAGGAGGGCGTCGCCGGCCTGACGCAGTTCGCCGAGATCTTCCGGCGCAACGTGGCCGCCTCCGGTGTGATCCCGCAGATCAGCCTGATCCTCGGGCCGTCGGCCGGTGGCGCGGTGTACTCCCCCGCGCTGACCGACTTCATCGTGATGGCCGACGGCACCTCGAACATGTTCATCACCGGGCCGGACGTGATCCGCGCGGTGACCGGCGAGGACGTCGGCTTCGAGGAGCTCGGCGGCGCCACCACGCACAACACCCGGTCCGGGGTGGCGCACTACCTGGCCTCGGACGAGGACGACGCGCTGGACTACGTGCGCTCGCTGCTGTCCTACCTGCCGCAGAACAACCTCACCGACCCGCCGGCGTTCCCGCACGAGGCCGACCTGGACGTCACCGAGGAGGACGAGGAGCTCGACGCGCTGCTGCCGGACTCGGCGGGCCAGCCGTACGACATGCGCACCGTGGTCGAGCACGTGCTCGACGACGGCGAGCTGCTGGAGGTGCAGCCGCTGTTCGCCCGGAACGTGCTGATCGGCTTCGGTCGGGTCGAGGGGCACCCGGTCGGGGTGGTCGCCAACCAGCCGCTCACCATGGCCGGCACGCTGGACATCGACGCCGCCGAGAAGGCCGCGCGCTTCGTGCGGACCTGCGACGCGTTCAACCTGCCGGTGCTGACGTTCGTGGACGTCCCGGGGTTCCTGCCCGGCACCGACCAGGAGTGGAACGGGATCATCCGGCGCGGCGCCAAGCTGATCTACGCCTACGCCGAGGCCACCGTGCCGCTGGTCACCGTGATCACCCGCAAGGCGTACGGTGGCGCCTACATCGTCATGGGCTCCAAGCAGCTCGGTGCGGACGTCAACCTCGCGTGGCCGACGGCGCAGATCGCCGTGATGGGAGCCTCGGGGGCCGTCAACATCTTGCAGCGCGGCGCCCTGAAGGCGGTGGCCGAGGCCGGCGGTGACGTCGACGCCGAGCGGGCCCGGCTGACGCGCGAGTACGAGGAGGCCATCGTGAACCCGTGGGACGCCGCCGACCGGGGCTACGTGGATGCGGTGATCGCGCCCGCGCAGACCAGGACCGAGATCGTGCGGGCGCTGCGCCTGCTGCGGACCAAGCGCGCGTCGCTGCCCGCCAAGAAGCACGGGAACATCCCGCTGTGACCGGCGACCCGACCGCCGAGGGCACCGACCCCGAGGACCGGGGCGAGGGCCACGGCACCCACCAGCACGGCGGCAGCGCGCACGGCCCCGACCCGCTGCCCGGCGTCGGCACCGACGCGATGCACGGTTGCGTGGACGAGCTGGCCGCCGCGCTGCACGAGTACGTGGACACCGCGGCCGGCGTGCGCGCCGAGTTCGGCTCCGCCGAGGCCGACGAGGACCCGCGGGTGCTCGCGCTGGAGAGCCGGGTGTCCGGCCTGAACGCCCGGCTGTACGACCTGCTGCACGATCATCTGGGCATGCACTCCGAGCTGACCGGCATGGTCTGGGAGGACGACGACGAGCCGGAGCCCTCGACCGAGGACGAGGACACCGACGAGTTCCACCTCGGGTTCGTGGTCAGCCTGCCCGCCGGCCCCACCGACCAGACGATCGACGCCGTGCTCGGCATCGTGGACAACGGCGGCGCCGAGATCGTGGAGCGGCTGCTGGACCAGGGCTTCGCCGTCGAGGGCTGGGGCGCCTCCCGCGGTGCGGCGATGAGCTTCGACGAGGACGACGACGAGGACGGCCACGACCACGGGGCGCACGGGTGAGCGAGCGCACGGCGCCGCTCGCGCACGTGCAGGTGGTGCGGGGGGTGCCGGACGACGTCGAGCTGGCCGCGCTGGTCGCCGGGATCGTGGCCGCCGTCGGGCAGGACGACGACCCGCACGGCGCGGACCCGGTGGCGGCAGGTGCCCGGGCCGCCTGGTCCGACCCCGCACGCCGGATCGGCGGCGGTCCGGCCGGTCGGGGTTCCGCCTGGCGCACCGGCCCGGACGCCTGGCGGTGGAGCCTGCGCGGCTGACACCCCTGCCCGCGCCCACGACCCCCGGGTAGGGTCGAACGGTGACCACTGCACAGAGCACCGACGACGGTGCGCCCGTTCGTCCCACCTCCCCGATCGACGCGATCGCCGACGCCTACGTCGAGCAGATCGCCACGCTCGACCCGCTGGCCGCCACGTCGCTGGGCGTCGCCGGGCACGACCACGAGATGACCGACCTCTCCCCCGCCGGCCACGAGGCCCGCGCGGAGTCCGCCCGCAGCACGCTGCTGGCCCTGGACGGGCACGCCCCGGTGGACGAGGTGGACGAGGTCACCCTGGCCGCGATGCGCGAGCGCCTGGGCCTGCAGCTCGAGCTGCACGAGGCCGGCGAGACCCTGGCGGACCTGAACAACATCGCCTCCCCGGTGCAGGGGCTGCGGGACGTGTTCGACCTGATGCCGACCGACGGCGCCGAGGCGTGGGGCGCCATCGCCCAGCGGCTCGCCGCGCTGCCCGGTGCGGAGGCCGGCTACGTGGAGTCGCTGCGGCTGGCCGCCTCGCGCGGCCAGGTGCCGGCGATCCGCCAGGTGCGCGAGGCGCTGGCCCAGGCCACCGAGCTCGCCGACCCGGACTCGTCGTTCTTCACCGCCTTCGTCGCCGGCCCGCAGGCCCGGGCCGCGCTCGCCGCCGCTCCGGACGCCGCCGCGCTGGGCCGTGACCTGGAGCGCGGAGCCGAGCTGGCCCGCGGCGCCTACGCCGACCTCGCGACCTTCCTGCGGGACGAGCTCGCCCCGCAGGCGCCCGAGGCGGACGCCGCCGGGCGCGACCGCTACGCCCTGTGGTCCCGGTACTTCCTCGGCGCCACCGTGGACCTGGACGAGACCTACCAGTGGGGGCTGGAGGAGCTGGCCCGCGTGGTCGACGAGCAGGAGCGGGTCGCCGCGGAGATCGCCGGCGCCGGTGCCACCGTCGAGCAGGCCGTCGCCGTGCTGGACGCCGACCCGACCCGTCGGCTGGACGGCACCGAGGCGCTGCGGGCCTGGATGCAGGAGACCGCGGACGCCGCGATCGTCGCCCTGGACGGCACGCACTTCACCATCCCCGGCCCGGTGCGCACCCTGGAGTGCCGGATCGCACCGACCCAGAACGGCGGCATCTACTACACCGGCCCGAGCGACGACTTCAGCCGGCCCGGCCGGATGTGGTGGTCGGTGCCGCCGGAAGTCACCACCTTCAACACCTGGCGGGAGAAGACCACCGTCTACCACGAGGGCGTCCCCGGCCACCACCTGCAGATCGGGCAGGCCGTCTACCAGCGGGCCACCCTGAACTCCTGGCGCCGGCTGGCCTGCTGGGTCTCCGGGCACGGCGAGGGCTGGGCGCTGTACGCCGAGCGGCTGATGGCCGACCTCGGCTTCCTGGACGACCCGGGCGACCGGCTCGGGATGCTCGACGGACAGCGGATGCGCGCTGCCCGCGTCGTGCTCGACCTCGGCGTGCACCTCGGGCTGCCCGCCCCGGAGCGCTGGGGCGGCGGCACCTGGGACGCCGACAAGGCGTGGGAGTTCCTGCGCGCGAACGTCAACATGCCCGAGGGCTTCGTGCGGTTCGAGCTGAACCGCTACCTCGGCTGGCCCGGGCAGGCGCCGTCGTACAAGATCGGCCAGCGGATCTGGGAGCAGGTCCGGGACGGCGCCGCCGCGTCGGCCGCCGCCCGGGGCGAGACGTTCGACCTGCGCGAGTTCCACGCCCGCGCGCTCGGCATGGGTGCCCTGCCGCTGGACGTGCTGCGCGCGGCCCTCGCGTAGCACCGCACGACGGGACCGGTGGCTCGGCGGACGTGACGTCGGCCGTGCCACCGGTCCCGGGGACGGGGTGGCGGTGGCGCGCACGAGCGGTCACCGTGACGACGACTACGTCAATGGCGGCTTCGGCGACGGCGGTGGCGCGCACGCGCGGTCACCGCAGGAATCAGCGTGGCTCGTCCGGCTCGCCGCCCTGCTCAGCGTTCGACGGCGCCGAGCAGGCCGAGGCCGACGCTGACCCGGTCGCCGACCTCGATCAGGTCCTCGGTCAGTGCGTCCATGTCCCGGGTCCGCAGCACGCTCAGCGCCCCCGAGATCGAGATCGCGGCGGCCAGCCGGCCGGAGGCGGACCGCACCGGCACGGCGAGGCAGATCCGCCCGAGCGCGAGCTCCTGCTCCTCGGTGCACCAGCCGCGGGCCAGACCGGCGGCGAGGTCGGCGGTCAGCGCGTCGTGGTCGACGATCGTGTGCTCGGTGTACCGCGGCAGGTCACCGAGCAGCTCGACCCGCTCCGCCGGGGTGAGGTCGAGGAGCAGGCACTTGCCGAGCGCCGAGGCGTGCAGCGGCTGGCTCATCCCGACCATGGTGTGCGACTTGCGTGCCAGCGCCCCCTCGAAGTGGCACAGGTACACCGCGTGCGCCCCCTCCCGCACCGCGACGTTCGCGGTCAGGCCGGTGCGCTGCGCCAGCTCCTGCGTCGCGGCCCGGGCCTCCCGGTGCACCGGGTGGTGGTTCAGGCCCTGGCTGGCCAGCCGCAGCACGGCGGTGCCGATCACGTAGCCCTGCGCCTCCCGCCGGACGAAGCCGAGCTGCTCCAGGGTGGCCAGCAGCCGCCCGGTGGTCGAGGTGCCGAGCCCGATCGCCCGAGCGATGTCCGAGGCGCGCGCCGCCCCGTGCTCGGCGGCCCCGAGCGCCTGCAGCACCGCGGCGGCCCGCTCGACGCTCTGGTTGGACGGCGTGGTCGACGGCATGCCCGCATTCTCCTGCACGTCGGGGCCTGAAGGGGCCGGAAGGAGCCGGAAGGAGCCGGAAGGAGCACGGTCTGCACAGGGACAGCTCCGGGCGTGCACGACCGGATCGCGCGTGCAGCTCGCGCGCAGCATCAGTGGCGACCTGGGTCACGAGCTCGTCCGAGGCGATCCTGCACCGCGTGCGAGCACCGCGTCAGTACACCTTGACCGCGCAGACCGTCACCGCCGGCGACCCGTTGGTCGCGGTGACCCGCAGCCGCAGCGCGTCCGCCCGGACCGGTGCACCGTCGCCGTCCGCGACCGGGTGCACCCGGTGCCGGTGCCGGTTGCCGGTCACCTCCGCCACCGTGCGCCACCGGCCGGCGGCCCGGACCTCGACGGTGTAGTCCCGGACCAGGTCCGGCACCGCGTCCCAGTGCGTGCGGTGGTGGTGCAGGTTGATCAGGTCGGCGTCCACGTCGTCGTTCAGCACCAGCCGCACCTCGGTCACGTCCACCGGCTCGTCCCAGGTCAGGGTGAGGTGCACCGGGCCGCGATCCAGCGCACCGGGCTCGCTCGACCACAGGTGCGGGCCGCCGTAGGGCCGCTGGTAGCCGTCCAGCACCCGGGTCGCCCGCCAGGCGTCGCAGGCCGGGGACGCCGCCAGTGCGACCGAGCGTCCGCGCAGCGCACGCACCTCCCAGTCGGTGACGGGCTGGTCGGCCTCGTCCGGGATGTCCGCGTCGAAGGCGACGTCACCGGCCACCTTGGCCCGCATCACCTGCACCCCGTACGGGTGCCCGTCGGTGAGCAGCAGCTCGATCCCGGGATCGGCGCGCAGCACCAGCACCACGTTCGACGGCTGGTCCGGCGCCCAGTGGAGCGGCAGCACGGTCTCGCCGTCCCCGACCGGCACCGGCGCGGTCCGGGTGCGCTCGTGATGCACCGGCACGTAGTTCTGCGGCCTGCCGGTGCTCCACAGCTCCGCTGTCAGCTCGGTGGCGTGCGCGGCGCGGGTGCGCAGCCGCACCTCGTCCAGCCGGGGGTCCACCGGCAGCAGCACCGCGACGTCCCGGTCCAGCACGACGGTCTCCGGCTCGGGGCCGAGGTGGTCGAGGGTGCTCAGCACGGTCCGCTCGCTGGAGGCGGTCACGGTGGCGCGGCGGGCCAGGTCCGCCTCGTCGTCCGCCCGCACGCCGATCAGCGGGGCGTCCTGGCGGAGCAGGGTCTGCTGCAGCAGCCGGGTGTGCGTGCTGCCGAGCTGCCGCGGGGTCAGCCCGTGCCGCACCGCGAGGTGCGCCGCGGTGCCGACGGCCTGGCCCTGGGTGGCGCAGGTCGCCATCACCCGGGTGGACCCGAAAGCCACGTGCGACGCGGAGATGTCTCGCCCGGCCATCAGCAGGTTGAGCACGTTGCGCGAGTACAGCGAGCGGAACGGGATCTGGTAGGTGCCGTTCGTGTAGCGCTGCTGCGCCCCGGCCGACTCGGCGTACACCCCCTGGACCGGGTGCAGGTCGATCGACCAGCCGCCGAACGCGACGGCGTCCGGGAACGAGCGCTGCTCCAGCAGGTCCTGCTGGGTGAGCGTGTGGTCGCCGACGAACCGGCGGTACTCCCGCTTGCCGGGGATCGCGCCGACCCAGTCGAGGGTCAGACGCTCGGCGTCGAACTGCCCGGAGTTCTTGATGTGGTCCCAGATGCCGTAGACCACGCTCCACAGCTCGTCCCGGATCCGCTCGTTGTCCGTGACGGTGTCGAGCTCGCCGCCCCACTCGATCCACCAGTAGGCGCAGCCCCGGTCGCCGGTGCGGATCGAACGGTTCGCCAGGATGGGCGTCGTCGCGAGGTCCAGGGCGATGCTCGGCGGCACGAACCGCTCAGGCTTCCCGGTGTCGTGGGTGGAGAAGAAGATCGACGAGCCGAGCAGCTCGTCGTCCGGCTGCTCGGGTGCCCACGGCTCGCCGTGCTCGGCACGACCTTCCCGGCCGATCCGGTGCTCGGCACCCGCCAGCGCCCCGACCAGCCCGTCGCCGGTGCAGTCCAGGAACACCGGGGCGGTGAACACCGTCTCGATCTCCGACCCCATGGTCCAGCCGGTCACCGAGGCGATCCGGCCCGGTTCGTCCGCCGCCATGGTCACGGTGCGCACGTCGGTGCTCAGGTGCAGCGAGACGTTCGGCTCGGCACGGACGAGGTCCAGCACCACCTGGTCCCAGTAGATCGCGTTGCCCTGCGGGTTGCGGTACTGGTTCTCCAGGAACAGCTCCCCCATGATCCCGGTCTCCCGGGCGAACCGCTGGGTGCCGTGCGCCGTGGCACCGACCACCCACACCCGGATCTCGCTCGAGGAGTTCCCGCCCAGGACCGGTCGGTTGGTGATCAGGGCCACCCGAGACCCGAGGCGGGCGGCGGCGACGGCGGCCACGGTGCCGGCCAGCCCTCCGCCCACGACCACGACGTCATGTGCTGCGTTGCGCTGCTGCATGCGGCAGAACGTACCACTGGATGCACATCTCTTCCCGTTTAGTGGCAATGACGTCCCGCATGCTGCTACGTTCGGCTCGCTCTCGATGACCTCTGACAACGAAGTGCGAGGATCTGCCATGACCGACCCCGCCCCGGCAGCACCGGGCACGGCCAGCACCACCACCGCACGGAACGCACCGCCGCCCGCGCCGCTGGACGACGACGCCCGTCGCCGCCGGATGCGGAAGGTCATCCTCACCGCGGGTGCCGGGCACTTCGTCGAGTGGTTCGACTTCGGCCTCTACGGCACCCTCGCCACCGTCATCTCCCTGCACTTCTTCCGGCAGGGCGACGCCCAGGCGGCCCTGCTGTCCGCGTTCGCCGTCTTCGGCGCCGGGTTCGTCGTGCGACCGCTGGGCGGGCTGTTCTGGGGCTCGATGGGCGACCGGATCGGCCGCAAGACCACGTTGGCCGCCGTCATCCTGGTCACCAGCGGGGCCACCGCCGTGATGGGCATCCTGCCGACCTACTCCCAGGTCGGCCTGCTCGCACCCGCGCTCCTGGTGCTCGTCCGCCTGGTGCAGGGCTTCGCCGCCGGCGGCGAGAGCTCCGGCGCCACCACGCTGCTCGCCGAGTACGCGCCGTCCAACCGGCGCGGGTTCGTCACCAGCTTCATCGACGTGTTCGGCTTCGCGGCGTTCGTCGTCGGTGGCGGGCTGGTCTTCCTGTTCACCGCCACCGCCGGCGAGGACGCGCTCAACTCCTGGGGCTGGCGGGTGCTCTTCCTGGTCGCCGTGCCGCTCGGCCTGGTCGGCCTGTACCTGCGGACCCGGCTCGAGGACACCCCGGAGTTCCAGGCCGTCAAGGCCAGCGGCGAGGTCGCGCACAACCCGCTGCGCCGCTCCCTGACCACCTCCGGCAAGGCCCTGCTGTTCTGCGTCGGCTTCGTCGTGGTCAAGGCCGTCGGGCACTGGAGCCTGCAGACCTTCATGCCCTCGTACCTCAAGGCCGAGCTCGGCTACACCGCGACCGTCGCGTACGGCGCCACCGTGATCGGCTTCCTGGTGATCGCCGCACTGGTGCCGGTGTTCGGCCTGCTCAGCGACCACGTCGGCCGCAAACCGGTGATGATCGCCGGCTGTGCCGGCTTCGTCGTGCTGACCTACCCGACCCTGATGCTGATGGACTCCGGCAGCTTCTGGGCAGCGACCGCCGCGATGGTGATCCTCGGCGTCTTCATGGCCGCGATCGACGGCGCGCTGAACGCCGCCATGGCCGAGCTGTTCCCGACCAACATCCGGTACGGCGCCATGTCCATCGCCTACAACCTGGCGGTCGCGGTGTTCGGCGGCGTCACGCCCTACTTCGCCACGTACCTGATCCGGGCGACCGGCAACACCTTCGCCCCGGCGTTCTACGTGATGGCCGCCGCGGCGATCACCCTGGTCACGGTCCTCCGTGCCAGGGAGACCTACCGCGACCCCCTCCGGCGCGGCTGAGCGCGCTCACGGACGACGGAGCCGGCGGTCGGCGGACCTCGCTGCGCTGCGCAGCACGCCGACCGCCGCGCCTCGGTCAGCCGAGCAGCGACGGCCCGTACTTGAAGACGATCGCCGCGAGGAACAGCACCAGCCAGGCGCCGGTGATGTACCAGTCGCTCCCCGAGGCGACGAACGCCCGGGCCCCGCGGCCCCGGTCACCGCGCAGCAGGAACTGCTCGCGCAGGTTCAGCCGGGTCAGCCCCACCCAGACCAGCGTGGTGGTCACCGTGATCAGCAGGCACCACGGGCACAGCGCACCGATCACGAAGTAGGACTGCAGGAACAGCCAGTACGCGAACAGCAGCGCCACCGTGTAGAGCGCCTGGGTGCCGAGCATGTACCAGCGCGGGAACCGCACCCCGGCGATCACCGCCACCGACACCGCGATCACCACGCACTCGAACGCGATGCCGAGGAAGGCGTTCGGGAACCCGAGCACCTCGGCCTGCCACGTGAGTGCGACCGTCTTGCAGGACACCACCGACGAGATGTCGCACCCCAGGGTGACGTCCGGGTCGGCGGCGAGCCGCCAGGCCTCGATCGACAGCACGAACGAGGTGAACAGCCCGATCGCGCCGGAGATCACCATCTCGATCGCGGTGCGCCGCCGCCACGCCTGGACGGCCGGAGCAGCCGGATCGTCGTCGGCCGGTTCCGCGAAGACGTCGTCGACCAGGTCGTCGTCGGTGCGCTCGTCGCTCGGAGCGAAGTCGTCGGTCACGCGGGTCATCGTCCCATCCTCGGCTGCCGGTGTCTCGATCGATGCTCGCGGTACCCCCCGGGCGTATCCAAGAGTCCTACGTCCCGAGGGGCTGCCGCTACCCCTGTGACGAACCCCGCACCACGGGAGCGCCGTGCCGCGGGAGCGATCCAGCGCAGCGCACCAGCAGCACGTCAGCGAGTCAGCGAGTCAGCGGCACCCCAGCGTCCCGGCGCACCACCAGCAGCTCAGCACCTCACCGACTGCTCAGCACCTCACCAGCCCCCAGCCCGTCACCGAGAGCACAGCGCGTCCTCCGGCTGCGTAGGCTCGGCCGGGTGACCCGCCTCGTGCTCGCCTCCGCCTCTCCCGCCCGTCTGGCCACCCTGCGCGCCGCCGGCGTCGAGCCGACCGTCACCGTCTCCACGGTCGACGAGCCCGCGGTGCTCGCGGAGGCTGCCACCACGGGACCGGTCGCCCCGGCGGACGCCGTGCTGCTGCTGGCGCGGGCCAAGGCGCGGGACGTCGCGGTCGCGCACCCCGACGCGCTGGTGCTCGGCTGCGACTCGATGCTGGAGGTCGACGGCGAGGTGCTCGGCAAGCCGGTCGACGCCGCCGACGCCACGGCACGATGGCGGGCGATGCGCGGCCGCACGGCCCGGCTGCACACCGGGCACTGGCTGGTGGACACCCGCCGGAGCGGGGCGGAGGGCACCGGTGCCGCCCAGCACGGTGCGACGTCCACCACCGTGGTGCACCTGGCCGACGTCACCGACGCCGAGATCTCCGCCTACGTCGCGACCGGCGAGCCGCTACGGGTGGCCGGGGCGTTCACGATCGACGGGCTCGGCGGGCCGTTCGTCACCGGGATCGAGGGAGACCACCACGGCGTCGTCGGGCTGAGCCTGCCGCTGCTGCGCACCCTGCTCGCCGAGGTCGACGTGACGTTCCCGGACCTCTGGGCACCCCGTCCGGCCTGAGCCGACCACCCGCAGCGATGTTGTCCGCACCGGACAACCCGGTCACGGTCGAGGTCCGGCCGGACTCAGCATCGTTGCCGATTCCTCCAACACCTCCGGCGAGCCGGTTGGCCGGTTCCGCAGTCTTCGCGACGCCCCCGCACATCGGCGCGTCAGGGCCGCACGCCCGCGTTACCTTGAGCCGTGCCCCGTATCTCCAAGGTCCTCGTGGCCAACCGCGGCGAGATCGCCGTCCGTGTCGCCCGTGCCTGCCGTGACGCCGGTGTCGGCTCCGTCGCCGTCTACGCCGATCCCGACCGCGAGGCGCTGCACGTGCGTGTGGCGGACGAGGCGTTCGCCCTCGACGGGTCCCGGGCCGCGGAGACCTACCTCGACATCGCCAAGCTGCTGGACGTCGCACGCCGCGCCGGCGCGGACGCCGTGCACCCGGGCTACGGGTTCCTGTCCGAGAACGCCGAGTTCGCTCAGGCCGTGATCGACGCGGGCCTGGTCTGGATCGGCCCGCCGCCGGCCGCGATCCGCTCGCTCGGCGACAAGGTCAGCGCCCGGCACCTCGCCCAGCGCGCGGGAGCACCGCTGGTCGCCGGCACCCCGGACCCGGTGGGCGGGGCCGACGAGGTGCACGCCTTCGTGGCCGAGCACGGCCTGCCGGTCGCGATCAAGGCGGCGTTCGGCGGCGGCGGCCGCGGGCTGAAGGTCGCGCGCTCCGAGGACGAGATCGACGAGCTGTACGAGTCCGCCGTCCGCGAGGCCACCGCGGCGTTCGGCCGGGGCGAGTGCTTCGTCGAGCGCTACCTGGACCGGCCGCGGCACGTCGAGACGCAGTGCCTGGCGGACGCCCACGGCGGCGTGGTGGTGGTCTCCACCCGCGACTGCTCGCTGCAGCGCCGGCACCAGAAGCTGGTCGAGGAGGCCCCCGCCCCGTTCCTGACCGACGCGCAGCGCACCCTGCTGGTCGAGTCCTCGATCGCGATCCTGCGCGAGGCCGGCTACGTCGGCGCCGGCACCTGCGAGTTCCTGGTCGCGGTGGACGGCACGGTGTCGTTCCTGGAGGTGAACACCCGCCTGCAGGTCGAGCACCCGGTCTCCGAGGAGATCAGCGGGATCGACCTGGTGCGCGAGCAGCTCCGGATCGCCGAGGGCGAGGCGCTCGGCTACGACCACGTCACCACCCGCGGCCACTCGCTGGAGTTCCGGATCAACGGCGAGGACCCGGCCGCCGGGTTCCTGCCCGCGCCCGGCCGGATCAGCACGCTGCGCCTCCCGGCCGGCCCGGGCGTCCGGGTGGACTCCGGCGTGGTCGAGGGCGACAGCGTGTCCGGGATGTTCGACTCGATGATCGCCAAGCTCGTGGTGACCGGGGCCACCCGCACCCAGGCGATCGAGCGGGCCCGTCGGGCGCTCGCCGAGCTCGAGGTGGTCGGCATCCCGACCGTCGTGCCGTTCCACCGTGCGGTGCTGGACGAGCCCGCGTTCGCCCCGGCCGACCCCGAGCAGCCGTTCGACATCCACACCCGGTGGATCGAGACCGAGTTCGCCGACCGGCTGCCCACCCTGGTCGGCGCGACCGGCGCCACCACCCCCGCGACGGACGACGACGACTCACCCGTCGACCTGGAGCGGGTCGTGGTCGAGGTGGGCGGCAAGCGCCTGGAGGTCGTGCTGCCCGCGGCGCTCGCGCTGCGCGCCGCCGGCCGGGCCCGCGCCGCCACCGCACCGCGCCGCGCCGCCGCCCGCCGGGCCGGCAGCCGCACCGGGCAGGGCGCCGCCTCCGGCACGAGCCTCACCTCGCCGATGCAGGGCACGATCGTCAAGGTGGCCGTCGAGGACGGCGCGCAGGTGACCGAGGGCGACCTGGTGGTCGTGCTGGAGGCGATGAAGATGGAGCAGCCGCTGGTCGCGCACCGGTCCGGCACCGTGTCCGCGCTGTCCGCCGGAGTCGGCGAGACGGTCGGCGCCGGCGCCGTGATCTGCGAGATCGTCGACTGACCCCGCGATGACCCGACCCCCGGCGGACCGACCCCGCCATCCGGGTGACGGCTGGGTCGACTGCCGGTGCGGGCAGCGGCACTGGGGCCTGGCCGGCGCGGCCGGACTCCTGCTGCTGCGCCCCGCGGACGACGACGTGCCGGACGCCGTGCTGCTGCAGCACCGCGCGACGTGGAGCCACCACGGCGGCACCTGGGGCGTGCCCGGCGGCGCGCGGCACCCGGACGAGACCGCCGTGCAGGGGGCGCTGCGCGAGACCGCCGAGGAGGCCGGCGTCGACCCCGCAGCGGTGCGGGTCGTCGGCGAGCACGTGCTGGACCACGTCGACTGGTCGTACACCACCGTGATCGGCGTGCTGGCCGGCCCGGTCGACGCTCGGCCGACCGACGACGAGAGCCTGGCGATCGTCTGGGTGCCGCTGGACGAGGTGACCGACCGGCCGCTGCTGCCCGCGTTCGCCGATGCCTGGCCCGCGCTGCGCACGGCGGTGCTCGACCGGAGGTAGGCGCAGGCACGGCGCGCAGCCACTCACCACGCGCCGTCCGACCGCCGGGGTGCCGCCGCGCCAGTAGGTTGGGCGGATGAGCGTCCCCCCTGCCGGCCCCAGCACCTCCCCCGCCGGCACCCGGCCGCCCGACGCCGGGACCGCGACGCGGGTGACGCTGGCCGCACTGGTCACGGTCGCCACGATCGAGTCGGTTCGCGCCTCCGGCCCGGCCCTGGACCGGGCGTTCACCGCCGGGACCCCGGTCGTCGCCGCGGCCGCCCTCGTCACCTATCTCGGCGCCGGGCTGCTCGCCGCGGCCGCGCTGCTCGCCACCGGCCGACGGGCCACCGGCACCGCGTCGGGGCGCACCGTGCTCGCCCTGGTCAGCGCCCTGGGCGTCGCCCGGCTGGCCGCGCAGGCCACCCAGGACCTGCCCCGGTTCCTGCTCGTGCTGCTCACCGCCTCGTTGGCGGTCGCCGCGCTGGTGATGGCGGTGACCTTCGTCGCGGGGCGCACCGGCGGTGGCCGGCAGGCGGCGATCGGGCTGAGCCTCGGCATCGGCATGTCCACCGCCCTGCAGCTCGCGCTCGGCACCTGGGACCCGCTGTGGCGTGGCGGGGTGCTCGGCACGCTGGTCGCCGTGGCCCTGGTGGGGGCGACCGTCGCCGTCGCCTGGGTGGTCCGCCGCGAGGTGCCGCCGCGCGGTCGGCCCCGCCGGACCTGGGGGCTCGGCCTCGCGCTCGCCGTCGTCGTGATGATGCTGGCCGATCCGGCGTTCGCCGCCTCGCAGTCCGGGGTCGCGCTGCTGCCCGCCGGCGCGGCGCTGGTGCTCGCGAGCGCCGGGACCGTCTGGCTGCTGCTCGTGCCGCGCGTCCTCGTGCCATGGGTGCGGGTGCTCGCCGCCGTGGCGCTGCCGGTGGCCACGGCCGTGGCCTTCCTGCTGCCCGACCCGGGAGCGCTGCTGGCCGTGGTCGTCGCCCAGCCCGCCGCCGGGGTGGTGCTGGCCAGCGCCCTGAGCACCCGACGCTCCGCACCGCCCGGCGTGGTCCGCACCGCGATCAGCACCGCCGGCACCGGGCTCGGACTGGTCGCGGTGCTGCTGGTCTACCTGCTCGACTACGACGTGCCGCTGGGGTTCGACAACGCGTGGGTGGTGGTCGTCGCCGCCGCGCTGGTCGCCGGGACCGGCCTGCGATGGCCCACCCCGGAGGCGGTCTCCGCCGGCGAGCCCGCACCGCCGCTGCGCGCCAACGCCCTGCGGCTGCTCGTGCTGCCCTCCGTGGTGCTGCTGCTGGTCGGCTGGTGGGCCGACGCGAGCGGTCCCGGCATCGCCACCGATCGGGCGGCCTCCGACGAGCTGGTCGTGCTGGACTGGAACCTGCACTACGGCGTGGCCGCCGACACCGCCGTGGACCTGGAGCAGATCGCCCGGACCATCGAGGCCGAGGACCCGGACGTCGTGACCGTGCAAGAGGTCGCCCGCGGCTGGGTGCTCGGCGGCGGCGTCGACATGGCGACCTGGCTCGGCGACCGCCTGGGGATGTACGTCGAGTTCGCCCCGGCCGCCGACCGGCAGTTCGGCAACCTGCTGCTCTCCCGCACCCCGCTGACCGACGTCCAGGTGATCGAGCTGCCCTACGGCGACGGACCGCAGCAGCGCTCGGCGCTGACCGCCGTGGTCGAGACCTCGGCCGGCACACCCGTCCGGGTCACCTCGGTGCACCTGCAGCACCGCGACGACAACACCGGCACCCGGCTCGCCCAGCTCGACGCCCTCGCAGCGGCACTGCCCGACGACGGCCCCTCGGTGCTCGCCGGCGACCTCAACGCCGAACTCGGATCGCCCGAGCTCGACGCCCTGGACACCGCCGGCTGGATCAGCGCGATCGACACCGCCGGCGACCCCGACGTCCTGACCCATCCGAGCGACGACCCGACCGTCCGGATCGACTGGGTGCTCGGTCGCGGCGTGACGTTCACCGACGCACGGGTGCTGACCGACGAGTCCTCCGACCACCGGCCCGTGGTCACCCGGGTCACGGTCGGCTGAGCCGAGGGGCGGGTGCGCCGCAGCGCGGATGTGCCGGTGCGCCGGTGCGCTGCGCACCTCGTACCCGCGCGATCGCTGAACCACCCGCGTCGGCGCTGCTCCGTCGGCAGCCGACCCGGTGCGCCGATACTTCCCGGCCACGCGCAGGAGCTGCATGGCTCCCCGCCTCTGCACGCACCTGCCGTCTCTAGCTACCCGAGCACCCCCTGCTCCCGCCCCCACCCCCTCGCACACCCCTCGCACACCCCACGCGCTCCCGCTCACCGCTCACCGCTCACCGCTCACCGCTCACCGCTCACCGCTCACCGCTCACCGCTCACCGCTCACCCGATGATCCCGCCGCTCCCCTGTCGCGCTGCACGTGGCCGACGCGCCCCGGTAGGCTCGATCGTCGTGGTGCGCACCTGTGCCACCGCCGCAGCAGCCCTGCTGTCCGCATGCCCGAAGGAGCACCCGCATGGCCGACGACGCCCGCCTGGACGACCTCACGACGGACCCGCTGTCGGTCGCGGCCGATGCCGCCGCCTACCTCGCCGAGGCGACCGGGGTGGCCAAGCACGACGTGGCCCTGGTGCTCGGCTCCGGCTGGGGCGGCGCCGCCGATCTGCTGGGCGAGACTGTCGCCGAGATCCCCGCCCCCGAGGTGCCCGGCTTCGCGGCGCCGGCCGTGGTCGGGCACGTCGGTACCATCCGCTCGATCCGGATCGCCGGCACCGATGCGCACGCCCTCGTGCTCGGCTCGCGCACCCACCTGTACGAGGGCAAGGGCGTCCGGCGTGTCGTGCACGGGGTACGCACCGCCGCCGCAGCGGGCTGCTCGACCATCGTGCTGACCAACGGCTGCGGTGGGCTGAAGCCGTCCTGGAACCCCGGCACCCCGGTGCTGATCAGCGACCACATCAACCTGACGACGGTCTCTCCGCTGGAGGGCGCGACCTTCGTCGACCTCACCGACCTGTACAGCAGCCGGCTGCGCGACGTGGCCCGCACGGTCGACCCGAGCCTGGACGAGGGCGTCTACGTGCAGTTCCGCGGCCCGCACTACGAGACCCCCGCCGAGGTCGCGATGGCCGGCGTGCTCGGCGGGCACCTCGTCGGCATGTCCACCACCATCGAGGCCATCGCCGCGCGGCACGTCGGCATGGAGGTGCTCGGCATCTCCCTGGTGACCAACCTCGCCGCGGGCGTCGGCGACCAGCCGCTGTCGCACGCCGAGGTGATCGAGGCCGGGCAGGCGGCCGGTCCGCGGATCAGCCGGCTGCTGGCGGAGATCGTCACCAAGCTCTGAGGGGAGGCTGCTCCTGCACCGGGCGGGACAAGCTCGACCACGCACCACGCACCACGCACCACGCACCACGCACCACGCACCACGCACCACGCACCAGCCATCGCAGCACAGACAGCCCGCACCGCAGCGACCCGCCGCACCGCAGCCGCGCAGGGACCGGGGCCGACGCCCCGAGGAGAGACAAGGACAACAGGCATGAGCGAGCCGGTCAGCAGCAACGGCACCGACGAGGGCTGGCAGGCCCTGGCCGCCCGGGTCGAGTCCTGGATCGCCGACGACCCCGACCCGGCCACCGCGGCCGAGCTCACCGCCCTGCTCGACCAGGCAGCGGGGGCCGGCCCGGAGGCTGACGACGCCCGCACCGAACTCGCCGACCGGTTCGTCGGGCTGCTGCAGTTCGGCACCGCGGGTCTGCGCGGCGAGATCGCCGGCGGCCCGCACCGGATGAACCGCGCCGTGGTGATCCGCGCAGCGTCCGGCCTCGGCGCCTACCTGCTCGGCGAGCTCGACGGCGTCACCCCGGCGCCCCGGGTCGTGGTCGGGCACGACGCCCGGCACCGCTCGGTCGACTTCGCCCGGGACACCGCCGCCGTGCTGACCGCCGTCGGCATCGAGGTGCTGGTGCTGCCCCCGCAGCTGCCGACCCCGGTGCTGGCCTTCGCCGTGCGTCACCTCGGCGCCGACGCCGGCGTGATGGTCACCGCGAGCCACAACCCTCCGCAGGACAACGGCTACAAGGTCTACCTCGGCGGTCGGGTGGTCACCGACGCGGGCCAGGGCGCGCAGATCGTCCCGCCGATGGACGGCGCCATCGCCGCCGAGATCGGCCGGGTGCCCTCCGTCGCCTCGGTCCCGCGGTCCGCGGACGGCTGGACCACCCTGGGTCCGGAGATCGTCGACGCCTACACCGCCGCGGTCGGCGCCCTCGCGCCCACCGACGCCGGCTCTCGTACCCGGGCCGGCGCACTGCGCGTCGTGCTCACCCCGATGCACGGCGTCGGCGGAGCCACCGCCACCCGCGTGCTCACCGAGGCAGGCTTCACCGACCTTCACCTGGTGCCCGAGCAGGCCGAGCCCGATCCCGACTTCCCCACCATCGCGTTCCCCAACCCCGAGGAGCCCGGCGCGATCGACCTCGCCGTGGCGCTCGCCGGTCGGATCGACGCCGACCTGGTCGTCGCCCTCGACCCCGACGCCGACCGCTGCGGCGCCGCCGTCCGCGATCCTCGGGCCGCCACCGGCTCCGGCACGCCGACCGACGGCTGGCGGATGCTGCACGGTGACGAGGTCGGCGCCCTGCTCGGCAGCGTCGCCGCCGGCCGGTCCGGCACCCCCGGTGCACCGGTCACCGACGCCTCACCCGTGCTGGCCAACTCGATCGTGTCCTCCCGGCTGCTCGGCCGGATCGCCGCGGCCGCCGGCCTGCGGCACGCCCAGACCCTCACCGGCTTCAAGTGGATCGCCCGCACCGACTCCCTGGTCTTCGGCTACGAGGAGGCGCTCGGCTACTGCGTCGACCCCACCGACGTGCGCGACAAGGACGGCATCTCCGCTGCCCTGCTGCTCTGCGGCCTCGCCGCCGACCTCAAGGCCGCCGGCCGCACGCCGGTCGACGTGCTGGACGACCTCGCCCGGCAGCACGGCCTGCACCTGACCGACCAGCTCGCCGCCCGGTTCACCGACCTGACCCTGATCCCCGCCGCCATGACGAGGCTCCGCGAGCAGCCGCCGACCACCCTCGGCGGCTCGCCCGTCGTCTCCGTGGTCGACCTCGCGAACGGCACCGAAGAGGAGCGGGACGGTCTGCCGCCGACCGACGGCATCCGCCTGCTCGCCGCCGACGACACCCGCGTCGTCGTGCGGCCGTCCGGCACCGAGCCCAAGGTCAAGTGCTACCTCGAGGTCGTGCTGCCGGTCGAGGAGCATGCGCCGGTCGAGACCGTCGGGCAGGCACGAGCGGCTGCCCGGGCCCGCCTCGACGCGGTACGCACCGACGTCGCGGAGGCACTGGGGATCTGAGGAGGGCGCGGCCCGAGCCGCAGGTCCGGCAGCGGAGCCGGCGGCCGTCCCCGACGGACGGGCTCGGCGGGCCCCCGGCCCCACGGAGCGGCACCAGAACGACCCGACGACGCCCGCCGAACCACAGAGACCCCGGAGACCCCGGACAGCCGACGAGCCCGGCCCGAGATCCACTCTCGGACCGGGCTCGTCTCGCTGGAGCTGCGCAGCCCCCCGAGCAAACCGGACCTTCTGCCGCGGCTCGCCCTGCTCGGATCGCTCGGCCTACGCGGCTCGCGCTCCTCGCTCCGCCCGCTGAACAGCGTGAGCTGGCGGGACGTGCCCGGCTCGCTGCACAGGCTGGGACTGCTGAGCATGCTCGGCGCACGGTCCGACCTCGGCGTGCCACGCCCGGCGTGCAGCCGGTCGTCCGGGCCGCGCAGAGGCGCCACCGGCGGGTGCCCGCTGATCCGAGACCGCTGCGGACAGCACCCTCAGCACTCAGCGCACCGCAGCCCAGCTACTCAGTAGCCGCCGTCCGCCTCGAAGCCCGCGAGCACCGCCGCGGTGCCCGACAGGCCGAGCCGAGTCGCTCCCGCCTCGATCATCGCCAGCGCGTCCGCCGCCGATCGCACGCCGCCGGACGCCTTCACGCCGAGCCGGCCACCGACCGTCGCGGCCATGATCTCCACCGCGTGCACCGTGGCACCACCCGCCGGGTGGAAGCCGGTCGACGTCTTCACGAAGTCGGCGCCCGCCGTCTCCGCCGCCCGGCACACCTCGACGATCTCGTGGTCGGACAGCGCCGCGGACTCGATGATCACCTTGAGCACCGTCGGTGCCGGCACCGCGACCCGCACCGCCGTGATGTCGGCCAGCACCGCCTCGAAGTCGTGGGCCTTCGCGGCACCGACGTCGATCACCATGTCGACCTCGTCCGCCCCGTCCGCCACCGAGCGCGCCGCCTCGGTGGCCTTCACCTCGCTGTGGTGCTTGCCCGACGGGAACCCGCACACCGTGGCGATCTTCAGCCCCTTCGCGTCCAACGGCAGGAAGGACGGCGACACGCACACCGAGTAGACCCCCAGCCGGACGCCCTCGTCGACCAGCGCCGCGACGTCAGCCGCCGTCGCCTCCGGCTTCAGCAGCGTGTGATCGACGAACTTGGCGAGCCCTTCGGCATCGAGAGTGGCGCTCATCCGTGGTGCCTTCCTTCCAGCAGCGATGCGTAGCCGGGCAGGATCACCCGGTCGATGAGGTCACGCCGCTCGTCCTCGTGGACGAATGCGTGCCGTGCGGCGGTGACGGTCACGTCCCGCAGGTCCTCAAGAGTCCACCCGGCCTCCGCCACCAGCCGAGACAGCTCCCGGGTCGGGCTGGTGGCCGACTGCAGCCGGTTGTCGGTGCTGATCGTCACTGCGAAGCCGAGCCGCAGCAGCGTCGTCACCGGGTGCACCGCGATCGACCGGGCGCCACCCGTCTGCAGGTTCGACGTCGGGCACACCTCCAACGCGATCCGCCGATCTCGCACCCAGTGCGCCAACCGGCCCAGCCGGGCTTCCTCCCCCGGGCCGCCCACCGTGATGTCCTCGACCAGCCGGATGCCGTGCCCGATCCGCAGCGCCCCCACGTCCACCGCATCGTCCACCGACTCCCGACCGGCAGCCTCCCCCGCGTGCACCGTCACCGGGAACCGCGCCGCCCGCAGGCTCGCGAACGCTGCGCCGAGCGCAAACGCCGGGTATCCGGCCTCCGGTCCGGCGATGTCGAAGCCGACCACACCGCGATCCCGGTTCGCCAGCGCCAGCGCCGCGATCTCGTCCGCCCGGTCCGACTGGCGCATCGCGCACAGCAGCAGCCCCACCCTGATCGTCCGGCCGGACGCCGCCGCGGCCGCGACCCCCTCGGCCACGCCCTCGCGCACCGCGTCCACCACGTGCTGCAACGACAGTCCGCCCGCCTGGTGCAGCTCAGGGGCGAACCGCTCCTCGACGTACACCACCCCGTCGGCAGCCAGATCGACCACGGCTTCCCGGGCCACCCGCCGCAGCGCCGACACGGACTGCATCACGCCCGAGGTGTGCACGAACGTCGCGAGGTACGCCTCCAGGCTGCCGCTGTCCGCCTGCTCGACGAACCAGCGCGCCAGCGCCTCCGGGTCCGTCGTCGGCAGCGCATGGTCGATCTCCGCCGCCAGCTCGACCACCGTGGCCGGCCGCAACCCGCCGTCGAGATGATCGTGGAGCAGCACCTTCGGCAGCGCGGCGATCTGCTCCGGGGAGGTCATGGGACCACGCTACTGGCCGGGGAGCCCCTCCGTCGCATCGTGCTCCGGCGGTCTGAACCCGCACCTGGGCGCGGGACGTGCCCCTGTCGCAGCACCCGGCCGCACGCTGCCCGACCGAGCCGCAGGACGGTCCCGGTGCCACCCCGGCGGGCCGGTCACGGCGGAGCTGATGCCCCCGAGAGAAGCGGGTGCCAGCGGGCGAAGCGGACGCCACCGAACGAGACGGGTGCCGTCGGGCGGAGCACGGATGGCAGGTGAGGCTGGTGCGAACGGGCGGAGCGCGAACGACCGTGCGAGACAAGCCCGTCCACGCGCACACACCTCCGTGCAAGACAAGCTCCTCCAAGACCGCACACCCGCCCGCCCGAGGCGATACCTCGAGCTCGACACCGGCCCGTCGGACAGACGCGCACGCACGCCCGCGCGAGGCGATTCTGCTCGGGCATGGCCAAAGCGGGTCTCGCGGGCCCGGCGGGCCTGGCGGACCTCCCGGACCTGGCGGGCCTCGCGGGCCTCGCAGACCTGGCGGGCCTCGCAGACCTGGCGGAATGCAGATTGCAGGCCAGGTCGAAGCGCAGCGTCGAGACGATTCGCTGATCGCATCGAGGCCGGTCGCTCGTCTCTGATCCGGCGGCGGGAGCGAGACCGGCGACTCGCTGGCGCGGAGGGCAGCCGGCTCAGTAGGGCGGCGGGTCGTCGTCGGGCGCCCAGGTGAGCGCGCCGCTGCCGCCACCCAAAGCTGTGCCCCTCGCACCCGCACCCGCACCCGCACCCGCACCCGCACCCGCACCCGCACCCGCACCCGCACCCGCACCCGCACCCGCACCCGCACGGATGATGCCGAGGTGTTCGGTACGCCCGTGGTCTCCGGGTGTGACTCGATAGCGGTGGCCAGTACGGCTGGTCCACTCGAAGACCCCGGGTTCGAGCTGACGCAGCGTGTAGCCACCGTCGGTCTTGAGCCGGTGGTCACGTCGGCACAGAGGTCCGAGGTTGTCCGCCGCGGTGCGTCCGAGCCCGGGTGCATCCGCACCAGAGGTGATGGCGGCGGGTGCCTCGGGCGGGTGGATGACGCCGCGGTGGTACTCGATCGTGTGGTCGAGATCGCAGCTCTCAGCGGGAGTGGAGCAACCTGGTCGGGCACAGTTACGGTCCCGGGCCTGGACGTGGGCGATCATGCCTGCGGGTGGCCGGTAGCGGCTGCGTCCGACGTCCAGCACGGCGCCGCTGCGAGGATCGGTGACCAGACGACGCCAGATCCCGCCCTCGGCAAGCGCACGGGCGGTGGTGGCATCGATCGGCCCGTATCCGGCGAGGTCGCCTGGCTTCTGGTCGAGGCCGAGCAGAGTGGACAAGGCCACCGTGACACGCACGTGAGCACGCGCACGCGCAGCGGTCAGGCAGCCCGTCCACGCCGCGCCGTCCGCGTCTGTCCCTGCGGCCGGACCCGCCTCGACCTCGGCTCGGGTCGTTGCTGCCACGCCCGTCCGAGCGTCCGCGCTCATCCCGCCATCGCTGCTCGTGCCAGCGTCCCTGCTCGTCCCGCCATCCCTGCTCGTCCCAGCGTCCCTGCTCGTCCCAGCGTCCCTGCTCGTCCCGGCGTCCCTGCTCGACCCAGCGGGTGTGCTCGCTGTTGCTGCTGCGGTCAACAACTCTGCCGATGCGACCTCACTGACGGCCACGCCCGGCTCCGGCACCACGACTCCGCCGACGGCTGGGCGCGTGCTCCTACCAGGTGCGGTGACCTGACCGATCGCTCGGTCTGCGCGCGCGTCGGCGGTGGAGGCGGCACCACCCGCGCACATCGACGTGCTCGTGCTGCCCGCGCTGGTGGTGGCGCACGAGCCGAGCGCTCGGTCTCTGCCCGCGCCTGCGCCGACGGCGCCCGGTTCGACATCCATGCTGGGTTCCGGGGTGCAGGACGTGTGCAGGACGAGGTCGGACAGCCCGTCGGCACGCAGCTGGTCCAACGTCCGAGGATCGCCCGCGCCGCGAGCGGTGCGCGCGGCGGCATCCAGGGTCGCATCCATCCGCGCGGCGACAGCGGCGGGCAGCACTGCCCAGAGTCCGGCCACGCCATCGGGCAGTGCCCGGGGACGGTCGACCCGACGTCCCGCACGGGCCCGCGCCGCGCGTGTGGCAGCCTCGCCCGGGTCCACCACGATCAACGCTGTCGCCAGGTCTCGGCCGAGCTGGGTCGGGGTGCGTCCACCCGCCACCGGCAGGATCCGGGCCTGCACCGCCACGGCCACCTGGGTCGGCAGGGCGGCCAGCCGATCGGCGATCATCCCCGCGGCGGTGACACTGATCTGCCCCTGAGCCAGGGCGTCCCCGGTCTCCACCAGAGCACCGGTGAACGCCCGCCCGTGCTCGACGAGCCGCATCCCCGTCCGGCGCGAGCACCCGAGCCGCATCGCGAGCTCGTCCCCGGCCACACCCGCCACCAGCGGGGCGCCCCCGGCCGCAGCCGACCACGCCGGGTTCATCGACGCCCGCCTCGACAGTGCAGCAGCAGCACGTGCCCCGGCCGCTCTCGCCCACCCCTCCAGGCGGGCCGCCGCGGCGGCGACCTCCACCAACGCCCCGTCGTCCGCCTCTTCCAGGTCCAGCTCCGAGAGCACCGTGGCCAGCACCGGCCCCGGGACCAACGCCTCGACCGCAGATGCCTGGCCCGCACCCGGCCTCGCTGCATCGATCAGGATCCCGGAGCCCGGGCACACCCCGTCGGCCAGCAGCACCGCGGCGTCCGGAACCAGGTCCACGCCACGGGGCCCGACGCTCAGGTTCCGGTCGGCGCCCGCACCAGTGGCACCGCCTCCAGCAGCGACCACACCTACGCGGCCGCCGGGGAGCTCGCCTGTGCTGGCGGTCAGAGCCGCACCGGAGCCGGCACCCGCAGCCCGGCTCGAGCTGGTACCCAGGGCGTCGCTCGAGCTGGTACCCAGGGCCGCGCTGGTGCTGGCACCCGGAGCGCCGTCTGTCCCGGCAGCCGGCACCTCGACGGTGCTGGTACGCGGAGCCTCGCCTGTGCCGGCGACCGAAGCCGCGCCCGGGATCGCGGCCCTGCCCGCGACCTCGCCCGTCGCCGGCTCCGTACCCGCGTCCAGGTCCTGGCGGGAACCCGGACAACCATCACGGCTCGCCGTCGCACCGCCGCCGATCCCGGTCTCAACGGCCTCTCGGCCCCCGCGATCGACCGGCAGCGCACCCGGGCGTGCGGACCCGAGCTCGGTGCGTCGGTGCAGGTCATCCTTCATACAACGACCCTAGGCCCCTGCACCGACAACCGGCGGGCCACCGATCTGGGACCTGGGGACGCCTCGTGGTCGCGCCACCTGTGGACCGTCGGGGCGCCCTCGCCGAGCCGGAGCCGACTCGACCTCACACCGGCCCGACAGCACCAGCGAAGATCGTCAGTCCCGCGGCTGTGGCATCAGCACCCAGCCCAGGTGCGTCCAGCCGCCGAGCGCGCGCTGCGGCGTGCTCGGGTGCAGCAGCGCCGACCGGGCGAGCGGGATCATCCGGCCGACGCTCGGCTCGTACACCCGGTAGCCGTCCTGGGTCCGCCCGACGGCGAGCACCACGTGACGGGGCACTGCGGCTACCACACCGTCGGACAGGTCGCCGCCGGCGTACAGCGGCACAGGGACGCCGGCGTCGAGGGCACCCTCGACCCTGTCCAGCACAGCGGAGACCTCGTGGGTCCGGGTGTCGTCAACCATCACCGGGCGGTACCGCACGCCGGGGAACCGGGCGACGCGGGCAGCTCCCCAGGGCGGGGTGCCGAGCGATCGCGGCCACGGCAGCAGCCCGGCCAGTGCGTGCCGGGTGCTGCGGTGGTGCACGGCAGCCTGCAGCAGCGACCACCGGGCCGCGGATGCCTCCGTCGCGGTGCGGTGCACGAGCCGAGCGTCCGGCGATCGGTACCAGGACGGGGCGTCTGGATGGGCGGGCTCCGGTGGGTCGGGGAGCACCAGCCCGTCGAGCTCGGGCGGGACGACACCGGTGGGCAGCGCGCCTGTGACCAGCCATGCGGCGAGCACCGGGTCCCCGGCTGCCGCGAGCAGGCCCAGCACGGCGGCGGCACAGGTCGTGCCGTCCATCTGGCGGGCGGCGGCGGTTCCCCACCGGACGACCTCGCCGAGAGGGGCCGCGATCGGGTCGAGCACCTGCTGACGACGCCGCGGGTCCAGCGTCGTGAGCGTCCCGGGGTCCACGGGATCCGGCCTGGCACGTGCCGCTGCAACCGCGTCGGCGAGCAGGTGCTCGGGCAGCACAGGCTCAGGATGTTGGCGCGCGGGGAGCGGATGCCCCGACAGCGCACGAGGGTGCGGTCGGGGCCGCAACGACGAAGGCCGGCGATGCCGGGTCTGGCGCAGCACGTCGCGGCGCTGCACGGTCTGGCGCAGCAGGGTCGTCAGCTGCAGCGGGAGTGCCCATCCGGACATGCCGCACCCCCTTCCGGTCCACTTCCGTCGAGCCTGTCAGGCTCGGTCTGCTGCCCGCACGCCCGGCAGGTCGCCTCTCCGGCTGCCCGCCGTGCTCGTCGCCGGCGGCTCGCCTGGCACGTGCTCGGCTCGCCGCGTCCGCGAGGTCCAGCATGCCTGAGCCACCGTTCCGTCCCGCCCACCGAGGTGACATCCGCGGACACCTCGATCGCCCACCGGGTGCGCAGGTGGCGCAGCGGCAGCGAACCGAGCGAACCGAGCGAACCGAGCGAACCGAGACAGCATGCCAGCACGGCGACGACCCACCCGCCGACCCGCGACGGTTCACCAGCCGATCAGCGGCTGCCGGGGAAGCCTCCCCCGCACGCCGGCGACCCACGCGCACGGTCTTGTCGACCCCCGGTGTTGAGGCCTCGTCGGCGAACGAGCTCACAGCCTCTCCAGCGTACGGGCCTCGCGCGCTCACTCTCGGCGCGTCCCGCTCACCCTCGGTGCGTCGCGCTCCCGTCTATCCGGCCGAGGATCAGCGATCCCCGCCCGGCCGGTGCCTCGGCGCTGACCTCGATGCCGCCGTCCAGCGCGCCGAGCGCCCGCTCGAACCGCTCGGGGGTGTCGGTGTGCAGGGTGAGCAGCGGCTGCCCGGCCCGCACGGTGTCGCCGGGCTTGGCGTGCAGCTCGACGCCGGCGCCGGCCTGCACGGGGTCCTCCTTGCGGGCCCGCCCCGCCCCGAGCCGCCAGGCAGCGATCCCGACGGCGTAGGCGTCCAGCGTGGTCAGCACGCCGTCGGCGGGTGCGAGGACCTGCTCGGTGTGCCGGGCGACGGGCAGCGGGGCGTCGGCGTCGCCGCCCTGGGCCTGGATCATCCTGCGCCACGCGTCCATCGCACGCCCGTCGGCGAGCGCGGCGGCCACGTCGATGCCGGGGCGGCCGGCGGCGGCCAGCATCTCCTGGGCGAGGGCGACGGTGAGCTCGACGACGTCGGCGGGCCCGCCACCGGCCAGCACCTCGAGGGACTCGCGCACCTCCAGTGCGTTGCCGGCGGTGAGCCCGAGCGGGGTGGACATGTCGGTGAGCAGGGCGACGGTGGTGACACCGGCGTCGGTGCCGAGGTCGACCATGGTGCGCGCGAGCTCGGTGGCCCGGTCGAGGTCCTTCATGAAGGCACCCGAGCCGACCTTGACGTCGAGCACGAGCGCGCCGGTGCCCTCGGCGATCTTCTTGCTCATGATGGACGAGGCGATCAGCGGGATGGCCTCGACGGTGCCGGTGACGTCGCGCAGCGCGTAGAGCTTGCGGTCGGCCGGTGCGAGGCCGGAGCCGGCCTGGCAGATCACGGCGCCGACGTCCTCGAGCTGGGCCATCATCTCGTCGTTGGTCAGCGCGGCGCGCCAGCCGGGGATGGACTCGAGCTTGTCCAGGGTGCCGCCGGTGTGACCGAGGCCGCGGCCGGAGAGCTGCGGGACGGCGACGCCGAACACCGCGACCAGCGGTGCCAGCGGGAGGGTGATCTTGTCGCCGACACCGCCGGTGGAGTGCTTGTCGGAGGTCGGCCGGGACAGCGCCGAGAAGTCCATCCGCTCGCCGGAGGCGATCATGGCGGCGGTCCACCGGGCGATCTCGGCCCGGTCCATGCCGTTGAGCAGCACGGCCATGTTGAGGGCGGACATCTGCTCCTCGGCGACCACGCCGCGGGTGTAGGCGTCGATCACCCAGTCGATCTGGGCGTCGGTCAGCCGGTGGGAGTCCCGCTTGGCGATGATGACGTCGACGGCGTCGAAGGGCTCGGCGGCGCTCATCGTGCGGCTCCTGCGGCTCGGGTGGCATCGGCGCGGCGGGCGGCGGCGCGGGTGGCGGCGGTTCGGGCTGCGGCCGCGCGGGTGGCGGCGGCGCGGCGGGTGCCCTCGACGGAACTGGTCACTGGTCGGACTTCCTCTCCACGAGGTCGCTGGGCCCGAACGCGTCGGGCAGCACCTCGGTCATCGGCTTGATCCCGCTCACGGTGTCGACGAGCAGGCCGGCGCCGCCGTGCTCCCAGAGCAGCTGGCGGCAGCGACCGCACGGCATCAGCGCGTTGCCGTGGGCGTCCACGCAGGCGAAGGCGACCAGGCGCCCACCGCCGGAGACGTGCAGCCCGGACACGAGGGCGCACTCGGCGCACAGGGTCAGGCCGTACGACGCGTTCTCGACGTTGCAGCCGACGACGACGCGGCCGTCGTCCACCAGGGCGGCGACGCCGACCGGGAACTTCGAGTACGGGACGTACGCCCGATGCATGACCTCCGTCGCGGCGGCCCGCAGGGCGTCCCAGTCGATCTCCGGCACGGCCGGTCTCCTCTCTTCGCCGGCCGTCACGACCGGACCTGGGCTGCCGGACGACCGGGTCTCCCCGGCCCGACGCACCCGCCACTCCCGGCGCCCGGCGCACCCGGCACCCGGCGCGCACGGCACGCACGGAGACCGGATGGCCCGCCGGCACGTCTCACTTCACGTACGCGATGCCCTCGGACGCGGGGGCCCGCACCCGACCGACCAGCCCGGCGACCGCGAAGATCGTCACGACGTAGGGCGTCATCAGCATGATCTGGCTGGGGATCGGCGTGCCGATGATGCCGAGCACCACCTGCAGGTTGTCGGCGAAACCGAACAGCAGGGCGGCGGCGAGCGCGCCCTTGGGGCTCCACCGGCCGAGGATCATCGCGGCGAGGGCGATGTACCCCTTGCCGCCGGTCATCTCCTTGCCGAACGCGAGGCCGTTGGCGACGGTGAAGAACGCACCGCCGAGGCCGGCGACCGCGCCGCCGAGCAGGGTGCTGCGCACCCGGGTGCGGTTGACCTTGATGCCGACGGTGTCGGCGGCCTTGGGGTGCTCGCCGACGGCGCGCAGCCGCAGGCCCCACCGGCTGCGGAACACCAGGATCTGCAGGGCGATCACCACGATGTACATCAGGTACACCAGGGCGGTCTGCTGGAACAGCACCGGGCCGATCACCGGGATCTTGGACAGCAGCGGGATCGAGATGGTGCCCAGGCGGGGCGGGGAGTTCAGGGTGTCGGCGTTCTCCTTGAGCACGGTGGAGAACAAGTAGCCGGTGACCCCGACGACGAGCACGTTGAGCACGACGCCGACGATGATCTGGTTGACCACGTACCGGATGGAGAAGACCACCAGCAGGGCGGAGACCAGGGCGCCGGCGACGGGTGCGGCGATCAGGCCGATGTAGGCGCTGTGCGTGAGGGTGGCCACGACGGCGGCGAGGAACGCCCCGGCGAGCAGCTGGCCCTCGATGGCGATGTTGATGATGCCGGACCGCTCGCAGAGGATGCCGGCCAGCGAGCCGAACACCAGCGGCACGGCGAGGAACAGCGACCCCTGCAGCAGGCTGGTCAGCGGGAGCGACTGCTCCTTGCCGGCGACCGCCCAGGTGAGCAGCGCGAGCACGAGCGCGACCGCGTAGGTCGCCGGCAGCCAGAGGCCGGCCTTGCGGCGGGTGCGGGTGGTCTGCCAGGCCCAGCCGGACAGCGCGAGCGCGATCAGGCAGAGCACGAGCGCGGTGGTCTTGGACGGCACCGAGAACCGGTCGATCTGCACGAAGTCCGTGGTGGTGGACACCGTGAAGGAGGTGCGGCGGCCCGAGGCGGGCAGGATGCCGAACAGGACCAGCGCGAGCAGCGCGACGGCCGAGTAGGCGATCGAGGTCCCGTAGCGGATCGGCGGGAGCGGCTTGGCGGTCTCCGGTGCCGGAACCGACGGTACGGGTGCGGGTGCGGTCACGGCGGTCATGCGAGGGTCCCCTCGGGCACGGGTGCGGGGCTGACGATCCTGCGGGGGGCGCTCACGCTGCGGCCTCCGTCGCGACGGGCGCTGCCAGCTCGGCGGGAGCCTTGCCCCGGCCGCCGGGCTTCGGCAGGCGGAAGACCGCTCGCACCAGCGGAGGTGCGGCGATGAACAGCACGACCAGCGACTGGACGACCTGCACGATGTCGATCGGCGTGGCGGTGAGGGACTGCATGGTGTAGCCGCCGGCGCGCAGCGCGCCGAACAGCAGGCCGGCGAGGAAGGTGCCGAGCGGCTTGGACCGGCCGAGCAGGGCGACGGTGATCGCGTCGACGCCGAACGAGGCGGCGACCCCGGAGGTGAGCACCTTCTCGGTGCCGAGCACCTGGGCGGAGCCGGCGAGTCCGGCCAGCACACCGGCGACGATCATCACCCACAGGTAGACCGAGTTCACGTTGATGCCGGCGGTGCGGGCGGCGTTCGGGTTGGCGCCGACGGCCCGGAACCGGAAGCCGATCGTCGAGCGGTTCAGCAGCCACCAGACGAACACGGTGGCGAGGATCGCGACGATGAACCCGAGGTGCAGCCGGAAGCTGGAGCCGAGGATGCGCGGGTAGAGCGCGCTGTCGGCGATCGCCGGGGAGACCGGGTTGTTGCTGCCCTCGCGCTGGAAGGCCGGCAGGGTGAGCAGGTAGCCGATCAGGTACACCGCGATGTTGTTCAGCATGATCGTGACGATCACCTCGTTGGCGCCGGTGCGGGCCTTGAGGAAGCCGGCGATCGCGGCCCACAGGCCGCCGCCGAGCGCGGCGCCGATCACGGCGAGCAGCAGGTGCAGGCCGACGGGCAGCGAGAAGGCGAAGCCGATGTAGCCGGCGAAGACGGCGCCGAGGATGATCTGCCCCTGGGCGCCGATGTTGAACAGTCCGGCCTGGAAGCCGACGCTCAGGCCGAGGCCGGCGAGGATCAGCGGGACGGACACGGTCATGGTCTCGGTGAGCGGCTTGATCGCCTTGGCGAAGGTCTCGGCCCCGGGGTCGAAGACGGCGCCCTGGAACAGGGCGACGTAGGCGTTCCACACGGAGTGCCAGACCGCGGACAGGAAGTCCGCCGGGCGGGCGAACAGGTAGCCGAAGGTCTCGTGCACCTCGGTGTTGGCCCCGGCGATCAGCACGCCGGAGACGACCAGGGCGAGCAGCACCGCGGCGACCGAGACCAGCCACGAGCTGGACAGCATCTCGCCGAGCGCGACCTGGAGCCGGCCGGGCGGCGGCGGGGCCTCGTCCTGGACGGCGGGCTCCGGAGCGGGCCCGGTCGGCGTGGCGGGGGTGGCGGCGCTCACTTGCTGTCCTCCTCGGAGGCGTCGATGTCGGCCTCGCCGAGCACCGTGTGGTGGCTGGCCGCCTGCGCGACGGCCTCGTTCAGCGGGACGCCGGCCATCATCAGGCCGAGCACGTCGCGGTCCGCGCCCCCGTCGACGATGCCGACGATCCGGCCGCGGTACATCACGACGATCCGGTCGGCCAGCGCGAGCACCTCGTCGAGCTCGGTGGACACGATGATCACCGGGGTGCCGCTGTCGCGCTCGGAGACCACGCGCTTGTGCACGAACTCGATCGACCCGACGTCCAGGCCGCGGGTGGGCTGGGAGGCGATCAGCAGCCGCAGCGGGCGGGACATCTCCCGGGCCAGGACGACCTTCTGCTGGTTGCCGCCGGAGAGCTTGCCGGCGGGGTGGTCGACGGACGGGGTGCGCACGTCGAACTCTACGATCCGCTGCTCGGCGCTGGCTCGGACCCGGCCGGGGTCCAGGGAGATGCCGCGGGCGAACGGTGGACGGTCGTACAGGTCGAGGATGAGGTTCTCCGCGACGGAGAAGTCGGCGACGATGCCGTCCTCGGTGCGGTCCTCGGGGACGAAGCCGACGCCGGCCAGCAGCACGTCCTTGACGGACCGCCCGACCAGCTCGGTGCCGTCCAGCACGACCGAGCCGGCGACCGGCTGCTGCAGCCCGAGGATGACCTCGGTGAGCTCGGTCTGCCCGTTGCCCTGCACGCCGGCGATCGCGACGATCTCGCCGCGGGCGACGTCGAAGCTCACGTCGTCCACCTGGCGCACGCCGGCGGGGTCGATCACGGTCAGGTCGCGGACGGTCAGGGCGACGTCGCCGGCCTGGGCCGGTGCCCGTTCGACGCCGAGCGAGACCGATCGGCCGACCATCAGCGAGGCGAGCTCGGTCTCGGCGGCGGTGGGCTCGGCGGTGCCGACCACCTGGCCGCGCCGGATCACGGTGATCCGGTCGGCGACCGCGCGGACCTCGCGCAGCTTGTGGGTGATGAAGACGATCGAGGTGCCGGCCGCCTTGAGCTGGCGCATGATCGCGATCAGCTCGTCGGTCTCCTGGGGGGTGAGCACCGCGGTCGGCTCGTCCAGGATCAGCACCTGGGCCTCGTGGGACAGCGCCTTGATGATCTCGACCCGCTGCTGGGCGCCGACCGGGAGGTCCTCGACCATGGCGTCGGGGTCGACGTCGAACCCGAACCGGTCGGAGATCTCGCGCACCCGCCGGCGCGCCTCGGCCAGGTCGATCAGCCCGCCGCCGGTGACCGGCTCGTAGCCGAGCACGACGTTCTCGGCGACGGTGAACACCGGGACCAGCATGAAGTGCTGGTGCACCATGCCGATGCCGGCCGCCATCGCGTCGCCGGGGCCGGTGAAGGTGACCGGCTGGTCGTCGACCAGGATCTCGCCCTCGTCCGGGTCGTAGAACCCGTAGAGCACGTTCATCAGGGTGCTCTTGCCCGCTCCGTTCTCGCCGAGGAGGGCGTGGATCTCCCCCGGCTCGACCACCAGGTCGATGTGGTCGTTCGCCACCAGCGCGCCGAAGCGCTTGGTGATCCCGCGCAGTTCCAGCTTCACCTGGGCCCGCTCCTCACGAATCTTGTCCGGCCGGTGCACCGACGTGCCGGCCACGGGCCGTGGCGGGCCCAGGTCGATCGTCGGCGATGAGCTGCCCCCCGCACAACCACGACGATGGCCCGGGCAGGTGCTCTGCCCGGGCCATCGTCGGGGTGCGTCGACGCGTCAGTTCTGGCTGACGGACTCGACGACGAGGTCACCGCTGATGATCTGCGCGGAGAGGTCGTCGACGGCCGAGCTCACGTCCGCGGGCACGACCGACTCGAAGTCGTGGAACGGCGCGATGCCGATGCCGCCGTTCTCCAGGGTGCCGACGTACGCCGTGTTGGAGAAGTTGCCCTCGGAGGCCGCCTCGACGGTGTCGTAGACCGCCTGGCCGATCTCCTTCATCACCGAGGTGAGGACGATCGAGGAGTAGTCGGGAGCGGTCTCGTACCAGTCGGCGTCGACACCGATGATGGAGACGTCGCCCGCCTCCAGCGCGGCGGCGGCCGCACCGAGGCCGACCGGGCCGGCGACCGGCATGATGATGTCCGCGCCCTGGTCGATGAAGCCCTTGGCCAGGTTCTGCCCGTTGGTCTGGTTCTCGAAGTCACCGGTGAAGGAGCCGGTCTGGGCCTCCTTGTCCCAGCCGAGCAGCGTCACGGAGGTGCCGTTGTCCTCGTTGTACTTCGCGACGCCGTCGGCGAAGCCGTCCATGAAGATCGTCACGGTCGGCAGCTGGATGCCGCCGAAGGTCGCGACGACGCCGGTGCTCGTGGTGCCCGCGGCGACGTAGCCGGCCAGGTACGCGGCCTCCTGCGTGTTGAACAGCAGCGGCTGGGCGTTGTCCAGCTCCTCGTTGAACGCGGAGTCGACCAGCGCGAACTCGATGTCCGGGTTCTCCTCGGCAGCGGCGGTCATCGCGTCGGCCAGCAGGTAGCCGACCCCGATGATCAGGTCGCAGTCCTGGGAGACCAGCGAGGCGACGTTCGGGGTGAAGTCGGTCTCGGAGGTGGACTCCACCTTGACCACCTCGACACCGAGCTCGTCGCCGGCCTGGTCCAGGCCCTCGGCACCGGACTGGTTGAACGACTTGTCCTCGAAGCCGCCCGAGTCCGAGACCATGCAGGCCTTGAAGTCGACGGTGGCGGCGTCGGTCCCGCCGGTGGAACTGGCGTCGTCCTCGGGTGCGGAACCACACGCGGCCAGGGCGAGGGCGAGCGCCCCGCTCAGGGCGGCGACCCGGATCATCTTCTTCACGCGGCACTCCTGCTTCTCGTCGTCGACCGGCCACGAGATGACGTCCGTGCGACGTGCTCCGTTGCACGCTGCACGGACGGGCTCGTCCGGCGTTCGACACGCACCCTAGCCACGCACAGATGTCGGTGGTGTTTCGAAGGCCGGACCGGGACTCGTTCGTTACTGACTTGGAATGTTCGCCCCGACGTGCTCGCCCGCGCGGGCCGCCGCGCGCAGCACGGTGCGGGCCAGCAGCGCGGCTCCCGCGGTGATCGCCCGCTCGTCCACGACCAGGTTCCCCTGGTGGATGTCGTAGCTGGGGCCACCGGGGGTGCGGGTGCCGAGCCGGGCCATCGCGCCGGGCACCTTGGTCAGGTACCAGGCGAAGTCCTCGCCGCCGAGCGACTGCTCGGTGAGCTGCACGGCGTCCTCTCCGAGCACGTCGCGCACGGCGGCCTCCAGGACGCTCACGGCCGGCTCGTCGTTCTCCACCGGCGGGACGCCGCGCTGGTGCCGCACCTCGACCTCGACCCCGTAGGGCGCGACCACCTGCTCGACCGCCTCGTGGAACACCTGCGAGGCCCGCTCCCAGGCCCGCACCTCGAGGCAGCGCAGCGTGCCGCGCACCGTGCCGGTGGTCGGGATCGCGTTGTGCGCCTGACCCGCCTGCACGGCGCCCCAGGTGAGGTTCACGCCGCCGCGCGGGTCGAGCCGGCGGCCGAGCACCGCCGGCACCTGGGTGATCACCTGGCCGAGGGCGTAGACCACGTCACCGGTCAGGTGCGGGCGAGAGGTGTGGCCGCCGGCGCCGGTCAGCACCACGGTGACCTCGTCGGAGGCCGAGGTGATCGGGCCGATCCGGGTGCCGACCCGCCCGACGTCGACCTTGGGGTCGCAGTGCACCGCGAAGATCTGTCCGACGCCGTCCAGGCCGCCGGCCGCGATCACGTCCAGCGCGCCGCCCGGCTGCACCTCCTCGGCGGGCTGGAACACCAGCCGCACCCCGATGCCGAGCTCACCGTCCGCGTGCAGCTCGGCCAGCGTGAGGCCGGCGCCGAGCACCGCCGTGGTGTGCACGTCGTGGCCGCAGGCGTGCGCGACGCCGGGCACGACGGAGGCGAACGGCAGCCCGGTGGTCTCCGGCACCGGCAGCGCGTCGATGTCCGCCCGCAGGGCGACGCGGCGCCGGCCGGTCTGCACCGCGGACGGTCCGATGTCGCAGACCAGCCCGGTCCCGGGCAGCAGCCGCGGTTCGAGGCCGGCGGCGCGCAGCCGGTCGGCCACCAGGGCCGTGGTGCGCTGCTCGGTGCGACCGAGCTCGGGGTGCGCGTGGATGTCGCGCCGGAGGTCCACCAGCTCGTCCTGGAGGGAGGAGACGATCTGGGTCACTCGGGAGGCGTCGACGATCACCCTGGTGACACTACCCACCTGTGCAGACCACGGACTGCGCGTCCACGGGGTGCGCACGCCCCCTCAGCGCAGCACCGCACCCGTGTCGGCCCGGACCACGAACCACCCGCCCAGGACCAGCGCCTCTCCCTCAGCGCAGCACCGCACCCGTGTCGGCCCGGACCACGAGCCGCGCACGCAGGACCAGCGCCTCTCCCTCAGAGCAGGTCCTCGCGGTCGAGCGCGCGCCAGCCGTCCACCGCTGCCTTGACCTGCTGCGCGTGCGCGAGCGTGGTGACGAGCACGGCGTCCGGGGTGTCGACCACGACCGCGCCGGGCACCCCGAGCACCGTGACGGTGCGGCTCTCGGCGCCGACCACCAGCGAGCCGGCCGCGTCGATCCGCTGCACCAGCGCGTCGTCGCCGAGCGTGGCACCGGCGGTGCCCGGCTCGCCTGCGGTGCCGGATCGGGACAGCAGCTCGGCCAGCGAGGCGAAGTCGCCCACGTCGTCCCAGGTGAAGTCGCCGGGCACCACGGCGACGCCGCCGGCGGCAGCGACCGGTTCGGCGATCGCGTGGTCGATGGCGATCTTGGTCAGCGTCGGCCAGGTCTCCGCGAGCGCCCGGGCCCGCGCCTCGGGGTCGTCCCAGACCGCCGCGATGGCGCGCACGCCGGCCGCGAGCGCCGGGAGCTGGGTCGCGAGGTGGTCCAGCAGCACGCCGGCGGCGACGATGAACATCCCGGCGTTCCACCGGTACTCGCCGGTGGCGAGGTAGGCGGCGGCGGTCTCGGCGTCCGGCTTCTCGGTGAAGCCGGAGACGTGCCGCGCGCCGGGGGCACCGGCCACGCCGAGCGGCGCGGCGGACCGGACGTAGCCGAAGGCGGTGGAGGGGTCGGTGGCGGTGATGCCGATCGTGACGACGTAGCCGGCGCGGGCGGCCTCGACGCCCTCGGTCACGGCGGACCAGAACAGCGGCAGGTCGTCGATCACGTGGTCCGCGGCGAACGAGCCGAGCACGGCCTCGGGGCCGTGCCGCTCGGCGATGAGGGCGGCGGCCAGACCGATCGCCGCCATGGAGTCGCGCGGTGACGGCTCGGCGATCACCTGGTCCGGCCCGAGCTCGGGGAGCTGGGCGGCGACGGCCTCGGCGTGCCGGGCGCCGGTCACCACGAGCACGCCGGCCGGGCCGCTGAGCGGCAGCAGCCGGTCCACCGTGCCCTGCAGCAGGGTGCGTCCGGTGCCCGTCAGGTCGTGCAGGAACTTCGGCACCCCCTGCCGGGACAGCGGCCAGAGCCGGGTGCCGGCACCGCCGGCGGGGACGACGGCGTAGAAGCCGGGGATCGGCTCGGCGGGGATGGTGGCAGGGTCGGGCGCGGACATGCGGGCCAGCGTATCGGCGACGCTCCACCCCTGCTGGCACCTACGCGCCCCTTCGCGACACCAGGGCCTTCGGTCCCAATCAAGATGTGCGCTTGGTCACATCGGCCGAGGTTCGCCCGCCCGCGGGCGAGACGTCGGTGCACGATCACTACAGTGACCTGAACGGACACCGCAGTCCCGCCGACACTCGCCAGGAGGCCATCCGTGCCCACTGCGCCAGCCGCCCCCACAGCTGGACGACCACCCGCCGGCCGATCGGGCGCCCGCTCCTCCCGGCGTCCCGGCGGCACGTTGTACCGCGGCCGGGAGGGCATGTGGTCCTGGGTCGCGCACCGGGTCACCGGGGTGCTGATCTTCTTCTTCCTGCTGGTGCACGTGCTGGACACCTCGCTGGTCCGGGTGTCGCCCGAGGCGTACGACGCGGTGATCGGCACCTACAAGAACCCGGTGATGGGCCTCGGCGAGGCCGGGCTGGTCGCCGCGATCGTGTTCCACGCCTTCAACGGCATCCGGATCATCCTGGTGGACTTCTGGGCCAAGGGACCGCGGTACCAGCGGGTGATGCTCTGGATCGTGCTGGGGCTGTTCGTCGTCACCATGGCGGGCTTCCTGCCCCGGCACCTGATGAACGTGTTCGGGGGCGAGTGATGTCACCCCACGACGGCGCCCGCCGTGCCCACGACCCCGTGAGGACCCGGCCATGACCGCCACGATCCCCGCTCCACGTGCCGGCCGCGCCGGCCGCGGCCCCGGCCGGCGCACCAGCCGCGGCAGCTGGGAGCTGTACGGCTGGGTGTTCATGCGCGCCTCCGGCGTGCTGCTGCTGGTGCTGATCTTCGGGCACCTGTTCGTCAACCTGATCGCCGGCGAGGGCATCTCCGCGATCGACTTCGGCTTCGTCGCCGGCAAGTGGGCCTCGCCGTTCTGGCAGGTCTGGGACCTGCTGATGCTCTGGCTGGCAATGATCCACGGCACCAACGGCGTGCGGACGATCATCAACGACTACGCCGAGCGCAACGGCACCCGGCTGGTGCTCAAGCTCGTGCTGTACACCGCGTTCGTCGTCGTGGTGCTGCTCGGAACCCTGGTGATCTTCACCTTCGACCCGTGCCCCGCGAACGCGACCGCTGACCAGCTGCCGTCGTTCTGCACCGGCTGAGCCAGCACCGACCCGCCCACCGGCACCACGGCCCGCGCCGCTCGACCGGACGCTCCCCCGACCCTTGGAGGCATCGACCCCGATGCAGACCCACCAGTACGACGTCGTGATCGTCGGAGCCGGCGGTGCCGGGATGCGCGCGGCCCTGGAGTCGTCCGCCCGCACCCGCACCGCCGTGATCTCCAAGCTGTACCCGACCCGCTCGCACACCGGTGCCGCCCAGGGCGGGATGTGCGCGGCGCTCGGCAACGTCGAGGACGACAACCCCGAGTGGCACACCTTCGACACCGTGAAGGGCGGGGACTACCTGGTCGACCAGGACGCCGCCGAGATCATGGCGCACGAGGCCGTGGACGCCGTTCTCGACCTGGAGCGGATGGGGCTGCCTTTCAACCGCACCCCCGAGGGCCGGATCGACCAGCGCCGGTTCGGCGGGCACACCCGCAACCACGGCGAGGCCCCGGTGCGCCGGGCCTGCTACGCCGCCGACCGCACCGGTCACATGATCCTGCAGACGCTCTACCAGCAGTGCGTGAAGCAGGAGGTGGAGTTCTTCAACGAGTTCTACTGCCTGGACCTGCTGCTGGACCACGACCTGACGGACGGGTCGATCCCCGACGACGCACGCACGGAGGTGCATGTCGCGGGCGTGGTCGCCTACGAGCTGGCCACCGGCGAGATCCACGTCTTCCGGGCCAAGTCGGTCGTGCTGGCCACCGGCGGCGCCGGCAAGATCTACAAGACCACCTCCAACGCGCACACCCTGACCGGCGACGGCATGGCGCTGGCCTACCGGCGTGGGCTGCCGCTGGAGGACATGGAGTTCTTCCAGTTCCACCCGACCGGCCTGGCCGGCCTCGGCATCCTGCTCTCCGAGGCGGCACGCGGCGAGGGCGGCATCCTGCGCAACGGCGAGGGCGAGCGCTTCATGGAGCGGTACGCCCCGACGATCAAGGACCTGGCGCCGCGGGACATCGTCGCCCGGTCGATGGCCAACGAGGTGCGCGAGGGGCGCGGCGCCGGCCCGGACAAGGACTACGTGCTGCTCGACCTCACCCACCTGGACCCGGCGCACATCGACGCCAAGCTGCCGGACATCACCGAGTTCGCCCGCACCTACCTCGGCATCGAGCCCTACACCGAGCCGGTGCCGGTCTACCCCACCGCGCACTACGCGATGGGCGGCGTGCCGACGAACATCGAGGCCGAGGTGCTGCGGAACACCACCGACGTGGTCCGGGGCCTGTACGCCGCCGGCGAGGTCGCCTGCGTCTCCGTGCACGGCTCGAACCGGCTCGGCACCAACTCGCTGCTGGACATCAACGTGTTCGGCAAGCGCGCCGGCATCTCCGCCGCCGCGTACGCCGCCGGCGCCGACTGGGTGGACCTGCCCGCGAACGCCCAGGACGCCACGGTCGCCGAGCTCGAGGAGATGCGCACCCGGCCGGACGGCGAGCGGGTGGCGGACATCCGGCGCGAGCTGCAGCAGACCATGGACAGCAACGCCCAGGTGTTCCGCACCGCCGAGTCGCTGCGCACCGCGCTGGCCGACGTCCGCCGGCTGCAGGAGCGCTACTCCCGGGCGTCGGTGCAGGACAAGAGCCAGGCGTTCAACACCGACCTGCTGGAGGCGATCGAGCTCGGCTTCCTGCTCGACATCGCCGAGGTCGTCGTGGTCGGCGCCCTGAACCGCCGCGAGTCGCGCGGCGGGCACTTCCGCGAGGACTACCCGAAGCGGGACGACGCCGGCTTCATGGAGCACACCATGGCCTACCGCCGCCCGCACGGCGGCGAGGTCGACTCCCCCGTCGCACCGGCACCGGCCGGCGAGGAGGTCCCGCCACCCGTACCCGGGCGCCCCGCGGTGCTGCTCGGCACCAAGCCCGTCGTGACCACCGTGTACCAGCCGATGGAGCGGAAGTACTGATGACTGCCAGCCCCGTCGGCACCGAGCCCGTCACGACCACCACCCGACCCCCGATCGAGCGGACGCACCGATGACTGCCATCCTCGACCGAGCCGCCTCGCCCGCGCCGCACCCGAAGGCCGGTGAGGTGCCGAGCTTCGACGTGACCCTGCGCATCCGCCGCTACTCCCCCGAGGGCAGTGCCACGGGCTCCGACCAGCAGGGCGCCGAGCCGTACTGGCAGGAGTTCACCGTCACCGCGCACGGCACCGACCGGCTGCTGGACGCGCTGCACACGATCAAGTGGGAGCAGGACGGCTCGCTGACCTTCCGCCGGTCCTGCGCGCACGGGGTGTGCGGCTCGGACGCGATGCGGATCAACGGCCGCAACCGGCTGGCCTGCAAGGCGCTGCTGAAGGACCTGAACCCGGACAAGCCGATCACGGTGGAGCCGATCAAGGGTCTGCCGGTGATCAAGGACCTCGTGGTCGACATGGAGCCGTTCTTCGCGTCCTACCGGGAGATCATGCCGTTCCTGATCACCGACGGGCACGAACCGTCCCGCGAGCGTCTGCAGTCGCCCGAGCAGCGGGCCCGGTTCGACGACACCACGAAGTGCATCCTGTGCGCCGCGTGCACCTCGTCCTGCCCGGTGTTCTGGACCGACGGGCAGTACTTCGGCCCGGCGGCGATCGTGAACGCGCACCGGTTCATCTTCGACAGCCGGGACGCCGGCGGTGCGCAGCGGCTGGAGATCCTGAACGACAAGGAGGGCGTCTGGCGCTGCCGGACGACCTTCAACTGCACCGAGGCGTGCCCGCGCGGCATCGAGGTGACCAAGGCCATCCAGGAGGTCAAGCGCGCGATGATCACCCGCGCGTTCTGAGCCCGCCGCGCTCAGTGGTGCGCGCGGCGGCGCCGGATCAGCTCGTCGGCGCCGTACATCGTCAGCAGCATCCGCACGACGCCGAGCAGGACCACGCACGCCACCAGGGCGCCGAGCATCCCGAGCTTGCCGCGCACCGAGTACCCCAGGGCGCCGGCCAGGATGAGCAGCGCCACGCTGCCCGCGCCGTCGAGCACCCACCACCATCGCCGCCGCCCCGGGGCCGACGGGTGGACCGCGGCGCCACCCGGCTGGGAGGCACCGCGGTCGCTGGCACGAGGTGGGGTCGCGGCGGCGCGCATGACGACGACGCTACCGCCGACTGCTGTCAGTCTGCTGGGGATATCCGGCCAGTGGGCACCGGGACCCGCGCGCTCAGGACGCAGCCAGCAGGTAGTCGGTGTCGTTCACCGTCCCGATCGTCGCGACGCCGTCTCGCACCGTGATCGTCGTCAGGGCCAGGTTGTGGAACGCGGTCGCCTCGTGCTGCGGGTCCAGCGCCTCCAGCAGGCTGCCGATCGCCAGCCCGTGGCTGACCACCAGCACCTCGCCGCCGCCCTGCTCCGCCACCTCGCCGACCAGGGTGTCGAACCCCTCGACCAGCCGGGTGGTGATCTGGTCGGCGTCCTCCGCCAGCCCGAGCGGGTCGCTCTCCGCGACCATCGTCGCCATGGCGCTCTGCCCGCCGATCTCGTCGGCGAAGCCGGCGAAGTCCTGCTGCACCTGCGTCCAGTCGTAGCCGTGCTCGCTGAGCACCGTGCCCCAGGCGTCGTCGTTCGGGTTGCCCTCGAACCCGCCGAAGTACCACTCGCGCAGCTCCGGCATCGTGACCAGCTCCGGGGCGGAGCCGCCCTGGCCGGCGAGGATGTGCTCCGCGGTCGCCCGGGTGCGCCCGAGGTCGCTCGCATAGGCCGCCACGAAGTCGTGGTCGGCGAGCGCGGCCCCCGCCTGGTCGGCCAGCTCCTCGCCCGCCGGGGTCAGCGGGGAGTCGGACCACCCCTGCATCTCGCCGAGCTGGTTGAACACCGTCTCGCCGTGCCGGACCAGGTAGACGACCACCTCCCCGGCGCCGCTGCCGGACCCGCTGGTCCCGGCCGAGGCGCCGGTCGGCGCATCGCTCGACGCCGCGGACCGATCACCGCCGCAGCCCGCGAGCAGCAGCACCGCCGCCACCGCCAGAGCTGTCGCACCCGTCGTCCCTGCACGTGCACGTCGTACGTCCACACCCACGCTCCCTCGCGTCGGTCGGTCGTGGGCGGCTGTTCCCGACGCACGCCGGCATCGGCACCCGGCGGATGTCCGACATCGGGCGTCAGGCCACGACGACGTCCGGTCGATCCGGACTCGGGTTCGATGCTACCGCTCGATAGCGTCCGGCGCTACCGTCAAGTAGCATCGGCCTGCGCGGCGTCGGGCTCCGAGGCCACCGCGGGCACGGGCGGGTCGGCGGTCCAGGCCGCCGCGAGCAGCACGATCCGGGCGATCAGGTTGATCCAGACCAGCAGCGTGACCAGCACCGTGAACGAGGCGAGCACCGCGTTGCTCCCGGTCGAGCCGGTCACCACCGACGTGCCGAGCACCCGCACCACGCCGAGCCCCACCCCTGCGATCAGTGCGCCCTGGCGCAGGTCCCGCCACGGCGGACGCACCCCGGCCAGCACCACCACGACCAGCAGGAACGTCGCCGCGTCCACCCCGAACGCGACCAGGATCCCGGCAACCCGCGTCACCACCGAGGCCACGGACGAGTCCGCCCCGACCACCCCGAGCAGCCAGTCCGCGGCCGTCGTGGTGCCGATGCTCAGCACCGCGGAGAGCAGGATCGCCAGCGCCATCCCGACGAAGCCGCCGAGCTCGCGCAGCTTGCCGACCACCGCGTTGCCGCCCGCGCCCTCGGCCCCCAGCATGGCCCGCACGGCCGTGCGCAGGGCGGCCATCGCCGAGATCGCGCTGACCAGCAGCACCACCACGGCCACCACCCCGGCGATGCCGAGCCCACGGCTGAGCACCAGCGAGCCGGGATCGACGATGCCGTCGCTGTGGTCGGTCTGCACCAGGCCGGGCAGGTTCGCGTCGATCGCGTCCAGCACGCTCGAACGCAGCTCGTCGTTGTCGCCGAGCACCGCCATGAACACCGTGTAGCCGATGGTGAGGCCGGCGAACAGCGAGAACATCGCGGCATAGGCAATCCCGCCGGTGAGCACCCCGCCACCAGCCGCGCCGAACCGCGCGTTCGCCCGCCCGGCCCGGGTCCGCTGCCACCAGGCCAGCACCGCCTGCACCCGGGCGACCAGCCGACCGAGCAGAGCGCGCGGCCCCGTCCCGCCGCCTGACGGTCCCGGCCGCTCCGGGCCACCGACGTCCCGACGGATCCCCGCGGCGACGTCCTCGATGCCGCTCACCGCGGCGTGCGACCGCCCGGCCCCCCGCGGCTCGACCGGTTCTCCCATGCCCGCGACCCTAGGAGGCGTCCCCGGGTCCGGCATCCGGAACGCCGGCCAACGGGTAGGAGCCCCGGGCCCGCCACATCCCGTCGTCCCCGTGCTCGTACGCCTGGATCACCGGCACCTCGAACCGCGCGTCGAACTCCGCGAGGTCCACGAAGGCGCTGTCCAGCGCGGCATCGTCCACCTCGTGCGCCACGGTCACGTGCGGGTGGTAGTGGAACCGCAGGTCCTGCGCGAGCGCACCGGTACGCAGCTCCCGCTCCAGCCGCTCGCACGGTGCGATGCCCTCCACCACCTCCACGAACACGACCGGGGAGACCGGGCGGAACGACGCCGTGCCCCGCAGGTGCACCGTGAACGGCGCGTGCCGGCCGGCCACCGCCCGCAGGTGCGCGTCCACCTCGTCCAGCCCGGACACCGGCACCTCGGTCGGGCCGATCAGCGTGATGTGCGGCCGGATCAGCTCGGCACCGGGGTCGCCCACCCGGGCGCGGGCCGCCGTCAGCGCGGAGCAGAACGGCTCCGGCACGGTCACGGCGACCCCGATCCGGATCACCCCGGGCACGGTCACGTCGTCCGGCGTCGCGGCAGCAGCCCGAAGCGGTCGCTGACCCGCTCCAGCGTCGTGCGCGCGATCGACCGGGCGCGCTCGGCGCCGTCCTGGAGCACCGCGTCCAGCGTCCCCGGCTCGGACAGGTAGCCGTCGACCCGCTCCTGGAACGGGGTCAGGAACTCCACCACCACCTCGGCCAGGTCCACCTTGAGGTGCCCGTAGCCCTTGCCCTCGTAGTCGGCGACGATCGCCTCGACGTCCCGGCCGGTCAGCGCGGAGAAGATCGTCAGCAGGTTCGCCACCCCGGGCTGGCCCTGCGGGTCGTAGACGACCTGGCCGAGGTTGTCGGTCACCGCGCTCTTGATCCGCTTGGCCACCGCCTTCGGCGGGTCCAGCAGCTCGATGATGCCGTTCGGGCTGGCCGCGGACTTGCTCATCTTCGCCGTCGGGTCCTGCAGGTCGAAGATCTTCGCGGTGGCCTTGACGATGTGCGCGTCCGGCACCACCACCGTGCCCGCGCCGAACCGGGAGTTCAGCCGCTGGGCCAGGTCGCGGGTCAGCTCCAGGTGCTGCCGCTGGTCCTCCCCGACCGGCACCAGGGCCGTGTCGTAGAGCAGGATGTCCGCCGCCATCAGGATCGGGTACGTGAACAGCCCGACCGTCGTGCCCTCGGCGCCGTACCGGCCGGACTTGTCCTTGAACTGCGTCATCCGGCCGGCCTCGCCGAACCCGGTGTGGCAGGACAGCAGCCAGGCCAGCTCCGCGTGCTCGGAGACGTGCGACTGCACGAACAGGATCGAGCGCTGCGGATCCACCCCGGCGGCCAGGTACTGCGCCGCGGTGCGCCGGGTGCGCTCACGCAGCGCCACCGGGTCGGGCGCCACGGTCAGCGCGTGCAGGTCGACCACGCAGTACAGCGCGTCGTAGGCGTCCTGGAGGGCCACCCACTGCGTCAGCGCGCCGAGGTAGTTGCCGAGGTGGAGAGAGTCGGACGTGGGCTGCATCCCGGAGAAGATGCGCGGCGTCGCAGCAGGCATGGGTCCATTCTGACGGTTCGGGGGCGGCGCTGGCGCTGCCCGGTGGCGGAGGCGTGCGGGGCGGGGACGCGCGAGGTCAGGTGGCCTCGTCGTCGAACGGCGCGGGCGGCGACGGGTCGCCGGAGGCGGAGGGCGCGGTGCCGGCGCCGGTGCCGGGCGTGGGGCCGGCGCTGGGCGTGGGGCCGGCCCCAGCTGCAGCACCGGGAACCGAGCCAGCCTCGTCGCCGGCGGCAGCACCGGCGGCACCGGTCGCAGCGGCACCGGTCCGGTACGGGGCTCGTGCGCCCCCGGCCGCACGAGCCGGGCCGCGAGTGTCCGTCGGGTCCGGGTCGAGCAGCGCATCGCGGACGATCCGACGCGGGTCGTACCGCCGGGGGTCGAGCGCCTCCCAGTCGATGTCCTTCGCGTCCTCGCCCAGCTCGTCGCCGATCCGCTCCCGCGCGTCACGCAGGTAGGACCGCGCCCGCCGGACGAGCTTGCCGAGCTCCTCGGCGTAGTGCGGCAGCCGGGACGGCCCGACCACGATCACGGCGACGAGCAGGATGACGAGGAACTCGCCGCCGTTGATGTCCAGCACCGGCCCAGGCTACCGCTCGGTCGCACCCCGGCACCCCCCGACCCGGCCCGACCCTGTGCGGCCGAGCAGCGGACCGGCCCCGGCCCGACCCTGACCGAGGCCGACCGGCTCTCGCTGAGGCCGGCTCGGTCTGGCTCAGCGCACCGGAGCCCGGCTCAGACCGTTCCGGCGCGGCCTGGCAGGTCTCAGCCCGTTCCGGCTCGGTCCTGCTCGGCCCGCCTCGATCCCCGGACCCGGCTCAGTCCGCCTCTGACTCCTGCAGCACCACCCGGACGTCGCGCTCGTCGTCGCCCGTGCGCACCCGTAGCAGCACGGCGTCCCCGGGGGTGCGGGCACGGATCGCGACCACCAGCTCGTCGGAGTCGGTCACCGGCCGGCCGTCGATGGACACGATCACGTCACCGGCCCGGATGCCCGCCAGGTCCGCCGGCCCACCGGGGGTGACCGGGAGCACGCCGTCCTGGGCGTCGGCGAACACCTGCACGCCCTCGCCGGTGTACGACGCGTCCAGCAGCACACCGATCACCGGATAGGTCGCGACACCGGTCTCGATCAGCTGCTCGGCGGTGCGGCGCGCCTGGTTGGACGGGATCGCGAAGCCGAGGCCGATGCTGCCGCCCGACGAGGACGAGACGCCCGACGCCTGGGCGATCGCGGAGTTGATGCCGATCACCTCGCCCGCCGCGTTCACCAGCGGACCACCGGAGTTGCCCGGGTTGATCGCCGCATCGGTCTGGATCGCATTGATGAACGCCGTGGTGGACACACCGTCTCCGGCGGCGACCGGCCGGTTCAGCGCGCTGACGATGCCGCTGGTGACCGTCCCGGCCAGGCCGAGCGGCGCGCCGACCGCGACGACGGGGTCGCCCACCTGCACCGCGTCGGAGTCCCCCAGCAGCAGCGGCGTCAGCCCCGTCACGTCGATCTTGACCACAGCGAGGTCGTAGTCCGCCGTCGATCCGACCACCGAGGCCGACTCCTGGGAACCGTCCGCGAGCAGCACCACCAACGTCGCCCCCGCGGTGTCCGCATCGGCCACCACGTGGTGGTTGGTCAGGATGTAGCCGTCCTGGCGCAGCACCACCCCGGAGCCGGTGGTGACGCCCTCGGCCGTGCTGAGCTCGATCGAGACCACCGACGGCAGCACCTGCGCCGCGATCCCGGCGACCGAGTCCGCCGCCCGGTCGGCCGAGGCGGTGCTCACGGCCAGCGGCAGACCGGCGTCGGCCAGGTGGTCGTCGTCCGTCAGCCGCGCACCGAGCAGGCCGCCGCCCACGCCGGCCAGGAAGGCGAGCACCAGACCGCCGACCACCAGGCCCGCCGTCGCACGCCGACGCCGGCCACGCCGCCGCAAGGACCCGCCGGGCTGGGACACCTCCGGGGCGGCATCGGCGGCTGCGTTCGCCGCGAGCGGGGCGCCGAACACCACGTCCGGGTCGGTCCGAGCAACGTCCGGGGGCACCCGACCGGGAACGGGAGACGTGCCGGGCGAGTCCGTCGGCACCCGGTCGCGCATCATGCCCGGCAGGTCCTCGTCCGTCACCGGCGCCGGCCGCACCGTCGGCGGCGCGAACAGCGGCGGCAGCTCACGGGCCGCGGCGGCAGCGCGCGCACCGTCCTCCTGCGAACCGGCCTCGGCCGCGCCGTCCCGTCCTGCACCCGGCCGCCCCGCACCGACCTGCCCCGCGCCCTCCTGCCCCGCGCCGGGCAGCGTCACGACAGGTGCACCGCGGCGGCCAGCGTGTCCCAGCCTCGCGTCAGCCGGGCGGGCAGCCCGGAGTCGAAGTCGACCTCCGGGAACTCCGCGACCACGCTCGCGACATCGGCGGATCCGTCGGACGACACCACCTCGACCACGGTCTCGCCCGACTGCCAGGCGACGTGCCACGGTGCGGTGGACAGCAGGTACACGGTCCGGTCAGCGACGACGACCTGCGCGGACCCGGCCAGCGCGTCGGTGTCCAGCTGTCCCTGCTGCTCGGTCAGCACCAGGTCGCCGACCGGGCCGGACAGCGCGACCTCCAGCGTCTCGTCGTCGTCGCTCAGCTGCACCGAGGTGACGGACCAGCCGTCCGGCACGGCGCTCGGGCAGGTCCAGCCCTCCGCCTGCATCCAGGCCAGGAAGTCGGCGGTGCTCGACCCGGCCGTCGGCGCGTCGGTGCCGGCGGTCGCGCTGACGGCCACCGAGGCGGTGCCGCCGGCGCTGCCGAGCAGGGCGAGCGCCTGGTCGGACCCGGTGGCCGGGGTGATGTCCGGGCTGTCGCCCAGCACGAAGAGCCCGACGGCGACCACGCCCAGCCCGGTCACCGAGCCGACCACGGCCCGCAGGCCGCGTCGCCCGGGCGTCACGCTGCCGGTCAGCACGCCGTGGCCGTCCGGCCCCGAGGGCGCGACCTGTCCGCCGAGCCCGCCGAGCGCCCCGAGCGCGAAGCCGGGGCCGCCGAGCAGCGAGGTGTGCGGGCTGAGCGTGATCGGGGTGTCGGTGAAGGTGGCCGGCCGACCGGCGGGCGGTGCGAACGGGGCGACGCGGGACGGCCCTCGCACCGCCGCGCCCGCGACCGGTCCGCCCGGCGCGCAGCCGAGGGCGAGCAGCCGTGCGGTGAGGTCCCCGGCGGGGCGCACGTCGTCGGCGGCGGACAGCGCCCGCCGTGCGGCACGTGCCGCGGCGAGCTCGCCCGCGCACCGGGTGCAGCCGGCCACGTGGGCCAGCGCCCGCTCGGTGGCGGCCGGGTCGAGCTGGCCGTCCGCGAGCGCGCTCGCCCAGGAGCCCAGGTGCTGGCTCATCGGCCGGCCGCCGCTGCCGTCACCGGCCGCTCGCCGGTCCCGACCAGCCCGGTCCCGACGAGGCCCGTCCCGACGAGATCGGTCCCGACCAGATCGGCGCCCCGCGAGACCGTGCCGACGCTGTTCGACTCCTCGACGCCGGGCCGACCAGCGCCGCCGTGCTCGACGCCGGGCCGCTCGGTCGCGACCCCGCCCGGGAGGGTGCCGGCAGCGGCGCCCCGGGCGACCGCGCTCGCAGCAGCGGCGCTGCCTGCAGGCGCGCGGTGCTCGAGCGAGACCCGCAGGCGGGCTCGGGCCCGGTGGATCCGGGAGCGGACCGTGCCGAGCTTGATGCCCAGCGTGACCGCGATCTCCTCGTAGGACAGTCCCTCGATGTCGCACAGCACCACGGCGGCGCGGTACTCCGGCGGCAGCGCGTCGAGCGCCGCCTGCACGTCGACGTCGAGGTTGCCGTGCTCGAAGGCACGCTCCGGGACGTCACGCCCCTCGGCGGCCGGGTAGCGGTCGCCCTCCTCGCCCATCGCGTCCATCCGGATGCGCTGCTTGCGGCGTGCCTGGTCGAGGAACAGGTTCGTGGTGATGCGGTGCAGCCAGCCCTCGAAGGTGCCGGGGGTGTAGGTCGACAACGACCGGAACACCCGGACGAACACCTCCTGGGTGAGGTCCTCGGCGTCATACCGGTTGCCGGTCAGGCGGTAGGCCAGCCGGTACACGCGCGCGGAGTGCTCCCGGACGATCTCCTCCCAGGTCGGGGGCTGCCAGTCCGGGTCGGGCTCCGTGGTCGCCATCCACTTCCTCACGTTCTCGGGGCGTCGCCGTCGCGGCGCCGTGCTCCAGTGTCCCCGCCTGGCGAGCCGCACGCCAACCCGTGCCGGCCGTGCCCGTCCCGGCGGACCCTGTGCCCGAGCACAACGGCCCGGCGGCACGGGAGGTTCCAGCCCGCGGCGATCTCACCCGGCGCGAGACCAGCACCGCACTGATAGGACCCGCCCGACGCCGACCCGGCACCGACCCGGCGACCCCGTGACGGATCCGGCACCGCGCGACCCGGCCCGGGGCCACTAGGCTGACCAGCGCGGTCCACCGCCCGCTCGGGGCGGACCCGACCGGCGCACGGGCGCCGGGCGGCACCGCGGGCGCACAGGAGGACACCATCGCCAGCGACAAGGCCGCGAGCTGGGTCTACGCGGAGGGCTTCGTGCCCGAGGACGAGACGCTGCTGCGCGCGAGGGACCGGGCCGGCGAGCTCGGCTGCGCCGCCGTCCAGCCGGGCACCGGAGCCGCGCTGCGGGTGCTGGCGGCCGCGGCGAAGGCGCACGCGGTGGTCGAGATCGGCACCGGTGCTGGTGTGAGCTCGCTCTGCCTGCTGCGCGGGATGCCCGAGGACGGGGTGCTGACCACGATCGACGTCGAGATCGAGCACCAGCGCGCGGCCAAGGTCGCCTATGCGGAAGAGGGCGTGCGCCCCGCCCGCACCCGCACCATCGCGGGCCGGGCGCTGGACGTGCTGCCCCGCCTGACCGACGCCGCCTACGACCTGGTGTTCGTGGACGCCGACATCGAGAGCTACCCGGCGTACGTGGACCAGGCGGTCCGGCTGCTGCGCCCCGGTGGCGTGCTGGCGGTCGACGGCGCGCTGTGGCACGACCGGGTGCCGGACCCGGCCCGCCGGGACGAGGCCACCACGATCGTACGGGAGACCGGACGCCGGGTCCGCGACGACGAGCGCCTGCACCCGGCCCTGCTGCCGGTGGGCGACGGCCTGCTGGTCGCCGTCCGGCGCTGAGCCCGGTCGCGGCGGACGCAGCAACACGTCAGCCCAGCGCGGCCGGTCAGCGCAGCGCGGCCAGGTAGCGCAGCAGCAGCCGCGCGCCGAACCCGGTGGCGCCCTCGGTCAGCTCGTGCCGGTCGGCGGTGGACCGCGCGGGGCCGGCGATGTCGAGGTGCGCCCAGGTCCGCTGCCCCACCAGCTCGCGCAGGAACAGCGCCGCGGTGATCGAGCCGCCGCCGTACCTCAGGTCCTGCGGCACGTGCCGCAGGTCGGCGACGGTGGACCGCACCGCGTCCGAGTAGTCCTCGACCAGCGGCATCGGCCACACCGGCTCGCCCGCCTCGGCGGCGGCCGTCGACAGCGCCTGCACCAGCCGGGGGTCCGTGCCGTACAGCGCGGCGTGCTGCTTGCCAAGGCCGAGGCTGGCCGCACCGGTCAAGGTCGCGACGTCGATCAGCACGTCCGGGTCCAGGGTGGCGTCCGCGAACGCGAGGGCGTCACCGAGCACGATCCGGCCCTCGGCGTCGGTGTTCGCGATCTCGACGGTGCGCCCGCCGTACAGCCGCAGCACGTCACCGGGCCGGTAGGAGGCCGCCCCGACGTGGTTCTCGGCGAGCGGCAGCACGGCGGTGACCCGGTGCCCGACCTGGGCCGCGGCGGCACCGAGCACGGTGGCCAGCGCGACGGCGGCCCCCGCCATGTCGGTCTTCATCGGGACCATCGCCTCGCGCGGCTTGATCGACAGGCCACCGGTGTCGTACGTGATGCCCTTGCCGACCACCACGACGTGCCGCGTGCGGGGCCGTGCGGTCTCGCGCGCGGCGGCCGGCGGGTCGTAGCAGACCGTGACCAGTCGGGGGGTCGAGGCCGAGCCCGCGCCCACGGCGAGGATGCCGCCGAAGCCCTCGGCGGCCAGCTCCTGCGGTCCGCGGACCTCGACCCGCAGGCCCGCGGCCCGGGCGAGCTCGACGGCCCGGTCGGCCAGCCAGGCCGGGCTCTTGATGTTCGACGGGGTGTTGGCGAGATCCCGGACCAGCCAGGTCGCGGTCGCGCCGCGCACCGCCTCGTCCAGCGCCGCCTGCAGCCGGACGCCCTCGCGCCCGACCACCAGCAGCTCGCGCGCCGGGGCCGTGCGTGACGCCGGCTCGGCGCCGATCCGCTGCACCCGGTAGGCGGCGAGCAGGTAGCCCTCCGCGAACGCTCGCAGCGCGTCGGCCGGCCCGGCGGCACGTGACCCCGACGAACGGGCGCCGGGCTCGGTCGCCACGGTCGTCACGACGCGCTCCAGCCCACGGGTGGCCCGTGCCAGCGCCGCACCGGAGCGGCGCAGGGAGTCCGGGGTGCCGTCGCCGACGCCGACCAGCACGAGCCGCCGAGGCAGACCGGTCCACGGCAGGTCGCCGCCGACGCTGCCCACGGGGCGCGGCAGCAGCAGCGTCCATGCCTCGCCGGCGGCACCGGTCAGGCCGGCCCGCTCGGCGAGCTCGGCCAGGTCGATGCCGTACCGGGCGGCGGCATCGGCCGTGCCCTGACGGGGCTGGAGCTCGGTCTCCTCCGGGTCACCTGGCACCGCGGGCGCGACCGGCACCGCCACCGCGTCCACGTCCGGCTCCAGGAGCAGGGCGGAGGACGCGAGCGAACCCGCCGTCAGACCGATCGCCGGCACCGGCCGGCCGATGCGCACCCCGGGGTGCGACGCGCTGCGTGCCATGCCGTCGTCAGCCGACGACGGAGGTGAGGGCCTCGCCCAGCTCCTGCGCCTCGGTGGCGTTCAGCTCGACCACGAGGCGACCACCACCCTCCAGCGGAACCCGCATCACGATGCCGCGGCCCTCCTTGGTCACCTCGAGCGGACCGTCGCCGGTCCTCGGCTTCATCGCGGCCATGCGGGGCTCTCCTTCGCGTCGTAGCTGGGTGACCGGTGCCCTGACGTGCTGGTCCAGCCGGGGCCGAGACCCACCCGTCCAGGCACCCGGTTCCCGGATGTCCGTCGCACAGTCTAGTTCACCAGGCCGACAGGGCGGGGCCCGTCGCTCGGAGAAGCGTCGTCGGACGCGATCTCCCCGCGCGTCACGGCGGCCAGCCGGACGGTGGGACCAGCCGCCAGATCCGCCAGACCCAGACCACCTGCAGCACGAGCATCGCCACCACGACGAGCGTCCACCACGCCCGCCGCGCCCAGGCGGGGCGCAGCACCACGCCCGCCGTCGCGGCACCCAGCGGGAAGGCCAGCAGCAGGAACCGCGCCAGGCTGCTGCCCGGCTCGATCGCCGCTGCGAGGTACAGCAGGTACGCGGCGCACCACGCGTGCAGCTCGCGGCCGAGCCGCCACGTCGCGGGCGCCAGCAGCGCGATCAGCACCACCACCGCCGCGCCGGCCAGCACGAGCGGCGCAGCCGAGCCGAACCAGAACCGCGAGATGTACCCCCAGGAGCCGAACGGCACGATGTCGCGCGAACCGCGCCAGGCCCCCTGGGTCTGCAGGTACCCGTCCGACACCCCGGTCACCCAGCCGCAGATCGCCGGCCAGGCCACCCCCGAGACCACCGCGGCGACGCCGAGCCCACCGATCCCGACCAGGTCGCGCACCACCGGCCGCTCCCCCGCGGCCCGCCACTGCCGCCAGCGCACCCAGGCGTGCACCAGCACCACCGCCGCCATCGGCAGCGCCACCGCCCGGGTGAAGCCGAGCGCGACCACCGCGAGCGCGGCCCAGCCGTACCGCCGAGTCACGATCAGGAGCAGCGAGGCCGCCACCAGCAGCAGCGCGAGCGACTCGGTGTAGCCGACCTGCAGCACGACCGAGGTCGGGAACACGCTGACCAGCGTCACGGTGATCAGCGGCAGCGCCGGGACGGCCGCGACCGCGCGCGGCGCACCCCGCACGACCAGCCGGTAGACCACCACCATCGCAGCCGCTCCCAGCACCAGCGCGGTCAACGGGGCCACCGTGGCCCAGGACCCGCCGGTGACGGTCATCAGCGCCCGCACCAGGAACGGGAACAGCGGGAAGAACGCCCAGGCGTTCTGCTCCACCAGGCCGTCCGTGCCGACCGGGAGCGTGGCCGGGTAGCCGCCCTCCGCGATGGTCTTGTACCAGGAGGCGTCCCACATCAGCCCCGTGTAGTCCAGGTAGCCGGGGCCCGCGCCGGTCCAGCCGTTCGCGGCCTGCTGGCTCGCGACCACCATCAGCACCACGGCGGAGAACCCGCGCGCCACCGCGTAGACCCCGAGCGTCTGCACCCACCACGGCCAGGTGCGCGGGTCGAGCCTCATGCCAGCCCCCGCACGACCCGGGCCGGCAGCAGGTCGCCGCGCAGCGCCGCCACCATGTCCACCGTCCGCCGGGTGGCCCGCACGTCGTGCGTCCGGAACACCCGGGCGCCGAACCAGGCCGCCAGCGTGGTCGCCGCGAGAGTGCCCTCCAGCCGCTCCTGCGGCGGCAGGTCGAGCGTCTCGCCGACGAAGTCCTTGCGGGACAGCGCGACCAGCACCGGGTGGCCGAGCGCCGCCAGGGCCGCGGTCCGTCGCACCAGGTGCAGGGAGTGCCAGGTGCTCTTGCCGAAGTCGTGCGTGGGGTCCACCAGCACGCTCGCCGGGGGAACGCCGACCTCGACGGCCCGCCGTGCGGCCGCCGCCAGGGTGCGCAGCACGTCGATCAGCACCCCGTCCAGCGGGTCGGTCCCCGGCGGGGCGTCCTCGGGCAACGGGTAGGTCACCCGCAACGGATCGGTGCGCGGCGGCAGACCGCCGGTGTGCGAGCAGACCACCCCGAGACCGCGCTCGCCGGCGACCTCGACCAGGGCGGGGTCGTGCCCGGCCCAGGTGTCGTTCAGCAGGTCGGCGCCCGCGTCGGCGGCGGCCCGGGCGACCGGTGCTCGCCAGGTGTCCACGCTCACCAGCAGGTCCGGGTGCCGGCGGCGCACCCGCTGCACCAGCGGCACCACGCGGGCGATCTCCTCGTCGACCGTCACCTCCGGCCCGCGGCCGGCGCGCACGCCGCCGAGGTCCACCAGGTCGGCGCCCTGCTCCTCGGCCCGGGCCACCGCGGCGTCCGCGCCGGCGTCGTCGTACCGCGCAGCGGCGTAGAACGAGTCGGGCGTGCGGTTGACCACCGCCATCACGACCGGGTGGTCCGACCCGAACCACCGGCCCCGGAGCAGCAGGTCGGCGCCGGGCGCGGGGACCCCGGGCAGATCGGTAGCGGGAGTCGTGGTCACCCGCGTGCGCCCTCCCGGCCGCCGGCCGCTGCGCCCTCCTGGACCGCGTCGGCCGCCGTGCCCTCCTCGGCCGCCTGCTGGGCCTGCTCGGCGCCCGCGGTGGCGGCACGCTCGGCCGCGCGCAGCTCGGCACCGCGGTCCGCGACGATCTGCACCGCCTCGTCCGCGTCGTCCACCAGCCGGAGCAGCTCCAGGTCCGCCTCGCGGATCATCCCGCGCTCCAGCACCGGGCCGCGCGCCCAGTCCAGCAGCCCCTGCCAGTACGCCGAGCCCACCAGGACGATCGGGAACTCGGTGACCTTGTGCGTCTGCACCAGGGTCAGCGCCTCGAACAGCTCGTCGAAGGTGCCGAAGCCGCCCGGCAGCACGATGAACCCCTCGGCGTACTTCACGAACATCGTCTTGCGGGCGAAGAAGTACCGGAAGTTCACCCCGAGGTCGACCCACGGGTTCATCCCCTGCTCGAACGGCAGCTCGATGCCCAGGCCGACCGAGAGCCCGCCGGCCTCGCTGGCACCCTTGTTCGCGGCCGACATGATGCCGGGCCCACCGCCGGTGATCACCGCGTAGCCGGCCTCGACCAGCCGCCGGCCCACGGCCTCGCCGAGCGCGTAGTCCGGGTGCTCGGGGGCGACCCGCGCCGAGCCGAACACGCTCACCGCCGGCCCGAGCTCTGCGAGCGCCCCGAAGCCCTCGACGAACTCGCTCTGGATCCGCATCACCCGCCACGGGTCGCCGTGCAGCCAGTCCGCGCCGTCGGAGCCGGACAGCAGCCGCTGGTCGGTCGTGGTGGCCGGGATCTGACCGCGGCGCAGCAGCACCGGGCCCTTGCGGTAGCCCTGTCCGGGGGCGGGAACACCGTCGTCGGTCATGGGGCCGACTCTACGGTCCGTGCCTGTCCGTGACGGACGCACCCGCGCGTGCCTGCACGTCGCGCGGTCGGACGTCGGGTGAACGCCTGGTGACGCGAGCGGTGCCGAGGGCCGTGTGCGGCCCCGGTGCCGAGGACGGCGCCGCGCCGGGCGGCGGCACCGGGCCCGTGCCAGGCCCGCGCCCGGCCAGCGCCCGGCTCAGGCGGTCAGCCAGGCGTGCAGCGCGTCGTAGCAGAGCGCGAGCTGCGCGACCGGCAGCCGCTCGTCGTCCTTGTGCGCGAGCAGCGGGTCGCCCGGGCCGAAGTTCACCGCCGGGATGCCGAGCGCCGAGAACCGCGCGACGTCCGTCCAGCCGTACTTCGGCGCCGGGGCGCCGCCGGTGACCGCGAGCACCGCGGCGGCGAACTCGGCGGCGGCCGGGTCGTCCAGCCCTGGGCGGGCGCCCGCGGCGGAGTCCGTCACGACGACCTCGTAGCCGGCGAACACCTCGCGCACGTGCTCGACCGCCTGCTCGACGCTGCGCGACGGCGCGAACCGGTAGTTCACCGTGACCACGCACGAGTCCGGTACGACGTTGGTGGCGACGCCGCCCCGGATCAGCACCGCGTTCATCCCCTCGCGGTACACCAGGCCCTCCACCTCCACCGACGCCGGCTGGTAGGCGGCGAGCCGGGCCAGCACCTCGGCGGTGGCGTGGATCGCGTTCACCCCGGTCCAGGCGCGGGCGGAGTGCGCCGCCACGCCAGGCACCCGCACCTCCGCGCGCAGGGTGCCGTTGCAGCCGCCCTCCAGCCCGGCGTCCGTGGGCTCGCAGAGCACCGCGAAGTCCGCCGCCAGCCACTCGGGGTGCTGGCGGGACACCCGGCCGAGACCGTTCAGCGCCGCGTCGACCTCCTCGTGGTCGTAGAGCACCCAGGTGATGTCGCGGGTCGGCTCGGTCAGCGCCGCGGCGAGCGCGAGCTGCACCGCGACACCGCCCTTCATGTCCACCGTGCCGCGCCCCCACAGCACCGCGTCGGCCCCGTCGCCGTCCAGCCGGGTGGGCAGGTTCGCGGCGACCGGCACCGTGTCCAGGTGCCCGGCGACCAGCACCCGGGCGGGGCGACCGAGCGACGTCCGGGCCACCACGGTGTCACCGTCGCGCAGCACCTCCAGGTGCCCCAGGGCCCCGAGCGCCGCCGCCACCGCGTCCGCGAGCTCGCGCTCGTCCCCGCTCACCGACGCGAGGTCGCAGATCGCGGCGGTCAGCGTGGTGAGGTCGGCGGTGAGGTCGAGGGACGCGGGGGCGGAGATGGGCTGGCTCACGGGCGCGACCCTACCCGGGGCGCTCACGCGCAGGTCGTGGCGTCCGGCCCCGTAGGCTTGCCGCCATGAGCGACCGCACCGCCTGGGGCTGGGGACTGGCCACCGTGACCGACTCCGGCACCGTCCTGGACACCTGGTACCCGAGCCCCGTGCTGGGCGCACCCGCCGATCACGACCTCTGCCCGAGCGACCTCGCGGCAGCGGCCGGGGACGACCCGGCCCGCGGCACCCGGCTCGAACCGGTACGCACCACGATCGACCTGGACGCCGCGCCCGCCTCGACCTCCGACGCCTACCTGCGCCTGCACCTGCTCTCGCACCGGCTGGTCCGACCGCACGGTCTCAACCTGGACGGGATCTTCGCCGTCCTGCCCAACGTGGTCTGGACCGACCAGGGCCCCTGCGCCGTCGGCGGCTTCGAGGCGACCCGGCGCCGGCTGCTGACCGCCGGACGGCGCGCCACCGTGCTCTCGGTGGACAAGTTCCCGCGGATGGTCGACTACGTGCTGCCCGAGGGCGTGCGGATCGGGGACGCCGACCGGGTGCGCCTCGGCGCCCACCTGGCCCCCGGCACCACGGTGATGCACGAGGGCTTCGTGAACTTCAACGCCGGCACCCTCGGCGTCTCGATGGTCGAGGGCCGGATCTCCGCCGGCGTCGTCGTCGGCGAGGGCAGCGACATCGGCGGCGGCGCCTCGATCATGGGCACGCTGTCCGGCGGCGGCCGCGAGGTGGTGTCGATCGGCGAGCGGTCCCTGCTCGGCGCGAACGCCGGCCTGGGCATCCCGCTCGGCGACGACTGCGTGGTCGAGGCCGGCCTGTACGTCACCGCCGGCACCAAGGTCACCGTGGTCGGCCGCACGACGGACGACGGCGCCCCGGTGGTCGTCAAGGCCCGCGAGCTGTCCGGCCAGGACGGCGTCCTGTTCCGCCGCAACTCGCTGACCGGCGGCGTCGAGGCCGTCGCCCGGACCGGCACCGGGATCACGCTCAACGCGGCGCTGCACGCGAACTGAGATGCCCGCGCACCGACCGCGGACCGCAGGTCGAGCCACCGCCTCCCGGATCGGCTGCGCGGCGCTGACCAGCCTGGCCCTGCTGGTGGGGCTGGTCGGCGGCGTGGTCTGGTTCCTCGAGGAGCGGTCGCCCACGGCCGCCTCGCAGCGGTGCACGGCGACCCTGGACGGCACCGAGTGGGGCCTGTCGGTCGAGCAGGCGGACAACGCCGCACTGATCGTCGCGATGTCCGTCGACCGCGGGCTGCCGGCGCGCGCCGCGACGATCGCCCTGGCCACCGCGCTGCAGGAGTCGAAGCTGATCAACATCGACTACGGCGACCGCGACTCGGTCGGCCTGTTCCAGCAGCGCACCTCGCAGGGCTGGGGCACCGTCGAGCAGATCATGGACCCGGTGTACTCGACCGGGAAGTTCTACGACAGCCTGGTCGCCGTGCCCGGGTACACCGAGCTGGAGATCACCGAGGCGGCGCAGGCGGTGCAGCGGTCGGCGTACCCGGACGCCTACGCCCAGCACGAGGTGCGGGCCCGCGCCTGGGCGTCCGCGCTCACCGGCTGGTCGCCCGGCACGTTGACCTGCGACCTGGGCGACCCCGACGCGACCGGCACCGTCGAGGAGGTCGCCGACCGGGTCACCCGCGACTTCGGCGACTCCGTCACGGCGACCGCGGACGCGGACCGGTCCTCCGACGAGGGCCTCGCGGTCCGCCTGGTGACGGACTGGGCCGCCGTGGACGGCGACACCAGCCGGTCGGCCTGGGCCGCCGCGCAGTGGGCCGTCGCGGTCGCCGACTCGCTGCAGGTGATCGAGGTCGAGGTCGAGGGCAGCCGCTGGCAGCGCGACGCGGGCGCCGACGGCGCGGACGTCTGGCAGTCCGACGCGCTGACCACCGCGGTCCCCGCCGGTGAGGTCGTCCTCGTCCTCGCTCCTTGACCCGCCCGGGTCCGGCAGCGCGATCAGCTGAGGTCGGCGAAGGCGGTGATCTCGGCGCGGAGCTGCGCGGCCATCTCGGCGAGGCCGGTGCCGTCCTGGCCACCCGCGGCGGCCGCGACCACCTGCACCTGCGCGGACATCCCGCCGATGATGCCGTCGATCCGGCCGATCGCCCGGCCGGCCTCCTCGGCGGCGCCCTGGGCGGCCACCACCTGCAGGGCGATGTCGTCCGAACGGCCCGCGGAGTCGTCGGCCAGCGTGCGCACCTCGTCGGCGACCACGGCGAACCCTCGACCCGCCTCGCCGGCCCGGGCGGCCTCGATCGCGGCGTTCAGCGCGAGCAGCCGGGTCCGGCTCGCGATGGACTTGACCAGGCCGGCGGCCTCGCTGATCTGCCCGGAGGTGTCGGTCAAGGACTGCACGGTCTGCCGAGAGTCGGCGGCGGCGTGCGCGGCGGAGTCGGCGTCCGCCGCCAGCGCCGCCGCGGAGGACGCGAGCCCCTGGGCGGAGTCGGCGACCCGCGCGGCGACCACCACCATCCGCTCGGCGAGCTCGGCGCGCTCCTGCTGGTCGCGGGCGGTGCGCAGCGCGGCGCTCTCCAGGCCGGCCCGGGCACCGTCGATCTGCACGGCGCCGGCCCGGAACGCCCCGGGCATCCCCCGACGCAGGAACCGCCGGTGGAACCGGCCCTCGCCGGCGGCGGTCAGCGAGGCCTGGGACTCGCGCACGTAGGCGTCCACCAGGTCGGCCAGGCGGTTCAGCGAGACCCGGGCACGCGTCACGGCCGGGTCGCCGGCGAGCGGGGGCAGCCGGCCCTCCAGGTCGCCCTCGGCGATCCGGTCGCAGAACGCGGCGACCAGCTCCAACGAGCGCCGGGTGTCGTCGTCCAGCGCCGGTGCCGCCGGCCCCTCGGTGCCGGCGGGGCCGGCGCCGCGTCCGGCGTCGCGACGGCGGAGCAGCGCGCTCATCGGGCACCGTCCGCAGCGAGCTCGTCGGCGGCGGCCAGCGACCAGACGAACTCGTCGTAGGTGGCTCCGGCGTCCGCGAGGGCCTGCTGCAGAGCGGCGGTGCCGGCGGCGATCGCGTCCTTGGTCCGGCTCTGCTGGTTCTCCACGGCCAGGACGGCCGCGTACAGGTCGCCGATCGTGCGACGGGTGGCGGGTGGCACCCAGCGCCGGTTCGAGTGGTAGCCGACGATCGCACCCCCGGGGCCGAACGACGGCGTGACGTGCGCGAGCACCCAGTAGTGCCCGCCGTCCGCGGCCAGGTTCAGCACGTAGGCGAACAGCTCCTTGCCGGTGGGGATCACGTCCCACATCAGCTGGAACACCGCACGGGGCATCGCCGGGTGCCGGATCAGGTTGTGCGGCTGGCCGAGGATCTGCTCCTCGGTGTAGCCCGCCACGCGGACGAACACGTCGTTCGCGTAGGTGATGATCCCCTTGGGGTCGGTCTTGGAGACGATGATCTCCTCGGGTCCGAAGGTGCGCTCGGTGCCGGTCGGACCGACGGCGCGCCCCCCACGCACCGCGCCTCGGGCCCGACGGTCGGCGCCGCGGGGCGCCAGCACGGTCTCGGTAGACGACATGATCGGTTGATCGGCCGGGCGCGCGGGGATCTGACCGGTTTGCGCGCACCTCGTCCGCCACGGTCGCGACGAGCGGCCCGGCAGCCCAGGACCGACCCGGACGCATCCCGCCACGAGCGGCCGAGCGGCCGCCCGTCGGCACCCTGCCGCTGGCCAGCAGCTGGCCGTCCGCAGCCCCGGACCGACGTCAGCGCTGGTCGGCGGGCACGTAGTCCCGCAGCGGCGAGCCGGAGTACACCTGGCGCGGCCGACCGATCCGGGTCTGCGGGTCGAGCATCATCTCCCGCCACTGCGCGATCCAGCCCGGCATCCGGCCGAGGGCGAACAGCGGGGTGAACATCGAGGAGTCGAAACCCATCGCCTGGTAGATCAGACCGGTGTAGAAGTCGACGTTCGGGTAGAGCTTGCGGGAGATGAAGTACTCGTCCGAGAGGGCGATCTCCTCCAGCGTGCGGGCGATGTCGAGCAGCTCGTCGTTCGCGCCGAGCGCGGTGAGCACGGCGTCTGCGCTCTCCTTGACGATCGCGGCGCGCGGGTCGTAGTTCTTGTACACCCGGTGGCCGAAGCCCATCAGGCGCACGCCCTGCTCCTTGTTCTTGACCCGGCGCATGAAGTCGGTGGCGTCCCCGCCGTTGTCCCGGATCTCGCCGAGCATCCGCAGCACCGCCTCGTTGGCGCCACCGTGCAGCGGGCCGGACAGCGCGTTGATGCCGGCGGCCACCGAGGCGTACAGGTTGGCCTGCGCCGAGCCGACGATCCGCACCGTCGAGGTGGAGCAGTTCTGCTCGTGGTCGGCGTGCAGGATCAGCAGCTTGTCCAGCGCCTTGACCACCGTCGGGTCGATGTCGTACTGCTGGTACGGCACCGCGAAGGTCATCCTGAGGAAGTCCTCGATGTAGCCGCGCGAGTAGTCCGGGTACAGCAGCGGCTCGCCGCGCGAGGTGCGGTGCAGGTAGGACGTGATGGTGCGCGTCTTGGCCAGGATCAGCACGGTAGCGAGCTCCACCGCCTCCGGGTCGAACGGGTCCAGCGACTCCGGGTAGAACGTGGCCAGGGCGTTGATCGCCGAGGACATCACCGCCATCGGGTGCGCGCCCGCCGGGAACGTGCCCATGAAGGTGCGGAAGTTCTCGTGCACGAACGTGTGCCGGTTGACCCGCTCGACGAAGGCCTCGAGCTCGGCGGGGCTGGGCAGCTCGCCGTTGAACAGCAGGTAGGCGACCTCCAGGAAGCTGGAGCTCTCGGCCAGCTGGGCGATCGGGTACCCGCGGTAGCGCAGGATGCCGGCGTCGCCGTCGATGTAGGTGATCTGCGACTCGCAGGACGCGGTGTTCATGAAGCCCGGGTCGACCGTGACCAGCCCGGTGTCGCGCAGCAGCGAGGAGACCACCACGCCGTCGTTGCCCTCGGTGGCACGCACCACGGGCAGGTCGTGCGAGGTGCCGTCGACGACGAGCTGGACGGGTTCGGTGGCGACGTCGGACATGGCGTTCCTCCTCGGGCGGGTGCGGTGGCGCGGGTCCGGGCCCGCGTCGTCGTTCTGCTGGTACGGCCGCTGCTCCGATGCTGCCTCGCCGTCCGGCGGCCGGTGGTCGGCCTGCCCCGACGGTACTGGCCGTCCCGGGGTCCGACCATCCAGGATCGTCGCGGAATCGATGTGACACGGGTCACACGATGCTGATGCGACGGTCAAGCCTCGGTCATGCCACCGTCCGGCCGGCGAGCCGGGCGGCAGCCGCGTCCACCCGTTCGTCCGTGGCCGTCAGCGCGACCCGGACGTGCCGGGGGGCGCCGTAGAACGCGCCGGGCGCCACCAGGACGCCGAGCTCGGCGAGCCGGTCGACCACCCTCCAGCAGCCGGCCGCGGCCGGACCGGCGGCAGCGTCCGGCGCCGTGGCCACGTCGACCGCCGGACGCGCCCAGAGGTACAGCCCCGCGGCCGAACCGTCCACCACCAGGCCGGCGCCCTCCAGCGCGGCCCGCAGCACGGTGCGGCGCCGCCGGTAGCGCTCGCGCTGCTCCGCGACGTGGGAGTCCTCGCCGAGCGCGACCACCATCGCCGCCTGCACCGGCGCCGGCACGATCATGCCGATGTGCTTGCGGGCGGCCAGCAGGCCGCCGACCAGCACCGGGTCGCCCGCGACGAAGGCCGCCCGGTAGCCGGCCAGGTTCGACTGCTTGGACAACGAGTACAGCGCGAGCAGCCCGGCGATGCTGCCCTCGGCCACCCGCGGGTCGAGCACGCTGGGCACGCCCTCGCTCAGCCACGGCTCCTGCCAGGGCAGCTCGGCGTAGCACTCGTCGCTCGCCACGACCACCGGGCGGCCGGTGCGGGCCTGCGCGTCCCGGGCCGCCCGCACCACCGCACGCAGCTCGTCGGCACCGAGCACCCGACCGTCCGGGTTGCCCGGCGAGTTCAGCCAGACCAGCCGCACCCGGTCCCCGGTCGGCCCGGCCAGCAGCGCCACCGGGTCGTCGGTGGGCACCGGCACGGCCCCGGCCAGCCGGGCACCCACGTCGTAGGTCGGGTAGGCCGCCGCGGGGTGCGCGACCAGGTCGCCCTCGCCCAGCCCGAGCAGCGCCGGCAGCAGCGCCACCATCTCCTTGGAGCCCACCGTGGGCAGCACGCCGGCGGGGTCCAGGTCCGGCACGCCGCGCCGTCGGGCGAACCAGCCGGCCACCGCGGCCCGCAGCTCCGGCGTCCCGGCGGTCGCCGGGTAGCCCGGCGCGTCCGCCGCCGCCGCGAGCGCGTCGCGCAGCAGCGCGGGCGTCGGGTCCACCGGGGTGCCGACCGACAGGTCGACGATGCCGTCCGGGTGCGCCCGGGCACGGTCGCCGTACGGCACGAGCGTGTCCCAGGGGAAGTCCGGCAGGGCGCCGGTCGCCAGCCCCATGCTCAGTCGCCGTGGACCTGGAGCGGCAGCGTCGCGATCAGCGGGTGGTCCTTCTCGATCTGCCCCATCTTGGCGGCTCCGCCGGGCGAGCCCAGGTCGTCGAAGAACTCGACGTTCGCCTTGTAGTACTCGCTCCACTGGTCGGGGACGTCGTCCTCGTAGTAGATCGCCTCCACCGGGCACACCGGTTCGCAGGCACCGCAGTCCACGCACTCGTCAGGGTGGATGTACAGCGTCCGCCGGCCCTCGTAGATGCAGTCGACCGGGCACTCCTCGATGCATGCCTTGTCCTTGACGTCCACACAGGGCTGAGCGATCACGTACGTCACGGTGCGGCCTCCACGCTCCCGGCCGCGGGCCGGGTCGGATCGAGAACGAAGTGCTGGGATGCTCGCTCTAGTATCGCGCACAGCGCCGTCACCACCGAGCCGAGGAGACGCAGGACACATGGTCGACCAGCAGCCGGATCCGTGGCGTGCCTGGACGGCGGGCGACCGGGTCGTGGTGCGGCGCCGGCTGCCGGCAGGCTCCGCGCAGCCGTACACCGACGTGCTGGGCGACCTGCTGTCGGTGGACGACGACGGCGTGCTGGTGCGCACCCGGCGGCACGGCGACATCCGGGTGCCGGGATCGCAGATCGCGATCGGGAAGGTCGTCCCGCCGGCACCGGCCCGGCGTCCGCGTCGCACCGAGCACTGACCAGCTGCTGCCGGGCCGCGGTCCCCGCCGGGTCGAGGTCAGCCCCGGGCCGGCGGCCCGGTGCCGTCGAGCGCGGCGAGCCAGTGCCGCAGGACCGGCTCCAGCACCGCAGCCTCGGCCGGATCGAGCAGGTCGAGCAGCCGCCGCTCGTTCGCCATGTGCGCGGTGAACGCCTGGTCGACCACCTCCCGGCCGTGCTCGGTCAGCGCGACCACCCGGCCCCGGCCGTCCTCGGCGCTGGTCCGGCGGCTGACCAGACCGGCCCGTTCGAGCCGGTCCACCCGCTTGGTCATCGCCCCGGTGGTCACCATGGTGTGTGCAGCGAGCTCGCCCGGCGCCCGCTCGTAGGGCGCACCGGCCCGGCGCAGCGCGGCGAGCACGTCGAACTCCCCCTCGCCCAGGCCGTGCTCGGCGTAGACGGCGACGATCTCCTCCCGCAGCGCGTCGGCCAGCCGGTGCAGCCGACCGATCACCCCCTGCGGCCGGACATCGAGCTCGGGCCGCTCTCGCCGCCACTCGGCCTGGATCCGGTCGACCCGGTCGGGCACCTCGCCCTCGGGCACCGATCCGCTGCTGCTCGTCATGCCGCGATCCTATCTTCCAAGGAAGATACTATGTCTTCCGTGGAAGATGATCGTCGATGGGTGCTGGTCGCCGCGGTCGCCCCTGTGCTGTGGGGCGCCACCTACTACGTCACCCGGCACACGCTGCCGGCGGGCAGCCCGCTGTGGGGCTCGGTGCTGCGCGCCCTGCCCGCCGGCCTGCTGCTCCTCGCCCTGGCCCGGCGCCGCCCGCACGGCGCCTGGTGGTGGCGCTCCGCGGTGCTCGGCATGCTGACCACCGGCGCGTTCTTCGCCCTGGTCTACGTCGCGGCGCAGACCCTGCCGACCTCCATCGCCTCCACCGTGATGGCCACGGCGCCGGTGGCGATGATGCTCGCCGGCTGGGCGCTGCTCGGGCAGCGGCCACGGCTGCGCGCGGTGATCGGCGCCCTCGGCGGCCTGGCCGGCGTCGCCACGATGCTGCTCGGCGGCGCCGGCGACGCACCGGTCGACCCGCGCGGCGTGCTGGCGTCCGCCGCCGCGATGCTGCTGTCCAGCGTCGGCTACGTGCTGGCCACCCGGTGGCGCGACGACGTGGACGTGCTGTCGTCGACCGCCTGGCAGCTCGTCGCCGGCGCCGTGCTGCTGCTCCCGGTCGCGCTGCTCGTCGAGGGCGCGCCGCCGGCCCTGGACGGTCGTGCGCTGGCCGGGTTCGCCTTCGTCTCGCTGCTCGCGACCGCGCTGGCCAACGTCGCGTGGTTCGCCGCGCTGCGCCACCTCGGGCCGGCCACCGTCGGGCTGGTCGGGCTGCTGAACCCGGTCACCGGGGTGCTGCTCGGCACCGCGCTGGCCGCCGAGACCCTGACCGCTCGGCAGGTCGCGGGCATCGTGCTGGTGCTGGCCGCGATGGTGCTCGGCGCGAGCCGCCGCGGCGCGGTCGGCCGCTAGCCGCTAGCCGCTAGCCGCTAGCCGCTAGCCGCAGGATCGGTGCCGCAGATCACCTGGTTCTGCGCCTTGTAGCGCCAGGTGTACGGCTCGACCGCCACGACCTCGCCGTTCAGCGAGACCGTCCGCGTCACCGTGATCGTGAACCCGGGGTTGCCCGCGGACTGAGCGGTGCAGGTCGCCGACTGGGAGTACACGATCGTCGGCTGCACGACGTTCGTCTTCTCGCTCGACTCCGAGGTGACCGTCCAGTACGGGGTGCTCCAGATCCGCACCCACGTGTAGCCGTCCGCGACCCATGCCTGCACCAGCGCCCCGTACGGGGTGTTGTTCTTCCACTGCATGTCGATGCTGCCGGTGTAGAGCGTCGCCTCGCGGCCCGCCGGGTAGCGGGTGAACCACTCGGAGTGCGGCTGGTGCTCGACGTCCTCCATGCCGGCCTCGTAGGCGGCGTTGTAGGTCGTCGTGGACAGCTGCGACAGCCCGCCGCCCCAGGCGTCCGTGTGCTCGCCGCTGACGATCGCGCCCGCCGTGGTGAATCCGTGCTCGGCGTCGATCGGGCCGAGCGCGTCGGTGAGGCTGAACGTCTCCCCCGGCAGCACCAGGGTGCCGTTGATCGCGGCCGCGCCCGCGGTGATGTTCTGCGTGCGACGGGTCTCGCTGGTCAGCGGGGTGGAGAACTCGGAGACGATCTGCGTCACCCCGAGGGCCTCCAGCGCCGCCGTGCTCTGCTCCGGGTCGGTGGACACCAGCTCCACCGTGGCGGTCCGGTCGTCCGAGGACGCTGCCGCGGCGACGGCGGTGGCCAGCGCGTCCTGGTCGATCGAGGTGCCCGCGGTGCCCGCGACGATCACCGGCGCGTCGTTCTGGAACTCGAAGTACGCGTCGGAAGCGGTCGTGAGCAGGTTCGTGGTGCGGTCCAGCACCGCCTGCTCCAGCGCCGCGCCGTCCATCTGCAGCACCAGCTCGGAGTCCTGCGGGGTGAAGGTGGCCGCCGAGGTGAGCACCTCCGCGGGCAGCTCGATGCTCTGCTCCGCGACCTGGACGGTCACCGGTGAGCCGGCCACCCGGGCCGCGACGTCCTGCAGCACCTGCTCGGTCTCGGCCTGGGTGATCGCCGGCTCGACCACCTCTGTGCTGAGCTCGATCGGCCGGGCCGCCGTCAGCCAGGTGTCGACCAGGGTGTCGCCGGCGGCGTCGAGGTCCAGCTGCCAGCCGTCCACGGCGTCCACGGCGTTCGGCTGCCCGTCGGTGAACACGATCGAGCCGTCCACCGGGGCCAGCACCAGCGTGCCGGTGAGGTCGTCCAGCGCCTGCGCGAGCTTCGCGTCGTCGACCACGGTCACCGGCTGCTCGGCGTCGCCGCCGACCAGCTGACGCCAGACCCGCTGCGGGGTGAGGTCCATCCCGGTCAGGGCGTCCACGGTGGCCGACACGTCGAAGGTCAGCCCGGCGGCGGTCGGGTCGATGGATCCGGTGATGTCCCCGGCAGACACCGGGACCGCCTCGGTGGACAGGTCGCCGAGCGCATCGGTGAGCGCGGCCTCGGCGTCGGAGGAGGAGAGGCCGCCGATGTCGACGCCTGCGACGGTGGTGCCGCGCGGCACCCGGTCCGCCAGCGCGTAGGCGGCTCCGACGTAGCCGCCACCGAGCAGCACGAGCACCCCGACGGCGATCAGCAGCGGGCGCAGCCACCGGCGGCGCGGCCGGTCCGGCTCGAACTCGTCCAGCGGCGACCAGGGCTCATCGGGCCCCGCGCCGTCCACGACGGGCTCGGTGCCCTCCGTGCTGCCCGTGGTCATCCGCTGCTCCCCGTCGTGTGGCTGCGACGTGCCGTACGGCGCCTCGCCGCGCCGATTGTACGGTCGCAAACCAGCAGGTTCCGGTGTTCTTGCGGTCGCGTCGGCACCGGATTGATCACGATCCGGCGGTCAGCATCCGGCGGCCACGACCCGGCCGTCAGAGCCTCGTGCGCCGCCGCGGTACCGCCGCCGGCCCGGCCACCCGTGCTCAGCGCACCCCGCGGGTGCGTCGGCGCAGATGCACCAGGCCACCGAGCCCGGCATCGCCCTCGTGGGACTCCAGCACGCGGCCCAGCACGACGTCGTGGTCACCGGCGGCCACGATCTGCTCCGTGCGGCACTCCACCCACGCCGCGGCGCCCTCGATCCAGGCAGCGCCCGAGCGCGGTGCGCGGCGGTGCGGCACCCGGTCGAGCTGGCCGACCGCGGGCCGACCGGGCGAGGACAGCCAGTCGGCGACCGCGGCCTGGTCGTCCCCGAGCACGCTGACCGCCCAGGTGTCGACGTCGTCCAGCGCCTCGCGCAGCCGGGCGTCGCCGTGCACGCAGAACAGCAGCATGGGCGGATCGAGCGAGACCGAGGCGACCGCGCTGGCCGTCATGGCGTGGTCCGTGCCGCGCCAGCGCGCCGCCAGGACGGCGACCCCTGCCGGCAGCCGGGCCATCGCCGCGCGGAACGCATCGGTGCGCGCCTCGTCGGAGCCGGACCGGTCGAGGTCGGGCTGGTCGAGGTCGGACCGGTCGAGGTCGGGCCGGTCGAGGTCGGGCTGGTCAGGCCCCGGCTGCTCAGTGCGGGCCTGCGCCCTGCCCGGTCCGCGCGGCCCGCCCGGTCTGCCCTGCCCGTCCGTCGCGGGCGGCAGGTCGATCCCCGTCACGACGCGGCGGTACCCCGCCGCAGCGGGACGTCAGCGAACCAGCTCTTCGGCGCGAGCACGACGAGCACCGGTGCCAGCATCGCGCCGACCACCCAGATCCAGCCGTAGGCGTCCGAGGCCGGCACCAGCACGTCGCCGCCCGGCCCGGTGGACGACAGCACCTGGATCACCGCGAACAGACCGACCATCAGCCCGACCGCGGCGATCCAGCCGGACCAGGCGCGCATGGTCACGGCTGCCGCCAGCACCAGCACCAGGGCCAGCACCAGCCCCCACGGGCGGGTCGAGCGGTGCACCACGGTGCCGATCGCACCGAGCGCACCCCCGAGGAGGACGGCGCCGAAGGCGCGGAGCAGCAGGCGGGACGTCACGGTCAGCACGGCGGTCAGGCTACGTCGCCCGCACCCCCGCAGGCCAGACCGGGCGCGCAGGCAGGTGCCCCGGCGCCCACGCATAGGTCTCGTCCGCGAGCACCGGGGCCAGCACGAGGTTGGACAGGGCGTAGCAGGCCACCGGGCCCGACCCGTCGAGGGCGGTGACCGCCTGCACCTGCGTGGCGTGCGCCCGCAGCGCGGCGAGCACCCGGTCCCGCACGGGGCCGACCGGCACCGCGACGTCGACGGGGCGCCCCGCCGCAGCCACCGACGGCAGCGGCCCGTCCGGGTCGGGCAGCACCAGCGGGCCCTCACGCGTGGCCCGCCGGTCGCTGCGGTCCGCGAGCAGCGCCCGTACGGACGGTGCGACGGCCAGGGCGACGTAGCCGGCGCGCAGGGCCGCGGGATCAGTGACGGCCCAGAGCACGCCGGGGGTCCTCCACGGCTCCGGCCGGGTGCCGCCGGCCGGCAGCCCCGCCGCCGCAGCATCCGCCGGCAGCCCCGCCGCCGCAGCGCCCGCAGGCAGCCCATCCGCCGCAGCATCCGCGGGCGGCCCGTCCGCCGCAGCGCCCGCGGACGGCCTCGCCACGTCGGCACCCGTCGGCAGCCCCGCGACCTCGACGTCCGCCGGCAGCCCGGACGCTGCCACGGCCGGCCACGCCGGATCGGCGGCCAGCGTCACCGCACGCATGGTCAGCTCGTGCGCCCGCACGTGGTCGGGGTGGCCGTAGCCCCCGCCCGGCTCGTAGGTGACGACCAGGTCCGGTCGCCGGACGCGCAGCAGCAGTGCCAGCCGGCCCGCGGCCCGCTCCCGGTCCGCCCCGACCAGCGCGTGGGGTGGCGGGTCGCCGGCCGACCCGGCCTGCCCGGTCCCGCACCAGGCCATCCCCGAGTCCTCGTACCGCTCCCGCACCCCCGCTGCACCCTCCTCCGCGCGCCCCTCCTCCGCCGAGCGGGCAGCTTCTGTCGGCAGATGTCCGTTCTGGGCGACACGAGGTGCCCGCTCGGTGGATGCGCGGGTGGGCAGGGGCAGGGTGTCGAGGAAGTGGTGGGGCACGTCGAGGGCGGCGGCGGCGGCGGCGACCTCGTGCTCGCGGTGCGTGGCGAGCGCGGGGGCGTCGCCCTCGAGGTGCGCGAGGTCGGCGCCGATCACCTCGCCCCGCTCGCCCCGGGTGCAGGTGACGACCAGCGCCGGCAGACCCGCGGCGGCCCAGGTGGCCAGCAGCGCCCCGGAGGTCAGGGTCTCGTCGTCCGGGTGCGCATGCACGGCGAGCACGCCCCCCGTGCGAGAGGACGTGCTCGCGGTGCTGCTCGTGCGCGGCGTCATGCGACGCGGGTCGCGCCGGCCCGTCAGGCCCGCTTGGACCGTGCGACGGCACGGGCGCGGTCGGACTGGTCCAGCAGCACCTTGCGGATCCGCACCACCTCGGGGGTCACCTCGACGCACTCGTCCTCGCGGGCGAACTCCAGCGACTCCTCGAGCGTGAGGTGCCGCGGCGGCACCAGGTTCTCGAAGTTGTCCGCCGTGGAGGAGCGCATGTTGGTGAGCTTCTTCTCCTTGGTGATGTTGACGTCCATGTCCTCGGCCCGGGAGTTCTCGCCGACGATCATGCCCTCGTAGACCTCCTGCGTGGGGTCGACGAAGAAGGAGCCGCGCTCCTGCAGGTTGATCATCGCGAACGGCGTCACCGCGCCCGCCCGGTCCGCGACCAGCGACCCGGCGACCCGGGTCTCGATCGGGCCGGCCCACGGCTCGTAGCCCTCGGCGATCGAGGAGGCGATGCCGGTGCCGCGGGTGTCGGTGAGGAACCGGGTGCGGAAGCCGATCAGGCCGCGCGACGGCACCAGGAACTCCATCCGGACCCAGCCGGTGCCGTGGTTCGCCATCGTCTCCATCCGGCCCTTGCGCTGCGCGAGCAGCTGGGTGACCGCGCCGAGGTACTCCTCGGGGACGTCGATGGTCATCCGCTCGACCGGCTCGTGCACGTGCCCGTCGATCTTCTTGGTGACCACCTGCGGCTTGCCGACGGTGAGCTCGAAGCCCTCGCGGCGCATCTGCTCGACCAGGATGGCCAGCGCCAGCTCTCCGCGTCCCTGCACCTCCCAGGCGTCCGGACGGTCGGTGGGCACCACACGCAGCGAGACGTTGCCGACCAGCTCGGAGTCCAGCCGGTCCTTGACCTGCCGGGCGGTGACCTTGTGGTTCTTGCCGCCCTTGCCGGCGAGCGGCGAGGTGTTGATCCCGATGGTCATGGAGATCGCCGGGTCGTCCACCGTGATCAGCGGCAGCGGCCGCGGGTCCTCGGGGTCGGTCAGCGTCTCGCCGATGGTGATGTCGGCGATGCCCGCCACGGCCACGATGTCGCCGGGGCCCGCCTTGTCGGTCGGCACCCGGTCCAGCGCCTTGGTCTCGAGCAGCTCGGTGATCCGGACGTTCTGCAGCGTGCCGTCGTGCCGCGCCCAGGCGACGGTCTGGCCCTTGGTCAGCTCGCCGTTGAAGATGCGCAGCAGCGCGAGGCGGCCGAGGAACGGCGAGGCGTCCAGGTTGGTGACGTGCGCCTGCAGCGGCGAGCCCTCGGTGTAGGTCGGGGCCGGGATCTTCTCCAGGATCGTCCGGAACAGCGGCTCCAGGTTCTCCGAGTCCGGCAGCCCGCCGTCGGCGGGCTGGTTCAGCGAGGCGCGGCCGGCCTTGGCGGCGGCGTAGACCACCGGCACGTCCAGGATCGCGTCCAGGTCCAGGTCCTCGACCTCGTCGTGCAGGTCGGAGGCCAGCCCGAGCAGCAGGTCCGTGGCCTCGGCCACCACCTCGGTGATCCGGGAGTCCGGCCGGTCCACCTTGTTCACCACCAGGATCACCGGCAGCTTGGCGGCCAGAGCCTTGCGCAGCACGAACCGGGTCTGCGGCAGCGGGCCCTCGGAGGCGTCCACCAGCAGCACGACCCCGTCGACCATGGACAGGCCGCGCTCGACCTCGCCGCCGAAGTCGGCGTGCCCCGGGGTGTCGATCACGTTGATCGTGATGCCGTCGGGCTCGCCCGCCGCGGCCGCCGCGGGGCCGGAGTACCGGACCGCGGTGTTCTTGGCCAGGATCGTGATGCCCTTCTCGCGCTCCAGGTCGCCGGAGTCCATCGCGCGCTCGTCCACGTGGGCGTGCTCGCCGAAGGCGCCGGACTGCCAGAGCATGGCGTCCACGAGCGTGGTCTTGCCGTGGTCGACGTGGGCGACGATCGCGACGTTGCGCAGATCGCCGCGCACACGGGTGTCGGCGGGCACAGACATGTCAGGACTCATTCCGCGAGGATGGGAGATCAGGGGGCGCGACGACGTCGAGCGCCGATCGATTGTACGCGCACCCGCGCCCCGGCACGAGAGGGGTCTCGGACCGGGGCGCGGGACGGGTGCTGCGGGTGGTGCTGCGGGGTCAGGACCCGCTGCCACCGCGTGGCAGGTTGTTGCCCTCGTACCGGCCCTTGCTCTCGATCTCGGCGTCCTCGAACGCCTCGACCCGCTTGCCGTCGGCCACGGCCGCAGCCCCGGCGGAGCGCGCGGACTCGGCGGCCGCCAGCTCCAGCAGCCGGTCCCGCTCCTCGCGGCGCACCTTCTGCTCGGCCGGGTTCGGCACCGGCACGGCAGCGAGCAGCCGCTTGGTGTAGTCCTGCTGCGGGTGGTGCAGGATCTGGGCGCGCGGGCCGACCTCGACCAGCCTGCCCTTGTTCATCACGGCGATCCGGTTGGACAGGATCTCCACCACCGCGAGGTCGTGGCTGATGAACAGGCAGGCGAAGCCGTACTCGCGCTGCAGCTCCTGGAACAGCTCGAGCACCCGGGCCTGCACCGAGACGTCCAGCGCCGAGGTGGGCTCGTCCGCGATCAGCAGCTTGGGCGACAGGGCCAGCGCCCGGGCGATGCCGACGCGCTGACGCTGGCCGCCGGACAGCTCGTGCGGGTAGCGGTTGCGCATCGCGCGGGGCAGGCGCACCCGGTCCAGCAGCGCCTCCACCCGCCGGTTCAGGTCGGCACCGGACGCGATCTGGTGCAGCTTGAGCGGCTCACCGATCGACTCGCCGATCGGCAGGCGCGGGTTGAGCGAGGAGCCCGGGTCCTGGAACACGATCGAGACGTCCTGGCGCACCGTGCGCAGCTCCTTGGGCTTGATGCCCGCGAGCTCGACGCCGTTCACCTTGAGCGAGCCGCCGGCCACCGGAAGCAGGCCGACCGCGGCCCGTCCGACGGTGGTCTTGCCGGAGCCCGACTCGCCCACCAGGCCGACGACCTCGCCGCGCCCGATCGTCAGGTCCACGCCGTCGATCGCCCGGAACGCCGGCACCCGGCCGCGGCCCGGGTACTCGATCACCAGGCCGCTGGCCTCGAACGAGAGGTCGGTGGACACCGGTGCGGGCGCCTCGCGCTCGGACACCTGCAGCTCGGCGGCACCGGACGCGTCCGCCACCGGGTGGTCGCCGTGCAGGCCCTGGGCGGCCAGCGTCTCCGAGCCGAGGTGCGGGACCGCGTCCAGCAGCTGGCGGGTGTAGGGGTGCTGCGGGCGGTTGAAGATCGCGTCCGCCGTGCCGCCCTCGACCACGTGGCCGTTCTTCATCACCAGCACCCGGTCGGACAGGTCGGCGACCACGCCCATGTCGTGGGTGATCAGGATGATGCCGGCGTCCACGCGGTGCCGCAGGTCGCGCATCAGCTTGAGGATCTCCGCCTGCACGGTGACGTCCAGCGCCGTGGTCGGCTCGTCGGCGATCAGCAGCTTCGGGTCGCAGGCCAGGGCCTGGGCGATCATCGCGCGCTGGCGCTGGCCGCCGGAGAGCTGGTGCGGGTACTTATCCACCGCCTCCTCGGGGTCGGGCAGGTCGACCATCGACAGCAGCTCGATCGCCCGTCGCCGTGCGTCCTTCGGGCTGATGTCGAAGTGCACCCGCAGCGTCTCGATGATCTGGAAGCCGACGGTGTACACCGGGTTCAGGGCGGTCATCGGCTCCTGGAAGATGACCGCGACCTCCTTGCCGCGCACCGAGGAGAGCTGCTTGTGGGTCAGCCCGAGCAGCTCGCGGCCGGCCAGCCGCGCTGAGCCGCTGGCCCGACCGTTCGGCGGCAGCAGGCCGATCAGCGACATCGAGGACTGCGTCTTGCCGGAGCCCGACTCGCCGACGATGGCGAGAACCTCGCCCGGGTGCACGTCGTAGCTGACGTCGGAGGCGGCAGGGAACCACTCGCCGTCCACGAAGAACTCCACCGTGAGGTCGCGCACCTCCAGGATGGGCGCCTTGGTGTCGGTGGCGGTCCCGCCGCCGACGAAGTCAGAGAGAGAGTCAGAGCTCACGGTTCACGTGATCCTTCCGTGGTGCACCGGCCCGGTCGACGGGCCGGTGCTCGGTGCTTCGAGCGGCTGCGGCGTTCTCTGCGACGATGGCCGCATGGTCTCGGCAGACGTGGTGGAGTACAGGCCGGCCTTCGGCCGGGTTCTTGCGGTGGTCATGGCGGTGCTGGGCCTCGGTGGCCTGGTGGCGGGCCTGATCGCCGATGCGGCGGTGACGCTGCCGTACACGGCACCCGTCCTGCTGGTGGTGGTGGCGATCTGGGCCGCCTACTGGCGCCCCGCCGTGGTGGTGAGCCCGGCCGGCGTCGAGCTGCGCAACGTCACCCGCACGATCGAGCTGCCGTGGCCCACCATCCAGCGGGTGGACACCCGGTACGCGCTCACGCTGCACACCGCCTACGGCCAGTACGCCTCGTGGGCCGCACCGGCGCCCGGCCGCACGCGCGTCCTGGCCTCCCGCGCGCAGGACACCCAGCACCTGCCGGAGTCCTCGTACGGCCCCGGTGGCACCGTGCGCCCCGGTGACCTCGCGTCCAGCGGCTCCGGCCAGGCGGCGATCCTGGTCCGGACCCGCTGGGAGGAGCTGCGCGACGCCGGCCTGCTGGACGACGCCCGCCTGGAGCGGGACCGCCCGCGGGTGCGCTGGCACGCGGGCACGCTGGCGGCGATCGGCGTGCTGCTCGCCGCCAGCGTGCTCCCGCTCGTGCTCTGACACGTCGTCAGGCCTTCGCCGCGACCCGGGCCTGCGCCTTGGCGCGCCGCGCGTCGGCCTTGGCCAGCGCCCGGTTGGTCGGGATCCGCCGCTGCCGCGGGTCGAACGCGTCCCGCAGGCCGTCGCCGATGAAGTTCACGCACAGCGCGATCGTCACGATGAACAGGCCCGGCCACCAGAACAGCCAGGGCCGGGTGGCGAAGGCGGTCTGGTACTCGTTGATCAGCTGGCCGAGGGACACCTCAGGGCTGTTGATGCCGAAGCCGAGGTAGCTCAGCGCGGTCTCCAGCAGGATCGCGGAGGCCATCAGCAGCGTCGCGTTGACGATGATGACGCCGACCGCGTTCGGCAGGATGTGCTTGAACATGATCCGGCTGCTGCTCGCACCGGCGACCCGCGCCGCGTCGACGAACTCCTGCTCGCGCAGCGAGAGGAACTGCCCGCGCACCAGGCGCGCCATGTTGGTCCACGAGACCAGCGAGAGCGCGATGGCCAGCGACCAGGGGTTCGCCCCGCCGACCAGCACGCCGAGGATCGCGCCGATCATGATCACCGGGATCGTGATGATCATGTCGGTGAACCGCATCAGCAGGTTGTCCAGCCAGCCGCGGAAGAACCCGGCCAGCGCACCGATCAGCACGCCGATCACGGTGGACAGCAGGCCGATCACGAACATCACGGTGAGCGACTGCTGGGTGCCGCGCATGACGAGCGCGAAGCCGTCGTGGCCGATGTTGTCCTGGCCGAACGGGTGCTCGCCGAGGGACAGCCCACCGCTGAAGCTGATCGTCGGCGCGCCGCCGGACTTCACGATCGGGGCGATGTCCGTGTAGGTCCACTGCCACCAGCCGGGGATCGGGCCCCAGCCGATAGACGTCGTGACCAGCAGGATCACCGCGACCAGCACGATCGCGGAGACCATCGCGCCGCGGTGCCGGACGAACCGGCGCAGGACGATGCGGCCCTGGGAGAGGCCCTCGACCTCCTTGAGCTCGATGGCGTTCTCGACGACGGCGTCCGTCGGGTCGACGATGCCCTCGTCGGGGCCGAGGGGAGGTGTCAGGCTCATGAGTTCACCCGGATCCGGGGGTCGAGCGCGGCATACACGAGGTCGACCACGATGTTGGCGATCACGAGCAGGGTCCCGGTGACCAGGAAGTACCCCATGATCGGGTCGGCGTCCTTGTTGCCGAGCGCTTTGATGAACAGCGCACCCATGCCGCTCCAGGCGAAGATGCGCTCGGTGATGATCGCGCCGCCGAACAGCGCCGCGATGTCCAGCGGCACGATCGTCGCCAGCGGGATCAACGCGTTCCGGAACGCGTGCCGCATGGTCACGACCCGCTCCGGGAGGCCCTTGGCCCGCGCCGTGCGGATGTAGTCCTGGTTCATCACCTCGAGCAGGCTCGCCCGGGAGTACCGCGTGTAGCTCGCGAACGAGATCAGGATCAGCGCGACGGTCGGCAGCAGCAGGTGGGTGAACTTGTCCAGGGTGCCCACCCAGAAGTCGCCGGTCAGCCCGGGGGTCTGCGACCCGATCGTCGCGATCGGCCGGCCGTTGATCTGGGAGGCGGCCGTGTACTTGGGCCACACCGCCATCACGCGGTCGATGAAGGTGAACGCGCCGACGCAGAGCGCCGTCACGGCCGAGGCCCGCATCGAGACCACGCGGTCGTAGCCGCCGAACAGGTACCCGATCACCAGGCCGGACAGGATCGCGCCGAGCGCGAGCAGGATGATCATGCCCAGGTTGGTGCCGACGAACGCGTACTGCATCGGGTAGTACAGCGCCGCGCCGACCGCCACCGTGGTCAGCGTCGCGTACAGCGCACGCCGGTTGTCCAGCCCGGCGGTCAGGGCCACCACGGCGAAGGCCACGCCCACGCCGAGCGCCGTCACGCCGAGGATGCCGAGCGCGGGGTCGTCCAGCCAGTCGCTGGTGGAGATGAAGATCAGGCCGAGGGCGGTCGCGACCGTCGCTGCCCCGAACGAGATCCACCGGGTGCGGCGGGTGCCGCCGATGATCGAGGACCAGACCACGCCAGAGATCAGCGAGAAGATCACGACCCAGACCGCGGGTATGTGCGGGTCCGCCAGGAAGTCGTTGAAGCCGATCGCGCCCCACAGCTTCAGCAGCACCGCGACCCAGAAGGACGGCAGCGAGTAGAGCACGAAGGACAGGAACGTGACGCTGTAGTCGAACCGCGTGTACTGACGCAGCGCAGAGACGATGCCGACCAGGACACCGAGGCCGATCGCCAGCAGCGTCGAGGCCGCGACGAGCTGGAAGGTGCTCGGGATCGCGCTGCCGAGCAGCTGGGTCACCGTGTTCCCGGACACCCAGCTCGACCCGAGGTCACCGTGCAGCAGCGCGCCCAGCCACTTGAAGTAGCGGATCACCGGCGGGGTGTTCAGGTCGAGCGCCGCGATCCGGGCCGCGATCAGCGACTCCTTGTTCGGGGCGGTGCTGGTGCGCAGGTCCTCGAGCGGGTCCAGCGAGAACGCCAGGAGCATGTAGACGATGAACGTCGCTCCGAGCAGCACGACCGCGGAGGACAGCAGCCGGCGGAACAGGAAGATCAGCGTGGGCCCTGCGCTCCGGAACCGGGAGCTGCGACGGGCTGTGACCAGGCCCACGGGCGCACTGGGTGCGCCGTCGGCACTGGTCGTGACAGAGGTGGCCATGGGGTCCTTGCCTGACGGAAGGGGAACTCGCGAGCGCAAGTGTAAAGCGCCGCAGGTGGCGACGCCGCGCTCCGACGGCCGCACGGGCCGTGAGTGCCGTGCTGGTGAGGGTGGTACGGACAGGAGACGGGGGTACCGCGGTACAGCTGCGGTACCCCCGTCGCCTGCGTGCTCAGTCGAGCGTCAGCACATCACTCCGTGGTCGCCGTGGCCGAGGCTGTCGCCGTCGGTGCGTCCAGGCTGTCCGAAGCGCTGATCTCCCACTCCCAGTAGTTCCAGAAGATGGTGGGCGAGAGCGCGATGGTCGAGACGCCCTGCAGGACGTCACGGTGCGCGACCACACCCGGGAACTGGAACAGGGTCACACCGAACGCGTCCTGGTTCAGGATCGTCTCGATCTGGGTGGCCAGCTGCACCTCGGTGTCGGCGTCGGTGTTCGTCGCGACCTGGGCGAACAGGTCGTCGACCTCGGTGTTCGAGTAGCCGCCGTAGTTGTTCTGGCCACCGGTGATGAAGGTCGCCTCGGAGTTCGAGACGAACGTGTTGGTGGACTGCCAGCCGAACAGCGAGGCGTCGTAGGTGCCGGAGCCGAGGATCGAGCCCCAGTTGTCGTCACCGGAGTCGATCACGTTGAAGCCGGCCTCGGCGGCGGAGGCCGCGATCAGCTGGTACTCGTTGGCGCGACGCACGTTGGACTTGCCGTACAGGAACCGCACGTCGATCGTGCCGGTCACGCCGGCCTCGGCGAGCAGCGCCTTGGCGCCCTCGATGTCGACGTCGGACCAGGCGTCGGAGCCGTTGTTGGCCACGACGTCGTCGTAGCCGCTCGAACCCGGCACGTAGAGGAAGGAGTCACGTGTGGTGGCGTCCGACTGCAGCGGCTCGATCAGCTTGTCGATGATCTCCTGGCGCGGGATGGTCTTGAGGAACGCCTCGCGGACCAGCCGGGCCTTCTCTGTGTCGCCGCCGTAGGTCGCCGGGTCGAACGGACCACCGTTGTCGAACGTCAGGTCGACGTGCTCGTAGGTGCCCTCGGGCGCTGTGGTGTAGGAGACGCCGTCCACGCCGTCGAGCGTCGCCAGCACGTCCACGGAGGACTGCGGGGCGATCAGGTCGACCTCACCGTTCTGCAGTGCCGTGACCGAGGCCAGCGGGTCCTCGGTGTAGCGGATCGTGATGGTGTCGACGCTCGGCTCGGGGCCCCAGTCGTAGGAGTCGTTGCGGGTCAGCGTCAGGTACTGGTTCTCGACGTAGTCCGAGATGACGTACGGGCCGTACGAGAGGTACAGCTCCGGGTCGTCCGGCAGCGAGGTGAAGTTGAACGAGTTCGTCCAGACGTCGGCGATCTTGGCGAGCGCCGTCGCGTCGTTGTTCTTGAACGCGTCCTCGACGGCCTGCTTGGCCTCGGTCGGGTCGTCGATGCCGAGGGCGAGCTTGCCGACCACGTGGGCGGCGACCGGGCTGGGCTGGTTCATCGCCACCTCCCAGTCGGACCGCGGGGTGTCGTAGACGAACGTGACGGACTGGCCGTCGTCGCTGATCTCCGGGAACGTCGTGATGTCGTTCATCGCCGGGGAGGAGGAGTCGAAGTAGACCTGGCCGTCGCCGACGATCGCGTTGCCGTCGTCGTCGGTCTCGACCTCGTCGGCCGCGACGGTGTCGAACATGTCGTTCTGGGCGCCCCAGAACAGGATCATGTCGGCCGCGTCCACGGCCTCGCCGTCCGACCAGGTGACACCCTCGTTGACGGTGTACTTGACGGTCAGCGGGTCCTCGGACAGCACCTCGTACGAGCCGAAGTCCTCGTTCTTCGCGAGGTTCAGGTCCCCGTCGTAGTAGTTGAAGAACGACGTCGTCAGATAGATGATGTTCGCGTTCGTCGTCGCGTTGCCGTTGGCCGTCAGGTTGTTCGTGGAGCGGAACGGCTCGTTCCAGCCCACGTTCACCGACGTGGTGTCGTTGATCTCGCTCTCCTCGGCCGGCGAGGAGCACGCGGTGAGCACGAGTGCTCCCGCGGCTGCGACGGCCAGGACGGCGCTAGTTCGCCTGATCTTCAATGTTCCTCCTGTGAAGGTGGCGATCGACGCTCCGTCCGTGCGACCGGCTCGCGGCCGGTCGGACACGGCGGACGCACGGTCCCGCCATGGATGCGCCCACGCTAGTGATCTCAGTCGGGGCAAATCGGACACTGCAGGTCAACGCAGGCGATCGTTACCGGATCGATACTGAGCGGTAGTGTCCAGTATTCAAGACGCCACACAGCGGAAACATACCCGAAACATCGGTCCGACGGGTGCTCCGAGGCCGTGAGTGCCCGTCCGGGCCGTCGACGCACAGCGCGACGGCGGCGGACTGTGGTATGGGCGCTTGTCGATCGGGTCCCGGCCGGGCGTGGATCGAGGGCGGTCGGGACGCCGGGCTCTCGGGACGCCCCGGGGCGCTCGCGCGGACCGGCGCGACCCGGTCCGGCACCGACGTCAGCCGCGGACCGACGCCGTGACGGTGAACTTGCTGCTGCGCGCGATCTGCCGGGTCGGCCCGACCGCCGCCCGCAGCCGCGGCCGGTAGCCCAGGCCCGAGTTCCACACGCACCACAGCTCGCCACCGGGCCGCAGCACCCGGGCCGCCGCACCGAACAGCACCGGGGCGACGCCGTCGTGCAGCGCCGCACCGACGTGGAACGGCGGGTTCAGCACCACCAGGTCCACGCTCGCGTCCGGGATGCCCTCGGTGCCCAGCGCACGCTGGACCCGCACCTGGTCCGCCACCCCGTTCGCCTCGACCGTGGCGCGCGCGGACGCGACCGCCGCCGCCGACTCGTCCGTCGCGACCACCTCGATCCCCGGGCGCGCGGCAGCGAGCACCGTGGCGAGCACCCCGGTGCCGCAGCCGAGGTCGACCGCGCGGCGCGCGTCGGGCACCGCCTCGGCGAGCCGCTCGACCAGGAACCGGGTGCCGATGTCGACCCGCGCACCGGCGAACACCGCGCCGTGCGCGCACACCACCAGGCCGAGGTCGGCGTGCCGCACCCGCACCGGCCAGCCGGTCGCGGCGGCACCGCGCGGGCCCGAGGCGTGCAGGACGCGGGACTTCTGCCGGCCGCGGCTCGCCCGCACCGTGCCGAGGTGGCGGCCGAGCACCTCGTTCATCGCCCGGGTCATGTGCTTCTCGCGGCCGCCCGCCACCACGACCACGTCCGGCGCCGCGTGCCGCGCGACCAGGCCGGCGATCTCGTCCAGCGCGTCCAGCGAGCGCGGCAGCTGGAGCAGCACCACCCTCGCACCGGTCAGGAGCTCCGGGCCGAGGTCGAGGGAGCGGAAAGCCTCCGCACCGCCCCGCCGGTCCGCGTTCGCCACCAGCGCCTGCTCCCCGGTGAGCCGGTCGCTGTGCGTGCGCACGCCGGTCAGCCCGAACCGCTCGATCGCGCCGAGCGTCAGCGCGCCGTACCGGTCGCCGACCACCACCACCGACCCCGGAGCGGCACCCGCCAGCACCTCGGCGGCCTCGTCCAGGACCAGCCGGTCGGTGGCGTCCACCGGGACCAGGTCCGGCGCCGGGACCTCGGGGTCGCAGCGCAGGTCGGCGAACAGGGCCTCGGTCATCGGGTGGTCCTCTCCGGTCGGGCACTGCACCCTATCGAGCGCGTCGGCCCCGCACGGACCGCGGCGGAGCCGTGCTCAGCGACGGGTCCGGTACCTGGTCAGGACCACACCGCCGGGAAAGGTCCGCGTCTCCATCAGGTCCAGGCCCACCCAGGCGTCCACCGCCGAGAAGAACGGCGCACCGCCGCCCAGCAGCACCGGGTGCGTGACGACCGTGTACTCGTCGATCAGCCCGGACCGCATCGCCGCCCCCGCGAGGACCGCGCCACCGACCCGCATCGGCCCGCCGTCGGTGGCCTTGAGCCGGGCGATCTCCGCGACCGCGTCCCCGGCGACCAGGCGGGCGTTCCCGTCGACCGCGCCGAGCGTCGAGGAGAACACCACCTTCGGCGTGTCCCGCCAGTTCCGCGCGAACTCGATCTGCGCAGCGGTGGCGCCCGGCTGCTGGTCGCCGGTCGGCCAGTAGGCGTTCATGGTCTGCCACAGCCGACGCCCGTACAGCAGCAGACCGATCGCCCGCTCCTCGTCCAGCCACCACTGGAACAGCGCGTCGCTCGGCTCGCTCCATCCGAGGTCGTCGCCGGGCGCGGCGATGTAGCCGTCCAGGGACACGTTCATGCCGTAGACCAGTCTCCGCACCGCGCCCCTCCTCCGCCGATCGGTCACAGGTGCCCGAGGTCCGCACCGGTGACCCGCGTCCGTCTCCGGGAGCGGCCACGGCCTGCACGCGGGACGCCGGACATCGATCGCACCCTCGGACGGTTCGCCCCGACGGTAGGGCTCGACGACGCCGGCGACAACTGCGGGCCGACGGCCGGCCGTCACCGCTCCCCCGGTCGGCAGCCGGGACCGGGCGCGGCTCCTCGCCCGGAGGTCAGGCGTTGAAGCGGAGCTCCACCACGTCGTCGCCGTTCACTCTTCTCGCTCCTGCAAGAACCTTCTCTTCGAGCCGGCGCTCGTCGGCCCCGGCACGAGACCCTCAGGCAGAGGAGTCACCTCACCGCGACCTCGAGGCACGACACCGATCTGAAGGTCATCCTGATAGACGATCGCTCCCGGGGCGTCCGACACAACGACATCGTGCTCGGCGCCGTGCGCATGGAGAACGGCCCGAAGCACGCTGGTGCGCTCAGCCATCGGATCCATCAGCGGCTCGGTGAACCACGCGACCGCACCGATCGAGCTCCCGTCGTGGTGGAAGGGAGGACCTGGGGATTCTCCTGAAACCAGTCGTCGATGTCCCGAGGATGGTTCATCCGGCGGAGATCGAGCGCACCGGCGCGGCGACGGTGATCCACCGCGACGAACGCGCCGACCTCCACCCCCGGCCGTCCCCCGTACCGAGCCTCGACGTGGGGGATCAGCTCGACGAAGCCCGCCGAGACGGAGATGTCCCGCCCGTACAGCGCACGCGCCGCCTCGCGGTCATGGTTCGCGGTGACCAGGTGCTCGTCGAACCGCCGCTGCGCGATCCACCCTGCCAGGCCTGTCATGCTCTCCCGCGCTCGTCGCCTCGTTCCGCGCCGCACAGGTGGGGCGCTCCAGATCGGCCTCTGATCCCTGGCGGACGACGCCGCTGGGCGCCCTCATGCGCCGGCTCGTCCAGCGAGTGCGGCAGCTGGGGCAGCTGGGGCAGCACCACCCTCGCACCGGTCAGGAGCTCCGGGTCGAGGTCGAGGGAGCGGGACGTCCCGGCCGGCCCAGGCGCTCCGCGTTCGCCACCAGGGCGATCTCACCGGTGGGCCGGTCGGTGCGCGTACGGACGTCGGCGAGACCGAACCGCTCGACCGCACCGAGGGTCGGTGCGCCGTACCGGTCGCCGATCACCACCATCGCCGGCGGCGGCGGTGAGCGCGGGGGCGCCTGCGGCAGGCGGGGCGCCCCGGGTCGGGCGCTGCACCGGGACCTTGGGCGGGAGAGCGGCGCCCACGATCGGCGCTCAGCACCCGGGCGTGGCTGCGCGCGGGGCCGCGAGGCGCCGCCGAGCGGCGAACGATCACCCAGACTGCACATTGCGCCGCTCAGGGTGCCAGGTCCGCGACAAGACGTGCAGAATCCTCACAGGTCGGCACAGAAGGCCGACCCGTCGGCATTCTGCATCGAACGACGCGAACCGGGGGCCTGCCGACCTGCCCGCACCCGGGAAATCCCTGCGCACATCCCTGCGCACAGTTCTCGACATCAGGCGCGGCGTGCGGCGGACCGTCATTGTCGGCGCCCTCGGCACTCTTCCGGGGACGTCGGCGGACGGCGCACGCCCCGCCACCCGCACCCGGACGGAGGTGGACCGCACCGATGCCCCTGGCCGCGACGTGCCCGTCGCTGCCGCACCGCTGATCACCTGAGCAAAGGAGCCTGAGATCGTGCGCACCATCCTGCGTTCCGTCGCCGCGGCGGCGGTCCCCGCCGTCCTCCTCGTCCCGCTCGCCCTCGCACCGGCGGCCTCGGCCGACGAGCCGGAATGGACGAGCCTCACCTCGGCCGACGAGCCCGAGGTCAACCCGCTGAAAGGCTTCATCCCCTTCGCGGGCGACTACGACACCTTTCCCTACTCGATGGAGTGGAGCTACTTCCCGCTCAATGCCGTCATGACCGGCGCGGACACCTTCGACTGGACCGCTCTGGACACCGCGCTGGACGAGATCGCCTCCCGCGGCCACCAGACCGCGCTACGCTTCTACCTCGACTACCCGACGAAGGCGTCCGGCATCCCGCAGTACCTGATCGACGACGGCCTGGTCACCCACACCTACGACGACTACGGCAACAACGGCGTCAGCGTCTCCCCCGACTACGACGACCCCGAGCTGCGCGCCGCCATCGCGTCGTTCGTCTCGGCGCTCGGCGACCGCTACGACGGCGACCCCCGGATCGGCTACCTGCAGGCCGGGCTGGTCGGGTTCTGGGGCGAGTGGCACACCTACCCGTACAACGGGGACGCCTCCGCGGAGAACTGGATGCCGTCCGAGACGACCCAGGCCGAGATCGTCGGCGAGTTCGTCGACGCGTTCTCCACCACGCAGCTCGAGGTGCGCAACCCGACCTCGGTGAACGCCGACCTCGCCATCGGGTACCACGACGACTCGTTCGCGCTCGAGACGATGCAGAGCAGCCTCGGCTGGCACTTCGTCGACAACCTGATCGCGACGGGCACGCAGGACAAGTGGCAGGAGTACTCGATCGGCGGCGAGCTGCGCCCCGAGCTGCAGAGCTGCCTGTTCAGCGCCGCCGGGTGCCCCGTGCTGGAAGAGGGCGGGGACAACGACTTCGCCGGCAGCGTCGCCCAGACCCACGCGACCTGGCTGATCGACCACTACGCGTTCGAGACCGGCTACACCGGCACCGACTACGACACGGCGCTCGCCGCCGCGACGTCCCTCGGCTACTCGTTCCGGGTGACGCAGGCCCTGGTCTCCCCGGACGCGAGCTCCGGCACCGTGACGGTCGGCATGGACATCGCGAACATCGGGGTCGCGCCGTTCTACTACGACTGGCCGATCACGATCGCGTTCGTCGACCAGTCCGGCTCGATCGTCGCGACCCAGACCACCGACTGGCACGTCAGCGACATCGCGTCCGGGTCGTCCGCCCAGCTCACCGTCGACGTGGACGCCTCGTCGCTGCCCACCGGTGAGCTCCAGGTGGTCGCGCAGGTCACCAACCCGCTCACCGGCGGGATCCCCGTCCGGTTCGCGAACGCCGACCAGGACGCCGACGTGGACGGCTGGCTGACCCTCGGCAGCACCACCGTGGCCGCGACCGGCACGACCACCACGACGGCCGTGTCCGCCGACGGCACGGGCGAGCCCGCAGCATCCGGGTCGCAGTCGGCCGTGCTGGCCGCCACCGGTGCGGACGCCGGCCGGGTCGCCGCGGTCGCGTGCCTGGCCCTGGTGCTCGCCGCGTGCGGGGTCGCGCTGACCACCTCGGCGCGGGCGCGGCGCCGGTAGCGCCGGCCGGTCCCGCCTCGGGGCCAGGACAGCCCCTGGCCCCGAGGCGGGACGTCTCCGGTGGACCGCGGGCGATCCGTGATCGTGACCAGCCGCGCGACGGGCCGTCGAGATCCGATGGACGACAGCAGCAGCGGCCCGGCCGGCGCACCCCCGGTCGGGCCGAGGCGCGTCGAGCGGTTCGGCGGAGCCTCCCCTGACCATCGGCGGCACCGCGGACCTCGTCGGGCAGACAGACGTGCTGACCGGCTCGCGTGCCCGCGTCGGGCCGATCGTGGTCGGCCATTCGTGGCTGATCGCCGCCTGCTGCGCCCTGACCGGCATCAGTCGTCGAGGGGGCACCGCGCGGCAAGCGCTCGGCGACCCGCCGGACGCCGAGCCGCGCGCCCCGCGCGCCCGGTGCTGCCCCCCAGCTCCCGACGCTCGCGATCGCGCTCCTCGGCGTCGTGTGCGGTACGACCCCCTGGCTCCGCGCCATGGAGCAGGGGTGGCCGTCTGCGTGACCGGGTGCGCTCTCACGGGCACGCGGGCGTGGTTCGGTCGACCCGGCCGGAACCGGCGGCGTGCCGCTGGCCGGCCGACGACCTGGCGAGGCTCGGTCCTCGCGGTCCGGGCGACCCGTCGTCCTGGCCGTGCTGTTCGCGCGGTCCATGGGCCAGTCGTTCGACGTCGCCGCCGCCCTCGACACCGCCCGAGGACGGTCGGGGCGGCCGAGGTCGGCCCGAGGCTCAGACGTTGAAGCGGAACTCCACGACGTCGCCGTCGGCCATCACGTAGTCCTTGCCCTCGATCCGAGCCTTGCCGGCCGAGCGGGCCGCCGCGACGGACCCCGCCTCGACCAGGTCCGCGAACGAGATGACCTCGGCCTTGATGAAGCCCTTCTGGAAGTCGGTGTGGATCACCCCGGCGGCCTGCGGGGCGGTCCAGCCGTGCCGGATCGTCCAGGCGCGGGACTCCTTCGGGCCGGCGGTCAGGTAGGTCTGCAGGCCGAGGGTGTGGAAGCCGACCCGGGCGAGCTGGTCCAGCCCGGCCTCGTCCTGGCCGTTCTCGGTCAGCATCTCGCGGGCCTCGTCCGGCTCCAGCTCGGCCAGCTCGGACTCGAACTTCGCGTCCAGGAAGATCGCGTCGGCCGGGGCGACCAGGGCGCGCAGCTCGTCCTGCATCGCGGTGTCGGCGAGCCCGGCGTCGTCGGTGTTGAACACGTAGATGAACGGCTTGGCGGTCATCAGCTGGAGCGAGGCGAGGTCGGCGAGGTCCAGGCCGGCGGCCTTCGCCCCGGCGAACAGCGTGCGGCCGGACTCGAGGATCGCGAGGGCTGCCTGGGCGGCGGCGAGCTCCGAGGGGTCGCCCTTCTTGATCTTCACCTCCTTCTCCAGGCGCGGGACGACCTTCTCCAGCGTCTGCAGGTCGGCGAGGACCAGCTCGGTGTTGATCGTCTCGATGTCGTCGCGCGGGGACACCCTGCCGTCCACGTGCACGACGTCCGGGTCGGCGAACGCGCGGGTCACCTGGCAGATCGCGTCGGCCTCGCGGATGTTGGCGAGGAACTTGTTGCCGAGGCCCTCCCCCTCGCTGGCGCCCTTGACGATGCCGGCGATGTCCACGAACGACACGGTCGCGGGCAGGATCCGCTCGCTGCCGAAGATCCCGGCCAGGGTCGCCAGGCGCGGGTCGGGCAGCGGCACGACCCCCACGTTGGGCTCGATGGTCGCGAACGGGTAGTTCGCTGCGAGCACCTGGGCGCGGGTCAGGGCGTTGAAGAGCGTGGACTTGCCGACGTTGGGCAGGCCGACGATGCCGATGGTGAGTGCCACGGACGAGCATCCTACGGGGCCGGCACGGACGCGGGGGCCGGACCGTGCGGACCGTGCGGGGCCGACACGCTCAGCCGAACGAGCGCATCCGCTGCAGCAGCTCGGGTGCGCGCTGGTCGTACGCCCGCGCGCCGACCCGGATGCCGACCAGCAGCAGCACCACGCCGAGCGCCGGGCCGAGCAGCGAGGCCAGCAGCACGAGCGCCGGGTTCCCGGTCACGATCGCGGCGACGGCGGGCACGACGGTGGGCAGCAGCAGCACGAGCAGCACCAGCATCCCGGCGAGCTGGGAGACCAGCACCGCGAACGACGTGCCCTGCGGGGTGGCGAACGGGCTCTCCCCCGGGCGGGTCACCGGGAACGCCACCAGCGCGGAGTAGACGCTGGCCGCGCCGATCGTGCTGGCGAGCACACCCACCGACATCGCGAGCACCGGCAGCATGGCGTCCCAGCGGCCCGTCACCACCAGGGACAGCAGCACGCAGGCGAGCGCCGCGGCACCGCCGACCAGCAGACCGGCCACCGCACGGCCGGTGCGGTCCACCCGGCCGTCCACCGGCGCGGCGACGTGCATCCAGAACGCGGTGCTGTCGTAAGACACGCCGGACGAGACCGTCCAGCCCATCACGAACGCCACCAGCGGCCCGCCGGCGAGCATCGCCAGGCCCCCACCGCTGAGGAACCACAGCAGGATCACCTGCAGCGGCACCACCGCGACCGCGGCGGCATACCGGGAGTCGCGCACCCAGGAGGTCAGGCAGCGGGCCGTCACCGCGCCCACCGGGGTCGCGGGCACCCGGTCGAAGAAGCCGAGGCCGTGCGAGCGCGAGGTGTGCCCGCCGCCCTCGGGGCGCACCATCGCCCGCCCGACCGCGCCGTCCCACGCACCGACCAGCAGCACCAGCACCGCCGCGCTGATCGCCAGCTTCGCGGCCGCGGCCGGCCACGCGCCTTCGGCGACGTCGGCGGCCGCAGCCCACGGCGCACCGAGCGGCGTCCAGCCGACCACGCGGGCGATCTCCGGCAGCAGGTCCGCCACCGCGGCCAGCCCGGCCGTGACGGCAGCGATGATCGGGCCGAGCAGCGCCAGCGGGACCACCAGCAGCACCGCACCGATCTCGCGGAACCGGCGCCCGGTGATCAGCGGCGCCAGCAGCGACGTGCCCGCGCGCGATCCCACCAGCGCGATCCCGGTCCCGAGCAGGGCGCCGAGCAGCGCCACCCCGACCGCGGCCGGGGACCGCCACCAGACGGTCGCGGACATCAGCGCCAGCACCGTGGTGGCGATCCCCGGCAGCCCGACCAGCCCGGCGAGCGCGAGCCCGAGCAGCAGCCGGCCGCGCGGGATCGGGAACAGCCGGAACCGCTCCGGGTCGAGGGTGCCGTCCACGCCGAAGGCCACCAGCGGGACCAACCACCACCCGGCGACCAGGACGGCGCCGGCCAGCGTCAGCACGGTGCGGGTCAGCTCCTGGTCGTCCTGGCGGCCGAGCAGCCCGAGCCCGACGACCGCGAGCAGGACCAGCCCGGCCGTGTACAGCACGCCGAGCAGGAAGCCCACCAGCCGCCAGCCGCTGTGCCGCAGGCCGGAGACCAGCAGCGCGACCTTCAGTCGGACGAGGTGCGCAACCATCCGAGCGCCCCCTCCGTCCGTCGGCCGCCGACCAGCTCGACGAACCGGTCCTCCAGCGTCGCGCCGCCGCGCACCTCGTCCACGGTGCCCTGGGCGAGCACGTGCCCGCCGGCGATCACCGCGACGTGGTCGCACATCCGCTGCACCAGGTCCATCACGTGCGAGGAGACCACCACCGTGCCGCCGTCGCGGACGTAGCCGGCCAGGATGTCCCGGATGTTCGCGGCGGACACCGGGTCCACCGCCTCGAACGGCTCGTCCAGCAGCAGGACCTGCGGGGCGTGGATCAGGGCGCAGGCCAGGGCGATCTTCTTCGTCATGCCCGCGGAGTAGTCGACCACCAGGGTGTCGGCGTCCGGTGCCAGGTCGAAGGTGCGCAGCAGGTCGGCGGTGCGGTCCCGGACGGTCGCGCGGTCCAGGCCGTGCAGCAGGCCGGCATAGGTGACCAGCTGCGCGCCGCTCAACCGGTCGAACAGCCGCACGCCGTCCGGCAGCACCCCGATGCCGGCCTTGACGCGCAGCGGGTCGGCCCACAGGTCACGGCCGCGGACCAGCACCCGGCCGAAGTCCGGCCGCAGCATCCCGGTGGCCATCGAGAGGGTGGTGGTCTTGCCGGCACCGTTCGGGCCGACCAGTCCGTAGAAGGAGCCGGCTGGCACGGTGAGGTCGACGCCGGCGACGGCGATCTTGCTGCCGAACCGCTTCCACAGCCCCTCGACGACGAGGGCGGGCACCGCCGCACCCGCGGGGCCGGGCGGTCGGCCGGTGGCGTCCGTGCTGGTGGGCGGGCTCATCGCCCCAGCATAGGAACGACGTGTCGGTGGTGCCTGACATCCTGCGGTCCATGACAGGTCTCTCGCTCGTGCTGGCCCTCGCGGGGGCGCTCGCCGTGGGTGCGGCGGTCGGCTGGCTCGCCGCCGCCGGCCGCGGCGCCGGTCGGCTGCGCGCCGCGGAGGTGGACGCCGCCCGCTGGCGGGCCACGGCCGAGGCGGTGCGCGCCGGTGCCGAGGGCGGCGACGCCGACCGGTTCCGGGCGATCGCCGCCGACGCGCTCGCGCAGAGCTCCGAGCAGTTCCTCGCGCTCGCGCACCAGAGCCTGGCTGCCCGGCACCAGGAGCAGAGCGGCGACCTGGCCCGCAGCGAGCAGGCCGTGCGCGCGATGGTCGACCCGATGGCCCGGACGCTGGACGCCGTCCGGGCCGAGCTGCGCCAGGCGGAGCAGGCACGGGTGGCCGGCGGCACCGCGCTCGGCGAGCAGGTGCGGCAGATGCGCGAGGAGGCGGCGGTGCTGCGCGAGCAGACCACCCGGCTGGCCACCTCGCTGCGCTCCTCGCAGGTGCGCGGGCGCTGGGGCGAGGTGCAGCTGCGCCGGGTGGTGGAGGCCGCCGGGATGATCCCGCACGTCGACTTCGTGGAGCAGGACCAGGTGCGCACCGACGACGGGCTGCTGCGCCCGGACCTGGTGGTGCGGCTGGCCGGCGGCAAGAACGTCGTGGTGGACGCCAAGGTCGCGTTCCTCGGCTTCCTGGAGGCCGCCGAGGCGAGCGACCCGCAGGTCCGCGAGCAGCGGCTCGTGGCGCACGCCCGGCACCTGCGCACGCACGTCGACCAGCTCGCCGCCAAGCGGTACTGGGACCAGTTCGCCCCGACGCCGGAGTTCGTGGTGATGTTCGTGCCGGCCGAGGCGTTCCTGCACGCGGCGCTGGACGTGGACCCGGGGATCGTCGAGCGGGCCTTCGAGCAGAACGTGGTGATCGCCACCCCGATGACGCTGCTCGCGCTGCTGCGCACCGTGTCCTACGCCTGGCGGCAGGACGCGCTGGCCGACAACGCGCAGGCCGTGCTGGACCTCGGCAAGGAGCTGCACGGCCGGATCGCGACCCTCGGCTCGCACCTCTCGAAGCTCGGACGGGCGCTGGACCAGGCCACCACCGCGTACAACCAGACCGTGGCGTCGGTGGAGTCACGGGTGCTGGTCAGCGCCCGACGGTTCGCGGACCTGCGGGTGGTGGACACCGGGCTGCCGACCCCGACGACGGTGGACCGACGGCTCACCGTGGTGTCGGCGCCCGAGCTGGTCGCGGCGGAGCAGGAGCGGCTGGTGGGGCTGCCCGGGCAGGAGGTCTCCGAGGGGCGGCTCCCCGAGGGACGCGGCTGAGCGGCAGGACGTCTCTGCGCGGCGGGTGGTGGCGGCACGGCGGACGGCGGCACGGCGGGCGGCGGCACCGCGGGCGGCGGCACGAGCCGCACCGGCCGGGACGGTCGAGACGGCCCGTGGAGCCTGGACGCGGCCGGTCAGGCCGGGCTGATCGACAGGTCGGCTCGCGGGCCCCGGCGGGGCGGACGCGGGGACCGGGCGGCCCGCGGGTCCTCGCCACCGGCGGCCCGCAGGTCCGCGCGGAGCTCGCGCGGCAGCGAGAACATCAGGTCCTCGGTCGCCGTGCGCACCTCCTGGACGTCCGCCAGGCCGTGCACGGCGAGCAGGTTCAGCACGTCCTGCACCAGGATCTCCGGCACCGACGCCCCCGAGGTGACGCCCACCGTGCCGACCCCCACCAGCCAAGCCGGGTCGATCTCGGCCGCGACGTCCACCCGGTGCGCGGCGCGGGCTCCCGCGTCCAGCGCCACCTCGACCAGCCGCACCGAGTTCGACGAGTTCGACGAGCCGACCACGATCACCAGGTCGCACTCCGGCGCGAGCTTCTTCACCGCGACCTGCCGGTTCTGCGTGGCGTAGCAGATGTCGTCGCTCGGCGGGTCCAGCAGGTGCGGGAACCGTTCGCGCAGCCGCCGGACGGTCTCCATCGTCTCGTCCACCGACAGGGTGGTCTGCGAGATCCACACCACGCGGCGCTCGTCCCGCACCACCACGTCGTCCACCGCGTCCGGCGAGCCGACCACCTGCACGCGCTCCGGGGCCTCGCCGTACGTGCCCTCGACCTCCTCGTGCCCGGGGTGACCGATCAGCAGGATGTCCAGGTCGTCGTCGGCGAACCGGGTCGCCTCACGGTGCACCTTGGTCACCAGCGGGCACGTCGCGTCGATGGTGCACAGCGCACGGGCCTCGGCGGACCGTCGGACCGCGGGCGAGACTCCGTGCGCGGAGAACACCACCCGGGCGCCCTCCGGCACCTCGTCGGTGTCCTGGACGAACACGGCGCCGCGCGCGGCCAGCGACTCGACCACGGACCGGTTGTGCACGATCTCCCGGCGCACGTAGACCGGAGCGCCGTAGTGCTCCAGCGCCTGCTGCACCGCGACGACTGCGCGGTCCACCCCGGCGCAGTAGCCGCGCGGGGCGGCGAGCAGCACGCGCCCCGGGGTCGGCGCGCGCTGGGCGGTGTCGGCGCCGTGCGACGCCTCGCCGGGGGCGGCGGTCATCGGGACAGTCTAGGTGGCCGGGCTGGACGCCACCCGGGGGCGGGCGGTGGGTGCGGGCCGGATCCGGTGCGCGCTCCGGTGGATACCGGCGGTGGGCGGGGTCCGGTGCGCGCTCCGGTGCGCCGGGGCAGGCCCGCACGGCCCGATCGGCACAGCCAGATGCGCACGGCCGGGTCGGCGCCGCTCGACCAGACGGGTCGATCCGATGTCTGGTCGGTCCGACGTGGCAGGGTGGGGCCGTGCCTCAGCCCGACCCCGACCGACCGACGTCCGCCGGCCCCGCCTCGACCAGCGCGTCCGCCACCGGCCCCGTCGGCGCCGGTGCGTCCGCCACCGGCTCGTCCGCCGGGGCCCCGGCCCCGCTGCCCGCTCGGGCGATCGAGACCACCGCCGAGCGGCCGTGGCCGGTGCGGCTGCTGTCCGCGAAGATCGCCGACTACGTCGCCAAGATGTCGACGCTCTGGGTGGAGGGCCAGGTGGTCCAGCTGAACCGACGGCCCGGCGCCGGCATCGCCTTCCTCACGCTGCGCGACACCGACACCGACATGTCGCTGCCGGTCTCGATGCCGGCCGGGGTGCTGGCGTCCGCCACGACGCCGCTGGCCGAGGGCGCGCACGTCGTGGTGCACGCCCGCCCGACGTTCTGGACCAAGCGGGGCACCCTGCAGCTCAGCGCCGACGAGGTGCGCGCGGTCGGAGTCGGCGAGCTGCTGGCCCGGATCGAGCACCTGAAGCGGCTGCTCGCCGCCGAGGGGCTGTTCGATGCGGACCGCAAGGTCCCGCTGCCGTTCCTACCCCGGGTGGTCGGGCTGGTCTGCGGCCGGGAGTCCAAGGCCGAGCACGACGTGGTGGTGAACGCCCGTGCCCGCTGGCCGCAGGTCGAGTTCGTGATCCGCGAGGTCGCGGTGCAGGGCGTCGGGGCGGTGCCGCAGGTCAGCAAGGCCATCGCGGAGCTGGACGCCGACCCGCGGGTCGAGGTGCTGGTGGTCGCCCGCGGCGGCGGCTCGGTGGAGGACCTGCTGCCGTTCAGCAACGAGGCGCTGGTCCGCGCCGCCGCGGCCTGCCGGACCCCGCTGGTCTCGGCGATCGGCCACGAGACCGACACCCCGCTGCTGGACCTGGTGGCCGACTACCGCGCCTCCACCCCCACCGACGCCGCCAAGCGGATCGTGCCGGACGTCACCGAGGAGCGCGCTCGCGTGGTGCAGGCCCGCGCCCGGATGCGATCCGCCGTCGCGCAACGGGTCTCCCGGGAGGAGGCGGAGCTGGCCGGGGTGCGCAGCCGGCCGGTGCTGGCGCACCCGCACACCATGGTGGAGGTGCGCGAGGGCGAGGTGCTGCGGCTGCGGGACGTCGCCCGACGCAGCCTGGACCACGTGCTGGTCGCCGCGGCCGGTTCCACGGCGGCGCTGGCGGCGCAGGTGCGTGCGCTGTCCCCCGCCGCCACCCTCGACCGTGGCTACGCGGTGGTGCAGACCACGGACGGCGCGGTCGTGCGGCGGGCCACCTCCGTCAAGGCGAGCGACATGCTGCGGATCCGGGTCGCGGAAGGGTCGCTGATGGCCTCGGTCCTCGCGACGGTGCCGGCGAAGCGGTCCGCGGGCGGAGCCGCCGACGCCCGCCCGGGCAGCACGAAGAAGCAGGGCGCGGAACAGGGTGCCGCCGACGGTCCCACCGACCCCGCGGACCTTGGTTAGATGGAACCCGTGAGCAGCACTCCGAGCACCACCGACGTCGCCGAGCTGAGCTACGAGCAGGCCCGGGACGAGCTCGTCGCGGTCGTGGCACGGCTGGAGGCCGGCGGCGCGACCCTCGAGGAGTCCCTGACCCTGTGGGAGCGGGGCGAGGCGCTGGCCGCGCGCTGCCAGCAGTGGCTGGACGGTGCACGCGCCCGGCTCGACGCCGCACGCGAGGCGGACGGCGACGGGCCTGAACGGGTGGCCAGCGCCGACGCCTGATCCCGGTCGGCACCGGCAGCACCTGCACCACCGGAGGTGCCTGCACGACCGGCCGCACCCGCGACGCCGACCGGACCGGCGCCTCCGGGCGGACCGGCGCATGTCCTGCGCCCCGCCCCCCGCAGCACCCCCGCAGCACGCCCGGGCGGCCGCCATCCCGGCCGCCCCCAGCAAAGGAGCTCCATGGCCCTGCAGCCCGCCCCCCGTGCCCTGGTCGTCGGCGAGGCCCTCGTCGACGCCGTCCGCCACCCCGACGGCAGCCACGCCGAGCACCCCGGTGGCAGCCCCGCGAACGTCGCGATCGGCCTCGGCCGGCTGGACCGCCGGGTCGACCTGCTGACCTGGCTGGCCGACGACGCGCACGGCGACCTGGTGCGCGCGCACCTGGCCGCCTCGCACGTGCACGTGCTGGCCGGGGACCGTGCACCCGAGCGCACGCCGGTGGCCACCGCCGATCTGGACGCCGACGGTGTGGCCACCTACCACTTCGACCTGACCTGGGACCTGCCCACCAGCTGGGCGCAGGACGAGGGCGACCCGGTGGTGGTGCACACCGGCTCGATCGCCGCCGTGCTGGAGCCCGGTGGCCCGGCCGTGGCCCGCCTGGTCGAGCGGCACCGTGCGACCTCGACCATCACCTACGACCCGAACCTGCGCCCCGCCCTGATGGGTTCGCCCGCCGCAGCCGGACCCGCCGTCGAGCACCTGGTGGACCTCGCGGACGTGGTCAAGGTCTCCGACGAGGACCTGGCCTGGCTGCACCCGGGCGTCGCGCCGGAGCAGGTGGCCCGTGACTGGGTGGCGCGCGGCCCGGCCCTGGTGGTCGTCACGCTCGGCGGGGAGGGCGCGCTGGCCGTCACCGCCGGCGGCGCCGAGGTCACGGTGACGGCACCGCGGGTGACCGTCGCCGACACGGTGGGCGCGGGTGACTCGTTCATGGCCGGGCTGATCGACGGGCTCTGGACGGCGGACCTGCTCGGGGCACCGGCCCGCGACCGGCTGCGTGCGATCGACGCACCCACGGTCGAGCGGGTGCTCACCCGGTGCGCGCGGATCGCCGCGATCACCGTGTCGCGCGCCGGGGCCAACCCCCCGACCACCGCCGACCTCGCGGGCTGAGGCGGCGGCGCCCGGGGCGGCTGCGACGACCGGCACGACTGCGTCTGAGGTGATCGAGACGGCTGAGGCTGTCGAGCAGCCGGTCGGCCGGCTGCCGTGTGACCGACGCGACGGGACAGGGGGCGCGGCGACCGCGTCACGGTGCGACGATGGGCCCATGTCGCACACGACGACCCCCGCCGAGGCCTGGACCGCGCTGCGCACCGGGAACGACCGGTTCGTGCGCGGTGAGATGGCCCACCCGTCCCAGAGCATCGAGCGTCGCGGCGAGGTGCTCGCCGCGCAGTACCCGTTCGCGGTCGTGTTCGGCTGCTCGGACAGCCGGGTGGCGGCCGAGATCATCTTCGACCAGGGGCTCGGCGACGTGTTCGTGGTCCGGACCGCCGGGCACGTGCTGGACACCACGGTGATCGGCTCGATCGAGTACGGCGTGGAGGTGCTCGGGGCGTCGCTGGTCGTGGTGCTCGGGCACGACTCCTGCGGTGCGGTCGCCGCGGCGGCCTCGGCCCTGACCACCGGCGAGCTGCCGCGCGGGTTCGTGCGGGCGGTGGTCGACCGGGTGATCCCGAGCATCGTCCCGCTGGTCCACCGGCCGGGCGCCGACGGGCACCTGCGGGACCTCGCGAGCGTGGACCCCGCCGAGCTGGGCCACGAGCACGTCAAGCACACCGTCGACATGCTGCAGTCGTACTCGGTGACCCTCGCGGAGGCGATCAAGGAGGGGCGCTGCGCGGTGGTCGGGGTGGAGTACACCCTCGCCGACGGCCGGGTGGAGCTGAGCACCGCGATCGGGGACGTCGGCGAGCAGCCGCACCACGCTGCCTGACGTCCGCGTCCGCCGCCGGGCGCGATGGCAGGATGACGAGCCATGAGCCCGCACGCCGACCCCGCCGACGCCGCCGTCCAGTACCGGATCGAGCACGACACGATGGGCGAGGTCCGGGTGCCCGTCGACGCCCTGTACCGCGCGCAGACCCAGCGCGCCGTGGAGAACTTCCCGATCAGCGGGCAGAGCCTGGAACGCGGTCACATCGCGGCGCTGGCTCGGGTGAAGAAGGCCGCGGCCCTGGCCAACGCCGAGCTCGGCATCCTGACGCCGGCCGTCGCGCGGGCGATCGCGGATGCTGCCGACCAGGTCGCCGACGGCCGGCACGACGCGCAGTTCCCGGTGGACGTCTACCAGACCGGGTCCGGCACCAGCTCGAACATGAACATGAACGAGGTGCTGGCCACGCTCGCCTCGCGGGCGCTCGGGGCCGACGTGCACCCGAACGACCACGTGAACGCCTCGCAGTCCTCGAACGACGTGTTCCCGACCTCGGTGCACGTGGCCGCCACCGCGGGCGTGGTGCACGATCTCACGCCGGCGCTGGACCACCTCGCGACCGCTCTGGAACGGCTCGCCGCCCGGCACGTCGACGACGTGAAGTCCGGCCGCACCCATCTGATGGACGCCACCCCGGTGACGTTCGGCCAGGTGTTCGGCGGCTACGCGGCGGCCGTCCGACGTGGTATCGAGCGTCTGGCGGCGGCCCTGCCCCGGGTCGCGGAGGTGCCGCTCGGCGGGACGGCGGTCGGCACCGGGATCAACACGCCGGCGGGCTTCCCGCAGCGGGTGATCGTGCTGCTCGCCGCCGAGACCGGCCTGCCGCTGACCGAGGCGCGGGACCACTTCGAGGCGCAGGGCGCCCGGGACGGGCTGGTCGAGCTGTCCGGGGTGCTGCGCACCATCGCGGTCAGCCTGACGAAGATCTGCAACGACCTGCGCTGGATGGGTTCCGGGCCGAACGCCGGCCTGGCGGAGATCCGGCTGCCCGACCTGCAGCCCGGCTCGTCGATCATGCCGGGCAAGGTGAACCCGGTGATCCCGGAGGCGGTGCTGATGGTGGCCGCGCGGGTGGTCGGCAACGATGCCACCGCCGGCTGGGCCGGGGCCAGCGGCACCTTCGAGCTGAACGTGCAGATCCCGGTGATCGGGCAGGCGGTGCTGGAGTCCGAGCGGCTGCTCGCTGCGGCGTGCCGGGTGCTGGCTGACCGCACCGTGGACGGCATCGAGGTCGACGTCGAGCGCGGTCGGGCGTACGCCGGCTCCTCGCCGTCGATCGTGACCCCGCTGAACCGTGTGGTCGGGTACGAGGCGGCCGCGAAGATCGCCAAGCACGCGGTGGCGCGGCAGATCACCGTGCGCGAGGCCGTGGTCGACCTCGGGTACGTCGAGCGCGGTGAGGTCACCGAGGCCCAGCTCGACCAGGCGCTCGACCTGCTGAGCATGACCCGGCCCGCCTGATCGACCCCGACCGGCTCCGGCTGGCCGACCGTGCTCCACCGACCCGGCCCGAGCCCGCCGGACCCTGCCCGGCTCTGCCGGACCGGTCTCAGTCGGCGTCCGTCTCCACCTGCACGAGCACGCGGGACAGCAGCCCGGCCAGCGTGCCGGCCTCCTGTTCGCTCAGCACGGAGACGGCCCGGCGCTCACGCCCCAGGTGCTCGGGCATCAGGCGGTCGACGGTGGCCCGTCCGGCCGGCGTGAGGGCGAGCAGCACGCCGCGGCGGTCCCGGTCCGGCACGGTGCGGCTGACCAGGCCGGCGCGGTCGAGGGTGTCGCTGCGCTTGGTGATCGCGGCACCCGATGCGGTGGTGATCGTCGAGACCTCGCTCGCACGCAGCGGGCGGTCGGCGCGACGCAGCGCGCAGAGCAGATCGAACTCACCCCGGCTGAGCCCGGCCCGGGCCAGCGCGGCCTCCGCCTCGGCGCCGATCAGCGCGGCGATCCGGGTGATCCGCCCGACGACCTCGATCGCGGCGACGTCCAGGTCCGGCACCGCCTCGGCCCACTGGGCGCGCAGGCGGTCGACGTGGTCCACAGCGGTCACCCTAGCCCGGTGCCCACGGGAGATGGCGTATTCTTCACGAGTAAAACACTTGTGAAACGAGGATGCGTGCGCCGCCTGTCCCTCCTGCTGGACCTTGCCCGACCCGCCCAGCTGCGCGCCGCCCTGCACGTCAACCGGGTCTCCGGCACGCTCGGCGGTGCGGTCCGGTGCGGGCTGAGCGTCGCGGCTGCGCTGGCCGCGCTCGCACTGGCCGGCCGGCACGACCTCGCCGGCTTCGCCACCCTCGGCGCCCTGGCCTCGCTGTACGGGCGGGCTGCCGGCTACCCGTGGCGGGCTCGGCTGATGGTGCTCGCCGCGCTCTCGTTGACCGCGACGGTCGCGGTGACCTCGGCGGTGGTCACGCTCGGCGCACCGGTCTCGGTGGAGATCGTGGTGCTGGCTCTGCTGGCCGCCGTCGCGACCGCCGGCACCGCGCTGCTGCGCACCGGCCCGCCCGGCGCCATCATCATCGTGTTCGCCGCGGGCGCCGGCACGGGCACCGCCGCGTCCGGCCTGCCCCAGCTGCTGGAGCGGGCCGGTGCCACCGCGGTCGGTGCGGCACTGGCCGTCGTGATCTGCTGCGCCGGCGCCGTGCTGCGCCGCCGGGGCCGGTGGATCGACGTCGCACCGGGCAGGGTGTCGAGCGTCGCACCGGGCACCGGCCCGACCACCGCACCGGACGTGGGACCGGCCGGCGCAGCGAGCGCCGTCCCGGCCGCCCCCGCGAGGCCGGGCGCGACCGCCGCCCGGCAGCAGGTCCCCGCCGCCCGGCCCGCCCGCGCACGCCGACCGGACCCGCGCGGCATCCTGGACGCGCTGCGCACCGCACCCCCGCTGCGGTCCGTCGCCGCGAGCGCCCTGCTGGTCGGCACCGCCACGCTGCTCGCCGCGGGTGCCGCAGCGCTGGCCGGCCGCGGCCACCCCGCCTGGGCCGCGATGGGCGCGACCGCCGTGCTGCAGGGTGCCCACGTGCAGCACATGGGGGTACGGGCCATCCAGCGCGCGACCGGCACCGCCTGCGGGGTGGCGCTCGCGTTCCCGCTGCTCGGCGCCGACCTCGGCTTCACCGCGACCGCCGTGACCGTGGTCGTGCTCCAGGTGGTCACCGAGGTGGTGGTGGCGCGGCACTACGGGCTGGCCATGCTCACCATCACGCCGATGGCCCTGCTGATGACGACGCTCGGCGCCGACGCGGACCCGAGCGCCCTCGTGCTGGACCGCGCGGTGGACACCGCGATCGGTGCACTCGTCGGCGTGCTCGCCGCCGTCGCGGCGTCCCGGCCGGACGGCTCCCCCGCCGGCAGCACGACCGCACCCGGGACGCGTCCTGCGCCCACACCGCTCGCGCCGGCCGCCGGTCAGCGGCCGGCGACCGGCGCGTGCACGTCCGCCGGCCGCTGACCGCTCCTCGCCGACCGACCGGCGGCGCACCCGCACGGGTCCGGCACCGCGCCGGGCCGTCCCCGTCCGTTCCCGGGCCGCTCAGGGCTCGATGCCCTCCAGCAGCTCGGTGACCAGGGCCGCGACCGGCGACCGCTCCGACCGGGTCAGGGTCACGTGGGCGAACAGCGGGTGCCCCTTGAGCGCCTCGATCACCGCCGCGACGCCGTCGTGCCGCCCGACGCGCAGGTTGTCCCGCTGCGCCACGTCGTGCGTCAGCACCACCCGCGAGCTCTGCCCGATCCGGGACAGCACGGTCAGCAGCACGTTGCGCTCCAGGGACTGCGCCTCGTCCACGATCACGAACGCGTCGTGCAACGAGCGGCCACGGATGTGCGTGAGCGGCAGCACCTCGAGCAGGTCCCGGTCCAGGACCTCCTCGACCACCTCACGGCTGACCACCGCGCCGAGGGTGTCGAACACCGCCTGGGCCCAGGGGTTCATCTTCTCCGACTCGCTGCCCGGCAGGTAGCCGAGCTCCTGGCCGCCGACCGCGTACAGCGGCCGGAACACCATCACCTTGCGGTGCTGCCGGCGCTCCAGCACCGCCTCCAGCCCGGCGCACAGCGCGAGCGCCGACTTGCCGGTGCCGGCACGGCCGCCGAGCGAGACGATCCCCACCGCCTCGTCCAGCAGCAGGTCGATCGCCACCCGCTGCTCCGCGCTGCGCCCGTGCAGGCCGAACACGTCCTGGTCGCCGCGCACCAGCTGGATCTGCTTGTCCGCCGTGACCCGGCCGAGGGCCGAACCGCGCGGGCTGTGCAGGACCAGGCCGGTGTGCACCGGCAGCGAGGGCGCCTCCGGCAGGTCGGCGAGCGGCACCGACTCGTGCTCCCACAGGTCCGCCATCTGCTGCTCGGCGAGGTCGAGCTCGTCCATGCCGGTCCAGCCGGAGTCCACCGCGAGCTCGTGCCGGTACTCCTCGGCGCGCAGCCCGATCGCGGAGGCCTTGATCCGCATCGGCATGTCCTTGGAGACCACCGTGACGTCGCAGCCCTCGGCGGCCAGGTTCGCCGCCACCGACAGGATGCGGGTGTCGTTGTCCGCGAGCCGGAAGCCGGAGGGCAGCACCGTCGGGTCGGTGTGGTTCAGCTCGACCCGGAGCGTGCCGCCCTGGTCGCCGATCGGCACCGGGGCGTCCAGCCGACCGTGCTGGACCCGCAGGTCGTCCAGCAGCCGCAGGGCGGAGCGGGCGAAGTAGCCGAGCTCGGCGTGGTGCCGCTTGGCCTCGAGCTCGGTGATGACGACGACGGGCAGGACCACGTCGTGCTCGGCGAAGCGCTGGATCGCCTTCGGGTCGGACAGCAGGACGGAGGTGTCGAGGACGTGCGTCCGACGACCCTCCCCCGGCTGCGGCAGGTCGTGCGATTCGTGCAGGTCGCGGGTATCGGATCCCAGCTGCTTGCTGACCACGGCAGGCTCCCTCCGGCGCGCTAGCGCCGCATCGGGCCCCTCGTGCCTGGTTCCGCCGCCTGCGAGAGCGAGGGAGACGTGCGGCACGGGGTGACGGGACGAGGGCGGCCGACCCACGAGGGCCAGGACCGGCCCTCCCCCCGGAGCGGATGCTCCATGGGCTGGCCTCCCGGGGACGGCTGGCACCGTCCGTTGCCGCCGGACGCTACGCCGAGCGCGCCGGAGGACCGCCGAACCGGTCGGCGTGTCGCGAGCGGCGTCACGCAGAGTTCACCCGGGTGTCGCCCGGGCGGCCGGGCGACGTCCGGTCGGCGTCGGTCCGCGGCCGGTGCGACGCAGCGTCTACTGCCCGCGCCGGCGCTCGCGGGCCGCGTAGTCGCGCATGGCCCGCAGGAAGTCGACCCGCCGGAAGTCCGGCCAGTAGGCCTCGCAGAAGTAGTACTCCGAGTGCACGGACTGCCAGAGCATGAACCCGCCGAGCCGCTGCTCCCCCGAGGTGCGGATCACCAGGTCCGGGTCCGGCTGGCCCTTGGTGTAGAGGTGGTCGGCGATGTGCTCGACGTCGAAGGTCGCCGCGATGTCGTCCAGCGAGGCGCCGTCGGCCGCCCGCTCACGCAGGTAGGACCGCACCGCGTCCGCGATCTCCCGCCGGCCGCCGTAGCCGAT
>DASWPG010000012.1:0-37061 GCA_036404115.1 Cellulomonas sp.
GGTGATGTGGTGCGCCACGTAGTAGATCGACGCGGCCCAGCCGTGCTCGGTGGCCAGCGCGATGCCGAAGATCAGGTAGCCGATGTGGCTGACCAGGGTGAAGGACAGCAGTCGTTTCAGGTCGTCCTGCGCGACCGCGCCGAGGATGCCGACCAGCATGGTCGCCAGCGCCGCCCACATCAGCCAGTCGTCCAGCCGGCCGTCGGGGAACAGCAGGGTCTGGGTGCGGATGATCGCGTAGACGCCGACCTTGGTCGGCAGGACGGCGAACACCGCGGTGACCGGCGCTGGCGCCGTCGGGTAGGAGTCCGGCAGCCAGGCCGACAGCGGGAAGATCGCCGCCTTGATCCCGAAGGCGAGCAGCAGCATCACCTGCAGCAGCAGCCGGATGTCCGGGTCGATCTCGGGCAGCCGCTCGGCGAGCTGGGCGAGGTTCACCGTGCCGGTCGCGGCGTAGACCATCGCGATGGCGGCGAGGAACAGCACCGAGGACAGCAGCGCCACGACCACGTAGATGCTGCCCGCGCGGATCCGCTCGCCGGTGCCGCCGAGAGTGAGCAGCACATAGCTCGCCGCGAGCAGGATCTCGAAGCCGACGTAGATGTTGAACAGGTCCCCGGACAGGAACGCGTTCGCGACGCCCGCGACCAGGATCAGGTAGGTCGGGTGGTAGATCGAGACCGGGGCGGCCTCGTCCCCGTCGGCGTCGCCCTGGGCCAGCGAGTACAGCTGCACGCACAGCGTGACGGCGCTGGAGACCGTGAGCATCAGGGCGGACAGCCGGTCCGCGACCAGGTCGATGCCGACCGGTGCGGCCCAGCCACCCACGTCGACCACCAGGGGGCCGTGGTCGGCCTGCACCAGCAGGGTGGCCGAGACGATCAGCACCAGGGTCAGAGCGATGACGCTGACGATCCGCTGCACCCTGGGCTTGCGGTACATCGCCAGGGCGAGCCCGGCGCCGAACAGCGGCAGCACCACCGGGAGCGGCACCAGCCAGGAGTAGTCGGTCATCCGCGCTCCTCCCCCTCGGTGGTGCGATCCGGTGTGCGGTCGTCGGTGCGGTCGGTGCTGCGATCGGTCGGGCCGTCGGCGCCTCGCCCGGGCCCGCCGGCCGGGGCGCGGTCGTCCTCGCCGTCCTCGCCGTCGTCGGTCTCGTCGCGGGTCTGCGCGGCCTCCTGGTCCAGGGAGGTCGGGGTGTCCTCGGTGTCGTCGTCCTCGAAGGCGCGCTCGTCCCGGGCGGCGAGCCGGGCGATGCGGCGGTCCTCGACGTCGTCCTGGACCTCGTCGTGCCGGTGCAGCTGCCAGGACCGGTAGGCCATCGCCAGCAGGAACGCCGTCATGCCGAGAGTGATCACGATGGCGGTGAGCACCATCGCCTGCGGCAGCGGGTCGCTCATCCGGCCGGCCGGTTCCAGACCCACGATCGGCGGCCGTCCGGCGGCACCGCCCGCGACGAGGAACAGCAGGTTCGCGCCGTTGCAGATCAGTATGACGCCGATCAGCACCCGGGACAGGCTGCGCTCGAGCAGCAGGTACACGCCGGCGGTGAACAGCACGACGATCACGCCCACCAGCACCAGGTTCGGGCTCATGTCGATGCTCATGCCCCGCCCTCCGTCCGGTCGGTCGGTCGCTCGGGCGGGCTGCCGTCGGGGCGCGCGAGCCCGATCAGCGCCGGGTCCAGGCTGACCTCCTCGCCGGGATCGGCGTCGCCGCCGACCGCGTCCGCCACCTCGCCGTCCGCCTCGGCCTGCCGGTCGATCTCGGCCCCGAGGCTGCGCAGGATGTCCAGCACCAGCCCGACCACCACCAGGTACACCCCGATGTCGAAGAACAGCGAGGTCACCAGGTGCAGGTCGCCGATCACCGGCAGGTGGATGTCGACGATCCAGGACTGCAGCACCGAGCCACCCGCGAGCAGCGCACCGAGCCCGACCCCCGCGGACAGGAACAGCCCACTGCCCAGCAGCAGACCGGGCTGCACCGGGGCTGCCTCGCCGAGCTCGTACCGGCCGCCCGCCAGGTACCGCACGATCAGCGCGATCCCGGTGACCAGCCCCGCGGCGAAGCCGCCACCAGGAGCGTTGTGCCCGCTGAACAGCAGGAACAGCGAGTAGACGATCATCGTGTGGAACAGCAGCCGGACCACGACCTCGAACACCACCGAACGGCGCTGCGGGGCCAGGGTGCGGCCGGCACGCAGCCACTCGCGCGGGTTGTAGGTCGGCCGGGTCACCGCGGGTCGGCGGATCGCGGCCTGCGGGTCGCTCTCGGGGCTCGCCCAGACCTGACGGTTCTCCGGGGCGTCGCCGGCGCGGAAGATCGCCCCGGAGCGGCGGCGCAGGAACACCAGCGAGGCGACACCGGTGGCCGCGACCAGCAGCACCGAGATCTCGCCCATGGTGTCCCAGGCCCGGATGTCCACCAGGGTGACGTTCACGATGTTCTTGCCGCCGCCGAAGGCGTACGCCTCCTCGGCGAAGTCCACCGACACCGGGTCGTGCACCCGCGCGGACGGCACCACGAGCGCCAGCCCGCCGACGGTCAGCCCGACCGCCAGCGCCACCCCGAGCCGCGCCCACCGGCTGCTGGCCAGCGGCCGGTCGGAGAAGTACGGCGGCAGCCGGCGCATCACCAGCACGAACACCACCAGGGTGACCGTCTCCACCAGCACCTGGGTCAGCGCCAGGTCCGGGGCGCCGTGCAGCAGGAACAGCGCCGCGACACCGTAGCCGGACACACCGAGCAGGATCACCGCCTTGAGCCGGCGCCGGGCGCGGGCAACCAGCACCGTGGCCACCGCGATGAACAGGCCGACCACCAGCTGGGCGGGCTCGTCCCAGAGCCGGGTGGTGTCCGGCAGCCGGTTCATGGTGAGCAGCGGCAGCCCGACGCTGAGCACGAAGACGACCAGGATCCCGCCCAGGTACAGCGGCAGCGAGCCGCGCTGGGTGGTGGCGGTGACGTCGGCGGCCAGGTCGTCGAGCTTGCGCATGAACCGCCGGTACAGCCGCTCGACCTCCGGCGGGTGCAGCAGCGCGGCCTGGACCCGCTCGACCCGCGCCCTGAACCGGAACAGCAGCGCGCCGCAGGCCAGCACGGCGAGCGTGATCGCGAGCGTCGGCGTGAACCCGCCCCACAGCACCAGGTGGCCGGGCTCCCCCGCCGGGTACTGGTCGGCGTGCGGGGAGAGCAGCCGCTCGCCGAGGTCCGGCAACAGCGCGACGACCAGGCCGAGCACCGCGAGCAGCAGCGCCGGCCACACCAGCAGCAGCGAGGGGCGGCCGACCGGGGCCGGCACGGCGCGGTCGTCGTCGGCGCAGTCGGCGGGGTTCTTCGCCTCCGCCGCCTTCAGCTCCGCGGCGTCCTTGAGCTCCCTGGGGTCCTTCACCGCGAGCGCCCGCACCGCGGCCGGTGACAGCACCGGCTTGACGGCGAACGCCCCCCACCACAGCCGCAGCCCGTAGGCCACCGTCAGCGCCGAGCCGACCGCCACCGCGACCAGCACCACGGTGCTCAGGACGTCGCCGTGCCCGAACGACTCCAGCGCCGCCTCCTTGGCCACGTAGCCGGCGAACGGCGGCACCCCGATCATCGAGAGCGTCGCCAGCCCGCCCGCGAGCGCGGTGATCGGCAGCGCCCGGCCCACCCCGGACAGCCGGCGCAGGTCCCGGGTGCCGGTCGCGACGTCGACCACGCCGACCACCAGGAACAGCGCCGCCTTGAACATCGCGTGCGCGCCGAGCATCGCCAGGCCGGCCAGCGCGGTCGCCCGGGTGCCGAAGCCGACCAGCAGCACGATCAGGCCGAGCTGGCTCACCGTGCCGAACGCCAGGATCAGCTTGAGATCGTGCTGGCGCAGCGCCCGGTAGCCACCGAGCAGCATCGTCCCGCAGCCCAGCACCACGATGAACGTGCGCCAAGCCGGCAGGTCGGAGTACGCGGGTGCGAACCGGGCGACCAGGTAGACGCCGGCCTTCACCATCGCTGCCGCGTGCAGGTAGGCGCTCACCGGTGTCGGCGCGGCCATCGCGGCCGGCAGCCAGAAGTGCAGCGGGATCAGCGCGGACTTGCTGGCCGCACCGACCAGCAGGCAGAGCACCGCCGCCGTGACCGCGGTGCCGTGCGGCGGGTCCGCCAGCGTCGCGGACAGGCTGTAGGTGCCGGCCGCCTCGCCGAGCAGGATCACCCCGACCAGCATCGTCAGGCCGCCGGCCGTGGTGACCACGATCGCCTGCATCGCCGCCCGCCGGCTGGCCTTGCGGTCGTGGTAGTGGCCGATCAGCAGGTAGGAGAAGACCGTGGTCAGCTCCCAGAACACGAACAGCAGCAGCGTGTCGTCCGCGGTGACCAGGCCGAGCATCGTGCCGGCGAACGCGACCAGCACCCCGCCGAACCGGCCGAGGCCGCTGGCGTGCGCCTTGAAGTAGGCCGAGCAGTAGACCAGCACGACCGTGCCCACCCCGCCGACCAGCAGCGTCATCAGCCAGGACAGCGTGTCCAGCCGGAAGCTCAGGTCCAGCCCGAGCGCGGGCACCCAGGCGAGGTGCTGCGTGGGACCGTCCCCGTGCATCACCTGGTCGGTGAGCGAGAGCGCCCACACCGTGGCCGAGGCGGGGGCGAGCGCGAGCACCCAGAACGCCTTGCGGCCGATCCAGGAGACGAGCGCAGGCGCGACCAGGGCTGCGGCCAGGTGCACCGTGAGGAGCTGCAGCACGTCCGCTCCGTCCTGTCGTGGGCGGGTGGTCGGTCGGTGGGTCGGGGACCGCGTCCACGATCCCGACGAGCACAGCGTGCACGTCGAGCCGCCGGCGTGCGCGCCGGCGTGGGACAGGTCGGTAGGGCTCTGGTGTTGTCAGGGGGTACGGCGACGCACGGCGAACGCCGGAGCGCCGACCGAGGTCGAGGGATTGCCACAACTGTACCAAGCGCTCACCGCAGCCGACCGTGAGGTCGCCCACCTTTCACCGGGAGCGGAGCGAGCACCCGCTGTGCGCGCACCGGCCGATCCGGCCCGGGCCCGTCCGGCCAGGTGGGACGTGCGACCGGCGAGACGGCCCGCTCGGACGACTAGCGTGGACGCGTGGACGCGCTGCGGGTGACCTGCCTCGTCGCCGTGACGATCGGCACCGTCGTCGGCATCGCCGTCTTCGTGCGCGGCGCCGTCCGGCTGACCCGCACCGTCCGGATGGGGCGTGCCGCACCCGGACGGTCTCGGCCCGTGGTCCGGCGCACCCTGCTCGTGCTGCGCGAGATGGTCGGCCACGGCCGGTTCCAGCACAAGCCGGTGGTGCGGATCGCGCACTGGACCGTGATGGTCTCGTTCCCGGTCCTGTTCTTCGCCCTGGTCGGTGGGTACGTGCAGGTCGCGGACCCCCGGTACTCGCTGCCGCTGCTCGGTCACCTGCTGCCCTGGGAGTGGCTGACCGAGGGCATCGCCTGGCTGTCGCTCGCCGGCATCCTCGCGCTGATCGCGGTGCGGGTGCGCGTCACGCCGCGCGCCTCCGACGACCCGGCCCGGCAGCGTCGGTCCCGGTTCTTCGGCTCCCGCACCGGGCAGGCCGTCGTGGTCGAGGCCACCGTGCTGCTGGTCGTGCTCGCCGTGCTCGTGCTGCGCGGGCTGGAGCACGAGCTCGCCGTGCGGGACGGCTCCGCGGCGGGCTCGCTGCGGCACTTCCCGCTCACCGCGTGGATCGGCGACCTGTGGTCCGGTGCGTCGGTGGCGACGCTGGAGAACGCGATCGTGCTCTGCGCGACCGTGAAGATCCTGGTCTCGATGTCCTGGTTCGTCGTGGTCGGCCTGCAGCCCACGATGGGCATCGCCTGGCACCGGTTCCTCGCCGTGGTGAACGTGTACGCCCAGCGCTCGCCGGCCGGCGAGATCGCGCTCGGCCCGCTGGCCCCGGTCCGGGTGGGCGACCGGGACCTCGACGTCGCCGCGCTGGAGGAGCTGCCGGACGACGCCCGGCTCGGTGTGCGCGCCGTCGAGGACCTGACCTGGAAGCAGCTGCTCGACGTCACCACCTGCACCGAGTGCGGCCGCTGCCAGGAGCAGTGCCCCGCCTGGGCCACCGGCAAGCCGCTGTCCCCGAAGCTGCTCACGCTGGCGCTCCGCGACCACGCCGCGGCCACCGCGCCCTACCTGCAGGCTTCACGGGCGGCGGGCGGCACCGGCACCACCGGCGGGGGGCACGTGGACGTCGACCTGGTGGCCGCCGGGGTGATCGACGCCGACGCGCTGTGGGCCTGCACCACCTGCGGCGCGTGCGTCCAGCAGTGCCCGGTCGACATCGAGCACGTCGACACGATCGTCGACATCCGCCGCTACCAGACCCTGATGGAGTCGGCCTTCCCCGCCGAGCTCGGCGGCACGTTCACCAAGCTGGAGCGGCGAGGCAACCCGTGGGGCCTGCCCGCCCGGCAGCGCCTCGACTGGGCCAAGGACCTCGACTTCGACGTCCCCGTGCTCGGCGCCGACCTGGAGAGCGCCGACGAGGTCGACTACCTGTTCTGGGTCGGCTGCGCCGGTGCCTACGAGGAGCGCGCCCGCCGCACCACCCGGGCGGTCGCGGAGCTGCTGCACATCGCCGGGGTCAGCTTCGCCGTGCTGGGTGCCGGCGAGGGCTGCACCGGCGACCCCGCACGCCGTGCCGGCAACGAGGTGCTGTTCCAGCTGCTCGCCTCGGCGAACGTCGAGGCCCTGAACGCCGTGGGCGCGCAGCGGATCGTCGTCACCTGCGCGCACTGCTTCAACACCCTCGGCCGCGAGTACCCGCAGCTCGGCGGACGCTACGAGGTGCTGCACCACACCGAGCTGCTGAACACCCTGGTCGCCGAGGGCCGCCTGGTGCCGACCACGCCCCTCGCCGGCAGCGAGGCCCGCGACGAGACCGGTGGCGGGGCCGGAGACGCGGCGAGCACGATCACCGCCGGCGCCGGCGCCGCCGCCATCGCCACCGACGAGCCGGGCACCGCGCCGACGCACGGATCCGCCGACACCCCGGGTCCCACGGGGACCGCAGGCCCCACCGGTCCCACGGGGGCCGCGGGCAGCAGCGCCCCCACGGGCGCCGGCGTCGTCACCTACCACGACCCGTGCTACCTCGGCCGGCACAACCAGGTCTACGCGCCGCCCCGCGAGCTGCTGGCCGCCATCCCCGGCGTCCGGCTGACCGAGATGCCCCGCAGCCGCGAGCGCTCGTTCTGCTGCGGCGCGGGCGGCGCGCGGATGTGGATGGAGGAGGCGATCGGCGAGCGGATCGGCACCGCCCGGGCTCAGGAGGCGATCAGCACCGGCGCCGACGTCATCGCGACCGCCTGCCCGTACTGCACCGTGATGCTCAGCGACGGCGTCGCGGCCGCCGTCGCCGCGGCCGCCCCCGGCGACGGCGACGGCGACAAGGCCCCGACCCGCACGAGCACCGCCCCACCCTCACTGGACCGCAGCACCGTCGGCGTCCCCGAGGTCACCGACATCGCCCTCCTGCTGCTCGACACCGTCCGCCCCTGACCACAGCCCCCCCCCCGCCCAGTCGCCCAACCACAGTCGCCGACTGCCCATGAGACGCGTCTCGTGGGCATCCATGGGGAGCGGGGTGCGGGCGGGGGCGGGGGGGTGGGGGCTAGAGGGCGGTGGCGCGGCGGAGGGTGACGAACGAGACTGCGGCGGCGGCGACCGCCATCATGACGCCGACCACGGCGGCGCGCGCCATGCCCGCGTCGAACGCCTGCCGGGCGGAGTCCAGGAGGCCGTCGGCCAGCGACCCGTCGACGGTGCCGGACACGTCGACCGCGCCGGACAGGGTGTCGCCGGCGGAGTGCGCCTGCGCGGCGGTCAGGCCGTCCGGCAGCAGCACGCGCGCCCGGTAGGTGGCGTTCAGCACCGAGCCCAGCAGGGCGACGCCGAGAGCGGTGCCGAGCTCGTAGGCGGTCTCGGAGATCGCCGAGGCGGCACCGGCCTTCTCCGGCGGCACCGCGGTGGTGATCTGGTCGTTGGTCAGGGTCTCGGCCAGGCCGGCCCCGACGCACAGCACCGCGAACGCCACCGCGATCAGCGTGGTGCCCGGGGTCCCGCCGGTGAACGCCGCGAGCGCGTAGCCGGCCGCAGACAGCAGGAAGCTCGCGCCGATCAGCACGCTGGGCCGCAGGAACCGGACCAGCCGCACGGCGAGCAGCCCGGCGAGCACCGACGCGACCAGCCCGGGCAGCAGCACGAGCCCGGCGTCCATCGGGTCCAGCCCGGCGACGAGCTGGAGGTACTGCGAGACGATCACCAGCAGCCCGGAGAACCCGAGCACGGAGAGCAGGTTGGCGGCGACCGCACCGGAGAACGTGGCGCGGTGGAACAGCCGCACGTCCAGCATGGGCGCAGCGAGGCGGTTCTGCCGGTGCACGAACGCCCAGCCCGCAGCGAGCCCGAGGACGGCGCAGAGCGCGGTGGCGGCCGTGAGGCCGTTCTCGCCGGCCGCGATGATCGTGTAGACCAGTGGCAGCATGGTGGCCAGCGACAGCGCGATGCTGGGCAGGTCGACCGGGCCCGGTGCGGGGTCGCGCGACTCGGGGACGAACCGCAGCGCCAGCGGCAGCAGCAGGAGCAGCACCGGCACGTTCATGAGCAGCACCGACCCCCACCAGAAGTGCGTGAGCAGCGCACCGCCGACGATCGGGCCGAGCGCGGCGCCACCGGCGAACGCGGACGCCCAGACGGCGATGGCCAGCCGGCGCTGCTCGCGGTCGAGGAACACGTTCCGGATCAGCGAGAGCGTGGACGGCATCAGGGTCGCGCCGAACACGCCGAGCAGGGCGCGGGCCGCGATGAGGTGCACGGGGTCGGCAGACCAGGCAGCGACCATCGAGACGGCCGCGAAGCCGGTGGCACCGATCAGCAGCAGCCGGCGCCGGCCGATCCGGTCGCCGAACGAGCCCATCGGCACCAGCAGCCCCGCGAGCATCAGCGGGTAGGCGTCCACGATCCAGAGCAGCTGGGAGCTGCTCGGGTCGAGAGCGGTGCTGATCGCCGGCAGCGCGAAGCTGAGCACGGTGTTGTCGACCGAGACCAGCAGCACGGGCAGCATCAGCACCGTCAGCACCGCCCAGGGGCGGACCGGACGACCGGAGCGGGTGGCGAGCACGGACGGGATGGCGGCGCGCGGCGGCGCGTCGAGCGACGACATGACAGAGACCTCGATCGGCGAAGCAGGAACGACGGCAACTGTACCGTCTGGACGGTACAGCGTCATCTTCGGTACGGTCATTCCCATGTCTGCGACCCGAGACCGCATCCTCGATGCCTTCGAGGCGCTGCTCATCGCGCACGGTCCCCGTGCCGCGACGCTGGACGCCGTCGCGGCCGCCGCCGGGGTGTCGAAGGGTGGGCTGCTCTACCACTTCCCGAGCCGCGCGGCGCTCGCCGAGGGCCAGCGGAACCGGCTGGCGGAGCTCGGCGCGGCAGACGTCGCCTCGATGCGCGCGTCCGCCGAGGGCGCCGCGGAGTACTACCTGCGGGGGTCGACGGAGTCCGGCAGCTCGCTGGACCGGGCACTGGTGGCCGCCGTGCGGCTCTCGGAGGAGTCCGGCCAGGCCGCGACGGTGCTCGACGAGCTGCGGGACGCCTGGAGCGCCGCCCTGCGCGACGAGCTGGGCGACCCGGAGCTGGCCCACGTGGTGCAGCTGGTCGGGGACGGGATGTACTACAACGCCGTCGCCGGGATCGCGGACCCCACGGCCCTGGCGGACGCCCGTGCGGTGCTCGCCCGGCTGCGCGGTCGCGACACCGAAGGCTGAGCAGCCCGAGGGCCGGACGCCCGTGAGCCGAGCCGTTGCCACGCCGGACGAGCCCGCGAGGTGCCGGCCGGGCCCGCGACGCCCACGGCAGCCGGGCCATGACGGGTGGGCTACGCCTCTGGGAGCACGTGGGCTACGCGCGCCGCACGCTCAGTGGCGATCGCGCGGCCGACGGGTCCGGAACAGCGCCACCGCGCCGACCGCTGCGAGGCAGAGGGAGAGCACGAGCAGGGCGTTCAGGACGGTCATGCCGGGACCCCTCGGTCGGGCGGGCGGCGCGCCGTTCGCGCTGCCATCGGCATCCATCGCACCCCCGCACTCAGCCCGTCGTGCGGGATCTCAGGCCATCTGAGTACTGCCCGGCCCGGATTTGAGTAGTTTCCTGCGTCTGTACGTGGCCAGCGCGCCGCGGCCGTGCGCGACCGTGTCGCGACAGGTCAGCCACCCGGTCTGCGTCTCCGGTCGGACTCGTCGGCGGTGCCGGCCGCCCCGAGGTGGCCGCGCGCAGGTCGGCGGGCCGCGCCCCGACCGCGGCGTGGAACCACCGAGTCGTGGATCGCGCGGCCGCGGCCGGCGCTATCCTCCGTCGCCATGACGGACGTCAGCCTCGCTGCCGGACCTGCCACGCACCACCGGGACCTCCACGTCAAGCAGGTCGCGCCCGGGGTGCACGCCGTCCGTATCGCGCTGGTCGGCTGGGTGGCGCTGATCGACTGCGGGTGCCCGCGCGACCTGGACCGGGTGCGGGCCTCCGTGCGGCAGGCGGTCGGCGCCGACGCGCTGCGGCACCCGACGCCCGGGGTGCTGCGCTGGGCGTTCGCCTCGCTGGGCAGGCTGCTGGACGAGCCGCTCGACGCACGGTCGGACGTCTCGGCGGCCCGACCGCGATGGCTGGTGCCCGGGCACGACGAACCGGTCGAGCTGCGCGACCTGGCCCAGGCCGTCGGGCTGGCCCGGCACCGGGCGCGCCCGCACGCAGCGCCGCCCACCGGCCCGTCCGCTCCCGGCGCCCGACCGGTCCGGAGCCCCGGGTCCCTCGATCCGGACCGTCCTGACGTGTGACGATGGCGGCGTAGCCGATCAGTCTGGTGGTGACATGACGACCGCACCCGCACCCGCCGCACCCGCGACGCCCACCCGTGGCACCGCCACGGTGCAGACCCCCTACGCCCTGCCTCCCGAGGTGGTGCTGGCCGGCCTCGGAGCCGACCCCGACGGCCTGTCCGACACGGCCGCGCAGGCCCGGCTGGTCGAGCACGGTCCCAACCGGCTGCCCACGCCGCCCCGGCCGAGCGCGATCCGCCGGTTCCTCGGGCACTTCGACGACATCCTGATCTACATCCTGCTGGCCTCGGCCGTGCTGAAGGCGATCCTCGGCGACTGGGTGGACTTCACGGTGATCCTGGCGGTCGCGGTGATCAACGCGGCGGTCGGGTTCCTGCAGGAGGGTCAGGCGGAGCGTGCGCTGGACGGCATCCGCACCATGCTCTCGCTGGACGCCCAGGCCCGCCGGGACGGCGAGTGGCAGGTGGTGGACGCCGAGACCCTGGTGCCGGGGGACGTGGTGCGGGTCCGGTCCGGTGACAAGGTGCCCGCGGACCTGCGGCTGATCGAGGCCACGAACCTCCAGGTCGAGGAGGCCGCACTGACCGGGGAGTCGGTCGCGGCCACCAAGCACGTCGACCAGGTCGGCGCGGACGCCGGGCTCGGGGACCGGTCCTCGATGCTGTACTCCAGCACGCTGGTGGCGACCGGCCAGGGCGTGGGCGTGGTCACCGCGACCGGCTCCGGCACCGAGATCGGCCGGATCCAGTCGATGATCGCCGAGGTGGACCACCTGGACACACCGCTGTCCCAGCAGCTCGCGCGATTCGGCAAGACCTTGTCGCTCGGCATCCTCGGCATGGCCGCGTTCATGCTGGTGGTCGGTCGGGTGATCCACGACTTCGCCCTGCCCGAGCTGGTGTCGGCCGCGATCGGCTTCGCCGTGGCCGCGGTGCCGGAGGGGCTGCCGGCCCTGGTCACGGTGACCCTCGCGCTCGGGGTGCAGCAGATGGCCCGGCGCAACGCGATCACCCGCAAGCTGACCTCGGTCGAGGCGCTGGGCGCGGTCACCACGATCTGCTCGGACAAGACCGGCACGCTGACCAAGAACGAGATGACCGCGCGCACCCTGGTCACCCCCGGCGGGCGGTACACGGTGCAGGGGCTCGGCTACGCCCCCGAGGGCCAGGTGACCCAGGACGGCGCACCGGCCGGCACCGCCGACCACCCGGACCTGGACGCGTTCGTACGGGCGGCGGCGGCCTGCAACGACGCCCGGGTCGTGCAGCACGACGACGGGCGCTGGGGCGTGGTCGGCCAGCCCACCGAGGGCGCGATCGCGACGCTGGCGCTCAAGGCCGAGGTGTCCGCCGACGACGTGCGGCGGCTCGCCGTGCTGCCGTTCGAGTCGGCGACCAAGTACATGGCCACCCTGGACGAGCTGCCGGACGGCGCCCGGCGGGTGCGCACGGTCGGCGCCCCGGACCGGCTGCTGGACCGCTGCAGCACCCAGCGCGGCGCGGACGGCGCCCCGGTCCCGCTGGACCGGGCGCACTGGGATGCCGTGATCGACGAGCTCGGCGCGCAAGGGCTGCGCACGCTCGCCGCCGCCGAGCGGGACGCCGCCCCCGATGCCGACGTCCTGGGCGTCGAGGACGTCGAGGACGGGCTGATGTTCCTCGGCATCGTCGGCATCGTCGACCCGCCGCGCCCGGAGGCCGTGCAGGCCATCGCCGACTGCCATCGCGCGGGCATCCGGGTCAAGATGATCACCGGCGACCACGTGGGCACCGCGACCGCCATCGCCCGCGAGCTCGGCATCCTCGGCGGGGACGGGCCCGGCGCGGCGGCCGGCACCGGTGAGGTCCTGGCGCTGACCGGGGCCGAGCTGGAGGCGATGACCCAGGAGCAGCTCCGCACCCGGGTGCGCGACGTCGACGTCTATGCCCGGACCAGCCCCGAGCACAAGATCCGGATCGTGCGGGCCCTGCAGTCGCACGGCGAGGTGGTGGCGATGACCGGCGACGGGGTGAACGACGCGCCGGCGCTCACCCGGGCGGACGTCGGCATCGCGATGGGCATCAAGGGCACCGAGGCCACCAAGGAGGCCGCGGACATCGTGCTGGCCGACGACAACTTCGCCTCGATCGAGCGGGCCGTCGAGGAGGGCCGGCGGATCTACGACAACATCCGCAAGTCGGTGGTCTTCCTGCTGCCGACCAACGGCGCGCAGTCGCTGGTGATCCTGGTGGCGATCCTGGCCGGGCTGGCGCTGCCGCTGGCACCGGTGCAGATCCTCTGGGTCAACCTGGTCACCGCGATCACCCTCTCGCTGGCGCTGGCCTACGAGCCGGCCGAGCCGGGCGTGATGTCGCGGCCACCGCGCACCGCCGGCGGCTCGGTGATCTCGCGGGCGTCGATGCGGCACGTGGTCGTCGCGTCGGTCCTGATCGGTGGCGCCACCCTCGCGGTGTTCCAGATCGAGCGGTCCCGCGGCACGGCCACCGACGTCGCCCAGACCACCGCGGTGACCATGCTCGCGCTCGGCCAGCTCGCGTACCTGTTCAACTGCCGGTTCCTCGGTGCGTCCAGCCTCACCACGCGGGTGCTGCGCGGGAACCGGGCGATCTGGCTGGCCGCGGGCGCGCTGGTGGTGCTGCAGCTGGTGTTCACCTACCTGCCGTTCATGCACACCTGGTTCGACTCGGCACCGATCGGCCTGCGGGAGTGGTCGCTGACCGTCGGCTTCGCGATCCTGGTGTTCCTGCTGGTCGAGGCGATGAAGTCCGTGACCCGGGCGCGGGACGCCCGGCGCGCGGCGGGCAGCCGGACCGGTGCATCGGGGCCGGCGGCACGGTCGGCCGGCTGAGCCGCCGCGCTCAGAGCTGGGCGGGGTCGACCAGGAACCCGGCGAGGTCGGCGATCTCGCCCCCGACCTCGGCCTGCAGCTCGCGGGCGACGGACCGCACCACCGGGGCCGCCCGCCCGCGGGCCACCCGGTGCGGCAGCGACGGGCGCTCGGCCGCCAGCTCCTCGACGTCCGGCGGCGTCCAGCGCACCTGGTAGGCGACCACCTCGCCCTGGGTCCACGGCAGCCCGGCGAGCACGGTGGGCACCTCGTGCTCGATCGCGACCTCGACCAGCACGAACCCGTCCGGACCGAGCTCGACCAGCACGCCGAACGACTCGGAGGCGGGCGGGTGCGCGCGCATGTGGGCGTCGAAGGCCGCGGCCTCGGCGTGCAGCCGGCGACGCTCCGCCTCGTCCGCGACGCCGGGCCCGGCCCCGGCGCCCGCACCGGGCAGGGTGGCTCCGGTCCGTGCGACGCCACGGGTCGGGGACGGACGTGCCGCCCCGGGACCGGCCGGTCCGTCGATCCGGGCCTGCGGCGCGGCCCGGCGCACCGCCGCGAGGACCCGCTCCGGCTCCGCCCACCGGTCGGTCAGCACCGTGAGGTCCAGGGCGGCGTCCATCTCGGGCTCCAGCACCACACCGCCGTCGGTCCGCACCGCGCCACCGAGCCGTCGGGCCACCGCGACCAGCCAGCGCAGCACCCGCCCCTCCTCACGGACCGGGGCGGCCTGGCCGAACGCCCGGCGCAGCCCGTCCCGGTCGCCGCCGAAGACGGGCTCCGGGGCACGCTCGCGCGGGCAGTCGACCACGAAGGCGACCGTGGTCCCGGCGGGCAGGCCGAGCCGGGCGGCTCGCGCCCGGTCCAGGGCGTACGGGCCGGTGAGGGTCGACAGCCGGCCGAGCCGCAGCACACCGGCCGTGGCGGCGGGCGCCGCGCCGCGGGCCGCGCCGGAGGCCCGACGACCGGTCGGCAGCCGAGCCGGCCGCTCCCACCGGCTGGCAGGGAACCGGCTCATTGCCAGCACCTCCACCTCGTCCGGGCCGATCCCGTCCGGCAGCGCGAGCAGGTGCCGGCCCGGGGCGCCCGGACCGACGGCGGGCGCACCGGTGCCGGACGGACGGGCGCCGCCCCGGCCCCCGGCGGGCACCGGGGCCTCGGGCAGCGGTGGCAGCACCGCGGGGCCGGCCATCGCGCTCAGACGTTCGTGCGGTGGAAGCTCTGCCAGGAGCGGGAGGCGGTCGGACCGCGCTGGCCCTGGTAGCGCGAGCCGGTGGCACCGGAGCCGTACGGCTTCAGCGCGGGCGAGCTCAGCCGGAAGAAGCACATCTGGCCGATCTTCATCCCGGGCCACAGGGTGATCGGCAGCGTCGCGACGTTCGACAGCTCGAGCGTGACGTGGCCGGAGAACCCGGGGTCGATGAACCCGGCCGTCGAGTGCGTGAGCAGGCCGAGCCGGCCGAGCGAGGACTTGCCCTCCAGCCGGGCCGCGACGTCGTCCGGCAACGTCACGTTCTCGTAGGTCGAGCCGAGCACGAACTCGCCGGGGTGCAGCACGAACGGCTCGTCGCCCTCGACCTCGACCAGCCGGGTGAGGTCCGGCTGCTCGGTGGCCGGGTCGATCACCGCGTAGCGATGGTTGTCGAACAGCCGGAAGAACCGGTCGAGGCGCACGTCGACGCTGGACGGCTGCAGCATCTGCGGGTCGTACGGGTCGAGCACCACCCGCCCGGACTCGAGCTCGGCGGTGATGTCGCGGTCGGAGAGCAGCACGGGGCCACGGTAGTGCCTCCCGCCCGGCGCGCGGAGCCCGGGCGGGGGCCCGTCAGGCCAGCCGGCTCCGGCGCCGCAGGGCGACCAGCCAGGCGCCCAGCACGAGCAGGGCGCCCGCGGCCGCCGTCCCGGGCCCGAGGGTGCCGCCGGTCGACGCGAGCGTCGTGGTGGTGGCCGAGTCCGCCGTGACGACCACCTGGATCTCCAGCACGCTCACGCCGTCGCGCAGCACGACCAGCGTGTGGGTGCCCGCGGTCACCGAGCCGGGCAGCGTGACGTCCACCAGCGCGGATCCGTCGGCTCCCGCGGTCACACTGCCCAGGGACACCGGGTCGGAGTGCAGCTCGAGCTGGTACTCGACGCCCGGGGTCAGCGCGTGCAGCTGCACCTTCAGCTGCCCGCCGACGACCGTCTCCACCTGGTCCGACCCGTCGGCGGCGGCCAGCCACGGCAGCTGGACGGTGCGGCTCGGTGCGGAGCCGATCACGTAGCTGGTGGTGCTCGCGGCGTGCGCGGTGACCTCGACGAAGAACCAGGACCCGGCGTCCGCGGCGGTCGGCGCGTAGCTCGCCGAGGTCGCGCCGTCGATCGCCTGCCCGACGGTGTCGCTCTCGGAGGCGCGGAACCACTGGTAGGTGAAGCTCTGCGCGGCGGGCGCCCACTCGTCGGCGTGCACGTCCACCGTCAGCACCGTGCCGAGCAGTGCGGTCCCGGTGATGGTCGGCGTGGGCGCGGAGGTGAACGACCGCAGCGCGACCGCTCCGGTCAGGTTCGAGGCGACCTGGTAGGTCTGTGCGCCGGCCCGCTCGGCGGTGGCGACGACGTAGAGCTGGCTGCCGATCTCGGCCGAGGTGGGCACGTACGTGGCCGAGGTGGCACCGTCGATCGGCGTGCCGTCGTCGAGGTACCACTGGTAGCCGATCGAGTCCGGAGCCACGGCGAACGTCGGTGCGGTCGCGGTGAGCGCGACCCCGACACTCGCGGAGGACGAGACCGTGGGGGCCGCGGTCAGCGTCTGCTGCGCGAGCGCGACGGCACCGGAGAGGTTGGACGCCGACACGTAGTCCTGATAGCTGGCACGGTGCGCGGTGGCGACCACGTACAGCGACTCGCCGAGCTGGGCGGACCCCGGGGTGTAGGTCGCGGACGTGGCCCCGTCGATCGCCGTGCCGTCCTGCAGGTACCACTGGTAGTCGATCGAGTCGGCGGCCGGGGTGACCTCCGGGGCCGTGGCCGTCACCGCCTCGCCGACGGACACGCTGCTGGCGATCTGCGGGGCGCTGACCAGGGTGAGCTCGCCGGCACCGACCCTGCCGACGAAGGAGGAGGCCACGGTGCTGGACGCGTACCCGGCCCGGGTGGCCACCGCCTCGACGTAGACGACCCGGTCCAGGTCGGCGGCGGTCAGGGCGTAGGACGCCCCGGTGCCGATCTGCGTGCCCAGCTCGGCGTCCCACCAGGTGTAGCTCACGGTGTCCGCCGCCGGGCTCCACCAGCTGGTGCCGGCGTCGGCGGTGAGCGTGCCGCCGACCCGGGCGGTGCCGGACACCGGCACGGCGCTGCCGGAGGCGCTCAGGGTCGCCGCCGTGACCGTGAGCTGCCCGGTGGCGACGTAGAGCTCCCCGGACGACCCGGTGAAGGTCGCCGTGATCATCAGATAGCTGTCGACCGCCGACGCGTCGATCGGAGAGAGGGTGATCGTCGGGGAGAGCGTGGGGACGCCGCTCGTCACGACCGACCCGAGGTAGGGCAGGATGGCGCCCCCGGTCAACGGCTGCTGCGTCACCGTGACCGACATCGAGGCCGCGGCGGGGGACAGCGTGCTGGCGTCGAACGCGACCTGCCCGGTCCCGCCGACCGTCAGGGCCGGCCCGATGGTCACGGTGGTGATCACCACCCCGGAGAACGTGGCCGCGGAGGCCGGGACGGCGGTCCCGACCGTGGCGAGCAGGACGGCGAAGGCGGTCAGCGCGGCGGTGCGCAGGCGGCGTGACATCTCTCCTCATCGGCAGGTCCGGCGCACGGGATGAGCCCGGAGCGGCGACCTGTGGCTCGCGCCCGGGACCATCGCGCCGACGAAGCGCTTCGACGAGAGGCTATGCTGTGCTCCGGTCCGCGTGGGAGCGCTCCCGCGCCGGCCGTCCACCGAGACCCGAGAGGCGCGACGATGCGGTACGGCCACTTCGACGACGAGGCACGCGAGTACGTCATCACGACGCCGCACACGCCCTACCCCTGGATCAACTACCTCGGCTCCGAGGAGTTCTTCTCGCTGATCTCGCACACCGCGGGCGGCTACTCGTTCTACCGCGACGCCAAGATGCGCCGGCTGACCCGGTACCGCTACAACAACATCCCCACCGACGACGGCGGCCGCTACTTCTACGTCCATGACGGGAGCGACGTCTGGACCCCCGGCTGGCTGCCGGTGAAGGCCGAGCTGGACCACTACGAGGCCCGGCACGGGCTCGGCTACTCCCGGATCACCGGCGAGCGCGGCGGGCTGCGGGTCGACACCCTGTTCTTCGTGCCGCTCGGCGAGACCGCCGAGGTCCAGCACGTCACGCTGACCAACACCACCGACGCCCCGAAGTCGGTCAGCCTGTTCTCGTTCGTCGAGTTCTGCCTGTGGAACGCCCAGGACGACCAGACCAACTACCAGCGCAACCTCTCGCTGGCCGAGGTCGAGGTCGAGCAGGACGGCCCGCACGGCTCGGCGATCTACCACAAGACCGAGTACCGCGAGCGCCGCGACCACTACGCCGTGTACGGCGTGAACACCCGCGCCGACGGCTTCGACACCGACCGCGACGCGTTCGTCGGGCCGTGGAACGGCCTGGGCGAGGCCGCGGTGCCGCACGCCGGCGCGGCCACCGGCTCGATCGCCTCCGGCTGGTACCCGATCGGATCGCACCAGGTGGACCTCACGCTCGCGCCCGGCGAGAGCAGCGCGCTGACCTACGTGCTCGGCTACGTCGAGAACCCGCACGAGGCCAAGTGGGCGCCGGCTGCCGAGGGCGAGCTCGCGATGCAGCGGGTCAACCGCGAGCCCGCGCACGCCCTGCTCGCCCGGTTCGCCACCACCGAGCAGACCCTGGCCGCCTTCGAGGCGCTGCGGGCGTCCTGGACCGACCTGCTGTCCACCTACACGGTGCGGTCCGGCGACGAGCGGCTGGACCGGATGGTCAACATCTGGAACCAGTACCAGTGCATGGTCACGTTCAACATGTCCCGGTCGGCCTCCTACTTCGAGACCGGCATCGGGCGGGGCATGGGCTTCCGCGACTCGAACCAGGACCTGCTCGGCTTCGTGCACCTGGTGCCGGAGCGGGCCCGGGAGCGGATCCTGGACATCGCCGCGACCCAGCTGCCGGACGGGTCGGCGTACCACCAGTACCAGCCGCTGACCAAGCGCGGGAACGACGACATCGGCTCCGGCTTCAACGACGACCCGCTGTGGCTGATCCTCGGCGTGGCCGCCTACCTCAAGGAGACCGGCGACTGGTCGGTGCTGGACGAGCCGGTCCCGTTCGACAACGAGCCCGGCAGCGAGGTGCCGCTGTTCGAGCACCTGACCCGCTCGTTCGACTTCACCGTGGAGCACCTCGGCCCGCACGGGCTGCCGCTGATCGGCCGGGCCGACTGGAACGACTGCCTGAACCTGAACTGCTTCTCCACCGAGCCCGGCGAGTCGTTCCAGACCACCGAGAACCAGGCCGGCGGCGGCGCCGAGTCGGTGTTCATCGCCGCGATGTTCGTCTTCATCGGCCCGGAGTACGCCGAGCTGGCCGAGCGCCGCGGGCTGACCGAGGTCGCCGCGGCCGCGCGGGCGTCGATCGAGCAGATGCGCACCGCGGTGCTGGAGCACGGCTGGGACGGCGAGTGGTTCCTGCGCGCGTACGACTTCTACGGCAGCCCGGTCGGCACCGACGCGAAGCCCGAGGGCAAGATCTGGATCGAGCCGCAGGGCTTCGCCGTGATGGCCGGCATCGGCGTGCACCCCGACGACCCGACCGACCCCGCATCGGTCGCCGTCCGGGCGCTGGACGCCAGCCGCGAGCACCTGGCCACCCCGCACGGGATGGTGCTGCAGTCCCCGGCCTACACGAGCTACCAGATCGAGCTCGGCGAGGTGTCCACCTATCCGCCCGGCTACAAGGAGAACGGCGGCATCTTCTGCCACAACAACCCGTGGGTGGTCATCGCCGAGACCGTGGTCGGCCGCGGTGAGCGCGCCTTCGACTACTACCGGCGGATCACCCCGGCGTACCGGGAGGAGATCTCCGACGTGCACCGGCTGGAGCCGTACGTCTACGCCCAGATGATCGCCGGCAAGGAGGCCGTCCGGCACGGCGAGGCCAAGAACTCCTGGCTGACCGGCACCGCCGCGTGGAACTTCGTCGCCGTCTCGCAGTACCTGCTCGGCGTGCGGCCCGGGTACGACGGCCTCGTGGTGGACCCGCAGATCGGCCCGGACGTCCCGGCGTTCACCGTCACCCGCACCGCGCGCGGCGCACGGTACGAGATCAGCGTGCACGGCACCGGGCGGGACGGCGAGCGGGCACGGCTGGTCGTCGACGGCACGCCGGTCGAGGGCCGCACCGTGCCGTACGCGCCGGCCGGCAGCACGGTGCGGGTCGAGGTGCGGATCGGGGACTGAGCCGGCCGTCCGACCCGGTATGCTGGTCGGGCGCTGCCCGGGGACGGGGGTGCGGACCAGGCCCGGAAGGCATCTCGGGGCGGTCACGCGGGTGTAGTTCAATGGTAGAACATCAGCTTCCCAAGCTGATAGCGCGGGTTCGATTCCCGTCACCCGCTCCCAGCAGGAACGCCGCGGTCCGCGCGGCGACCTGGCTCAGCCCGCCAGCACCGCCCGCAGCGCGTCGACCTGCGACCGCGCCCGCATCGCCGCCAGCCCCGCCGCCCCCAGCCGGGCCCGCTCGTCGGCGTCGGCCACCAGCGTCACCGCACGCTCGACCAGGCCGTCGTACGGCGCGACGGCCAGCCCGGCGGCGAACGGCGCCAGGTCCGGATCGGTCGCCTCGCCCTCGGTGAGCACGCAGACGGCGTTCGCGAGCAGATAGGACACCCGGACCACCTCGAACACCTTGGCGTCGTAGGCGTGCAGGTTGACCACGACCTTGGCCCGGGCGATGCCGGCGTCCCGGGCGGCGCCGTAGACGCCGAACAGGTGCTCCACGCGCAGGCCCGCCCGCTGCATCCGGCGCAGCACGACCTCCCGACGGTGGTTCAGCGACCCGTAGAACAGCACGTCGATGTCCTGGTGCCGAGCCGGGACGATCCGGGTGAGCGCGGGGGCGTACCCGATCGCGAGCACGCGGGCGTGCGGGACGCCGAGGGCGGCCAGGGCGTCGCGGTTGCGCGGGCTGTAGTCGAGCACGGGCAGTGCGGCGAGGGTGGCCAGGTAGTCGGGGGTGATCCACCGGGTGTCCCGCTCGGCCTGCTCCAGGTTGACCAGCACCGAGTCCGGCGGCAGGTGGGCCGCCGAGCCGGGGGCGAGCAGGTTGGCCCCGTAGACGATCGGCGCCCGCCCCGCGAAGTCGGCCGGGCCGGCGACGACGGGGGCCGAGCCGCCGAGCTCGCAGAAGGCCTCGGAGAGCGTCAGGGCGACCTCGTCGAAGGCGTGGCTGTGCGGGTAGCCCGCGGGTGCGACGACCCAGATGCAGTGCCGGTCGTGGTGCCCCTGCCACCCGCCCTCGAACGGCCGGGGCGGGCCGGCGGCACCGGGTGCGGGTGGCGTGGTCATCGGGCGGAGAGGAGCCTTCGGTGGTCGGGGCGGTCGGGGCGACCGCGCGGTCGGCTGCCCCATCGGCAGGTCGAGGTCCGACCTGAGCGTGCGGGCAGCGCGATCGGCCCCGGTCTCCCGCCGGTCGCCCTGCGCCCCCTGGTCCGACCGCGGAACCTCACGGATCAGCGCAGCGGACTACTCAAATCTGCCCTTCGGACCACTGCATCGCTACGTAGGCGGGCGGAGGACCCGCGGAGACTTGCACGGCCCGGAGCGGTTCACGCCCGCCTGCCCGGCCGGCCCCAGGCCGTCCGGCGCGCGAGCACTCACCGCGCGGCGGGCCCGGGTCGCGGGGGCGCACCACCAACTCGATGCGTCCCGGCGACCCGGACCGACCGTTCCCGGCACGCCGGTGCGCCACCAGTCCGTGGCGCACCGGCCCGCAGCCGACCAGCCAGCCGCCGCCACCCGGGCGGATCGCAGCACGACCGAGGAGCCGACGATGCCCGACGAGACCGACCCGGTGGCCGCAGCGGCGGGCCGATGGCTCGCCGTCGGCCGCGACGTCCTCGTGCGCGGCGACGTCGGCTCCGGCAAGAGCCACCTGCTGGACCGGCTGGGCGAGACCCTCGCGCGCCGGGTCGGCTACCGGGTGATCCTGCTGCGGGCCCGGCGCCAGACGATGGCCTACGGACCGCTGCTCACGCACCCGTCCTACCCCACCGGCGAGCGCCCCGCGGACGAGCGCGGGCTGGCCAGGTGGCTGGAGCACGAGCTGCAGGGCCGACGCAACGTCCTGCTGCTGGACGATCTGGACCGGTTCGACCCGGAGACGCTCGCCGTGGTCTGGACGGTGCTCCAGGCGGGCAGCACCCACGCGGTGAGCACCCTGACCGACGCCCCGCTCGGCGCGATCGGTCCGCTCGCCGCCGACCTGATCGCCGAGCGGGCACCGGCCCGGCTGCGCACCCGGGCACTGGGGCTGTCCGCGACCGCCGGGCTGCTGACCACCGTGCTCGGCGGACCGGCGACGGCCGGGCTGGTCGCCAGCCTGAGCACCCGGTCGGCCGGCAACCCCCGGGTGACGATCGCGCTGGCCGACGCCGCGCGGTTCGCGGGCGCGATCACCTCGGTGCACGGGGTGTGGACCAAGGCCGGGTCGCTGGACTCCGCGCCCACCGACGCGGTCGCGCACGCGCTGCTCGCCCGGCTCCCCCCGGCGGAGGTCCGCGCTCTGACCACGCTGGCCCGGTCCGGCCCGGTGGACACCGCCGAGGCGGGCCGCCTGGTGCACCCCGAGCTGCTGGACTCGCTCGCCGCCCGCGGGCGGGTGGTCGGCCATGTCCTCGGCGACGGGCGGGACCTGATGGCGGTCTCCCCGCCCGCGCTCGCCCAGGCGCTGCGCGGGCACGGCCCGGACCCGACCCACCCGACCGATCACGACGAGGAGCCCGCGATGGTGGCGGTGCGCCCGGTGCACGGCTGGGACCAGCTGGTCACCGAGTCGGACGAGGACGACGAGTACTGGCGATGGTCGGCCGAGCTCGCCGGGCTGGTGAACGGCCGGCAGGCGGTGGCGGAGGCGCAGCTGCTGTCCGTCTGGCAGCTCGCGCCGACGGCCAGGCACGCCTGCGCGCTGCTCGCGGTGCTGATGCGACGGGTGGCGCCGGACGAGATCGCGGCGGTGATCGCCGGGACCGCACCGGACGCGACCGACACCCCGCGGGACCTCGCGCTGCTCCGGGCGCTCACCGCCCGCTGGGAGATGTGGCGGGCCGGACAGCCCGGGCGGGCCCGCGCCGGTGCAGTCCGTGCCGGCAGCGACCCGGCGCGGGGGCTGCGCACCGCGCTGCTCGCCGCGGTGCAGGCCGGGGCGTCCGACCAGGAGCTGTCGACCGCGGGGACGATCGCCCAGCCGGTGCTACCCGGCTGGGACCAGCTGATCCGCGCCGGGACGCTGCTCGACGCGGGTCGGGCGGACCTGGCGCTCGAGCTCTGCGAGACGCTGGACCTGCCGGACGGCGGACCCGGCCTCGGGCACTACCTGGACGGCGTGCACGGGATCGCGCTGCTGATGCTGGGCCGGGTGCCGGAGGCCGAGCAGCTGGCCCGGCAGCGCCTCGACCGGGCAGTCACCGAGCTCGACGGCACCGGCATCCGGGTGCACGCCTGCGTGCTCGCCGAGGTGCTGATGAGCGCCCGCCAGCTCGACCCGGCCTGGCGCGCGCTGAGCACGGCGCTCCGGCTGGGACCGGCCGGCCCGATCGAGAACACCTTCTACCGGCGGGCGCTCGCGCTCGGCACCGTGCTCCGTGCCCGGGCGGGTGACACCACCCTGGCGCGCGCGCTGCTGGTCGACCTGGAGAGCACGCCGGCGGCCTACCACCCGGTGCTGCACTCGGTGCGGGTGCTGGCCGACGCCGCGCTGGACGACGCGGCCGGTCTGGGCACGGTCGGGGAGGAGCTGTGGCGGCACGGTCGACGCTACGCCCGCGAGGGGCTGGCCCTGCCCGCCCTGCTCTGCTGGCTCGCGCAGCCCGGTCCGCTCCCGGCAGACCACCTGCGACAGGTGCAGACGCTGGCCGCGCGGGTCCGGCTGCCGCTGCTCGACCCGCTGGTGCGGCTGCACGAGGCGCTGGCCACCGGCGACCCGGTGCTGGTCGCCGATCGGCTGGCGCAGGCGCGGCACCTCGCGTCCCAGGGGCTCACCCGCTCCGCGACCGCGCTGCTGGTGGACGGCTCGGACCAGGCCGCGAGCGCACCGGACGCGGACGCGGCCCCTCCGGTCGGTGCCGGCGACGACACCGGATCCGGCGGCGCCGGCACCCCGGCGGGCAGCGGGACGCTGCTCGGTGCACCCCTGACCGAGCGCGAGCGCGAGATCGCCCAGTGCGTGCGGGACGGCCTGTCGAACCGGGACATCGCCCGGGAGTTCTCGCTCAGCCCGCGGACGGTGGAGAACCATGTGTCCCGGGTGCTGCGCAAGCTCGGGTTCCGCAGCCGACGGGACCTGGCGAGCCATCTCGGCAGCTGACCGCCGGCCGGACCGGCCGCGCGGCCCGGGCGTACCCGGTGGGCACGCCCGGCACGGATCAGAGCGCGAGGCCGCGGGAGACCGCGGGCGACCACGAGCTGAGCTCCGCCCGGTTGGCGATCTCGAGCTTGCGCATCGCGCGGTAGAGGTGGCTCTCGACGGTGCGCACCGAGACGTACAGCTGGCCGGCGATCTCCCGGTTGGACAGCCCGCTGCGGGCGAGCAGCACGATCTCGCGCTCCCGGTCGCTCAGCGGCTCCTGCCGGGGCGCCCGGGTGGCGCCCTGCCAGTGCGTACCGGCCACCGACCCGCCCAGCTCCGTCACGAGCTCGGCGTCCAGCTGCACGCCCGCGGCCAGCGCACGCTCCCGCGCGACGGCGAGCGCCGCAGCGACCAGCGGGTGGTCGGTCCGCAACGGGCGGATCCGGCGCAGGATCTGCTCATGGCTGCCCTTCGGCAGCACCAGGTGCAGCTCGATCAGCGGCCGCAGCATCTCGGCGTCGACCTGGGCCCAGGCCGCGGCCAGCGCCCGGGCGCGCTCGGCCGGCAGCGGGACCGGGGTCATCGCCCACGCGAGCACCGCGGGCAGCGCGGCACCGTCCGCGAGCTGCCGCTCGCCGTGCGCCCACAGGGCGTCCGCGGCCTCCTGCACGCCCTCGCCGGCGGCGACCGCCAGCTCGGCACGGACCCAGGGCAGGCCGATGTCCAGCGTGGGGCGGTAGGCGTGCTGCGCGCACGCCAGCTCGTCGGCCAGCGCCCGGGCGACCTCCAGCCGGCCCAGCCGGGCGTGCACGATCGCACCGAGGCCGACCACCCGGTCGTCGAAGGACGAGACCAGCGGACCGGGTGCGCCCAGGCTCATCGCGGCGGTGATCGCGTCCCCGGCGCCCTCGACGTCGCCCGCGACCAGCAGCGCGGTGGCGAGCCCCCGGCAGGCCAGCCGGATGCCGAACGCGTCGAGCTGCTCGGCGGCGGAGCGCAGGCAGGTGCGGGCCCACCGCTCGGCGTCCGCGATCCTGCCCTGCAGCATCAGCGCGTCGCCGCGCAGCGCAGCGAGGTGCTCGCTGAAGGAGTCCCGGAAGCGACCTTCCGGCCAGGAGTCGAGCACGTCGAAGGCGTCCGCCGGCCGGCCGAGGTCGAACAGCGCGTGCACGTGCTGCAGGTCGGCGAGCTGGCGGAGCATCGGGTGCAGGTCTCCGGTGCCGTCGAGCGCGCGGTCCACCACCACCGGCGGTGCGCCGTCCGCCACCAGGTCCATCGCGGCGACCAGCTCGGGACCGGGGGCGGGCAGCACCAGCCGCCCGGTCGGGTCGGCGGCCAGACCGTGCGCGAACCCCTGGCCGCGCGCCGCGGACCACTGCGCCCGCAGCAGCACGAGCTCCGCGACGTCGGCGGACTCGTCCTGCTCGCCGGGATCGGCGCGTGCCAGGCCGGCCTCGGTGCGGGCCAGCACGTCGTCCACGTCCACGTCGCCGGCGCCGTCCAGCAGGGCGCGGCGCAGCAGCGGCAGGGCGTTCTGCACGCTCGGCGTCGCCCGCCACCGCCGCGCACGCAGCCCCGTCTGGGCGTGCAGCGACTCGAAGATCACCGTGACCGCGTCGACCAGCGAGCGCTGAGCGAAGTCACCCCGCTCGCCGAGCGTCTGCCACCAGGCCTCCGAGGACGGTGCCACCGCGCCGATCACGCCCGGGCCGCCCGGCTCGTCCTCCAGCTCGCGGGCCTGCTCCACCAGCCGCTCGTGCCGCAGCGGTCCCACCCCGAACCGCAGGGCGCGGGCCAGCGCGCGCGGGCTGACCGTCACCAGCGGGCTCGGGCTCTGCGGCTGCAGCGCGACGCGTCCGAGCCGGGACAGCCGCTCCAGCAGCGGACGGCCGACCAGCCGGTCGGCGCGCTCCAGGTCGGTCACGCCGAACCAGGCCAGCGTCTCCAGGGCAGCGCGCTCCGGCTCGGTCAGCGGGCCGAGCATGGCCTGCGCCACCGCTCCCGTGGGCGAGCTCTCCAGCGATCCGGTCTCGGTCCACACGTCGTGCACCGAGACGATCGAGCCGGACCACACGCCCGCGCGGGCCAGCGCGACCGCGACCCGCGGGTTGCCGGCCGACCGGGCCGCCAGGCTGGTCACCAGTGGTGCAGCGACCGGCGCGCCGAGCTCGTCGCTCAGCACGGCGGTCAGGGAGGTCAGGTCGAGCGGGGGCACGGTCAGCACGCTCGCGTCCCGCAGCAGCCGGGCGTGCGCCGGCCCCGGGCGCTGCCCCAGCGGCAGCGCGAGCACGGTCAGCACGCCGCCCTGCGCGACGGCCGCGTCCAGCACCGCGAGCGAGGTCGGGTCCAGGTGCTCCGCATCGTCCACCAGCACCAGGGCGCGCGGCCCGGCCAGCTCGGCCTGCAGCGCCTGGGACACCCGGGCCACGGACTCCACGCTGGTCGCGGCGGCCGCCGCGAACGTCGGGTGCACGAGGAAGACGCCGAGCGGCAGCGTCGCGGTCGCCACCGAGGCACGCAGCAGCATCGCCGGCACGCCCCTGGACAGGTGGTGCTGCGTGATCGCCTCGAGCAGGGTCGTGCGGCCGGACCCGGCGTCGCCGTCGACCACGAGGCTCGCGCCGCAGCCCAACCAGCGCACGGACCGGTCGAGGGCGTCGTCGTGGACGAAGGTCATGCCACCGGCTCCTGTCTCTCGGTCATGGCGGCGAGGCGCCGCAGCCGGCGCGCTCCGCGCCGTGAACGATGCCAGCGCCACGAGAGCCGAACCGGGTCCGCTGTGTAGTTCCACTGGAACCCGCCGGTAGAAACCTCCCCGGTCTGGCTACGGTCCGTGCAGTCCGTCGCCGCTCCGGCTCGGATGCCGGGTTCGACCGGAAAGACAGACGAGAGGTGCTGGCATCGTGTTTCGCCGCATCAGCGCGATAGACCTGCCGCTGCCGCCGGGCTGGGTCGCCTGGCGTCCGCGCGGCGGCAACGACGAGGCCGACCGGATCGCGCGCACCGTCGGGACCACGCCGGCCGCCCGGGTCCGCAGCCGGCAGGAGGTGCTGGACACCGAACGGTCGCTGGTCACCGGGGTGGCCTACCGGCACGCCGCCGCCTGGGTGCCGGCCGGCCGCAGGCCGGAGGCGGTCGCCACCGTCGTCGTCGAGCTGCTCGCCGGGTCCCAGACCGACTCCGAGCCGTCCCGGCTGCACCTGCGCCGGGTCCGCCGCCAGATCCGCTTCAACCGGCAGAACACCAGCTCGGTGCTCTACCGGGACGCGGTGCGCACCGAGATCGGCGGGATCGCGGCCGTGCTGACCCGCCGCACCGTCCCGGCCGGCATGTCGGTCACCCTCCCCGGACCGCGCGAGCACATCCCGCTCGGCCGCCGGATGCGCGAGGAGCTGCTGTGCACGCTGTTCCCCGCGGGCGCGATGGACGGGATCGAGCTGCGGTTCGGCTCCGCCGACCCGGACCGGCTCTCCTCCGCCACCGCGCAGGCGGCGAGCCTGGCCGCGTCGATGACGATCCAGCTGGCACCCGCCGTCTGAGCCGGCCGGCGCGGGTCCGCGCCGGCCGGGCCTCGGGACGCCGGGCGCCGTGGGCAGCCGCCCGCACCGGGCCGCTCGCCTGCGACACTGGTGCGCGCCGGCCACCGGGCCCGGCGCTCGGCCGGGACAGCAGGAGGGCTGCGGATGACGGATCTGCTCTCCACCGACGGCATCGGCCTGGTCACCGGGGACCGGCCCGCGGACGCCGACCGGCTCGCCGAGGTGCGGGGCGCCACCGAGCGGCTGCTCGCCGACCACGGCGTCACCTACGGCAGCGCCGACGACGAGGAGACCGGCGCCGCCTGGCGGCTCGACCCGGTCCCGGTGGTGCTGAGCGAGACCGACTGGGCACCGGTCGAGGCCGGCGTCGCGCAGCGCGCCGCCCTGCTGGACGCCGTGCTCGCCGACCTGTACGGGCCCCGACTGCTGCTCCGGGACGATCTGCTGCCGCCCGAGCTCGTGCTCGCGCACCCCGGCTTCCTGCGCGCGGTGGACGGCCTGCGCCTGCCCGGCGGGCACGACCTGCTGCTGACCGCCGCCGACCTGTGCCGGGCGCCGGACGGCACCTGGGTCGCCGTCTCGGACCGGTCCCAGGCCCCCTCCGGCGCCGGCTACGCGATGCAGGACCGCCGGGTGGTCGCCCAGGTGCTGGCCGACGTGTACCGGCAGACCCCGATCCAGCGGATCGGCCCGTTCTTCCACGCGCTGCGCGGCGCGCTGGCCCGCACGGCCCCGGCCGGCGGTCCCGCAGACGAGCGGACCGGTGACCGGGCAGGCGACGGCACCGGGCCGCGGGCGGTGCTGCTCACCTCGGGCCCGTGGTCCGAGACCGCCTTCGACCAGGCCTACCTCGCGTCGATGCTCGGTCTGCCGCTGGTCGAGGGCGGCGACCTCGTGGTGCGGGAGGGCCGCGTCTGGCTGCGCGGCCTGGACACCCTGACACCGGTCGACGTGATCCTGCGTCGGGTGGACGCCGACTGGTGCGACCCGCTGGACCTGCGGTCGGACAGCCGGCTCGGCGTGCCCGGCCTGGTGCGGGCCGTGCAGGCCGGCACGGTCAGCGTGGTCAACCCGCTCGGCGCCTCGGTGCTGGAGAACGCCGGCCTGCTCGCCCACCTGCCGGCGCTGGCCCGCGCGGTGCTGGGCACCGACCTGCTGCTGCCGCAGGCGCCCACCACCTGGTGCGGCCGCCCCGCCGGGCTGGCGCACGTGCTCGCGCACCTGGACCGGCTGGTGCTGAAGCCGGTCGCCCGCCACCGCGGCAGCACCCCGACGTTCGGCTGGACGCTGACCGCCGCGGGGCGGGACGAGCTGACCGCCCGGATCGCCGCCGAGCCCGGCGCGTGGGTCGGCCAGGAGCCGGTCGGCGGCCTCGGCCCGGACGGCGCCCGGGCACGGACGGCGGTGCTCCGGACGTTCGCGGTGGGCACGCCGGGCGGGTACCGGGTGATGGCCGGAGGGCTCGCACGGCTGGTGGCGGAGACGGACGTGCTGGTCTCCGACGTGGCCGGGGCGGTGGCCCGGGACGTCTGGGTGCTCGCCGGCGAGAGCGCGGCCGGGACGGACGAGCCCGGAACCTCCCCGGCGTCGGCGGACGCGGCCGGGGCGACGCCGGCCGGTGCGGACGACCGCGGGCAGGGCCCCGACGACGAGGACCGGCAGGCACCGGCGACGGCCGTCCCGGCTCGGCGGCGCCGGCACCCGGGGGTGTCAGGCATCTCCCCCCGGTCGGCGGAGAGCCTGTTCTGGATGGGTCGGTACGCCGAGCGGGCCGGCGGGACGGTGCGGCTGCTCCGGGCCGTGTCGGACCGGTGGGACGACCACCACCGCGCTCCGGGGAGCCCCGGCGGGCGGGCCCTGGTCACGCTGCTGGACGCGCTCGGCGCGCGGCTGCCGGCGGGCTTCCCCGACGACGGCTCCGGGACGGCGGACCGCCCGCTGCTGCGCGACCTGCTGGTGGACCGGACCCGCCCGGGCTCGGTCGCCTGGTCGGTCCGGCACCTCGCGGAGGCCCAGGCGACCGTGCGCGACCAGCTGTCCGCCGATCTCTGGCTGCCGCTCGCCAGCATGGCCCGCACCCTGGGCGCCCAGCGCCGGGCGGACCCCGCCCGTCCGGTGGACCTGCGCACCTCGCTGGACCGGATGCTCGAGGCGCTGCTCGCGGTCGCGGGGATCGAGGCGGAGAACCTGGTGCGCGACGGCGGCTGGCGCCTGCTCGACGCCGGGCGGCGGGTCGAGCGCGCGCAGTCGGTGGTCGCCGCCCTGGCCGCGACCACGGTGGACGACCGCCCGGACGAGGTCGACGCGCTGGTCCTGGAGTCGGTGCTGCTCACCCACGAGTCGGTCGTCACCTACCGGCGGCGCTACCAGTCCCGGCCGAAGGTGCCCGGTGTGCTCGACCTGCTGCTGCTCGACGACAGCAACCCTCGGTCGCTCGCCTTCCAGGTCGACCGGCTGCTCGACGACCTCGGGCACGTGCCCACCCCGTCGGGTGGCGGCGACCAGCGGGACCGGCTGCTCGCCGACGTCGCCGCCCTGCTGGACGAGATCGACCCCACGACCCTCGCGGTGGCCGGTCCGGACGGACGGCGCACCCGGCTGGCCGAGGTGCTCGACTCGATCGGCTGGCGGCTGCGCGGGGTGGCCGACGAGGTCGCCCGGGTGCACTTCGCCCACCCCGCGCCGGCCCGTGCGGTCGCCGAGGAGTGGGGCGTCGGCGTCTCGCCGCAGGCCGGATCGACCGGGTACCCCGGATGAGCCCGCGTCGGTACGAGCTGGTGCACCGCACCACCTACCACTACCCCGAGCCCGTGACCACGTCCTACGGCCGCGCGGTGCTGCTGCCGCGCGACCTGCCGGACCAGCGGCGTGCCGCGGCGACCGTCACGGTGGACCCGACGCCCGCCGACCAGGCCGAGCACACCGACTACTTCGGCAGCACCTCCACCTACTTCGCGGTCACCACGGCGCACACCCGGCTGACCGTCACCGCCGCGTCCACCCTGGACGTCACCCGCCGGCAGGCGACCCTGGCCGAGCTGCCGACCATCGCCTGGGAGGCCGTCGCCCGGATGGTGCACGACGGCGTGACCGCCCCGGACGGCGTCGGCAGCCTGGCGGTCCGCGAGCAGGTGCTGCCGTCCCGGCACGTGCTGCCGTCCGACGCCGTGCGCGACTGGGCCACCCCCACCTTCGTGCCCGGGCTGCCTGTCGCCCGGCTGCTCGCCGACCTCGCGCACCGGATCCGCACCGAGATGACGTACCGCTCGGGGTCGACCACGGTCAGCTCCACGCAGGCCGAGCTGCTGGACGCCCGCACCGGGGTCTGCCAGGACTTCGCCCACCTGATGATCGCCGCGCTGCGGGCGCACGGGCTGCCCGCGCGGTACGCCAGCGGCTACCTGGAGACCCTGCCGCCACCCGGGCGGGAGAAGATCCGCGGCGCCGACGCCTCGCACGCCTGGGTGTCCGCCTGGGTGCCCGGGGCCGGCTGGGTGGAGATCGACCCGACGAACGACGCCTTCGTCGGCGACCGGTACGTCGTGCTCGGCTGGGGCCGGGACTACGGCGACGTGCCGCCGCTGCGCGGGGTGATCTTCACCGAGGGGTCGGGGGCGCGCCCGGAGGTGTCGGTGGACCTGCACCCGGTCGAGGTCTCCTGACCCGCTGAGCCGCCCGCCGACCGTCGTCCACCTGTCGTACACATCTCGTCCACAGCCCGGTCGGCCACGACGTGCGTGGTACCGGGCGGCACCCACAGGGTGTGGACAACCCCTGTGGACAGACTCGGACATCTCGCGCAGGGCGAGCCGGAGCAGCGCGGGGGTGCCCGGCTGGAGCGGCGTCTGGCAGGGCGGGGCGTCGCGCGGGCGGGCAGGGCCGGGCGTCGCGGTCCGGAGCAGGGCGGGCAGGGGCAGGGCGGGCAGGGGCAGCAAGAAGGCCCCTCGGAGTAAGCGTCCGAGGGGCCTTCTCGCGACCGTCGTCGTGATGGCCAGGGCGTCAGCCCGGACCCGACACCGCGATGACGACGCGGCACCACCCGGCACCCGGCTGCCCCGAAAGGCCCCCGTGGGCGGGCGATCACGGCCTGACCGTCGGGTTCCGTGCGAACCGCTGCGCCGTCATCCGCAGCCCGGCGGGTCGCCCCGTCGAGATGGTCCGTCGTTCTCCGTCCGGTCCTGCTCCCCCGATGCCCGGCCGCCCCGCCGTGGACGCCCGACGAGCGGGTTCTCCTGCGGCGGACCGGTGGACCTTCGAGGTCGTAGGAGAGTTCTAGTCCCCTGCTCAGGCACCCCGCAAGGGGTCACCGGCACCGTCTTCTCGTCCACCGCCGCGTGCACATGTTGTCCACAAGCCGACCTGCGCGGGAGCGCGTCGTCCACAGACCTGTGGACAAGATCTGTGGACGACGGCGTGCTGCGCACCGGCGCGCCTCCCCCGCGGCACGGTCCGGGACGCCTAGGTTCGATCGCAGATCGAGGCCCCTCGGAGTAAGCGTCCGAAGGGCCTCGTCGCTGTCCCGGGCCCGGCGGTCAGGCCCGGACGTCGTGCAGGTGGTGCACCACGTCGTGCAGGAAGTACTGCGCGAGCGTCTCCACGGTGAACTCCGAGCCGTTCGACCGCCGTCCGACCCGCTGCCACTGGTCGTCCCGCACCGCGGCGAACCCGGCGGCCAGCACGGCGGCTGCGTCGGCGAGCTCGTCGGCCACCCGGCCCGGGTCCTGCCGGTCGTACCGCTCGGACACCGCCGTCGCGTCCTGGTCCCAGTTCGCGAAGGCGGGATCGTCCTGGCACAGCATCAGGTCGAGCCGCCGCGCGAACACCCGGTGCACGTCCCGCACGTGAGCGCCGTACTCCAACGGCGACCAGACCGTGGGCGCCGGGCGGTCCCGCACGTCCAGGCGGTTCAGCGCGGCACGCCACCGCGGCACCAGGTCGTGGATCGTCGCCGCGACGTCGCCCGCGTCGACGTCCGACGCCGCGAAACCGCACTCGGCGCACCGCTCGGTCAGGACCCAGGTCCAGTCCTTCGCGTCCGGCCGGCCGGGCACGTAGCCGTCGACCGGGTCCGGTCCGGGTCTCGCGGGATCAGGTTCCGCAGGGTCAGGTTCCGCAGGGTCAGGTTCCGCAGGGTCCGCATCGGCGGAGCCCGCAGGCTCGGCGGGGCCGCTCTCGTTCGAGGTCACCCCCGCACGCTAACCCGCCCACGGGCGCCGGTGCCGCGGGCGGGCTGTGCGTCCGCCATGAGCGGACGGGGCTCGCGCTGCCGCGGACGGGACCGGCCCCGCCCGGCGAGGCGGTCCGGCTGGGCGGGCGGCCCCGGTCGGCAGGACGCCCGGCTCAGCGAGCGGCCCGGGTCAGCAGCGCGCCGGGTCGGACGTGCGGCCCGGTCAGCGGACCGCGGGCAGCGCCGCCCACTCCTCGTCGGTGAACAGCCGGGACCGGGTGAGGAACCGCACGCCCTCGGGCGCCTCGATGGAGAACCCCGCGCCGCGCCCGGCCACCACGTCGATCGTGAGCCGGGTGTGCCGCCAGTAGGCGAACTGGCTGCGGCTCATCCACACCGGCACGGTGAACGATCGCGCCGACGGGCCGTCCGCCACGTCGGCGGGCACCCGCAGGTCACCGAGGTGCACGTCGGCGTCCCCGGTGAGCAGGTCGCCGGCCGGGTAGCACATCGGGGCGGAGCCGTCGCAGCAGCCGCCGGACTGGTGGAACATCAGCTCGCCGTGCTGGACCCGGAGCCGGCGGAGCAGCGCGGCGGCGGCCGGGGTGAGGTCCACCCGCGCCGGTGCGGTGCCCGCATCGGCATCGAGCCCGACCCGCGTCACGTGGTCCATCCCGTCGCCTCCTCGCGCCGTCGGGGTCGGGCGCCCCTCGCCCAGCGTGCCGGGCGAGGGACGCCGCGGTCCGGTCAGAAGAAGCCGAGCTTCTGCCCGGAGTAGGACACCAGCAGGTTCTTGGTCTGCTGGTAGTGGTCGAGCATCATCTTGTGGTTCTCGCGCCCGACGCCGGAGCCCTTGTAGCCGCCGAACGCCGCGGCCGCCGGGTAGGCGTGGTAGCAGTTCGTCCACACCCGGCCGGCCTCGATGTCACGACCGGCGCGGTAGGCGATCGCGGCCTCGCGGGACCAGACGCCCGCGCCGAGCCCGTACAGGGTGTCGTTGGCGGTGTGGATGGCGTCCGAGTAGTCGGAGAACGACGTCACGGCCACCACCGGGCCGAAGATCTCCTCCTGGAAGATCCGCATCGAGTTCTTGCCCTCGAAGATCGTCGGCGTGACGTAGTACCCGTCGGCCAGGTCGCCGCCGAGGTGGGCACGCTCGCCGCCGGTGAGCACCTTGGCGCCCTCCGCCTTGCCGATCTCGATGTAGGACAGGATCTTCTCCAGCTGGTCGTTGGACGCCTGGGCGCCGATCATCGTCTCGGTGTCCAGCGGGTTGCCCTGCTTGACCAGCTCGGTGCGGGCGATGGCGTCGCTGAGGAAGCCGTCGTAGATCGACTCCTGGATCAGGGCGCGCGACGGGCAGGTGCACACCTCGCCCTGGTTCAGGGCGAACATCGTGAACCCCTCCAGAGCCTTGTCGTAGTAGTCGTCCTTGGCCCGGGCGACGTCCTCGAAGAAGATGTTCGGGCTCTTGCCGCCGAGCTCCAGGGTGACCGGGATGATGTTCTGGCTGGCGTACTGCATGATCAGCCGCCCGGTGGTGGTCTCGCCGGTGAACGCGATCTTGCGGATCCGTGGGCTGGACGCGAGCGGCTTGCCGGTCTCGACGCCGAAACCGTTGACCACGTTCACCACGCCCGGCGGCAGCAGGTCCGCGATCAGCTCCATCAGCACCAGGATCGACACCGGGGTCTGCTCGGCCGGCTTGAGCACGACGGTGTTGCCGGCCGCGAGCGCCGGGGCGAGCTTCCACACCGCCATCAGGATCGGGAAGTTCCACGGGATGATCTGGCCGACCACCCCGAGCGGCTCGTGGAAGTGGTAGGCGATGGTGTCGCCGTCGATCTCGGAGATCGACCCCTCCTGGGCGCGCACGGCTCCCGCGAAGTACCGGAAATGGTCGATGGCGAGCGGCATGTCGGCGGCCAGGCACTCGCGCACCGGCTTGCCGTTCTCCCACGACTCGGCGACCGCGAGCAGCTCGAGGTTCTGCTCCATCCGGTCGGCGATCTTGTTGAGGATCACCGCGCGCTCGGTGGCGGTGGTCTTCCCCCAGGACCGGGCGGCACCGTGGGCGGCGTCGAGCGCGCGCTCGATGTCGTCCGCGTCCCCGCGGGCGACCTCGGTGAAGGTCCGGCCCGTGACCGGCGTCGGGTTCTCGAAGTAGCGGCCGTTGGCCGGCGGGACGAACTCCCCACCGATCCAGTGGTCGTAACGCTCGCGGTAGGTAGCCGGGCTGCCGGGCTGCCCCGGCGCTGCGTAGACGGTCATGTCGTCACCCTCCGTGCAGGTGGGCCGGCCGGGCCGTGACACAGCACCAGCCGGGGCATCGCGGCGTTGCGATGCGCACCCGCGCACGGTACGAGCCGCACCGTTGCAGGCGGGTTGCAGCGCACGTCGCGGGAGGTGCGCGGGGCCCCCGTGGCTCGGCGCCTCAGTGCCAGGGGTGCCGCGCCGGCCCCGGCCCGATCTCCTGGGCCAGCAGCTCCAGCCGGGCCCGGGCCCGCACGTGCTCGGGCGAGCCGGGCCGGGTCAGGGTGACGAGCAGCTCCCACGCCTGCCAGTCGTCGGCGCCGTCGTCCCCCGCGACCCAGCGCCCGACGACCCCCTGGTCCCGCGCGGCGAGCACGGCGCCGCGCAGCTCCGCCGTCCACTCCTCGCGCAGCCGCTCGACGCCCGGGGCGCGGGACCGGGGCAGCACCTGGCCCGGACATCGGGTGAGGGCGCACGCCGTGTCCCCGCCCCGGAGCAGCCGTCGGAGCTCGTCGAGGTCCGTGCCGACCGGTTCGGTGAGCCGGTAGGGACGCGACGGCCCGACCAGGGGTCCGACGACCCGCCGCAGCCGGGACATCTCGGCCCGGACCGTGACGGCGCTGGGCTCGCCCGGGTAGAGCAGCGCCGCGAGCTCGTCGGCGTGCAGGCCACGCGGGTGCTCGGCCAGGAGCAGCAGGATCTCGGCGTGCCGCAGGCTCAGCGACTCGGTGCTGCCGGACGCGACGTCACGCAGCCGCCCACCCGCGTGGCCCATCACCTCGAGCCGGGGCGCCCCGAGGGTCGGGGCGCCCGCAGGCCGGGCGTGCAGCAGCCGCCGGGGTGTCCCCCGCCGCCGCGCGGCCAGGTCCAGCTCCACCGCGGTCACGGTCGCGCGGACCAGGGAGAGCATCAGGGGCGACGCGGCGTACGCGCCGCCGGTGACGTCGAGCACCCCCAGCACCTCGCCCGTCCTCAGGTCGTGCACCGGGACCGCCGAGCAGCTCCACGGCTGCACGGGCCGGGTGAAGTGCTCCGGGCCGAGCACCTGGACGGCGCGGTGGGTGGCCAGCGCGGTTCCGGGCGCGTTCGTCCCGGCGTGCTCCTCCCGCCAGCTCGCGCCCTCGACGAAGCCGACCTGCTCGACCGCGCGGCGCACCGCCGCGTCGCCCTCGACCCACAGCAGCCGCCCCTGGTCGTCGGTGAGCGCGACCACGACCCCGTCCCCCACCCCGTCGACCAGCAGCCGGCGCACCAGGGGCATCGCCCGCACGAGCGGATGGGCGCGGCGGTAGGCGACCAGGTCGGCGTGCTCGAGCTCCACGGGTGGCAGGGGACGCTCCGGGTCGACGCCGCTGCGGGCGCTGCGCCGCCACGAGTCCGCGACGACCGGACGGACCGACGGCGGCGCCAGGCCGGTCGTGACGAACTGCTCGTGCGCAGCGCGCACCCGCGCCAGCAGGGGGCCGGGTTCGCTGCCGGCCGGCCATGCCACCGCGTTCTCGCGTCCCGGCACCGTCCCACCTTCACCCAGGCGTCACCCACGGGCTCGCCACGTCGTCGTCGCTGTCCCGAGTGTAGGCACGCCGGGCAGCGGCGCGTCGGCGATCCGGTGGCCCGATGAGCCCGCGGGCCGCCGCGGTTCCGCACTCGGGACCTGACAGATCGTGCGACGATGTCAGCATGCCCAAGATCATCGGCGGCTCTCTGCACGAGCACCGCGAGCAGACCCGCCTGCGCCTGTTCGAGGCGCTCTCCACCCTGATGGCCGAGCAGGGGTTCGACGCCATCACGCTGGCCGACATCGCGGCCGCCGCCGGCGTGGGCCGGACCGCCGTCTACAACCACTTCCCCGACAAGGAGTCGCTGCTCGTCGGGTTCATCAC
>DASWPG010000013.1:0-1714 GCA_036404115.1 Cellulomonas sp.
CGACGCCCCGACGCCCGTCGGCGGCCGACGGGGCCGACGGGGCCGGTGCAGACGACCTCGTGGACGAGCGCAGCGGCCTGGTCGTGCGGCGCGGCGCCGTGCTGGCGCTGGTCAGCGCCCAGCCGGACGAGACCGCCGCCACCGCCTCGAGGCTCGGCCGCTTCGACGACGCGGCACCGGACGACGGGACCGGCGACGGCACCCCCGGCTGCACCCCGGACGTCGTGCACTGGGGCGCCACGGCGCTGACCGACCTCGACCTGGCGGAGGTCCGGGACCGGATCGTCGTCGCTGAGTCGACGCCGCACCTGTTCACCGGCCTGCTCGCCGAGGAGCTCGACGTGCGCGGCCGGGCCACCGAGGAGGACCTGCTGCACGCGATGCACGTCGCGGACGCCGCCGACGTGCTCGACTCCGTGCCCGGCGGGCTCGGCGGCGAGGTCGAGGAGAAGGGCCGCTCGCTGTCCGGCGGGCAGCGCCAGCGGGTCGCGCTCGCCCGGGCGCTGCTCACCGAGGCCGAGGTGCTCGTCCTGGTCGAGCCGACCAGCGCGGTCGACGCCCACAGCGAGTCGCGGATCGCCCAGCGCCTGGTCGAGGCCCGCCGCGGCCGCACCACGGTGCTCGTCACCGCGAGCCCGCTGGTCCTGGACCACGTGGACGAGGTGGTGCTGGTCGAGGGCGGACGGGTCCGCGCCCGCGGGCACCACCGCGCACTGCTGGCGGACACCGGCACCGACGGCGCCGGTGCGGCCTACCGCGCGGTCGTCTCCCGCTCCCCGGCGGCCACCGACGCCGACACCGACCTCACCACCGACACCACCGCACCGTTCGACCGAGAGGAGGCAGGCCGTGAAGCTGCCCGTCGCTGACGCCCCCACGCTGCGCCGCAAGACCACCGAGCTGCTGCGCCGGCACCGCCGGTCGCTCGGCTGGGTGGTCGCCCTGCACGTCCTGGCCGCGACCGCCGGGCTCGCGGGGCCGTGGCTGCTCGGCCGCCTGGTCGACGAGGTCGCCGCCGGCACCACGGCCGCGTTCGTCGACCGGCTGGTGCTGGTCGGGGTCGTCGCCGTGCTCGCCCAGACCGTGCTGATCCGGTACGCCCAGCGCGCCGCGATGATCCTGGGCGAGACGGTGTTCGCCGACCTGCGCGAGGAGTTCATCGACACGGTCACCCGCCTGCCGCTGTCCACCGTCGAGCGGGCCGGGACCGGGGACCTCGTGGCGCGGACCACCACCGACATCGACCGGGTGCAGTACTCGGTGCGGTTCGGGGTGCCGCGCATCCTCGTGACGGTGGCGACCACCGCCCTGACGCTGCTCGCCGCCGGGCTGACCAACTGGCTCGTGGCGCTCGGGCTGCTCGCCGGGGTGCCGCTGCTGCTCGTGACCACCCGCTGGTACCTGCGCCGGGCCGCCACGGCGTACCTGCGGGAGTCCGCGGCGTACGCGCGCCTCAACGGCACGATCACCGAGAACGTCGAGGGTGCCCGCACCGTCGACGCCCTGAGCCTCGGCGGGCGGCGCCGGCGCCGGGTGGACGGCGACCTGCGGGAGGCGTTCGAGGCCGAGAGCGCGACGCTGCGGCTGCGGTCGGTGCTCTTCCCCGGGGTGGACACCTCGTTCGTGCTGCCGATCGTCGCCGTGCTCGCCTGGGGCGCCTACCTCGTCTCCACGGGGCACGCCACCGTCGGCGCGGTCACCACCATCGCCCTGT
>DASWPG010000014.1:0-32076 GCA_036404115.1 Cellulomonas sp.
GCTCTTCCACTCCGGCCAGCACCCCAAGATCATCCTCGACTGCACGCGGTAGTGCGGTCCGACCCCCCAGGAGCTGATTTCCCCATGACCGACGTCGAACGCCTGGAAGAGCTCGCCTACGAGCTCCGCGTGAAGCTCGTCGAGCTCTGCGGCACCTACGAGGGTGCCGTCCACATCGGTGGCGACCTCTCGGCCGCCGACATCTTCACCGTGCTGTACGAGTACGGCATGACGGTGGACCCGGACGACATCCGGATGCCCGACCGGGACCGGTTCATCCTCAGCAAGGGCCACGCCGCGGTGTGCATGTACATCGCGATGGCCATCCGCGGCTTCTTCGACTACGACGAGATCGTCCGCACCTACGGGCAGCTCGACAGCGCGTACGGCATGCACCCGTGCAAGGTGCAGCTGCCCGGCGTCGAGTGCTCGACCGGCTCGCTCGGGCACGGGCTCGGCCTGGCGGTCGGGATGGCTGCCTGGGCCCGGCAGCACGGCGAGAACCACCGCGTCTTCACCCTGATCGGCGACGGCGAGTCCTGCGAGGGGTCGGTGTGGGAGGCCGCGATCGCGGCGCCCAGCCTGCGGCTCGGCAACCTGGTGGCGTTCCTCGACCGGAACAAGCAGTTCATGACCTCGATGTCCGAGGAGCCGATCATCCTGGAGCCCTACGCCGACAAGTGGCGGGCGTTCGGCTGGAACGTGATCGAGGTCGACGGGCACGACATGCACCAGCTGGTCGACGCGGTGGACGCCCTGCCCGACCCGACGTCCGACCGGCCCACCGCGGTGGTCTGCCACACCGTGAAGGGCAAGGGCGTCAGCTTCATGGAGCGCGACATCGGCTGGCACGCCGGCTCCGTCAGCGCCACCGACCTCGCGCGGGCGCTGGACTCGCTCGCCGCCTCCCGAAAGGACCTGGTGTAGGACATGCCCGTCACCTTCAACTTCCGCGACATGCTGTCGGCCCGCTCCGTGATGGGCGACACGATCAACGACCTCGGGAACCGGTACGACAACGTCTGGGCCCTCACGCCCGACATCGGCCAGTCGCTGAACGAGTTCCGCGCCCAGCACCCCGAGCGGTTCATCGATGTCGGCATCGCCGAGCAGAACTGCATGACGGTGGCCGCGGGGCTCGCCTACGAGGGCGCCGTCCCCATCGTCGTCGGCATGGGCATGTTCCTCACCATGCGCGCCTTCGAGCAGTGCCGCACCGACATCGGCTACCCGAACCTCCCGGTGCGGATCATCGCCACGCACGGGGGCATGGTCTCGGGCGGCGGGTCGACGCACTACATGATCGAGGACGTCGCGCTGATGACGTCGATCGTGAACATGACGGTGACGGCGGTGAGCGACCCGACCATGGTGCGCGACCTGCTGGAGCGGTCGATGGACCTGCCCGGCCCGCTGTACATCCGGCTGTCGCAGGGCAAGGCCGACCAGGTGCTGTACCAGCCGGGCGAGCACGAGATCCGGATCGGCGGCTCGATCACGGCCCGCCAGGGCGGCGACGTCACGCTGCTGACCTACGGCGAGCTGGTCGCGCAGAGCCTGGACGCCGCCGAGGTGCTGGCCCGCGACGGCATCCAGGCCCGGGTGATCGACATGTACACCCTCAAGCCGGTGGACCGGCAGGCGATCCTGGACGCCGCCGAGCAGACCGGCCGGATCGTCGTGGTGGAGGACCACCTCGCCTACGGCGGGCTCGCCAGCATCGTCAGCGACACGCTGATCGACGCGGGTGCCGGCCTGACGGCGTTCCGCCGGCTCGGCATCCCGCAGGTCTACGCGGGGTTCGGCAGCCCGGACGAGCTGCGCGACAAGCACGGCTTCGGCCTGGACGCGACCGTCGAGGCGGTGCGCCGGCTGTTCTAGCGCACCACCGGCGTCGCTGCGGGCACTGCCGCCGGCAGCGACGCCGGCACCACCTCGCACCCCCGCACCACCTCTCGCACGGCTGCTCGCACCGCCGCGAGCACGACCGCGGACCCGCGCCCCCGCACGGGCCCGCTCCCCCGTCAACGACGACGGCCCCTCGACGCGGGCGACGCGTCCTCACTCCGGATGGAGCGCTCCACGTGACAAAGACTGCTGAACTCCCGACCGCCGAACGGGTCGAGCTCGGTGTGTGGCACCGGATCGGCTACGGCGCCGGCGACTTCGCCAACAACATGAGCTGGTCGCTGGTCAGCGGCTACCTGATGTACTACCTCACCGACGTCGCGCTGCTGTCGGCCGGCCTGGTCGGCACGATGCTGCTGGTGCCGAAGGCGTTCGACGCGATCATCGATCCCGTGATCGGCAACATGGCCGACCGGACCCAGAGCCGCTGGGGCCGGTACCGGCCGTGGATCCTGTTCGCCTGCGTGCCCATGCTGGTCCTGAACGTGCTGACGTTCACGACGTTCCCGTCCTGGAGCGAGGGTGGGCGGTTCGCCTGGGCCTCGGTCACCTACGTGCTGCTGGTGGTCGCCTACTCGCTGGTGAACATCCCCTACAGCGCACTGCCGGCGGCCCTGACCCGGGACGCGGACGCCCGCTCCGCCCTGGCCAGCTACCGGATGACGGGGGCGTTCCTGTCGATGACGCTGCTGGCGTTCGGCCTGATCCGGGTGGTCGACTGGGCCGGCGGCGGCGACGCGGCCCGCGGCTACCAGCGGGCGGCGATCATCTTCTCGCTGATCGCGCTGCCGTTCTACCTGATCGCCTTCTGGTCCAACAAGGAGGTCGTGCACGTCCCGCACGTCAAGGTCCGCTTCCGGTACCTGTTCACCACGCTCAAGGGCAATGCGCCCGTGTGGTCGCTGGTGGGCGCGTTCTTCGCCTGGGGGGTCCTGCAGGGCGGGCTGTCGATGCGGCTGTACTACTTCACGTACAACGCCGGTGACCAGCTGCTGTTCTCCAACAACACCACGGTGCAGTCGGCGGTCAGCATGGTCGGCGCCTTCGCCATCACGTCGCTCGTGCTGCGGGTGCGCAACAAGGCCACCCTGCCGACGTTCGGCTTCTACCTGGCCGGGGTCGCCTGCCTGGTGTGCTTCTTCCTGCCGATCGCGACGACCACCGGCGTGTGGCTCTACTACGCGATGAGCATCCTGATCGGGCTCGGGCAGGGCATGATCCTGGCCAGCCTGTTCGGCATGGTGCCCGACACCACGGAGTACACGATCTGGCGCTACCAGATCCACGCCGCCGGGTTCGTGTCCGCGTTCATCACCTTCGCGATGAAGATCGGCACCGCGCTGTCCGCCGCGGGCGCCGGGTGGGTGCTCAGCTGGATCGGCTACCAGGCCGACGCCGTGCAGACGTCGAGCACCCTGTTCTGGATCAACTTCAGCTCGCACATCTTCGTCGGCGTCCTGATGATCCTCGGCGGCGTGTGCCTGCACTTCTACAAGCTCGACAAGGCCACCTACCGCCGGATCGTGGACGAGCTCGCCGAGCGCGGCGACGACCAGGTCCAGGAGATGGCCTGATCGGGCCAGGGAACGAGAGGAGCGCACGATGAAGACCGTCGCCATCACCAGGATGGGCAAGCTCGACCACACGGATCCCGCGCAGCGCGGCCAGGTCGAGGTGATCGACTTCCCCGAGCAGCAGGTGGGCCCGCACGACGTCAAGATCCGGCTGGCCTACGCCGCGATCTGCGGCTCGGACCCGCACCTCGCGGAAGGCGTGTTCGGCTGGGACGTGCCGCAGGGCATCGGGCACGAGGTGTCCGGTGTGGTCGAGGAGCTGGGCGCTCAGGCGCACGTGAACGGACTGCGGGTCGGCGACCGGGTGGCCTGCAACTTCCTGCACTTCTGCGGCACCTGCTACTGGTGCCGCACGGGCAAGCAGCAGTTCTGCACCGAGATCGCCGAGTACCAGCGGCCCGGGATGGCCGAGTACGTCGTCTGGCACGAGTCGCAGGTCTACCGGCTGCCGGACGACGTCAGCCTGCTGCAGGGCTGCCTGCTGGAGCCGGTGTCGGTCGGGGTCCGGATGCTCGACAAGCTACGGCCCCGGGTCGGCGACCGCGCCCTGGTGTGCGGCGGCGGGCCGATCGGCCAGATCGCCGTGCAGCTGCTCGCCCGGGCAGGCGTGACGTCGCTGACCATGGTCGAGCCGATCGCGGAGCGCCGCGAGCTGGCCCGCCGGCACGGTGCCTCGTTCGTGATCGACCCGACCAGGGAGGACCTGCTCGACCGGGCCGGCCAGATCACCGGCGGGCTCGGCTACGACGTCGTGCTGGACGCCTCCGGATCGACCCGGGCGGTCGGCGCCCTGCCGGACGTGACGTCCCGGGGCGGCACACTGATCTACGGGGCGATGTATCCCGACGACTTCGAGATGCCGTTCAACATCGCGCAGCTCTGCTACTTCCGCGAGCTGACGATCTCGGGGCTGTTCGTGTCGCCGTACACCTTCCCCCGGGCGCTGCAGCTGCTGCCGACCCTCGCGCTGGACGCCTTCACCCAGGCGGTCTTCCCGCTGGAGCAGGCGGCGCTGGCCTTCGAGACGCACCTGTCCGGGCAGTTCCCGAAGGTGATCCTGGAGTGCAATCCCGTAGCACCGGCTTCGCCATCCCGGTGACAATGGCCCCATGAGCGCGACCGTGCAGGCCAGGGGTGTCGGAGCGGGCTTCGGCGACCGAGCGCTGTTCAGCAGCGTCGACCTGGTGGTCGCCCCCGGCGACGTGATCGGCCTGGTCGGCCCGAACGGTGCCGGCAAGTCGACCCTGCTGCGCATCCTGGCCGGCCGGCGCGCGCCCGAGGCGGGCACCGTGCAGGTGTCGCCCCCGCAGGCGCAGCTCGGCTACCTGGCGCAGGAGATCGAGCGGCGGGCGGACGAGTCGGTGCAGGCGCACCTGGAGCGCAGGACCGGGGTCGGCCCCGCACAGGTCGCGATGGACCTCGCGGCCGAGCGGCTGGGGAACGGCGAGCCGGGCGCCGACGAGGAGTTCGCCGAGGCGCTGGACCGGTGGATGGGCCTGGGCGGCGGTGACCTGGACGCCCGGACCGGCTCGGTGCTGGCCGACCTCGGCCTGGAGGTCGACCTCGCGCTGGCGATGACGGCGCTGTCCGGCGGGCAGGCGGCCCGGGTCGGGCTGGCGGCGCTGCTGCTGTCCCGGTACGACCTGTACCTGCTGGACGAGCCGACCAACGACCTCGACCTGGCCGGGCTCGCCCTGCTGGAGGACTTCGTGCACCGCGCGAGCGCGCCGGTGGTGGTGGTCAGCCACGACCGGGAGTTCCTCAGCCGCACGGTCACCTCGGTGGTGGAGATCGACCGCAGCCTGCAACGGGTCGCGGTGTACGGCGGCTCGTACGACGCGTACCTGGACGAGCGGTCCACCGCTCGCCGGCAGGCGCGCGAGGCCTACGAGGAGTACGCCGCGCGGCGCGCCACGCTGGACGCCCGGGCCCGGATGCAGCGCGCCTGGATGGACAAGGGCGTGAAGAACGCCCGGCGCAAGGCCACCGACCGGGACAAGATCGGTCGGAAGCTCCGGTCGGAGTCCTCGGAGAAGCAGGCGGCGAAGGCCCGGCAGACCGAGCGGATGATCGCCCGGCTGGACGAGGTCGCCGAGCCGCGCAAGGAGTGGCAGCTGCAGATGAGCATCGCCGCCGCGCCGCGCTCCGGGTCGGTCGTCACGGTGGCGCGCCAGGCGACGGTGCGGCGCGGCGACTTCGTGCTCGGCCCGGTGGACCTGCAGCTCGACTGGCAGGACCGGGTCGCGGTGACCGGTCCGAACGGCGCCGGGAAGTCGACGCTGCTCGGGCTGCTGCTCGGACGCCTGGCCCCGGCGTCCGGCCGGGTGGACCTCGGGTCGGGCGTGCTGGTCGGCGAGGTGGACCAGGCCCGCGCGCTGTTCGAGGACGATGCGCTGCTGGTGGACGCCCTCGCCCGCGAGCTGCCCGGCTGGACCACGGCGGACGTGCGCACGCTGCTGGCGAAGTTCGGGCTCGGCGGCCAGCACGTGAACCGCCCGACCGCGTCGCTCTCGCCGGGCGAGCGCACCCGCGCCGCGCTGGCGCTGCTGCAGGCCCGCGGGGTCAACCTGCTGGTGCTGGACGAGCCGACCAACCACCTGGACCTGCCCGCGATCGAGCAGCTGGAGCAGGCCCTGGAGGCGTTCGACGGCACGGTGCTGCTGGTGACGCACGACCGCCGGATGCTGGACACCGTGCGGCTGACCCGCCGGTGGCACGTCGAGGACGGCCGGGTCGGCGAGATCACGCCGGACTGAGCGAGCCGGGGCCGCTGATGGACAGCGATGCTGCACTTGTTCCTTCTGAAAGGAACAAGTGCAGCATCATCAACGCATTGAGCGGTACCCTGTCCTGCTTTCGCCTCGCCTAAGTGATACGTTCGAAGCATGTCCTCCTCGACCACGCGCGCGCTCGCCGTCGTGTCCGAGCTCGCCGCCGGCCAGTGGGGGCTGCTGACCACCGCCCAGGCCGAGCGGGAGGGCCTCACCCGGCTCCAGCTCGTCCGGCTCACCGATGCCAGCGTCCTCGAACGCGTCGACCGAGGCGTGTACGCGACAGCGTCCTCGCCCACCGAGCATCGGGCGCTGCGCGCCGCCTGGCTCACGCTCGACCCGACCCGCACCGCGGAGGAGCGTCTGGCGGACCCGATCGCCGCCGGCGTGGCCTCTCACACGTCCGCGGCAGGTCTGCACCGGCTCGGCGACCTGCTCGACGACGAGCCCGAGCTCACCCTCTCCCGGCGCAAGCAGAGCCGGCGCCGCATCCGGCTGCACCGCCTGCCGCTCGCCGTCGACGACGTCACCCTCGTCGACGGGATCCCGACCACCACCGTCGAGCGCACCGTCGCCGACCTGCTGCGAGACGGTCACGACCCGGACCACGTCGCACAGGTCGTCGGCCACGGCGCGCGGCGCGGCATCATCGACCTGGACGACCTCGCCGCACGGCTCGATCCGCTCGCCCGACGGTTCGACCAGAACGACGGTCGCGCGCTCGTCGAGCATCTGCTGAGCCTGGTCGGCCTCGACCCGACCGCGCTCGCGCGCGAGCTGGCCACCAGCACCGCAGGCCAGGAGCTCCTCGCAGCGGGACGGCTCGAGGCACTGGGCGAGGTGCTGGCGACCCTGCTGCCGACGATCGACGTCACGACGGCCCTCGACGCGATCACCACCAGCATCGGCCGCTTCGCCGAGCTGAGCGACCTGGCCGCCGTCGGGCGGCGCGTCGAGCCGACGACCGCGCTCGCCCGGCTGCAGGCCGCGATCGCGTCGCTGACCGCGACCCCGACGTCCCGCAGCACGAGCGGGCTCGGCGCCCGGGCCGTTCACCGAGGACCCGTCGTCGGTAGCGGTCGGCGGGCGACGCACGCGGACGCGTCGACGTCTGCCGCGCACCGGGCCGAGAACATCGAGCCGGGCGTGTGACGAGCACCGACGGCTACGCCACCGGCACCGCCCTGTGGCGGGCCGTGACCGACCGGGCGAAAGCTGCCGCTCAGATCACCGGAGGGGAGTCAGGTGCGCTGGTCCGCCGCTTCGTGTTCGGACGGTTCCTCGCCAGGGTGTTCGCCGACCCGTCCACCCCGTGGGTGCTCAAGGGTGGCACCGCGGTGCTCGCCCGGGTGCATGATGCCCGGACCACCAAGGACGTCGACCTGCTGCACCAGCTCGTCGACATCGATGCCGCGGTGGAGGCGCTGCGCGCAGCGACCCGCACCGACCTCGCCGATCACTTCAGGTTTGTGATCACCGCGGTCGGACCGAACGTCGGCGGCCAACCGGAGGTGGTCGGGGCACGCGTCACCGTCGACGCGTACTGCGGCGCCGTCCGGCGCGATGTCTTCGGTGTCGATCTCGTGACCGGGGCGCTCATGACGAGCACACCCGAGGCGCTGGCCGACACCGTCCTCGACGTGCGAGGGATCGAGGCGCCGACGATGCGGCTGTACCCCGTCGTCGACCACATCGCCGACAAGCTGTGCGCGACCCAGGCGATGTACGGCACCGACGGTGAGCGGCCGTCCAGCCGAGTGCGTGACCTGGTCGATCTCGTCGTGCTCGCGCGGTCCCAGGACGTCGACGGGAGTGCACTGATCACCGCCGTCCACAGCGAGTGGACGCACCGGTCCCTGCCCGGAGCGCCGGTCTTCGCACCGCCGGCCGGCTGGGCGCGACGGTACCCGCCCGAGGCGCGCAAGACCCCGGCCGTCGCCGACCTCACCGTGTTCGCCGACGCGGTCGCGCTCGTCGGAGGCTTCCTCGCACCGGTCCTCGACGGTCGAGCCGCCGGGCTGCGGTGGGTGGCCACGGAGCTCAGCTGGCGGTAGCCGGGGGCAGCGCTCGATCGCAGTCGCCGGCGGAACGGCCGAGGCCCGTACGCCGACACGCTGCGGCGCAGGCCCACGGGCTCGTGCGCGCAGGCGCCCCGGCGTGCCAGGCTGGTCGGATGCCCCTGAGCTTCACCGCGATCGACTTCGAGACCGCCTGCGGCGCCCGCTCCTCCGTCTGCGCCGTCGGCATGGCCCGGGTGCGGGACGGCGCGGTGGTCGAGACCTACGAACGGCTGGTCTGCCCGCCGCAGGGCCCGTGGTCGTTCACCAACACCTGGGTGCACGGCATCGGACCGGACGACGTGCTCGACGCGCCGACCTGGGACCGGCTGCTGCCCGAGGTGCTCGGCTTCATCGGCGGGGACGTCCTGGTCGCGCACAACGCACCGTTCGACCGGTCGGTGCTGGTGCGCGCCTCGCAGGAGTGCGGCTGCCCGGACCCCGGGCTGGACTTCGTCTGCACGCTGAAGATCGCGCGCGCCGTGCTGCGGCTGGACTCGTACACGCTGCCCCGGGTGACCGCGGAGCTGGGGCTGCCGACGTTCGACCACCACGAGGCCGGCGCGGACGCCCGTGCGGCGGCCTCGATCGCGGTGGCGCTCGCCGCCCGGGCCGGGGTGGACGACCTGCGGGCGCTGGCGGCGGTCCGGGCCGTGGCCTGAGGCAGCCGCACGACGCGCGCCGCCTCGACCACGGCCGTGGGGCCAAGGTCCCGTTCGCGCACCGGTTCCGCAGACGTGCGCGAGACCGGCACCGGATCACCCCCGTTCGGCCCTCGCCCCTGCGCCCGGACGCGCGATGCTGGAGGGGCGGACCACCACCCCGGTCCGCTCGGCCGCGAGGGCGCGACCCTGTCCTCGCGACGACCCACCGGTGGCGCACCCGCCACCACGGACCGTGCAGGAGGACCCCGTGCACCCCGACATGTTCCTCATCGTGTACCGCCAGCAGGAGCGCGAGCTCGAGCAGCGGCGGGAGATCGAGCGCTCGCAGGCCGCGCGCACCGGAGGCCGGCTGCGCCACGCCCGCCGGCCCGGACCGTTCGCGGGACGGTCAGCCGGGCGGGCGCACCGCGCGGGGTGACCCGCGCGGTGCCGTGGACGCGGCACCGACCAGCCCCGACCTGGTCGGTGCGCACTCCCTCGATGCGCCGCCCCCAGCAGCCAGCCGCACCGGCTCCGACCGGCCCGGCCTCAGTGGAGCAGCAGCGAGGCCGGGCGCGCCGAGTAGGTCGCGTCCAGCACCAGGCATCCCGCACCGACAGCGGCGACGTCCTCACCGATCGCGGTCCCGGTCACGGCAACACCGTGGATGTCGCTCATGGCGAAGAGGGCGTTGACGTTCTCCTGCAGCGACGGCAGGTAGTGCGGCTCGGCCGGGGTCCACGCCGTGCCACCGACCACCACGAGGTCCGGGTCGAGCATGTCGCACATCTGGTCGATCGCCTCCGCGAGCCGTCGCGCGGACCGATCGAGGATCGCCGCAGCGCGCTCGTCCTGCGCGGCGGCCGCGGCGCACAGCTCGGGGAACCTCCGGGTCAGCCCGACCGGGTCCTCGTCCCCGGGCCGCGGGTCCAGCACGCCGGCAGCGATCGCCTCGGCGACGAGCGTCGCCGGCGAGCACACGACGCCTAGGCACTCCGCCTGGCCGCGGCAGCCGCGCTGGCCGCAGCGGCACACCCTGTCGCCCTGACCGGTGATGTGGTGACCGACGTCCCCGGCGTTGCCGGACGAGCCCCGCACCACGATGTCGTCGACGACGAAGCCGATGCCGAGGCCGGTTCCGAGGTAGACGAAGACGAAGTTGCTGCTGTCTCCCGCCGCCCCGGCCCATCGCTCGGCGACGGCCGCGGCGATCACGTCCTTGTCCAGGGTGACCGGCAGCCCGGTCGCCGCGGCGAGGTCGTCGCGCAGGTGCACGCGGTGCCAGCCAGGCAGGTGCGGAGGATCCACCACGATGCCGCGGGCGACGTCGATCGGCCCCGGGGACGCGATGCCGATCCCGACCACCGACGCGGGGTCGATCTGCGCGTCGCGTACCAGGTCGGCCACGGTTCGCGCACAGGTGTCGACGAGCCCCGCCGGGTCGACGGCGCCAGGCAGGTCCTGGCGGACCCGGGCGACGACATCGCCGCTGAGGTCGAGGAGCACGTAGGTGAGGACAGCGGGGTCGATGTGGATCCCGATCGAGTAGCGGCTCGTCGTGTCCAGGCGGAGCAGCGTGCGCGGCTTGCCCGGGCCGGAGCTGTCCTTACCAGCCTCGACCAGCAGGTTCTGCTCCATCAGCCGCCGGGTGATGTTCGAGACGGTCTGGAAGGTCAGCCCGGTCTGGGCGCCGAGCTCGGACCGGGAGATCCCGGTGCGCGAGCGGCGCACGGCGTCCAGGATCACCGTGGCGTTGAAGTCGGCGACGTGCGGCAGGTTCGATCCCCTGCGCAGCGACGCGGGGCGTGGGGCTGGCATCGTGCGGTGTCCTTCGCTCGCGGCATCCGACCTCTGACCTCGTCGGACCAGGTCGTTGACAGTCTAAAACTCAATATGATTTAGTTACGTTCCCGACGAGCCCCAGACACCGGGCAGACTCCCTGCCTTCCGGGGCCGTCGACACAATGAGGTGGAGAGGAGCAGCGACATGAGGCACTCCAAGCGGTGGGCCGCGCCCACCGTCGTGGCAGTAGCCGGCGCGATGGCCCTGACAGCCTGCAGCTCGTCCTCGGACGAGTCGTCGTCGTCCGCATCCGTGGACTGCACCGACTATGAGTCGTACGGGACCTACGACGACGCCGTCGTCACGGTCTACGGCTCGTTCGTCGGGACGAGCGCGGATCTGAACGACGAGTCCTGGGCCGACTTCGAGCAGTGCACCGGCATCGACGTGCAGTACGAGGGCGACTCGGACTACGAGAGCCAGATCACGGTCAAGGTCGAGGGCGGCAACGCGCCTGACGTGGCGATCTTCCCGCAGCTCGGCCTGCTGGAGCGGTTCGCCGAGTCCGGTGACCTGGTCGCGGCGCCCGACACGGTCCGGGAGAACGCCGAAGCCGGCTGGAGCGAGAAGATGGTCGACTACGGCACGGTGGACGGAACGTTCTACGCGGCGCCCTTCACCACCAGCGTGAAGTCGTTCGTCTGGTACTCCCCGTCGGTCTTCGAGGAGTACGGCTACGAGGTGCCGACCACCTGGGACGAGCTCCTCGACCTGTCCGACCAGATGGTCTCGGACGGCGTCACCCCGTGGTGCGAGGGCGCGGAGGCCGGGTCCGGCACCGGGTGGCCTCTCACCGACTGGGTCGAGACCCTGCTGCTCGGCTCGGCCGGCGGTGACGCCTACGACGAGTGGGTGTCGCACGACATCGCGTTCGACGACGACGCCGTCGTCGAGGCCACCGACCTGGTCGGCACCATCCTCAAGGACGACGACTACGTCAACGGCGGCTTCGGCGACTCCAGCTCGATCGTGTCCACCGCCAAGTCCGACGTCCCGTCCTCGGTGCTCGCCGGGACCTGCGGCATGATGCTCTCCTCCGGCACCACCGAGTTCGACGAGGGCACCGACATCTCCACCGAGGGCGACGTCTACGCCTTCGCGTTCCCGACCGTCTCCGCGGACGAGGGCGCGCCGGTGATCGTCTCCGGGCAGTTCGTCGGGGCCTTCTCCGACCGGACCGAGGTGCAGGCGTTCCAGGAGTTCGTCTCCAGCCCGCAGTGGGCCACGATCAGGGCCGGGCTCGGCGGGTACATCTCGTCGAACTCGCAGATGGACTCGACCGCGATCACCGACGAGATCGGTCAGCAGTCGTTCGAGATCCTCAACGACCCGGACAGCGTGCTGCGGTTCGACGGCTCGGACCTGATGCCGGCCGAGGTCGGTACCGGAACCTTCTGGACCGAGATGATCGAGTGGATGCAGGGCGCATCGACCCAGGACACCCTTTCGGCGATCGAGGCCAGCTGGCCGACGGACTGACCGCGGACGACCGGGGTCGGCGGCCGGCAGGACCGGCCGCCGACCCCGCCCAGGCAGAGGAGCCGGGTGGGGAGAGATGACAGACTCGTGGGAGAAGATCGGACAGGCGCTCGTCGCACTGCTCGTGTTCGGTGCGGTCATCGCAGCGCTCCTGGGCATCGCGCGCACGGTGGACCGCTGGCCGCGCCGGCTGCGCGAGCACCTCGTGGTCGTGGTGTTCGCGGGGCCGCTGCTTCTGCTGGCGGGCATCGGCCTGGTGTACCCGGGGGTGCGCACCGCGGTGCTGTCGTTCTTCGACCCGGACGGCACCACGTTCGTCGGGCTCGAAAACTACAGCTGGGTGTTCACCGACTCGGCGGCGCTGACGTCGCTCGGGAACACGGTGGCCTGGGTGCTCGTGGTGCCGGCCGCCTCGGTGACCGTCGGGCTGGGCTACGCGGTGCTGGTCGACCGGTCGCGGGCCGAGGGCCTGCTCAAGGCACTGCTGTTCATGCCGCAGGCGATCTCCTTCGTCGGCGCCTCGGTGATCTGGAAGTTCGTCTTCACCTATCGGCAGGAGGGGCTGTCGCAGATCGGCCTGCTGAACCAGGTGCTCGTCTGGCTGGGCATCCCGCCCCAGCAGTTCCTGGTGAACTCGCCGTGGAACACCGGTTTCCTGATGATCGTCGTCATCTGGACCCAGGCCGGCTTCGCGATGGTCGTGCTGTCCGCCGCGATCAAGGCCGTCCCCGGTGAGGTGCTGGAGGCGGCGCGCATCGACGGGGCGGGCAGCTGGCAGCTGCTCACCCGGATCACCGTGCCGATGATCCGGCCGACGGTCGTGGTCGTGCTGACGACGATCTCGGTCGCGATGCTCAAGCTCTTCGACGTCGTCCGGACGATGACCGGCGGTCAGTACGACACCAGCGTCATCGCCAACATGATGTACGACCAATCCTTCCGGTACTCCCAGCCCGGGCGCGGTGCCGCGCTGGCGGTGGTGCTGCTCGCCCTCGTGCTGCCGGTGGTCGCGCTCAACGCCGCGCAGCTGCGCAAGAACCGGGAGATCCGCTGATGTCGTCCGCCATCCACGGACCCGCACGGGTCCCCCTGACCACCCGGTTCCGCTCGCTCGTCACCACCCGCGCCGCCGGCGCCGCCGCGATCGTCATCGCGATCCTGTGGACGATCCCGACCTTCGGGCTGCTCGTGTCGTCCGTCCGCACCTCCTCGGACATCAAGACCAGCGGCTGGTGGACGGCGCTCACCAACCCGCAGCTGACCCTGGACAACTACGCCCAGGTGCTGTTCGGCTCCGGCTCCAGCGGCCGGATGATCGACTACTTCGTCAACTCGATGGTGATCGCGCTGCCCGCGGTCGTCATCCCGCTGGTGCTCGGGGCGATGGCGGCCTACGCGTTCTCCTTCCTCACCTGGAAGGGCCGGGACGCCGTGTTCCTGGTGGTGTTCGGCCTGCAGATCGTGCCGATCCAGATGGCGCTGATCCCGATGCTGCGGCTGTCGGTGTCGCTGGACCTCAGCTCGATCTCGCCGTTCCTGCCGGTCTGGCTGATGCACGCGGTGTTCGCCGCCCCGCTGGCGGTGTTCCTGCTGCACAACTTCATGTCGGAGATCCCGCGGGAGCTGGTCGAGGCGGCGCGTGTCGACGGGGCGGGCCACGTCGTGGTGTTCACCCGGGTGATCGTGCCGCTGCTGCGACCGGCGCTGGCCTCCTACGCGATCCTGCAGTTCCTGTGGGTCTGGAACGACCTGCTCGTCGCACTGACGTTCGCCGGCGGCAGCCAGGAGACTGCGCCGCTGACCGTGCGGCTCGCCGCACTGGCCGGCACCAACGGCGTGCAGTGGCACCTGCTCACCGCTGGCGCGTTCGTCTCGATGGTCGTGCCGCTCGCCATCTTCTTCGCACTCCAGAAGCAGTTCGTCCGCGGGATGCTCGCGGGCTCGGTCAAGGGCTGACCGCCCGCTCACAGTGAGGAACGCCATGTCCACGGTCCAGGTGCGGCAGCTGCCGCAGGGTGTCGAGCTGCGCGTCGGCCACGAGGTGGTCCGGCTGGACGCGTGGGGCACCTCGTCGGTGCGGGTGCGAGCCGGGCAGCACGCCGTCGCGCTCGACACGGTCGGCGCGCTCGCCGCCACCGCCCCGCTCACCGCCGTCGACGTCGAGCTGCTGCCCGGCTCTCGCGGCGCGCGGCTGGTCGTCGGCGAGCTCACCGTGACGGCGTGGCTGGACGACGCCGAGGGCATCGAGGCCCTGCTGCTCGGGTTCATCCGCACCGCCGACGGCGCCGAGCTGCTCACCGAGCGTCGCGAGCACTTCTGGTGGCCGGCTGCCCGGGTCTACCAGGGTCACCGCGACGGCAGCTACGCGATCCGGCAGAGCTTCGCCGCCTACGACGACGAGCGGCTGTACGGCCTCGGGCAGCACACCCACGGGCGGCTCGACCACAAGGGCCTGGTGCTGGACCTGGTGCAGCGCAACGGCGAGGTCTCCATCCCGTTCCTGCTGTCCTCCCGGGGGTACGGGTTCCTGTGGAACAACCCCGCGCTCGGCCGGGTGGAGCTCGCCGGCAACGGCACCCGGTGGACCGCGGACGCGTCCCGGCAGATCGACTACTGGGTCAGCGCGTCGACCGATCCGGCCCAGGTGCTGCGCCAGTACGCCGACGCCGTCGGGCACGCTCCGCGGCTACCGGACTGGGCGACCGGCTTCTGGCAGTGCAAGCTGCGCTATCTCGACCAGGAGGAGGTGCTCGGCGTCGCCCGGGAGTACCGCCGGCGCGGGCTGCCGCTGTCGGTCGTGGTCACCGACTTCTTGCACTGGCCGGCGATGGGCGACTTCCGGTTCGACCCGCAGGAGTACCCCGACCCACGGCGGCTGGTCGAGGAGCTGCGCGACCTCGGCGTGGAGCTGATGGTGTCGGTGTGGCCGACGGTCTCGCCGCTGTCGGAGAACTTCGCCGAGATGCGCGACGCCGGGTACCTGGTCGCGACCGACCGCGGCGTGGAGTTCCACGAGACGTTCTTCGACAAGAAGATGACCGCTCCGCTGCCGGTGGCGTTCTACGACGCCACGAACCCCGACGCCCGGGACTACGTCTGGGAACGGATCCGCCGCAACTACCTCGACCTGGGCGTGCGCGCGTTCTGGCTGGACGCCTGCGAGCCGGAGCTCGACCCCGGGCACGCGGACAACCTCATGCTGCACGCCGGGCCGGGTGCCCAGGTGGCGAACGTCTACCCTCGCGAGCACGCCCGTGCCTTCTTCGAGGGCACCCGGGCTGCCGGGCAGGACGAGGCGATGCTGCTGTGCCGGTCCGCCTGGGCCGGGCAGGCCGCGCTCGGCGCCGCCGTGTGGTCCGGCGACATCCCGCCGACCTGGGTCTCGCTCGCCGAGCAGGTGCGTGCGGGGATGAGCATCTCCCTCGCGGGCGTGCCGTGGTGGACCACCGACATCGGCGGGTTCCACGGCGGTGACCCCGCCGACCCCCGGTACCGCGAGCTGTTCGTGCGCTGGTTCGAGTTCGGCATGCTGTGCCCGCTCGCGCGGCTGCACGGCAACCGGGAACCCCGGCAGGGACCCGGCTGGACGTCGACCGGCGGCCCGAACGAGGTCTGGTCCTACGGCGAGGAGGCGTACCCGATCCTCGCCGACCAGCTCCGGTTCCGTGAGGCGCTGCGCCCCTACCTCGGCCGGGTGATGGCCATCGCGGCCGACGAGGGCGTGCCGCCGATGCGGCCGCTGTTCGTCGACTTCCCCGACGACCCCGCCGCCTGGCAGGTCGACGACCAGTACCTGCTCGGCCCCGATCTGCTGGTCGCGCCGGTGGTCGTCGAGGGCGCGCGCAGCAGGGCGGTCTACCTGCCCGCCGGCACGCGGTGGCGCGAGATGCGCACCGGGACGAAGCACGAGGGCGGGACCACCCTGGACGCCGACGCCCCCCTGGAGGCGATCCCGGTGTTCGTGCGCGACGGCGCCGACATCGGCGTGTGACAGGCCCGGACCGGCCCCGGCGCCCGAACGCTTCTGAGACAGCAACGGAGGATGACGACATCCATGCGTGACCCGCACACCACCCAGACCCTGGCTCGTGTCGACCGGCTCGTGGCCGAACGACTGACCGACGCGCAGCACCGCGGGCGCGCGCCCGTGGTGCTCGCCCGGTGGGACGTGCCGGGCGAGCCGGTCCCGGTGGCGCAGGCGCTGCGGGCGGAGTACCGGCCGGCCACGACGGGCGAACCGTGGGGAGCCCCATGGAGCACGACGTGGCTGCGGCTCGACGTCGACGTCCCGGCGCACTGGCACCCTCAGGACGGGCCGGTCGAGCTCGACGTCGACCTGGGCTTCACCACCGCCGTCCCCGGGTTCCAGGCCGAGGGGCTCGCCTTCACCCCGGACGGCACGGTCCTCAAGGGCGTGCAGCCGCGCAACCGGCACGTGCCGGTCACCGCCGCCCCCGGGGCGCACGTGACGGTCTACGTCGAGGCGGCCGGGAACCCCGACATCGCCCGCGGCGGCTCGTTCACCCCCACCGCGCTCGGCCTGCCGGACACGGCGGGCGACGAGCCGCAGTACCGGTTCGGCAGGATCGAGCTCGTCCAGCGCGACCTCACCGTGTGGCACCTGGTGCAGGACCTGCGCGTGCTGCGCGAGCTCGTCGACGTGCTGCCGACGGACCGCCCGCGCCGGGCACTGGTGGTCGACGCCCTCGCTCGGGCGCTCGACGCGATCGACCCGGCCGACGTGCCCGGCACCGCCGCCGCCGGGCGTGCGGCGCTCGCCGACGTGCTGTCCCGCCCGGCCACCTCCTCCGCGCACGCCGTGCTCGCTACCGGGCACGCCCACATCGACTCGGCCTGGCTGTGGCCGACCCGCGAGACGCGCCGCAAGGTCGCCCGGACCTACGCCAACGCGCTCGACCTGATCGACGTCGATCCGAAGGCCGTGTTCGTCTGCTCCGCCGTGCAGCACCTCGCCTGGCTCGAGGAGGGCTACCCGGACCTGTTCGCGCGGGTGCGCGCGGCGGTCACCGAGGGCAGGTTCGTGCTGGTGGGCGGCGAGTGGGTGGAGTCGGACACCACGATGCCGTCCGGCGAGTCGCTGATCCGCCAGTTCCTGCTCGGCAAGGCCTACCTGCGCGACCGGTTCGGCGTCGAACCGTGCGAGACCTGGCTGCCGGACTCCTTCGGCTTCAGCGCGGCGTTCCCCCAGATCGCGGTCGGCGCCGGGACGCGATGGTTCCTCACCCAGAAGATGTCCTGGAACGACACCAACCCCATGCCGCACCACACCTTCACCTGGGAGGGGCTGGACGGCACCCGGATCTACGCGCACTTCCCCCCGGTGGATCTGTACAACTCCGACCTGTCCGCTGCCGACCTGGACCGGGCGGAGCGGCAGTTCGCCGACAAGGAGCGCGCCAACGTGTCGCTGGTGCCGTTCGGGTTCGGCGACGGCGGTGGCGGCCCGACCCGCGAGATGATGGCCTCCGCCCACCGCAAGGCCGACCTGGAGGGCTCGCCCCGGGTGACGGTCGGTTCGGCGACCGACTTCTTCACGCTCTCCCACCGGCTCGACCCGGACCCGCCCGTGTGGCGCGGCGAGCTCTACCTGGAGCTGCACCGCGGCGTCTTCAGCAGCCAGGCCCGCACCAAGCACGGGAACCGCCGCAGCGAGGCGCTGCTGCACGAGGCGGAGCTGTGGGCGGCGACCGCCACCGTGCTCACCGGGGCCGTGTACCCGTACGACGAGCTCGAGCAGCTGTGGCGCACGGTGCTGCTCGGTCAGTTCCACGACATCCTGCCCGGGTCGGCGATCGCCTGGGTCTACCGCGAGATGGACCGGCTCTACGCCGAGGTCGAGCAGGTGGCGACCGCCCTGACCGGCACCGCGCTCGGTGCGCTGACCGGTGCCGGCGACACCGGGCTGCTCGCCAACCCCGCGCCGGTGGCCTGCGACGAGGTCCCCGCAGGTACCGTCACCGCGTCCGGCCCGGCTCGGCCCGCGCGGGTCTCCACCACGGCGGACGGCTGGGTGCTCGACAACGACGAGGTGCGGGTGCTGGTGCGCCCCGACGGCACGCTGGGCTCGGTCGTCCACCTCGCCTCCGGCCGTGAGGTGCTCCCTGCCGGGGTGCAGGGAAACGTGCTGCAGCTGTTCCGAGACCAGCCCTCCCAGTGGGACGCCTGGGACGTCGAGGACCACTACCGGCGGGTCGGGCGCGAGCTGCGGGAGGCCGACCGGGTGGAGCTCGTCGACGGCCCGCACGGCCCGCAGGTGCGGGTGTCGCGCACGTTCGGCGCCAGCAGCCTCGCGCAGACCGTCGACCTGGTGCCCGGGCGCGCGGAGGTCGCCCTGGGCTACGAGGTCGACTGGCACGAGTCGCAGACCCTGCTCAAGGTCGCCTTCCCGGCCGACGTCCACACCGACCACTACTCCGCCGAGACCCAGTTCGGGCACCTCGACCGGCCGCTGCACGTCAACACCTCGTGGGACGAGGCCCGCTTCGAGACGTGCGCGCACCGGTGGGTGCGGGTCGCGGAACCGGGCTTCGGCGTCGCCGTGGTCAACGACTCGGTGTACGGGCACGACGTGCGACCGGCGGACGACGGCCGCGGTGCCGTGCTGCGGCCCACCCTGCTGCGCGCCCCGCGGTTCCCGGACCCCGACGCCGACCAAGGACGGCACGAGTTCGCGCTGCGGCTCGTCGCGGGACCCCGGCTGGCGGACGTGGTCGCAGCCGGCTACCAGCTCGGGTCTCCCCCGCGCGCCGTCACCGGCGACCACCCGGTGCCCGCGCTGGCGACGCTCGACACCACGGCGGGCCTGATCGTGCTGGAGACGGTCAAGCTCGCCGAGGACCGTTCCGGGGACGTCGTGCTACGGCTGTACGAAGCGGCGGGCGGACGTGCGGAGACGGTGGTGCACACTGCCTTCAGCTGGACCGAGGCCGCCCAGACCGACCTGCTCGAGCGTCCGGTGCCCGCGACCGACGCGGTCACGACGGACCACGGCGCGCTGCAGGTGCGGCTGGCACCGTTCCGCGTGGTGACGGTGCGGCTGCGCCGGGACGGGACGGTGGCGCGATGACCGCCGAGCATCGAACGGCGCACGACGACCGATGGTGGCGCACCGCGGTGATCTACCAGGTCTACCCGCGCTCGTTCGCGGACTCCGACGGGGACGGCGTGGGCGATCTGCCCGGGATCACGGCCCGGCTGGACCACCTCTCGGCGCTCGGCGTGGACGCTCTGTGGCTGTCGCCGTTCTACCGGTCGCCGCAGGTCGACGCGGGCTACGACGTGATGGACTACTGCGACGTCGACCCCCGGTTCGGCACGCTCGCGGACTTCGACGCGCTGCTGGACCGCGCGCACGGGCTCGGCATCCGGATCGTCGTCGACATCGTGCCGAACCACTGCTCGGAGCAGCACCCCCGGTTCCAGGCCGCGCTCGCCGCGGGTCCGGGATCGCCCGAGCGCGACTGGTTCGTGTTCCGTGACGGGCTCGGTGCGGAAGGCACGCAGCCACCGACCGCCTGGCCGGGCACCGACCACGGCAGCATGTGGACCCGTGTCTCGGACTCCCGGGGAGACCCGGAGCAGTGGTACCTGCACATCTTCGACAAGGCGCAGCCGGACTGGAACTGGGAGCACCCCGGCGTGCAGCAGATGTTCGACGCCGTGCTGCGGTTCTGGCTCGACCGGGGTGTCGACGGGTTCCGCGTCGACGTGGCGCACGGGCTGGTCAAGCAGGCCGGTCTGCCGGAGTACGCCCCGGGGCCGCCGTCGCAGGTGATCCCGACCGCCGACCCGGCCACCCGACCGCCGATGTGGGACCAGGACGGTGTGCACGTGATCCACCGCCGCTGGCGCCGGGTGGTGGACGAGTACCCGGGGCGCATCCTCGTCGCGGAGGCCTGGCTGCCGCTCGAACGTGCCCGGCTGTACGTGCGGCCGGACGAGATGCACCAGTCGTTCAACTTCAGCTACATGGTCGCGTCGTGGACCACCGCGGGGCTGCGCCAGGTGATCGACGCCAGCCTGCGGTCCGACGGTCTGGTGGGAGCCCCGACCACCTGGGTGCTCTCGAACCACGACGTGGTGCGGCACGCCACCCGGCTCGGCTACCCGGTCGGCACGGTGCTGCCGTACGGGATCGGCCCGGACGACCCGCAGCCGGACCGCGCGCTGGGGCTGCGGCGGGCTCGTGCGGCCACCCTGCTCATGCTGGCGCTGCCGGGCAGCGCCTACCTGTACCAGGGCGAGGAGCTCGGGCTGCCCGAGGTGACCAGCCTGCCCGACGACGTGCTCCAGGACTACGTGTGGTTCGCCACGCAGCACGTCGACCGCGGCCGTGACGGCTGCCGGGTCCCGCTGCCGTGGACGGTGGACGGGCCCACGTTCGGCTTCGGCCCGACGGATCGCAGCTGGCTGCCGCAGCCACGGTGGTTCGCGGACTACGCGGCCGACACCCAGGAAGGGACGCCGGGGTCGACGCTCGAGCTGTACCGCCGGGCGCTGACGCTGCGCCGCGAGCGGAGGCTGGGCCTGGGTGACGTCGTGTGGGACCGGTCGGACGAGCTGCTGGTGCTCGGGCGAGGCGACACGCTGGTCGTCACGAACGTCCACCCGCACCCGGTCTGCGTCGAGCTCCCCGCCGCTGCGCGCCTCCTGCTCGCCTCCGACGCCGGCACACTCCTCCCCGTCGGGACCGACCTGTGGGCCGCGGGGGCCGCACGGGGCGAGCCGGCAGGCGACGACGGGCGCGCGATCGTCGACGTTCCCGGCGACACCACCTGGTGGCTCTCGATCCTGTGACCGGGCAGCGGACCCGTCCATGGTGAGGCGAGCCGGTGCGGAGGCCGGACGATGCTGCCTGGGCCGCGAGCCGGTGGCGTAGACCGACGGCCTGGTCGGGCTGCCGTCGGAGGGCGGGGCTGCACCGTCCGTCGGCCATCTGCACGGCGGGCCCGCTCCGGCAGGGGCACCACCACCGCGCAGCAGCACCGGATGGCCGTGCCGACGTGTGGCCCGCGCCCAGCGGGACGGCCCGCCCGGTGCCCACCCGTGGTGCCCCTGACCGGTGGTGCGCGCTCGTGAGGGTCGCCGGCACGGGCTCGGTCCGCTGACGCCGAGCCCTCTGGCCCGCATGGCTGCTGCTCCTGCGGAGGGCAAGGGATTCGAACCCTTGAGTACGAGGTCATCGCACCAACGGTTTTCAAGACCGTCGCTTTCGGCCGCTCAGCCAGCCCTCCCGGCCCCGGTCGCCCGGCACCGGGGCGATCCTCCCACGTCCGCCTGGGCCGTCCGGCGGCCGACGGACGCCGCCCCACCACGGACCCGGCTTCCGATATCGTTCTCTGCGACCGTGACGACACCGACGACGGGACGGACCGTGTACCAGGACCTGGCCGAGCCGCAGCTCTGGCAGCACACCAGCAGCCTGGTGGAGCCGGCCGACTTCGACACCTTCTGGTCGACGACGCTCGCGGAGAGCCGGGCGGCCGGCGGCCCGGTGCTGCTGGAGCCGGCGGGCAGCCCGCTCACCACGATCGACGCCTGGGACGTGACGTTCCCGGGGTTCGCGGGCGACCCGGTGCGCGCCTGGTACCGCCGCCCGGCCGACGTGCACGCGGACCTGCCGGTGGTGGTGCAGTTCGTCGGGTACGGCGGTGGGCGCGGCGAGGTCACGGAGAACCTGCTGTGGGCGGCGTCCGGCTTCGCGCACCTGTACGTGGATACCCGTGGGCAGGGGTCGGGGTGGAGCCGGGGTGCGACACCGGACCCGTGGGGCACCGGGCCGCAGTCGCCGGGTGTGATGACCCGCGGGATCGACGACCCGGCGACGTACTACTACCGCCGGCTGCTGACCGACGCCGCGCTGGCGGTGGACGCGGCGCGCGGCCTGCCGGGGGTGGACGGCACCCGGGTGGCGGCGGTCGGTGGCAGCCAGGGCGGCGCGATGGCGCTGGCCGCCGGCGCTCTGGCGGACGGTGTCGGCGCGGTGGCCGCACACGTGCCGTTCCTCTGCGACATCGAGCGAGCGATCGGGATCACCGACAGCCGGCCGTTCGCGGAGGTGGTCGAGTACCTGCGGATGCACCGGGCCGCGGCAGACCGGGTGCTGCGCACGCTGTCCTACGTGGACGGGGTGGCGTTCGCCCGGCGCGGGACGGCCCCGGCGCGGTTCTCGGTGGCGCTGATGGACACGACCGTGCCGCCGTCGACGGTGGTCGCCGCGCACCACGCCTGGCAGGGGCCGAAGGAGCTCCGGGTCTGGCGGTACAACGGCCACGAGGCCGGGGCCGCGATGGAGGACGTCGAGACGGTCGAGTTCGTCACCCGCACGCTCGGCCGCTGATCGACGGTCCGCCGGCACCGGCGCCACGTCCGCGCCGCCGACAGCCGCGCCACGTCACACCGGCCGATAGTCCACGCTGACGACCCGGACCGTGGAGCCGCTGGGGCGCTCATGACTGGTGGCGTGCACCCCGAGCCAGACGCCGAGGAACCCACCGGTCGTGACGCTGTCCAGCCAGCGCGGGTCGGCGCGGGCGACCTGCGCCGGTTCCGCCGCGCCGATCGCGGCGAGCAGGGCGTACTGCGTCCCGCGGGCACGCAGTACGAGGGTGATCGGGGCCGTGGGGTCGCCGGTGAGGACGACCTCCGCGAGCACGCTCTCCGCTCCCCCGGCGCACCGCAGCGCCACGACCCGGCGGCGAGCCGTCCCGACCGCACCCGGCCCGACCGTGCCCGCGACACCCGCCCCGGCGTCCACCTCCGCAGGGCCGACCGACAGCAGCACATGGTCCCGCTCGGACTGCCGCACGGCGATCCCGGCCTGCTCGCCGTCGGCCAGGTCGGCGTGCAGCACCACCCGCAGGTCGAGGTCCTGGTGCTGCTGGCGCAGACCGAGGAACGCCGGCACGGTCAGGTCGGTCAGCCCGGCGGGGCGCACCCGCAGCAGCCAGCCGTCGCCGTCGGGGGTCGCGACCTCGGTGGGCAGCGCGCGCACGGCGGTCCACCGCGGGTCGTCCGGCCGCACGACGCCGACGGTCCGGCCCTGGGTGACGCCCGGCCGCCACGGCCCGGCGCCCGGCACCTCGACCGACGCCGGAACCCGGCCTGCGCCCGGGGCGAAGACCGGCCAGCCGTCCTCCCACCGCACGGGGACCAGGAAGGTCTCCCGGCCCAGCGGGTAGTGCAGGCCGCCGTACGGTCGCATCCCGAGCACGACCGCCCACCAGCTGCCGTCGGCGGCCTGCACCAGGTCGGCGTGCCCGACGCCCACCACGTCCACCTCGTGGCCGAGGTGCCGGTGGGTGAGCACCGGGTTCCCCGCGCTGCCGGTGTAGGGGCCGGTCACGTGGTCGGCGCGGGCAGCGCTGACGGCGTGCTGGAGCTCGGTGCCGCCCTCGGCGGCCAGCAGCAGGTAGCCGTCGTCCACCCGGTACAGGTGCGGGCCCTCGGCCCAGACGGCGCCGACCAGCGCCCCGCGCCAGATCACGTGCTCCGGCCCGACCAGGGTCCGCCGCACCGGGTCGAGCTCGCGCAGCCAGACCTCGGTCTGATCGTGCCACTGCGGCTGCCGCGCCGGGCGGGTGGCGTGCAGCCACACCCGGCCGTCGTCGTCGAACAGCAGGGACGGGTCGATGCCGTCCGCGTCCAGCCAGACCGGGTCGGACCACGGGCCGGCGGCGTCCTCGGCGGTGACCAGGAAGTGCCCGCCCCGGGCGGGGTCCCGCTGGTCGACCAGGGTGCACACCAGCCAGAACAGGCCGTCGTGATGCCGGATCGTCGGGGCGTACAGGCCGCCGGACGACGCGATGCCGGACAGGTCGAGCTGGCCGGGCCGGTCGACCACGTGCCCGATCTGCTCCCAGCTCACCAGGTCGCGCGAGCGGTGCACCGGCAGGCCGGGCAGGTACTCGAAGGTGGAGGTGACCAGGTAGTAGTCCTCGCCGACCCGGCAGATCGACGGGTCGGGGTAGCAGCCGGGCAGCAGCGGGTTCGCCACCGTGGTCCCGGCGCGGGCCCCCGTCGGTCCGACCGGCCCCGCCGTCACGGCGCGGTGACCTTCACCTCGACCAGCCGCGCATCGGCACCGGTGACCTCGTGCACCTCGCCGGTGACGGTGAGGGTGCGGCGCGGTGTCGCGCTGCCCGGCACCCGGCGCGCAGCCCGGTCGCGGCTGCTGCTGATCGCGCCACCGGTGGTGCCGGCAGTGGAGCCGGCAGCCCCCGCGGCCACGCCGCCCGCGTCGTGCGCGCCGCCGACGGAGCCCGCCGGGGCGGTGGCGGCGGCGTCCGCGCCGACCCAGACCTGCACCTCGCCGGGCTCGACCACCCGGACCAGCCGGGGGTCCGTGAGGGCCAGCCGGGTGGTCGGCACCCGGAACGTCACCCGTCGCGCCTCGCCGGGGGCCAGCTCGACCCGCTGGTAGCCGAGCAGCTGCACGACCGGGCGGGGCACGCTGCCGACCAGGTCCCGCGCGTAGAGCTGCACCACGTCGGTGCCGGCCACGGGCCCGGTGTTGGTCACGGTGACCGCGGCCTCGAAGGTGCCGGCCGTCGCCACGGCGGGGTCGACGGCCAGGTCGGTGTAGCCGAAGGTGGTGTAGCCGAGCCCGAAGCCGAACGGCCGGACCGGGGTCGGGTCGGTGGAGGTGACGTCGGACGGGCCGCCGAGCACCGGGTGCAGGTAGCGGTAGGGCTGCGCGCCGGCCGAGCGCGGCAGCGAGACCGGCAGGCGGCCGGACGGGTTGGCGGCACCGGTGAGCAGGTCGGCGATCGCGTCGCCGCCGCCCTCGCCCGGGAAGAACGCCTGCAGCACGGCGGCCGGCCGCGGGCCGGGACCGTCCAGCGCCCAGCCGATCGCGTACGGGCGGCCGGTCAGCAGCACCAGCACGACCGGGGTGCCGGTCGCCACCAGCTCCTGCACCAGCGCGCGCTGCACGCCGGGCAGGTCCAGGGACTCGACGTCGTTGCCCTCGCCGACGGTGCCGCGGCCGAACAGCCCGGCCTGGTCGCCGAGCACGACGACCGCGACGTCGGCGTCCCGGGCGGCGGCGGACGCGGCGGCGAACCCGGAGGTGTCGGCGCCCTCGACGGTGCAGCCCTCGGCGTAGACGACCTCGGCGTCGACGGTCCGGCGGACCGCGTCCAGCACGCTGCGGATCTCGAAGCCGATCGGCACCTCCGGGTGGTGGGCCAGCACGTGGTTGGCGAACGAGTAGCACCCCATCAGCGCCTCGGTGCGCGCGGCGTTCGGGCCGATCACCGCGACCCGGCGGACCGGGCCGCCGTTCTCGTCCTGGCGCGCCCCGCCTGCCAGCGGCAGCACGCCGTCGTTGGCCAGCAGCACCACGGACTCCTCGGCCAGCCGGCGCGCGAGCTCCCGCTGGTGCGGCGGGTCCAGGTCGACGTCGGTCGGCGGCTCGCCCTCGAACGCGTCCGGGTCGAGCAGGCCGAGCTCCTCCTTCTGCGCCAGGACGCGCAGCACGGCGCGGTCCACCAGCGCCTCGTCCACCCGCCCGGCGCGCACCCGCTCGACCAGCGGCGCGAGGTAGGCGTCGCCGGTGGGCAGCTCGACGTCGATGCCTGCGGCCAGCGCGAGCGCCGCGGCCTCGCCCCGGTCGGTGGCCACAGCGTGCATCACCTGCAGGAAGGCCACCGCGAAGTAGTCGGCCACGGTCACGCCGTCGAAGCCCCACTCCTCGCGCAGCAGCCGGGTCAGGTGCTCGACGCTGGCGGCCATCGGCACGCCGTCGATCGCGGTGTAGGCGTTCATCACCGAGCGGGCCCCGCCGTCCCGGACGGCCATCTCGAACGGCGGCAGGTACACGTCCGCCAGCTCGCGCGGCCCGAGCGGCACCGGTGCGTGGTTGCGGCCGGCGGTCGAGGCCGAGTACCCGACGAAGTGCTTGAGGGTGGCGTGCACCCCGGCCTCCTGCAGGCCGCGCACGTACGCGGTGCCGACCGTCCCGACCAGGTACGGGTCCTCGCCGATGCACTCGTCCACCCGCCCCCAGCGCGGGTCGCCGATCACGTCGAGCACCGGGGCCAGGCCCTGGTGGATGCCGAGCGCGTGCATCGTGCCGCCGATCGCGCGGGCGGCGTCCTGCACCAGGTCGGGGTCGAAGGAGGCGCCCCAGGCCAGCGGGGTCGGGTAGGTCGCGGCCCGCCAGGCGGCCAGCCCGGTCAGGCACTCCTCGTGCACCAGGGCCGGGATGCCGAGCCGGGTCTCGCGCTTGAGCCGCCGCTGCTCGGCCCACAGCCAGGCGGCACGCTCGGCGGGCTCGACCGGCCGGGTGCCGTACACCCGGGTGTAGTGGCCGAGACCGTGCCGGGTGATCTCCGGCAGCTCGCCGGAGTCCTGCTGCCCGGCGGCCATCTCGGACTGCATCGGTGCCACGGTGCCGTTCTGGTCCAGCCAGTAGCCGACCAGCTGGGCGACCTTCTCCTCCAGGGTCATCCGGGCGTGCAGGTCCCGGACGCGGGGGGAGACGGTGGGCATGGCGGGGGGAATGTCGGACACGCGGTCCTGCTCCTTCGACGTGGTGTGCGGGTGGGACGACGGGCGCCGGCTCAGCCCTTGACCGCGCCGGTGAGCCCGCCGACGATCCGCTTCTCGAACAGGGAGAAGAAGACCAGGGCCGGGATCATCGACAGCGAGGTGAACGCCAGCACCCGGGCGGTGTCGACGGAGTACTGCGAGGCGAACGACTGCACGCCGAGCGGCAGCGTGTAGGAGCCTTCGTCGTTCAGGATGAACAACGGCAGCATGTAGGAGTTCCAGCTCGCCACGAACGCGAGGATGCCGACGGTGACCACGCCGGGCACCGAGAGCGGCACGACCATCCGGACGAAGAAGCCCAGCCTGCTCGCGCCGTCGATCGACGCGGCCTCCTCGAGCTCTTTCGGGATCGCCCGCAGGAACGGCACCAGGATGATGATCGTCGTCGGCAGCGCGAACGCGATCTGCGGCAGGATGATGCCGGCCAGGCTGTTCATCAGGCCGAGCGCCTTGATCATCAGGTACAGCGGGGTGATCGCCACGGTCATCGGGAACATCAGCCCGGCCGCGAACAGCGCGTACATCGCACCGCGGCCCATGAACTCGTACCGGGCCAGCACGTAGCTCGCCATCACGCCGAGGATCACCACACCGACCGTGGTGGCCACCCCGCAGATCGCCGAGTTGGCGGCCTGCTGCCAGAACAGCGAGCTGGTGAGCACGTCGGCGTAGTTGCCGAACTCCCAGGTGGTCGGCAGCCCGGACGGGTCCTGGGTGATCTGCGAGTTGGTGCGCAGACCGCCGAGGATGATGTAGGCGACCGGGGCGATGCACACCCCGACCAGCAGCCAGGCGACCACGTAGACGATCGGGTTCGCCCGGTCGAGGCTCCGTCCCCCGCGTCGGCGGGCGGACGGGGCCGGGGCGTGCTGCACGGCGACGGCGGCCATCACTTCTTCCCTTCCGTGAGCGCGCCCTCGGTGTCGCGCCGCAGCACGAACCGCTGGTAGGTCAGGGCGATGACCAGCGAGATGAGGAACAGCACCACCGCGACGGCGTTGCCGAAGCCGTAGTTCCCGGCGTTGCGGCCGTTGGACACCATGTACGTGGCCATGGTCGAGGTGCCCGCCGTGGAGGACACGTACTGGCCCCAGATGATGTAGACGAGGTCGAACAGCTGCAACGACCCGATGATGGACAGGAACGCCCAGATCCGGATGGTCGGGCCGAGCAGCGGCAGCGTGATCCAGCGCTGGGTGCGCCAGTAGGAGGCGCCGTCGATCGACGCGGCCTCGTGCAGCTCCTCCGGGATGGACTGCAGCCCGGCGAGGAACAGGATCACCGCGAAGCCGATGTACTTCCAGGTGATGATGAGCATCAGCGACCAGATCGCGATCTTGGGGTCGGACAGCCAGTCGACCGTCCAGCCGCCCAGGCCGATCTTGGTCAGCAGGTCGTTCACCGCACCGGTGGTCTGCAGCATCAGGCTCCAGCCGGTGCCGACGATCACCTCGGAGATCACGTACGGCACGAAGATCAGCACCCGGATCAGCGAGCGGCCGCGGATCTTCTGGTTCAGCAGCAGCGCCAGCACCACGGCCGCCGGCCCCTGCATCACCAGGGACAGCACCACGATCACCGCGTTGTGCCGCAGCGCGTCGAGGAACGTGGAGTCCTGGAGGATCGTGACGTAGTTCTGCAGGCCGACGAAGTCCGTGGGGACGCCGTAGCCCTTCCACTTGAAGAAGCCGTAGTAGGCCGCCATCAGCACCGGGAAGATCACGAAGGCCAGGAAGACGAGGATGGCCGGTCCGGACAGGAGGGTGATCTCCAGCCGCTTGCGCCAGTCGGCGCGCCGGGCCGGCCGGCGGGCCGGGGCCGGTGCCGCGGTGGCACCGTCCCCGGTCCGCCCGTGACCCGCGGGCGACGTCGGGACCAGCGGGCGCACGCCCTGCGAGTCGCTCATGGTGCCGGCTACTCCTTGGCGGCCGCGTCGTTCACGGCCTGCACGATGTCGGCGGCGTCACCGGTGCCCGCGAGCAGGTTGACCACGCTGGTGTTCAGCGCGTTGCCGATGTTCTCGCCGTACAGCGTGTCCAGCCAGACCGAGACGTAGGACGCGTCGTTGTAGGCGGCGAGCACGTCCTGCAGGGCCGGGTCCGTGACGACGCTCTGCGCGTCCTTGCTGGCGGGCAGGGTGACGAACGCGGTCGCGTAGGCCTCCTGGTTCTCCTTCTCCACGATGAAGTTCAGGAAGTCGGCGCACGCGGCCGGTGCGTCCACGGCACAGCTGAACCCGTCGACACCGCCCATCATGGCCGAGGAGTCGCCCTCGCCGTCGTCCACCGACGGGAACGGGAACCAGCCGAGGTCGGACAGCGGCTGCTCGTCCGCGGTCAGCGAGGCGACCACGCCGGGCTCCCAGGCGCCCATCAGCTCCATCGCGGCCTGGTGGTTCGCGATCAGACCGGCCGAGGAGCCGGCGCCCTGCTGGGCGGTGGTGGTCAGGAAGCCCTCGTTGAACGGGTCGGTCGCGGAGAAGTCGGCCAGGTCCTCGCCGGCCTTGGTCCAGCACTCGTCGTCGAAGGACATCGTCTCGGCCGCGTCGGCCATGGTGTCCTGCGAGCACTCGCGCAGGGCGAAGAAGTAGTACCAGTGCGCGGCCGGCCAGGCGTCCTTGGCACCCAGGGCGATCGCGGAGATGCCCGCCGCCTGGAGCTGGTCGACCACGTCGCTGAGCTCGTCCATCGTGGTCGGGAGCTCCGTGATCCCGGCCTGCGCGAACAGGTCCTTGCTGTAGTAGATGCCGCCCGGCAGCACCGAGACCGGCATCCCGTAGACCTTGCCGTCGATGGTGAGCGAGCTCAGGGCCGCGTCGCCGAGCGCCTCGCGGGTCTCGTCGGTGATCGAGTCGGTCAGGTCCATCACCTGGCCGGCCTCGACCACGTCGGCGAGCTTGCCGCCGCCACGCGCCATGAAGATGTCCGGGCCGTCGCCGGAGTTCAGGGCGGTCTGCAGCTTGCCGTCCATGTCCTCGTTCTGGATGGCCTGGATGGTGATGGTGACCCCGGGGTTCTCCGCCTCGAACGCGGCGACCGTGTCCTCCCAGTAGGCCTTGCCGTCACCGGTGGTCGAGTTGTGCCAGAAGGTCATCTCGACGGTGCCGTCGCTGCTGTCGTCGGAGCCGCTGCCGCCGCTGCCGCAGGCGGCGAGGCCGAGCGTGGCCACGAGCGCGGCGGCTGTGACCGCCAGCTTCTTCCTTGCCTTCATCAGATCCGTCCTCTTCGTTGAGTTGACCGAACGGTGTCCACCCCAGGGGGCCGACCGCATGTTCCGCGGGACGTCAGCCCCGCCGACCGCCCCCGCGCGGCCCGACCGCTGCACCTGCGCGCACGTCGGGCCTCCCTCGTCATCGCTGACCGGGCTGCGTGAGCGACTCTGGCAGGGCATCGACGGCGTGTCAACCGTTGTCGATAACGTTTTAGTGACCCTACGATGGTGGACATGGCAGGCCGGGTCACGATCACCGACGTCGCGCGGGAGGCAGGGGTCTCCGTCGCGACGGTCTCCAAGGTGATCAACGGCCGGGACGGGATCGCCCAGGGGACAGCGGCGCACGTGCGGGCCGTGGTGCAACGGCTCGGCTACGAGCAGAGCATCGTCGCGCGCAGCCTCCGCTCGCACCAGACCCACGTGATCGGTGTGCTCGTCGCGGAGTTCGAGCCGTTCAGCACCGAGATCCTCAAGGGCGCCGGTGCCGCGCTCGCCGACACCGAGTACGCGCTGCTCGCCTACACCGGCGGCGGCTCCGGCCGGGCCGGCTGGGAGCGGCGCTACCTGACCCGGCTCAGCGGCACCCTGATCGACGGCGCCGTGCTGGTCACCCCGACGCTGCTCGACCCGGACGGCGACATCCCGGTGGTCGCCGTCGACCCGCACGCCGGCCCGGGCGGGCTGCCCACCGTCGACTCCGAGAACCTGAACGGCGCGCTGCTGGCCACCCGGCACCTGATCGGGCTCGGGCACCGCCGGATCGGATTCCTCGGCGGACGGGCGGACCTGGAGTCCTCCCGGCTGCGCGAGGCCGGCTACCGGCAGGCGCTCGCCGAGGCCGGCATCGCGACAGACCCCGCCCTGGTGCGGGTGGCCGAGTACCAGCGCGACGGCGCCGACCGCCCGACCGCCGCGCTGCTCGCGCTGCCGGACCCGCCGACCGCCCTGTTCGCCGCGAACGACCTGTCGGCCATGGGCATCCTCGACACCGCCCGCCGGCTCGGCGTCCGGGTGCCCGAGGACCTGTCGGTGGTCGGCTTCGACGACATCCCGGAGTCCGCGGCCACCGACCCGCCGCTGACCACCGTGCGGCAGGACCTGCGCCGGCTCGGCGGCGCCGCGGTCGAGCTGCTGCTCCGCATGCTGGACGGCACCGACCCGCACCCCGACCACGTCCGCCTGCCGACCACCCTGATCCTCCGCGCCTCCACCGCCCGCCGCGACCGCCCCGCCCCCACCGCCTGACCCCGGATCGTCGAGCGGGCGGCCCGTGTCGCCTGCTGGGCGTTTTGTCCGACACGAGCTGCCCGCTCGGCGATGGGTGGGTGCGGGTGGGTGGGTGCGGGTGGGTGGGCGCGGGCGCGGGTGGGTGCGGGCGGGGTCAGGTGGGGGGGGTCCACCAGTGGGGGGGATGGCCGGGGGTGAGGACTCGGAGGCCGTGGATCGAGGCGACCAGTGCCAGGCGGCGGTCGTAGGTCGCGAGGGCGTCGACCTCCGGGTGCGACACCGCGACCCCCAGGTGCAGGGCGCCGAACGGCGACAGCACCGCCGTGCTCATCGAGGCCAGCTTGACCGCCTGGTCGAAGTAGCGGACCACCTCGAGACGCGCGGCGACGTCGAGCGCGAGCACACGGACGTCCGTCGGCTGCTCGGCGGCCGCTGCACGCAGCTCGCTCAGGGACAGCGACGTGACCAGGAGGTCGGGCTCGTGGTCGGCCACCCACCCCAGCCACGCGTCACGATGGTCGCCGCCGGGGAGATAGCGCACGAGCGCCGAACCGTCGGCGTAGACCCGCACGCCGCAGAGCCTATCGGGGCCTGCCGGGCCGTCGTGCCCGACCTGCGGCCCGCCCGGGACCGTCGGTGCTCATGCGGTGCGGAGGCGCTCCATGGCGAGCTGCACCAACGAGATCAACGTCTGCTTGGTCGCCGTCCGCGACCGCGCATCGGTGTACAGCACCGGCACATGCCCCGGGATCGCCAACGCCTCACGCACATCCTCCAACCGGTGCC
>DASWPG010000015.1:0-86307 GCA_036404115.1 Cellulomonas sp.
GTCGGCCGCAGCTTCGCCCACACCAGCTTGCCCCCGCGCGACGGCCGCCAGCCCCAGTCCGCCAGCCGCTCCACGATCTGCATCCCGTAGCCGCCGACCCGGCCCGGGTGGCCGTCCGTCGTGACCGGCGGGGTCGGGTTGGACTCCTCGACCTCGATGCGCAGGCCGTCCCCCGTGTCGAACAGCCGCAGCGCGATGTGCCCCCAGCCGTGCAGGACGGCGTTGGCCACCAGCTCCGAGACGACGAGCTCGGCGCTGGCGACGTCGGCCAGGTCCCACGCCTGGGACGTGCGCAGCACCGCGTGCCGGGCCCGGCCGATCGACGCCGGCTCGCTCGGCAGCAGCCACCGGCGGCTGCGGGGGCTCAGCCCGCCGGCGGTGGCGTCCTGCGGGTCGGGGACGCGCACGACCACGACCGCGACGTCGTCCTCGGGGCTGTCGGCCAGCCGGGACAGCAGCTCCTCGCCGATGCCCGCCGCGTCGGTCGCCGTGGCGGCCACCGCGACCTGGGTGAGCTCACGCAGCCCGTCCCGCAGCGGCCGGCTGCGCCGCTCGATCAGGCCGTCGGTGTAGAACACCAGCACGTCGCCGGGCAGGAGGGTCGTGCGCGCCGTCTGCCGGGGGCGTCCGCCGAACCCGATCAGCGACCCGCCGGCGTCGTCCAGGAGCACACCCACGCCCCGGCGCACGTGCAGCGCCGGCAGGTGGCCCGCCCGCGAGTAGGCCATGTCCCACCCGCTGGCGGTGCGCGTGAGGGTCGTCAGGACCAGACCCGCCGCCCGGGGGATCCGCATACCCGCGACGAGCTGGTCGACCCGCTCGAGCACCGGCCCCGGGTCCGTCACCTCGTAGGCGTAGGACCGCACCACCGAGCGGAGCTGGCCCATCGCAGCGGCGGCCTCCACGTCGTGCCCCACCACGTCGCCGATCACCACCCCGACGACGTCCGGGGTGATCTGCAGGACGTCGTACCAGTCCCCGCCGACCTGGGCGTGCTCGGAGTTCGGGGCGTAGTACGACCAGACGTCGAGCCCGTCGACCTCCGCCTGCTCGGGCAGCATGGCGCGCTGCAGCGTCTCGGCCAGCCGGTGCTCGCGCTCGTACAGCCGCACGTTGTCGACCGCGAGGCCGACCCGGCGGACCGTGAGCTGCAGCACCGTGCGGGTCGCGTCGTCCAGGGCAGCCAGGCCCGGCGACCGGGGCGGCGCGGCGGCCGGGTCCGGGTCGGCAGGCGGCGCCGGCACCACCCCGGGGTCGATGTCCCTGCCGGCCGCCGCGACGGCCGGCACCAGACGCCCCTGCGCCGGCCCGGGCTGCGGGACGACCACCAGCACCCCCATGACCCGGCGCCTGCCCGGCACCGGCAGCACCACGACGCGCGAGATGCCCTGCCAGGACCGGGACACCCGCGCCCGCACGTGCGCGGCGAGCCACGCCGCGGCGCTGTCCGAGGGGTGCTCCGCGGACAGGTCGAGCTCCAGCGGCTCGTCGAGGAGGCCGTCCAGCAGCGGCTGCACGGCATCGGCACCGTCGACCCACGCCGCGTCGTCGGGCAGGCTCCGGCCACGGCGACGTCCCCGCTCGGACAGTCGCACGTCGGTGTCGATCCCGTCCGCGGGCCGCAGGCCGTCGTCGTTGAGGTAGAAGGCCGCCCACGCGACGAGCTCACGACGCAGCAGTCCTGCGATCTCGCGGAGCGTGTACGGGTCGTCCAGGTCCATCAGCAGGTCGGAGATCTGCGAGACCAGCCCGAGCCCGGCGCGCTCCCGCTGCACCGCGGCCACGTGCGCGTCGCGCGCGATGTCCCGGTCGACCTCCTGCGACAGGTCGAGGACGACCGCCACCCAGTGCGACAGCTCGGCCGACTCGTCGCGGACCGGGGACAGCACGGTGCGGCTCCAGAAGCCGGTGCCGTCCGCGCGGCGCAGGCGCACGACCCCTGACGCCGGCTCGCGGCGCTGCATCGAGGCGACCAGCCGCGCGACGGCCTCCCCGTCCTCGTCCGCGGCGTACAGCAGCCCCAGGGCGGGGCCGTGCAGGTCCTCCCGCGGCATGCCGGTGGCTCGCACGAAGGCGTCGTTCGCCCAGAGGATCGTGCTGTCCAGCCCCTCGTCCGTCAGCAGCAGCACCGGGACGTCGACCGAACGCACCGCCCGCTCCCGGAGCGACTCCAGCGACTCGCTCGGAGGGTCGGGGGGCAGAGAGTTGACCACGACCACCTCCGATCGTCTACCGTGCCGGACAAGCCCGGCGCACCCGCCGGGCGCAGGGGATCCACGGCGACGTCATCGGTGCCCTCGGCCGCGGTCCGGATGGAAGGAGCATCGTGCGCGACGGTAACAGCCCGACGCCCGACGGACCTGTCGAGACCAGCTCCGGCTCACCGGCCGCGTCCCCCGCCCCGCCGAACGGCGAGCCAGGGGCCGTCCACGTCATCCTCGGCGCCGACCGCACCCGCATCGTGCTGTCCGGGGAGGTCGACGCCGACCTCGGCGCGGACCTGACCGAGGCCACCGCGGAGGCCGAGCGGGCCGGGCTGCCCATCGAGGTGGACGCGCACCACGTGACGTTCATGGACTCCTCCGGGGTGGCGTTCCTCGCCCGGCTGTCCATCCGCAGCCCGCACCGCGTCCGCCTGCTGCGGGTGCCGCCGACCGTCAGCTTCCTGCTCGACGTGACCCGCATCGGCGAGCTGCTGGACGTCGTCGACGGCGACCCCGGGCCGGACACCTTCGAGACGGTCAGCGTGCCGCGGGACACCCCCGACGGACCGGACGGCCCGGACGGCCCCAGTACCGCCTGACCCCCGTACGACACGGGCCCGCCCCACGACCGAGGTCGCAGGGCGGGCCCGTGTGCGTGGGTCCCCGGGTCAGGACAGCTTGTGACCCGCCGAGCGGAGCTGCGTGGCGGCCTCGACGAGACGCGCGGCCAGACCGGCCTCGGCAGCCTTGCCCCAGACGCGCGGGTCGTAGGCCTTCTTGTTCCCGACCTCGCCGTCGACCTTCAGGACGCCGTCGTAGTTCGAGAACATGTGCGCGACCACCGGACGCGTGAATGCGTACTGGGTGTCGGTGTCGATGTTCATCTTGATGACGCCGTTGTCGACCGCCTCGGAGATCTCCGCGGCCGTCGAGCCGGAGCCGCCGTGGAACACCAGGTCGAACGGGTCGGTCTTGCCGATCTCGGCGCCGACGGCCTTCTGGATGTCCGCGAGGATCGACGGGCGCAGCTTCACGGCACCCGGCTTGTACACGCCGTGCACGTTGCCGAAGGTGAGGGCCGTCAGGTAGCGGCCCTTCTCGCCGGCGCCCAGGGCCTTGATGGTGGCCAGGCCGTCCTCGGCGGTGGTGTAGAGCTTCTCGTTGATGGCGGCCTCGTGGCCGTCCTCCTCGCCACCGACCACGCCGACCTCGATCTCGAGGATGGTGCGGGCCGCCTGCGACAGCTCCAGCAGCTCCGCCGCGATGACGAGGTTCTCGTCCAGCGGGATGTCCGAGCCGTCGAACATGTGCGACTGGAAGGTCGGGTTCTTGCCGGCCTTGACCTCCTCGGCCTCCAGCGCCAGGAGCGGACGGACCCAGGACTCCAGGTTCTTCTTGACGCAGTGGTCGGTGTGCAGGGCGACCGTGATGCCGTAGCTCTTGGCGACCTCACCGGCGTAGGCGGCCAGCGCGCGGGTGCCGAGCACGCGGTCCTTGATCGTGGAGCCGGACGCGTACTCCGCGCCACCGACGGACACCTGGAGGATGCCGTCCGACTCCGCCTCGGCGAAGCCCTGGAGGGCAGCGGTGATGGTCTGGGACGACGTGATGTTCACAGCCGGGTAGGCGAACTTGCCCGCCTTCGCCCGGTCGATCATCTCGGCGTACACCTCGGGGGTCGCGATGGGCATCGCAGCAGCTCCTGTGAGAGTGGGGGTTCGCTATCGCACCAAGTCTGGCACGTCACCGGCGGTGCACGTCCGGGACGTCCATCCCATCGTGCTCAGGAGGACGGTGGACGTCCGCGCCACGACCGACCGGACCGGAGGTCGCTGTGCCGTCTTCCCGGGACCCGGGGTGCGCCCGGGCTCCGCTCGTCGGTCACGGGCGCGGTGGCCAGTCCGATCGTGGCGATCACACCGATCATCTGCTCCGGCCCGAACGGGCAGGCTGCCGCCTGCCCCTCGTCGCACGGCGCTGATCCTGCGTCGTGGGCGCTGATCGGCCGGGTCCCGGCGCGTGCGTCCATATCCGGCTCGGCGGCCTCGTCGTGCAGGATCTGGTGCGGCGCCCCCGGCGGCGATCCCCGGCTCAGGGGTGCTGGACCATCCAGGTGTGCATCGCGATCGCCGCGGCCGCGCCCGCGTTGATCGAGCGGGTCGAGCCGTGCTGGGTGATGTGCAGGACCACGTCCGCCTCCGCGCGTGCCGCGTCGGACAGCCCCGCGGACTCCTGGCCGAACAGCAGCACGCAGGCCGCCGGCAGCGGGTGGCCCTCGATCGGCACCGAGCCCGGCACGTTGTCGATGCCGACCACCGGCAGCCGTGCGCCGTCCGCTCCGGCGGAGCCCGCCCAGGTCAGCAGGTCCGCGACGTCCGGGTGGTGCCACAGGTGCAGGTAGCGGTCGGTGACCATCGCGCCGCGACGGTTCCACCGGCGGCGGCCGACCACGTGCACGCCGGCGGCGTTGAACGCGTTGGCGGTGCGGACCACCGAGCCGATGTTGAGGTCGTGCGACCAGTTCTCGATCGCGACGTGCAGCGGGCGGCGCCGGGTGTCGAGGTCGGCGACGATCGCCTCGACCGTCCAGTACCGGTAGGCGTCCACCACGTTGCGCCGGTCGCCGTGCGCGAGCAGGTCGGGGTCGTACCTCGGGTCGGTCGGCCAGGCCGCGGGACCGCCCGGCCACGGTCCGACGCCGATCTCCGCCGGGTCGCGCGGGTCCGCCGGACCGCGCGCACCCGCGGGATCGACGGGCAGGTCAGCCGGCACGGCGACGTCAGTCCAGCGCCACGGTCAGCGCGCCCGCCGCCGCCCGCGCCCGGTCCAGCGCCTGCGGCACGTCCGCGCCCCGCGCCACCGTGACCGCCACCCGCCGTCGCCCGGCGACCGACGGCTTGCCGAACAGCCGGACCTGCGCGGTCGGCACCGTGAGCGCCGCGTCCACGCCGGTGAACCGCGGCACGCCGGTGCCCTCGGCCAGCACCGCGACCGAGGCGGCCGGGCCGAGCACCGTCACCTCGCCCGCGGGCAGCCCGAGCACCGCGCGGGCGTGCAGCGCGAACTCGGACAGGTCCTGGGACGCCAGCGTGACCAGCCCGGTGTCGTGCGGGCGGGGCGAGACCTCGGAGAACAGCACCCGGTCGCCGACCACGAACAGCTCGACGCCGAACATACCCCAGCCGCCGAGCGCCGCGGTGACGGTCGCCGCCACCCGCTGCGCCTCGGCCAGCGCCCCGGCGGGCAGGGCGGCGGGCTGCCAGGACTCGCGGCAGTCGCCGTCGACCTGCACGTGCCCGACCGGCTCGCAGAACGTGGTGCCACCGGCGTGCCGGACGGTCAGCAGAGTGATCTCGGAGTCGAACCGCACGAACCCCTCGACGATCACCCGCACCGCGTCGCCACCGGTCGCGGCGGCCCGCCCGCCGGTCTGCGCGGCCGACCAGGCCGCCTCGACGTCCGCGGACGTGCGGATCACGGACTGCCCCTTGCCGGAGGAGGACATCACCGGCTTGACCACGCACGGCAGCCCGATCTCCGCCACGGCGGCGCGCAGGTCGGCCAGGGAGTCGACGAACCGGTACGGCGAGGTGGGCAGCCCCAGCTCCTCGGCGGCCAGCCGGCGGATGCCCTCGCGGTCCATGGTGAGCCGGGTGGCGCGCGCGGTCGGCACCACCCGGACGCCGGTCGCCTCGACGTCGGCCAGCACCTCGGTGGCGATCGCCTCGATCTCCGGCACCACCACGTGCGGCTGCTCGGCGTCCAGCACCGCGCGCAGCGCCACCGGGTCCAGCATGTCGACCACGTGCGCGCGGTGCGCGACCTGCATGGCGGGCGCGTCGGCGTACCGGTCCACCGCGACCACCTCGACCCCGAGCCGTTGCAGCTCGATCGCGACCTCCTTGCCGAGCTCGCCCGCACCGAGCAGCAGCGCGCGGGTGGCGCCAGGTGTCAGGGGGGTGCCGAGGGTGCCGTCGGTGGTCGCGTTCACGGCAACATCCTGGCAGCAGCGGCGTGCACCGCAGCGGACGACGACGCGCACAGGGTCTGCACACCCGATGGCCGGGTCCGGCACGGCGCCGGCTCTACGCTGGGGGCCATGCCCTTGACGACCGCGCTCGCGGCCATCCTGCCCGCCACCGGAACGATGCCCGCCCTCGGGCCGGACTGGCTGAACGCCGACCACCTGATCAAGTCGTTCGGCACGTACGCGCTGATCGGGATCATCGTGGTCGTCTTCATCGAGACCGGCCTGCTGTTCCCGATCCTGCCCGGCGACTCGCTGCTGTTCACCGCCGGCGCCCTGGTCGCGCAGCAGCAGCTCGACTTCCCGCTGTGGCTGCTCTGCCTGCTGGTCTTCCTCGCGGCGTTCCTCGGCGACCAGGTCGCGTACCTGATCGGGGCGAAGGCCGGCCGACGGCTGTTCGCCCGGCCGGACTCGCGGATCTTCAAGCAGAAGTACATCGACCAGACCTACACGTACTTCGACAGGTACGGCGGCCGGACCATCATCATCGCCCGCTTCGTGCCGATCGTGCGCACCTACGCCCCGGTCGCGGCCGGGGTCGGCCGGATGAGCTACCGGCACTTCGTCTCGTTCAACGTGATCGGTGCCGCGGCGTGGGGCGTCGGGATCACGCTGCTCGGCTACGCGCTGGGCAACATCACCTTCGTGAAGGACAACATCGAGGCGCTGATCGTGCTGATCGTGCTGGTCTCGGTGATCCCGATGGGCATCGAGGTGCTGCGGGCACGGCGGGACGCCCGCAGGGGCACCGCCCCGGACGCGCCGGCGGACCGCGACGAGGTCGAGCGCAAGGCGTTCGAGCAGTGACCGCCCGCCCGATCATCTCCTGGCTGTCCGACATGGACGGCGTGCTGGTGCACGAGGGCGTCGCGGTGCCGGGCGCACCGGAGTTCGTGCGGGCGCTGCGCGACGGCGGCCACCCGTTCCTGGTGCTGACCAACAACTCGATCTTCACGCCCCGGGACCTGCGCGCCCGGCTGGCCACCGCCGGCATCGAGCTGGACGAGGCGTCGTTGTGGACCTCGGCGCTGGCCACCGCGCAGTTCCTCACCGACCAGGACCCGGCCGGCTCCGCCTACGTGATCGGCGAGGCCGGGCTCACCACCGCGCTGTACGAGGCCGGGTACACCTTGACCGCGGCGGACCCGGACTTCGTGGTGCTCGGCGAGACGCGCACCTACTCGTTCGAGGCGATCACGCGGGCGATCCGGCTGATCCAGGGCGGCGCGCGGTTCATCGCCACCAACCCGGACGTCACCGGCCCGAGCCAGGACGGCGACCTGCCCGCCACCGGCGCGGTGGCCGCGATGATCACCGCCGCGACCGGCCGGCAGCCGTACTTCGTCGGGAAGCCGAACCCGATGATGATCCGGTCCGCGCTGAACCGGATCGACGCGCACTCCGAGACCACCGCGATGGTCGGCGACCGGATGGACACCGACGTGGTCGCCGGCATCGAGGCCGGCCTGCGCACGTTCCTGGTGCTCACCGGCTCGACCCGGGCGGACGCGATCGCACAGTTCCCGTTCCGTCCGCACCACGTGGTCGACTCGATCGCGGACCTGATGGACCGGGTCGGCGCGGCCGGGTCGTGACGGTGCCCTGATGGCGCCCGGAGGCCGACGGCTGCGCGGCTGGGTGCCGAACCAGCACGGCGCCTGGGCGATGGTCCTGGCCCCGACGATCGTCGGCACGCTGGTGGCCGGGCCGTCCGGCTGGCACGTGCTGCTGCTGCTCGCGTGGGTCGCCGCGTACTGCACCTACTTCTCGGCCACCCGGTGGCTGCGCTCGGCCCGCAGGCGCCGGTACCGGACGCCGGTGGTCGGGCACGCCGCCGCGACCGTGCTGCTCGGCCTCCCGCTGCTGCTGACGCACCCGGCGCTGCTGCGCTGGGCACCGGTCTACGCGGTGCTGCTGGCGGTCAGCCTGCGCTACGCCGCCCGGCGGGCGGACCGCTCGTGGGGCAACGACCTGGTGACGATCGCGGCGGCGGCGCTGATGACGGTGCTGGCCGCCGGGCTCGCCGCGCCGGCCCCGTCCGGGCTGCTGCCGCCGGGCGCCGACCTGCCGGCCGCCTGGGGCGCGACCGCGATCCTCACCGCGTACCTGGTCGGCACCGTGCCGTACGTGAAGTCGATGATCCGCGAGCGTGGCGAGCGGCGGACGCTGCGGCTGTCGGCGGGGTACCACGGCGCCCTGGTGCTGCTCGCGGCGGTCGCGTGGGCGGCCGGGTGGGTGGCCGGGGCGGCCGGGGCGGTGCTGGTGCTGGTCGCGGCGGCGCTGGCGGCCCGGGCGGTGCTGCTGCCCCGGCGCGGTCGGGTGCGACCGGCGGCGATCGGCGCCGGCGAGGTGGTGGCGACCGTGGCCGTCACCCTCGCGGCGCTGCTGGCGGTCTGACCGACGCCGTCCCGACCGGCACCGGGCGGGTCGCAGGCCTCAGGCGCCGAAGCCGACCTGCGGCACCGCGCGGACCGTCGGGTCCGCGGCCTCGAAGTACTCCGCGCGGACGAACCCGAACATCGAGGCGATCAGGTTCGGCGGGAACGTCTCGACCTTGGTGTTGAGCTCGCGCACGTTCGCGTTGTAGAACCGCCGCCCGGCCGCGATGCGGTCCTCGGTGTTGGTCAGCTCGGCCTGGAGCTGCTGGAAGCTCTCCGACGCCCGCAGGGCCGGGTACGCCTCCGCGACCGCGAACAGCCGTCCGAGCGCCTGGGACAGCGCGGCCTCCTGCGCGGCCTGCGCGGCCGGGCCGGCCGCCGCACCGGAGGCGGCCGCCCGGGCCGCCGTGACCTCGTCGAAGACGCCGCGCTCGTGCGCCGCATAGCCCTTCACGGACTCGACCAGGTTCGGGATCAGGTCGTGCCGACGGTGCAGCTCCACGTCGATCTGCCGCCACGACTCCTGCACCAGGTTCCGCAGCCGGACGAACCCGTTGTACTGCGCCACCGCCCAGCCGAGCACCAGCAGGACGACCACCACCACGAGGATGACGGCGATCAGGGCTCCGGACACGGTGGCTCCTCAGGTGGGCGGGTGGTCCTCGGATGGTAGCCGGGGCCCTGCCGGACGTGCCCGGGAACGCGGCGCGCGAGGTCGACCGCGGCGTCGATCCGGCGATCCAGCAGGTCGAGCACCGTCGGTCCGGGCCAGCGCACCAGCAGCCAGCAGCCCTCGGTCGTCACGTGCGTCCCGCGCAGGTCGTCTGCCATCAGGCGCTCCATCACCACGGGGTGCAGCACGCCGTGCACCCCGCGCAGGTCCGGGCCCCGCACCCGCCAGTGCGCGTTGAACGCGGACGACTCGGTGACCACGTCCTGGCTGCCGAGCTCGCGGGCGCCGTCGTCGGTGTGCGGGCTCAGGTGCAGCGCCGGCAGCGCCCCTGGCAGCCGCACCGCGACCAGGTGCGCGTAGTGCCGGGTGGTGCCGGCCATCGCGGCGGTCGGCTCGTTCCACCGCACGGTGCAGGAGACGGCCGGCAGGCCGCGCCGCTCGCCACGCAGCACCTCGCGCGTCGCGTGCCGCTGCCCGTGGTCGAACGGGGGGCCGCGCCACGCGTCCGCCCAGGTGCTGTCCACCGGGGCGAACGCCCAGCCGGCGGCGGACGCCCAGGCCGCGAGCGCGTCGTGCTGCCGCCCGGGGCGCGGGCGGGCCGGCGCGGCCAGCAGGCCTGCGACGGCGACCAGCAGCACCGGCACCACCGTGATCAGCAGCAGCCCACGGTCCTGCCCCGGCAGGAGCAGCAGGACGACCGTGCCGACGAGCACCACGGCGGCCGCCACGATCCGCCAGCGCGGCACCCGCGTGGTCCACGAGCTCGACCGCGGGCTCATCGGGGCACCACGGCGGCGCCCCGACCCGCCGACGTCCCGGCCACCCGCGCACACGCACAGCCGCTGGCACGCGGCCGGCACCCCAGCACCGCGGACGTCGTCGGGAGCAGCACAGCGGGAGCCTAGCCCGGCTCCTCGACCCACGAGCCGGGCGCGGCACGCCGGGTGCAGCACACCGGACGGGGCCGGCGCGAGCAGCCGAGACGCCGCGGGAACCATCGGTGGCGACGCCACCTACGGGCACCTGCCGGTCGGGGGCCACGACGGCACCGCCCCGGCGACCGTGCGCTCCAGCACGACGACCGACCCGGACATGATGCTGCAGCGCAAGTACCGCACCCGGGGCACCCTCTACCTGGAGGGCTCGACGGACGGCGGGACCACGCGCCTGGCCGCACCGGTACACCGACACCGACCGCGGGACCGTCCACCCGGCGTCCGGCCTGCAGATCCAGGCCTCGGTGCAGGCGCTCACGCACTCGCTCCACGTGCAGCAGCACCGGGCGATCGCGGCGGGCGCGGACGCCGACCTCCGGCTCGCGGTGCAGTCTCCGCCGTACCTGTCGCTGTTCGAGGAGTCGGTGCGGGAGGCCGGCGTCGTGGGCGAGATCACGACCCCCTCGGAGCAGCGCGGGTAGCCGGCTCAGGCCAGGCCGAGGTCCGCCAGCCCGAACAGGAAGTGGTACGGCACGCCCAGCGCCTCGATCTTCTCCCGCGCACCGGTCGCCCGGTCCACGATCACGGCCACGCCGCGCACGTCCGCGCCGGCCTCCCGCGCGGCCTGCACGGCCTGGATCGGCGAACCCCCGGTGGTGGAGGTGTCCTCCAGCACGACGACCGGGCGACCGGCGATGTCCGGTCCCTCGATCCGGCGCTGCATGCCGTGCGCCTTGGCCTCCTTGCGGACCACGAACGCGTCCAGGTCCTGCCCGCGCGAGGCGGCCGCGTGCAGCAGCGCGGTGGCGACCGGGTCGGCGCCGAGGGTCAGGCCGCCGACGGCCTCGATCTCCGCGGTGCCCAGACCGACCTCCTCCAGCCGGTCCAGGAGCACGTGCCCGACCAGCGGCGCCGCCCGGTGGTGCAGGGTGATCCGACGCAGGTCCACGTAGTAGTCGGCCTGCCGCCCGGAGGACAGGGTGACCGCGCCGCGGACCACGGCCAGCTGCACGATCAGGTCACGCAGCTGCTCGCGGGGGCTGGGGGACATCGGGGTGCTCATCACGCCTGCCAGGGTAGCGAGGCTCCGCCGGTCAGTCGTCGAGGTCGGGCCGGTCGTCGCGTCGCAGCGCGCCGAACCCGCGCACCGCGGAGCGCGGCAGCAGCCGCAGCACGCCGGAGGCGGCCCGGTAGCGCAGGCTCGGCGTGGAGAGCACGGCCCCGCGCCGGACGTCCGCCAGCGCTGTGGCGACCACCCGGTCCGCGCCGAGCCACACCACCTCGGGCATCGCCTGCTCGGCGGCCAGGCCGGCGCGTTCGTGGAACTCGGTGTGCGTCAGACCGGGGTTCAGCGCGGTCGCGGTGACGCCGGTGCCACGCAGCTCGACCGCCAGTCCCTCGGTGAAGGTCCGCACCCACGCCTTGTGCGCGGAGTAGGTGCCGGAGGCCATCAGCGCGGCGACCGACGCGACGTTCAGGACCGCGCCCCGGCCGCGCTCGACCATCGCGCCCGCCGCGGCGTGCGACAGCACCAGGACCGCCCGCACCATCAGGTCGAGGGCGGCCTCCTCCCGCGCGAGGTCGCCGCCGACGAACGGCTGCCCGAGCCCGAGCCCGGCGTTGTTGACCAGCAGCCCCACCGGCCGCTCGGCGGCCCGCAGCCGGTCGGCGACACGCTCCAGGTCGCCTCGGTCGGTCAGGTCGGCGGTCAGCACCTCGGCATGCACGCCGGCGGCGGCCCGGAGCTGGGCGGCCAGGCGGTCCAGGCGCTCACCGTCCCGGGCCACCAGGACGACGTCGTGCCGCGCGGTGGCGAGCTGCCAGGCGAACTCCAGGCCCAGACCGGAGCTGGCGCCCGTGATGAGTGCGGTTCCCATGCGGCCACCCTACGGAGCCCGCACCGCGCTGTCTGCACGGGCGCGCCCGGTGCTCCGGGGCGCGCCGCAGCGTGCACCGACCACGCACCAGGCCCGCACCGGACCGGCGCGCGGCACCCCCCGGACCTCCGCAGCCGGCGGCGGTGACCGGTACCGTGCCGGACATGCGCCTCGCCACGTGGAACGTCAACTCGGTCCGGGCCCGCGTCGACCGGGTGGTCGCCTTCCTGGAACGGTCCGGCACCGATGTGCTGGCCATGCAGGAGACCAAGTGCAAGGACGAGCAGTTCCCGCGTACGGCGTTCGAGGACGCGGGGTACGAGGTCGTCACCAGCGGGTTCAGCCAGTGGAACGGCGTGGCCATCGCATCCCGGGTGGGGATCGCCGACGTCGAGCGCGGCTTCGCGGGGCAGCCCGGCTGGGGCGAGGAGCCGGTCACCGAGGCACGGGCCCTCGGCGCCTCGTGCGGCGGGGTCCGGGTGTGGAGCCTGTACGTGCCGAACGGCCGCGAGATCGGCGACCCGCACCTGGAGTACAAGCTGCGCTGGCTCGCCGCCCTGCGGGCCGAGGCGCAGGGGTGGATCGCGGACGGCCCCGGCGACCCGGCCCTGCCGCTCGCGATGGTCGGCGACTGGAACGTCGCGCCGCTGGACACGGACGTGTGGGACATCGACGTCTTCGCGGGGCGCACCCACGTGACCCCGGCCGAGCGGGACGCGTTCGCCGCGTTCGCCGCGGCCGGCTACACCGAGGTGACCCGCGCGCACCTGCCCGCCGAGCGCACGTACACCTACTGGGACTACCAACAGCTCCGCTTCCCGCGGAACGAGGGGATGCGGATCGACTTCGCCTGGGCCTCGCCGACGCTCGCCGCCCGGGTGACCGGCGTGACGATCGACCGTGACGAGCGCAAGGGCAAGGGCGCCTCGGACCACGTGCCGGTGCTCCTGGACGTCGCCGACCCGACGTGAGCCGGACCGCGCGCCACGTGCGCGGCGACCGGTGGGCGGACCCCGTCGGGGCGGCCGGCGACCGGCGCGAGCAGGGCCGAGCGGGCGATCCGCGGCCCGGATGCCCCGGGCCGCGACGCTCTCTCGGCTAGGTTCTGCCTATGAGCACCCCCACCTGGGAGCCCACGCCGGGCCCGGACGACCAGCAGCAGGGCGGCCAGAGCGTCCCGGACCCGTACGCCGCACCGGCCCCCGCCGGACCGCCGGACCCGTACGGCGCCGCCCCGACCACCGGTGCGCCGGGCCCGACCTCGCCGTACGGCGGCACGCCCTACCCGCAACCCGGCACGGCCGGCACCCCGTACGCCGGCGGCTACCAGGGGGGCGCCTACCCGAGCGATCCGTACCAGGCCGGCACCTACCAGGCCGGCACGTACCCGGGGGGCGCCGCCCCGGGCGCGGCCTACCCCGGCTCGCCCTACGCCGGCACCCCGTACGCGGGCACCTCGTACACCACCGGTCCCTACGCCGGAGGATGGGCACCGGTCCCACGGACCGAGCCGCTGGCCACCGCCTCCATGGTCACCAGCCTGGCCGGGCTGATCATCCTGATCACCGCGCCGGTCGGTCTCGTCCTCGGCATCGTGGCCGCGCGGCGGATCAACCGGAACGGCACGCAGGGCCGGGGCATGGCGGTCACCGGCATCGTGGTCGGCGCGGTGCTGACGGTCGTCCTGATCATGACGGTCGCCTGGTGGGTGTACTTCGCCGCGGCGTTCGGCTCCGGGATCGTCTCGGACTCGTCCTACTCCGACTACGGCACGTCGTCCGGCTCCGGCTCGGGCTCGGGCACCACGGACGCGCAGGACCAGCAGCTGCTGCCCGACTACACGCTCAGCATCGACCTGGCCCCCGGCACCTGCCTGGCGGACGCACCGATGGAGTACGACATGTCGGACGCGGTGCAGGTCGACTGCACGACCACGCACGACACCGAGGTGCTGGCGTCCCTGACGCTGTCGGCGCCGGTGCAGGAGGACCTGCTCGTCCCCGACGCGGCCTACACCGAGGCGGTCGCCTCCTGCACGGACCTGGCCACCACGACGCTGGCCGCGGTCGGTCCGCTGGACTCGATCGGCTACATCGACTTCTACTACCCGCACCCCGACCAGTGGGACTCCGGCGGTCGCAGCGGCTACTGCGTGCTGGTGACCGACGACTGGGTGACCGGCTCCGCCCTCGCCGGCACGCTCGGCGCCGGAGCCGCCTCGGACGTCTGAGGTGACCGCACCCGGACCGTTCTCCTACCCGGACCAGCCGTTCTACGCCCCGGGGTGGCAGCCGCCCCGCCCCCGGACCGAACCGCTCGCGCTGGTCGCGCTGGTCGCCGGGGTGCTCGGCACCGGGCCGGTCGCGATCGTGCTCGGCGCGCTCGGCATCCGGAGCGCCCGCCGGCACGGCCGACGCGGCCGGGGGCTCGCGCTGGCCGGCCTGGTGCTCGGGCTGGTCGGCACGCTGGGCTGGGCCGCGCTCGGCACCGTCGCCGTCGGCACCGCCGTCGCCTCCCGTCCGCTGCCCGCCGACGTCACCGGGCCGCGCACCGCGCACGCGGTCCAGCTCGTCACCGGGAGCTGCCTGGCCGACCTGCCGTCCGACCCGCAGGTGGACGAGGTCCAGGTGGTGCCGTGCGCGCAGGAGCACCTGGCGCAGGTGCTGACCACCTACGCCTTCACCGACGACGAGGACTGGCCCGGCGACCGGGCAGCGACCGCCCGGGTCGAGGCGGCCTGCACGCTCACGGCGGCGGAGCAGGCCACGGGGCTGCGGCTGGTGGCGTGGTCGCCGACCGAGGGGTCCTGGGCCGACGGCGACCGGACCGGGCTGTGCCTGGCGGTCGCGGAGCAGCCCGGGACCGGCTCGCTGCTGGGCTGAGGCCCGCACGGGTGCCGCACAGCAGGCTCCGTGGAAGCACTGATCCGGTGCGGCGCCCTGCCGACCGGCCAGGACGCTGTCGGGATGATCTCTCGCACCGCACGCCAGAACCATCCGCTCCTGCTCGTCACCGCGGCCGGGCTGGCCCTCGCCCTCACCGGCTGCACCGGCTCCTCCGACGCCGCACGCACCGCGTCCGCGAGCGGGACCCGGGCGACCGCCCCGTCGCCGTCCCCGATCACCCCGAGCGCCGCGGCGACCGCCGACGAGGCCGCCGACGTCTCGGAGGACTCCACCACCGCCCGGCTGGGCGACGTCGTGTACGCCTGGTCGCTGCTGCGGCTGTACCAGGTGGCGCTGGACGCGACGGGCGCGGACCTGAGCTCGGACGAGTCGTACCTCCAGGCCCAGACCTACCTCCTGCAGACCGAGCGGCTGCTCGCGGCCACCGCCGACCGGCTCGGCACCGACGCCACGCTGACCACCGACCAGCTGGTCGTCTCGGCCGATCAGGCCGGGCGGATCGGCACCGAGCAGGTCGGTGCGGGTGCGGTCGTGCAGTCCCTGGTCCTCGGGATCGACGCCGATCTGACGCTCGTCTGGCAGGTCGGCTGCGCCGGGGCGGACGGCGGCACGCACGAGATCACCCTGGACGCGCAGACCGGCACCGTGCTCGGCTGGTCCAGCGCCTCCGATCCACCGGCGCGGCCCCGGACCCGGCGCTCGACCAGTGCTACCACGGCCGGATCCCCGTGGTAGCACTGGTCGAGCGCGGTCGGAGCGGCGAGCCCGCGCAGGCTGGACCGATGATCCGGCACCTCCCCCACCGCACCCGTACCGCCCTGACGCTGACCGCCGTGGGAGTCGCCGTGCTCACCGCCGGCTGCACCGGCTCGTCCGCCCCGACCGAGACGGTCACCGTCACCGCCGCCGCGGCGGCGGATCCCGCACCCGCCGCGAGCGCCACCGCGACCGGGTCCGGCACCGGCTCGGGAGGCGCCACGGGCACGGGCGACGCGTCCACCGGCACCGCGTCCACCAGCACCGGGGACCTGGTCGCGGACTTCCGGACGGCGCGGGACGCGTTCGTCGCCTACAAGGTCGCCTGGACCGGCGGCGACCTCGGCGTCGACCCGACGTTCATCCAGCTGCGCTCGGAGATGATCAGCGCGCGGCAGCGGCTGGAGACCGCGGTGGACTGGCTGGGCACCGACGCCGCGCTGACCTCCACGGACCTGCCGGTGTCGGCGGACCAGGCGGTGCAGATCGGTACCGCGGCCGCGGGCACCACGGTCGTCGTGCGCTCGATCGAGCTGGACGTGGAGGACGACCGGATCGTCTGGGAGCTCACCCTCGACGCGGCGAACGGGATCGAGCACGAGCTGACGATCGACGCCGAGAGCAGCGTGACGCTGGAGCACGACATCGACGACTGATCGACCCGGTGGGCCGACCGGTCCGGCCGGTCAGCCCGCCGGCAGCGGCACGGTCAGCTGCGCCTGGACGTGCTCGCGCAGCGCGGCACCCATGTCGGTGCTGCCGTCGAGCAGCCACTGCACCTGCAGCCCGTCCATCAGCGCGACCAGCTGCCGGGCGGCGGCCCCGGGCTCGATGCCCGCGCGCAGCGCACCGTCCTGCGCGGCCTCCCGGTACACCCGGGCCATCATGGCGATCGAGTCGGCGTACCGCGCGACGAAGTAGTCGTGCGCCGGATGGTCCGCGGCCGTGGCCTCGGCCGACAGCACCACGTACAGCTCGACGATCCCCCGCCGGCTCGCGTTCAGCAGGCCGAGGTCCACCAGCCGCTGCAGCCCCAGGAGTCCGTGCGTCTGGCCCAGGCCGAGCTGCTCGGCGTCGACCTCGTCACGGTGCGCGAGCACGGCGAGCAGCAACGACTCCTTGGTCGGGAAGTGGTGCAGCAGCCCCGGGTGCGAGAGCCCGCAGCGCGCGGCGATCTCCCGGAGCGTGGCACCGCGGTAGCCCGCCTCGCCGAACATGGCGGTGGCCTGCTCGATGATCTGCCGGCGCTTGGCCCGTCCCTTGGCATAGCCCCGCTGCGCGTCGACCGTCACTGTTCCCGCCTCCCGGCGCCCGTGGTGGGCAGGGCGCCGTCGTCGGCGCCGCAGCCAGCGTCTCACAGCGAGAGCCGTCCCGGCGCGAAAACCCTACCGAACGGTCGGGATCGGCTACAGTCGGTGCGAACAGTCCATCGCACGAGGAGGTGCCCCGTGTCCGACGTCTTCGATGTCGAGCATGTCCTGGCCGAGCTCACCCTGGAGGAGAAGGCCGCCCTGACGTCCGGCTCCGACTTCTGGCACACCCAGGGCGTCGAACGCCTCGGGGTGCCGGCCGTCATGGTGACCGACGGCCCGCACGGCCTGCGCAAGCAGTCCACCAGCTCCGACCACCTGGGGATCGGCCAGTCCGTCCCCGCCACCTGCTTCCCGCCCGCCGCCGCGCTGGCCTCCACCTGGGACCCCGCCCTGCTCCGCCGGGTGGGCAACGCCCTCGGCCGGGAGACCCGGGACAACGACGTGGCCGTGCTGCTCGGCCCCGGCGTGAACATGAAGCGCTCGCCGCTCTGCGGGCGGAACTTCGAGTACTTCTCCGAGGACCCGGCCCTGGCCGGCGACCTGGCGGCCGCGCTGGTGAACGGCATCCAGGACGAGGGCGTCGGCACCTCGCTGAAGCACTTCGCGGCCAACAACCAGGAGACCGACCGGATGCGCGTCTCCGCCGAGGTGGACGAGCGCACCCTGCGGGAGATCTACCTGCCGGCGTTCGAGCGCGTCGTCACCCAGGCCCAGCCGTGGACCGTGATGTGCTCGTACAACAAGATCAACGGCACCTACGCCTCGCAGGACCACTGGCTGCTCACCGAGCTGCTGCGCGACGAGTGGGGCTTCGAGGGCCTGGTGGTCTCCGACTGGGGCGCCGTCGCCGACCGCGTCGCCGCCGTGGCCGCCGGCCTGGACCTGGAGATGCCCGCCACCGGCGGACGCACGGACGCCCTCGTGGTGGACGCGGTGAAGAACGGGGTGCTCGACGAGGCCGTGCTGGACGTCGCCGTGCGCCGCGTGCTGCGGATGGTCGCCCGCGCGCTGCCGGCGCTGGCCGGGCGGACCGGGGTGGACGAGACCGAGGTCGAGGCGCACCACGCGCTGGCCCGCGAGGCCGCCGCCGACGGGTCCGTGCTGCTGAAGAACGACGCGATCGACGGTGCCCCGCTGCTGCCGCTGAGCCCCGAGGCCGCCGCCTCCGCCGTGCTGATCGGCGAGTTCGCCCGCACCCCGCGCTACCAGGGCGCCGGCTCCTCGCAGGTCAACCCGACCCGGCTGGACGACGCCCTGACCGCGCTGCGCACGGCCACCGGCACCGAGCTCGCGTTCGCGGCCGGCTTCTCGGTGGCCGGCGTCGACGGCTCGCAGGACGCGGACGACGCGGCGCTGCTGGCCGAGGCCGTCGAGGTCGCGCGCGGCGCCGGCACGGTGCTGCTGTTCCTCGGGCTGCCGGCCCCGGACGAGTCCGAGGGCTACGACCGCACGCACCTCGCCCTGCCGGCCAACCAGCTCGCGGTGCTGCAGGCCGTCGCCGCGGTGAACCCGCGGGTGGTGGTCGTCCTCGCCAACGGCTCCGCCGTCACGGTGGAGTGGCAGGACGCCGCGCCGGCCGTGCTGGAGACCTGGCTCGGCGGTCAGGCGGGCGGCTCCGCCGTCGCCGAGCTGCTGCTGGGCACCCGCAGCCCGTCCGGCCGGCTCGCGGAGACCATCCCGCACCGGGTCGAGGACACCCCGGCGTTCGGCGCCTTCCCCGGCGAGCTCGGTCACGTCCGCTACGGCGAGGGCCTGCTGATCGGCTACCGCTGGTACGACACCCGGCAGCTGGACGTCGCCTACCCGTTCGGGCACGGCCTGTCCTACACCACGTTCGAGTACTCCGACGTGCGTGCGCAGGTCGCCGGCGCGGGCCCGTCCTCGTCGGTCGAGGTCGCCGTGACCGTGACCAACACCGGTGCCGTCGCCGGCGCGGAGGTGGTCCAGGTCTACGTCGGCGACCCGGAGGCCGTGGTCACCCGCCCGGTGCACGAGCTGAAGGCGTTCGGCAAGGTCGAGCTGGCGCCCGGCGCCTCGCAGACCCTGACCTTCACGCTGTCGGCGCGCGACCTGTCGTACTGGCACCCGGTGCTGCGGCGCTGGGTGGTCGGCGGCGGGCGCACGGTGGTCGAGGTCGGGGCCTCGTCGCGCGACCTGCGCGGCACCGTCGAGGTCGCGGTCGTCGGCGAGCCGCTGTGGGGCACCCTGAGCGGGGACGACACCCTCAGCGACTGGCTGGCGCACCCCGCCGGCGGCCCGCTGGTCCGGACCCGGATGGACGGTGTGGCGGTCGACCCGGGCCTGGTCCCGATGATGGGCGACATGCCGATGCGGGTGCTCGCCGGCTTCGGCATGGCGGGCTTCGACCTCGACGGGCTGGCGGAGATGGTGGCGCAGGCCGCCGCCTGATCCTCCGGACCCTCCTGACGGGCCCGTCGCACCCCTCGGTGCGGCGGGCCCGTCGTCCTGTGCCGGGCAGGTCGCCGGATGAGAGGCTGGTGCCCGGCGCGCCGCGCGCCGCAGGCTCAGCAGCAGCACCGGGAGGGCAGCAGGATGGCAGCACCGAGGGTCGTCGTGGTCGGTGGCGGGTACGGCGGATCACGGGTGGCCGCCCTGCTGGACGACGTCGCCGAGGTGGTGCTGGTCGAGCCGAAGGACGCCTTCGTGCACGCCTCCGCCGCACTGCGCGCCGCCGTGGACCCGGAGTGGGAGGACCGGGTCTTCTTCCCCTACGACCGGCTGCTGACCCGCGGCACCGTCGTGCAGCAGCGCGCCGAGCGGGTCACCTCCGCCCGGGTGCAGCTCGGCGACGGCCGGCTGCTGGACGCCGACTACCTGGTGCTCGCCACCGGTACGGCCTACCCGTTCCCGGCGAAGTACATCGAGAGCGAGACCCGGGTCGCGCGCGCCCGGCTGGCCCGGATGCGCGAGGGGCTGGCCCGCGCGGAACGGGTGCTGGTGGTCGGCGCCGGCGCGGTCGGCCTCGAGCTGGTCGGCGAGCTGCTGGACCGGTACCCGCACCTCGCGATCACCGTGGTCGACCAGGCCGACGACGCCCTGACCACCGGCGACTACCTGCCCGAGCTGCGCGCCACCATCCGGGCCCAGCTCGCGGACCGTCAGGTCGACTTCGTGCTCGGCTCCCGCCTCGGCTACCTGCCGCCGAGCGACGTCGGCGTGCACGAGCCGTTCGTGGTCGAGACCGAGGCCGGCGTCCGCATCGAGGCGCAGGTCTGGTTCCGCTGCTACGGCAACCTCCCCGCCGGCGACTACCTGGCCGGCGACCTCGCCGACGTGCGCAACGGTCTCGGCGAGGTCCGGGTCGGGCCGACGCTCGCCGTCACCGGCCACCCGCAGGTGTTCGCCGTCGGCGACCTCACCGACGTCCCCGAGTCCAAGCGGGCCTCCGCCGCCCAGGACCACGCGCGGGTGGTGGCCGCCAACATCCGGTCGCTGATCGCCGGCCAGGCGCCGGCGGCGGACTACGCCCCGGCCGCCGAGCGGATCGTGCTGCCGCTCGGCCGCACCGGCGGGGCGTCGCAGATCGTGGACGAGACCGGTGCGCACCGGATCCTCGGGCCGGAGGAGACCAGCCGGATCAAGGGCGCGGACCTGTTCTCCACCGAGGTCGGGGCGCTGTTCGGCTGACCCCGGCCGGGACGGCGCCGCCCCTAGCCCTCCGCGCGGCGCTTCCCGCGCGACGGCGCCAGGGCGTCCAGCAGGTACGACGCGGCCGCGCCGAGCATGATGACGTCCTTGGCGACCCCGATGCCGTCCGGGCTCGGGCGCGGGTCGCGCGGCCCCCGGCGCAGGGCCGGCGTCCGTGCGTACAGCCCGACCAGCGCGGCCGAGAACGCCGTGAGGCCGACGGCGACCAGCCGGCGCGGCACGATCGGCGTCAGCAGCGCCGCTCCCAGTGCGACCTCCGAGACGGCCAGCGCCTTGGTGAACGTCACCGGGTCGACGTCCGCGAGGAACGGGTAGGCCCCGGTCGCGGCGCCGTGGTACCCGGCGGCCGTCTCCTCGTCCGCCGCGAGCTTGTCCAGCCCCGAGCTGAGGACGTAGGCCCCTGCACCCAGGCGCAGCGGCAGATGACGCAGGTCCATGACACTCCTCGTGGTACGGGCTCCGGTTGCCGGACGACCTGGCCGGCGGTGCCGCCCGGTGTCCCGGACTCCACGCTACGGCGCCCGCCCGCGGGCCGCACCTGTGCGCGCGGGCCTCGGTCCGCCGGACGCCGCGCGACCGATCGGGGCACGGCCGACCGATCAGAGCGGCGGGCCCGACCTCCGCGGGGTACAACGGTCGCGTCATCGATTGAGGTAAGCCTTACTTTGCTCGGAGGTTCATTTCCGTGAGTGGCACCGCGCCGGCGGTCCGGACCGCTGCCCCGAGGGACCGCCTCCGGGGCAGGGACTTCATCAACATCGGCATCTTCTCGGCGATCTACTTCGTGCTGAACTTCGTCTTCATGCTCGCCGGCGGGATCCACCCGATCATGTGGATCCTGATGCCCGCGCTGATCGCCCTCACCACCGGCATCCCGTTCCTGCTGATGTGCGTGCGGGTGCCGAAGCCCGGTGCCGTGATCGTGATGGGGCTGATCACCGGGATCATCTACTTCGCCACCGGCATGTTCACCCCGCTGATCATCGGGATGATGGCGGCGTCGTGCGTCGTCGCCGAGGCCGTCCGGTGGGGCACGCGCTACCTGAGCTTCGCCGGGAACACCGCCGCCTTCGCCGTCTTCTCGCTGGGGATGTGCGGGTCGCCCCTGCCGCTGTGGGTCTTCCGCGACTCGTTCCTGACCCAGATCGCCGACCAGGGCATGTCCGCCGACTACCTGGCCTCGCTGGAGGCGCTGTCCGGCACCGGCACCCTGGTCCTGATGTTCGCCGCGACCATCGTCCTGGCGGTCGTCGGCGCCGTGATCGCGAAGAAGATGTTCAGCAAGCACCTCGAGCGTGCGGGCCTCGCCTGATGGGCGATGCCTCGGCATCGACGCTCCACCCCGCACCGGACCTGCCCGGGTCAGCACCGCGGCGCACCCCCGGCACCTCGGGGTCCCGGACCCCGCTGGAGGGCACCCGGCACGTCCGTGGCGTCCGGCTCGACCCGCGCACCCTGCTGGGGCTCCTGGTGGTCGCGTCTGCGCTGTCGTTCGCGCCGAAGAGCCTGCCGGTCGAGGTCGGCCTGGTGCTCGCCTGCGCGGGGCTGCAGCTCTGGTGCGGCCAGATCCGGCTGGCCGTCTGGTGCCTCGTCGGTGCGGCGGCGCTCCTGGTCGTGCTCGAGGTGGTCCTGCCGTCCGGGCACGCCGGGCTGGCCACCACGTTCACCATCAGCCTCACCTACGCCCGCAAGGTCGTCCTGTGCGGCATGGTCGGTGCGGTCCTGGTGGCGCAGACCTCGGTGCACCGGCTGGTCGCCGGGCTCCGGCGCCTGCACCTGCCCCAGGCGGTGCTGATCCCGTTCGGCGTCACGCTGCGCTACTTCCCGACGCTGCGGGACGAGGCGCGGCACATCCGGGACGCCATGCGGCTGCGGGACATCCCTGCCGCGCAGCGGCTGGAGTGCCTCGTCGTCCCCCTGATCGTCTCGGCGACCAGCACCGCCGACGAGCTCTCCCGCGCCGCGACCTGCCGCGGGATCGAGAACCCGGCCCGGGACACCGACACCGACCAGCTCGCGATGCGCGCCCCCGACCGGGCCTGCCTGGCCGTGGCCGGTGCGATCGGGACCGCCGTCGTGCTCGGGGGCCTGCTGTGGGCGTAGTCGCGCTGCACGGCGTCTCGGTCACCCACCCCGACGGCACCGTGGCGCTCGACCAGGTCGATCTGGTGGTCGAGCCGGGTGAGTGCGTCCTGCTCTGCGGGCGCAGCGGCTGCGGCAAGACCACGCTGACCCAGTGCATCAACGGCCTGATCCCGCACTTCGAGCCGGGGGTGACGCGCACCGGAACCGTCCAGGTCGCGGTCACGGACGTGGACCGGGCGGAGATGTACCAGCTCGCGCTCCGGGTGGGTTCGGTCTTCCAGAACCCACGGTCGCAGTTCTTCAACCTCACCTCGGACGACGAGCTCACCTTCGGGCTCGCGTCGGCGGGCGCACCCCTGCTGCACATCCAGCAGCGGGTCGAGACGGTCGTGCGGGACCTGCGCATCGCGCACCTGTGCCATCGCGGCGTCACGGCCATGTCCAGCGGCGAGAAGCAGAGCCTGGTGTTCGCCTCGGTCGCGGTGATGGACCCGGACGTCTACCTGCTCGACGAGCCGACGGCCAACCTGGACGCGGAGTCGATGACGATCCTGCACGACCAGATCGCGCGGCTCACCAGCCAGGGCAAGACCGTGATCATCGCCGAGCACCGGCTCTCCTTCCTGGTCGACCTGGTCGACCGGGCGGTCTACCTGGACGCGGGGCGCGTCGTGGCCGAGCTGTCCGGGGCCGAGCTGCGCGGTCTGTCCGTCGACCGGCGCGAGGCGATGGGCCTGCGGACCCTGGACCCGGCGGAGTCCCTCGCCGTCGGCGCGGTCCCGGTGCGACCGATGGCCGCCCCGTCCGCGACCACGACCGGCCTGGTCGTCACCGACCTCACCTGCACGATCAGGGGCCGGACCGTCGTCGGCCCGATCGACCTGGCGGCCCCGCGCGGCGAGGTGCTCGGCATCATCGGCGAGAACGGCCTGGGCAAGACCACCCTGCTGCGCGCGCTCGCCGGCCTGGAGCGGCGCACCGCGGGCGTGGTGGCCCTGGACGGGCAGCCGCTGCGCCGGAGGGAGCGCCGGCGCACCTGCGACCTGGTCATGCAGGACGTGAACCATCAGCTGTTCAGCGACAGCGTGCAGCACGAGTGCCTGCTGGCGCGGTCGACCGCGTCCGCCGAGGAGGTCGAGTCGGTGCTGTCCCGGCTCGACCTGACGGCGGTGCGCGCGCGGCACCCGATGGCGCTGTCCGGCGGGCAGAAGCAGCGGCTCGCCATCGCCTGCGCCCTGCTGTCCGGCAAGCAGGTGCTGCTGCTCGACGAACCGACCAGCGGCCTCGACTTCGATCGGATGCGCACCGTAGCCTCGCTGCTGCGGGAGCTGGCCGACCAGCAGCTGTCGATCGTGGTGGTGACGCACGACCGCGAGCTGCTCGACCGGGCCTGTGACACGGTCTACACCCTCCCCCGGCCCTCGGGCGGGGCGAGCAGAAGGGACTCCGGTGCTGGACGACCGCTCCACGAGGCCTGGGCCCCGTGAGCAGAGGACCCGTTCCGCGCTCGACCGCGTCGCCCACCCCCGGATCGGCGCGGTGACGCAGGCCGTCCGCCTGGAGAACGCCACCGGCCACGGGTCCATGCTCCCGGTCGAGGTGTTCCCGGGCGTCCAGGTGATCTACAACGACTTCCAGATGGGGTCGTACCTGTCCGACTACCGGGCCACCGAGCCGTACTTCTGCATCGACCACTGCAAGGAGGGCCGGATCGGGCAGCCGACCGGGCGGGGCGCCTACCTCTACACCAGCGCCGGCGACCTCAAGGTCGACGACCGGAGCCGGCACACCGGCGAGTTCAGCTTCCCCCTGGGGCACTACCACGGCCTGACGATCGCGATCGAGCTCGGCCGGGGTGCGGCCTCGATCGCCGCGGCGATGCACGGGTTCCCGGTCGACCTGGCGACGCTCAGCGCGAAGTACTGCGTGGCGGGCCGGCCGTTCATCGTGCACGCCGTGCCCACGGTCGAGCACATCGTCGCCGAGATCTACGCGGTGCCCGTCGCGATCCGCCGGCCCTACCTGCAGCTCAAGGTCCTGGAGCTGCTGCTCTTCCTGGATGCGCTGGACATCTCGGGCGCCGCGGCCGAGAAGCCGTACTTCTACCGCGCCCAGGTCGAGAAGGTCCGGGCGGCGCACGAACGGATGCTGACCGATCTCGCGGCGGACCTGACGGTCGCGGACCTGGCCGCGGAGGTCGGCCTGTCGCTGACGACGTTCAAGGCGTGCTTCAAGGGCGTCTACGGTCTTCCCCCGTTCGCCTACCTGCGCACCTCCCGGATCAACCGCGCCGCCGTGCTGCTGCGCGACCCGGGCCGCTCGGTGGCCGAGATCGGGCTCGCGGTCGGCTATGACAGCCCGTCGAAGTTCGCGTCCGCGTTCCGGCAGATCATCGGGAGCAGCCCCGCCGAGTACCGCGCGCGGCTGACGCGCCCGCCCGCGCCCTGACCGCGGTGACGGCCACGGCGGCCGGCCCGACGTCGCGCTCACAGCGCCGCGAGCACGCCGCGCTACCGGAAGTCCTCGAACAGGCTGCTGGCCCGGAAGGCCCGGATCGATCCCGTGTCGCCCCGGCGGACCTTGGCGACCCAGTCGGGGTCGCCGAGGATGGCTCGGCCGACGGCCACCAGGTCGAACTGCCCGGCGCGCAGCCGGGACCGGACGTCGTCCAGCGGCGCGCACGCGGCGTCCGCGCCGGCGAACACCGACTCGAACCCGGGGCCGTCCAGACCGACCGAGCCGACGGTGATGGTCGGCAGCGCGGTGAACCGCCGGACCAGGGCGGCGAGGGTGTCCGGGGAGCCCGGGAACGCCGGCTGCCAGTAGCGACGGGTCGAGACGTGCATCAGATCGACACCGGCGGCGGCGACCGGTCCGACGAGCTCGCGCAGCCGGTCGGGGTCGTCGGCGATCCGGGCCGTGTAGTCCCGGGTCTTCCACTGCGAGATCCGGAAGCTGATCGGCATCGAGGGCCCGACCTCGCGGCGGACAGCCTGCACCACCTCGGCGGCGAACCGGGTGCGGTCGCGTCCGTACTCGTCGGTGCGCCGGTTGCTCTGCTGCCACAGGAACAGGTCGATCAGGAAGCCGTGCGCACCGTGGATCTCCACGCCGTCGAACCCGAGCGCCGCCGCGGCCGCCGCCGAGCGTGCGAACGCGTCGATCGTCGACCGCACCTCGCGCCGGCTCATCGCCGTGCTGGACAGGTCGCCCAGCCCGTCGGTGCCCGAGGGTGACACCGCGAGCACGTCCGGGGACGGTGACGTGGCGGGGACCCGCTCGGCACCGGCGTGCATGAGCTGGACCATGATCCGGCCGCCGGCGTCGTGCACGGCCTCGACGGTCCGGTCCCACGCCTCGAGCGCGGGATCGCCGGCCATCCGCGGCAGCAGGGGGTGGTGGGCGGCGGCAGGATCGTCGACGAAGGCACCGCCGGTGATGATCAGGCCGACCCCGGCGGCGGCTCGTCGCCGGAGGTAGTCCCGCTCGGCCGGGCTGGGGACACCGCCCGGCGAGCGGCCCACACCCATCGGCGCCATGACGATCCGGCCCGTCAGCTCCAAGGTCCCGACGGTGAGCGGCTCGAACAGCGGGTCGCCGGCGACAGGGCCGGGCGCGGACCGGGTCGTCGTCATCGCGCCGCGTCCGCGGTCGCACCGTGCGCCCGCCGGCGCGGGACGGCGGCCGCGGCGAGGGCCGCGAGCAGGTAGACCCCGGCGGCGATGGCCAGGGCGCGGGTCGCGCTCGCGTACCAGCTCGTGCTGCCGGCCAGCAGCCCGGAGAAGATCGCGACACCGACCAGGGAGCCGGTCTGCCGGTTCACGTTCAGCATCGCGCCGGCTGTGCCGGTGTCCGCGGGCCGGACCGACCCGATCAGGGTGTCGGTCATCGCCGGCGAGGCGAAGCCCAGGCCGAGGTTCGCGACGCACATCAGCACGGCCAGCAGCCAGTACGGGGTGGCCGCGTCCAGGACGACCGCGAGACAGCCGGTGGCCACGAACGCGACCGCCATCCCGGCTACCATTGGAGCGCGGGACCCGGTACGGGCGGCGATCCGGGCGAACCCGACGTTGCCGATCACGAACATCAGCATCATCGGCAGCATCTGCCAGCCGGCCTCGGCGGCGGTGGCCCCGCGCTGCACCTGCAGGAGCAGCGCGAGGATGAACGCGATGCCGAACAGGCCGAGGTTCAGCATGGTGCCGACGACGTTGGCCAGGGTGAACGCCCGGTTGGTGAACAGCCGCGGCGGGTAGATCGGCTGCCGGCCGCGGGCCTGCCGGGCCCCGAACCCGATCCCGGCCAGCACCGCGACGGCGATCGACCCCAGGACCACCGGGGCGCCCCACCCCTCGTCGGGGCCCTGCATCAGAGCGAATGCGGCCCCGCCCAGCATCGCGACCACCAGCAGGTGGCCGAGGGGCTGGATCGGACGGTGCTGATCGGTCACGGCGGCGGGCAGCACGCGACGGGCCAGCAGCACGGTGAGCAGTCCGACCGGCAGATTGATCCAGAAGATCACCCGCCAGCCGCCGGCGCCCACCATCAGCCCGCCGATCACCGGACCGAGCCCGGCGGCGGCGGCGCCCATGGCCGCCCACAGGCCGATCATCCTGCTGCGCACCTTCGCGTCCGGGAACGCCGCCGCGAGCAGGATCAGCGTCGCCGGCTGGAACAGCGCGGCGCCGACGCCCTGCACGGTGCGGGAGGCCACCAGCGCCGCGGTGCTCGGCGCGAGCCCGGCGGACGCGGAGGCCAGGGTGAAGACCAGCACACCGACCACGTAGAGGCGTCGGGCACCGAAGCGCGCCGCGAGGTCGCCGGCCAGCAGCAGCAGCGCCGCATAGGTCAGCACGTACCCGTTGATCACCCAGCCCAGCTGGGAGACGGTGCTGGACAGGTCGCGCTGGATCGTCGCGGTGGCGACGTTCACGACGGTCAGGTCGAGGTTCGCCAGCACGAAGCTCAGGCCGACCGCGACCACGACGAGCGGGCCCCGCCGCCCCGCCGCGTCGGCACCCTGCCCCGTCGGCTCGTCGAGGGCGACGCGCTCGGGATCGGCGTCCCGCGTGCCGGCGCTCATCGGGCGGCACCGACCCGGGAGGTCTCGTCGCGCACGTCCAGGCCGGCGAGCTCCGCCTCGGCGGCCGCGATCGCAGCCTCGACGGTGGTCACCTGCGGCAGCCCGAGCACGGTCGTGATCGCGGTCAGCCGCTCGCCGAGCGAGCCGCCGATCACGTGGTTCGGGATCTCGAGCTCCTGCAGGGTGACCCGCAACAGCTGGTCGCACAGCGCCCGGAACCGTTCGGAGACCGGTCGGTGGCCGTCTGCCACCAGGGGGAACTCGATCGGCAGGTGCACGAACACGTCGTAGCTGGCCTGCGCGTGCCGCATCGCCACCCGGCCGATGGCCTCCATGACGTCGTCGAACACCCAGTCCGCCTCGGTGGACTCGCGCTGGGCCGGGCTGTCGTCGGTCGGGTGGATGCCGGTGAAGGTGCGGATCTTGCCGTCATAGGTGAACGAGCCGTGGGCGCGCGCCTCCAGCCGGCCCTGATCGCCGAGGACGACCTGGACGTCGGCCCGCCGGTGCCCGACCCTGCGGAACCCGCCGCCGAAGAACCTGCGCTCAGCCGGGCCGAGGTGCGCCTCGATCGGCTGTCCATCCACCCAGCTCTGCACCGGACCTCACTCGATAGTTTGAGACGACAGCCCAGATCGAATCATACTCGCTGTCATAGTCCAAAATGGCCGAGCACTAGACTCAGCGCATGGCACACCCCGGGGTCGACCGTTCCGATCGCACGCGAGCGATCCGTGAGCTCGTCTTCGCACTCGCACGCGACCTCGCCACCGAGGTTAGGACCGCCGTCGCAGACCTGGACCTCACCACGACCCAGGCCAACGTGATCCGCGACCTGGCGACCCCGATGACCCAGAAGGACCTCGCCTCCGCCCTGGCGTGCAAGCCGTCGAACGTCACCTTCGTCGTCGACAAGCTGGAGTCCCGCGGACTCGTCGAGCGCCGCCCGCACCCCACCGACCGCCGGTCGAAGATCCTGCACCTGACCGAGCCGGGCCGGGCGCTGCGGGCCGAGATGATCGACCGGTTCGAGTCGCGATCGGCGCTCGGGGCACTGACCGACGGGCAGCGCGACCATCTCGAGCAGCTGCTGCGGGTCGCCGCTGCCGGCGGACGCGCCTGACCGTCAGGGCCCGACCGGCCGGACCCACGGACCGGGACCCGGGTCGGGCGGCGGCACGGCTGGCAGGCTGGGGCAGGTGCACACCGGAACTGCGACCGTCCGCCCCGCCGAGCCGTCCGACATCGACGCGGTGCGGCTGCTCGCGCAGGCCTTCGCGACGTCGTTCGTCGTCGAGCGCGCCGCCTTCGACCGCACCTACCCGGCCCTGGTCGCGACGCCCGACGCGCTGCTGCTCGTCGGGACGGCACCGGAGCTCGGGGTGACGGGCTACCTGCTGGCCCACACGCACCCGACCCTCCTCGCGAACGGGCCGGTGGCCTGGATCGAGGAGGTCATGGTCGATCCGCGTGCACGACGACGCGGCATCGGGCGGGACCTGGTCACGGCGGCCGAGGACTGGGCCCGCAGCGCCGGCGCCCGGTACGTCTCCCTCGCCAGCCGACGCGCCGGACCCTTCTACCTGGCGCTCGGCTACCAGGACTCAGCGGTGTTCTTCCGGAAGTCGCTCGACGCGCCGGCATAGCGCGTGGCCACAGCGGCACCTGGTTCCCGGCCGGGGCTCACGCCCGAGCGTGCGGAGAGCACGCAGCTCACGTCTCGGGTCGTCGGCGCAGTCCTGGCGCGCAGGGTGGTCGGCATCGCCGGCGTGCTGGCGCGGGCCCGAGGGGGTGTCGTGGGCGACCTGCAGGTCGATCCGGACGGGCTCGCCCGGCTGGTCGGGCAGGTGCATGAGGTCAGGTCCCGGCCGGAGGGCGCGCCGGAGCCCTCGTCCGCCCCCGGGTACCGCGACCGCGCCCCGGAACGGCTCGAGGAGCGTGGCATCGAACGTCGGCGGGTCGAAGACGTCGCCGAGAGCCCAGCGGCCGAAGCCGCCCGGCGACCGGACGAGCAGCCCTGGCTGCACGAGGGCGACGACCGTTCGGTCGTGGTCGATCAGCTCGGCGAAGGTCACCGTGATCGAGATGAGAGGGAGGACGCAGCGAGGAGCCCGATGTTCGCTGCCCCTGCAGCCTGTTGCCGAGCCCTCCGCGATCCTGGCACGCCGTGAGCCCCAGATCCTCGGCATCATCCGAGCCGACGGTGACCTCACCCCGACGGGACACCGACGGGTGGACCACGCCCTGATCGCAGAGCCGGTGCCAGCGCTCGACGGCGGCGCGGCCACCGGTTACGGCCCGCAGCCCGACGCCGTCCGACCCGCCCCGCACCACCGCGCGCACGGACCCGACCGTGACGGAACCCCTGCCCGGCCGTCCCGGCCGGAGCGCGCTGGCTAGCATGACCCGGTGAGCACCATCCACGACGTCGCCCGCGTGGCCGGGGTAGGCGTCGGGACGGTCTCACGCCACCTGAACGGCACCGCGGTGCGCCCGGCCACCGCGGCACGCATCGAACGGGCCATCGGCCAGCTCGGCTTCGTCGCCAACCGGGCCGCGCGCGGCCTCGCCCGGGGACGGCTGCCCACGATCGCGGTGCTGATCCCGTACGTGACCCAGCCGTCCGCCGTCGAACGGGTGCGCGGGGTGCTGGACGCCGCCCGCGGCACCGGGCTGCCGGTGAGCCTGTACGACGTGGAGCGCCCCGAGCACCTCACGGCCCACCTGCACGCGCTGTGCGGGGACCTGCGTCCCGAGGGACTGCTCGTCGTGTCGCTCACGCTCGGGCCGACGCAGGTCGCGGCGCTCGACGCCGCCGAGGTCCGGACCGTCTTCCTGGACGCGCAGCAGCCCGGGCACGCCAACCTCGTGGTGGACGACGTGGCCGGCGGCAGGCTCGCCACCGAGCACCTGATCTCCCTCGGGCACACCAGGATCGCCTTCCTGGGCGACCGCGAGGACTCGGCCCTGCGCTTCACGTCCTCGGCGCTGCGCCGGCGCGGCTACCGCGAGGCGATGGCGTCGGCCGGGCTCTCGGTCGGTCCCGGCAACGAGTCCCTGGGCGAGCACGGCGCCGAGCCCGCCGCCGAGCAGGCGCGCGCGCTGCTCGGCCGCGCGGACCCGCCGAGCGCGGTCGTCGCGGCCTCGGACACCCAGGCGCTCGGCGTGCTGCGGGCCGCGCGCGAGGCGGGCGTCCGGGTGCCCGTGGAGTGCTCCGTGCTCGGCTTCGACGACATCGAGGCCGCAGCCTCCTCGGGCCTGAGCACCGTGCGCCAGCCGCTGGCTGAGATGAGCGCACGCGCCGTCGACCTGCTCACCGGCGCCGCGGCGCGGACCGGGTGCGACGACCAGGGCAGCACCGAGGTGTTCGACCTGACCGTGGTGCAGCGCGGCACGACGGGTCCGCCCGCGGACCCGGCCCGCGGCTGACCGGCCGGCGCCGCGGCCGGCGCCGCGGCCTGCGCCCGCCCCGGGCCCGTGCCCCGACCTCAGCGCGTGGGGTGCACCACCGCACCGGTCCGTGCCGCCGCGCCGAGCCAGCCCAACGACGGGCGCGGACTGCGCTCGAAGGTCTCGGCGTCCCAGCCGACCAGCCCGAAGGTCGGCCGGAACGATCCCCACTCGTAGTTGTCGAGCAGCGACCAGTGCAGGTACCCGAGCACCTCGACGCCGTCGTCCATCGCGCCGCGCAGACCGGCCAGCGCGTCGTAGGTGTAGTCGATCCGACGGGTGTCGTCGGAGGTCGCCAGCCCGTTCTCGGTCACGAGGACCGGGACGTGCCCGGACAGCTCCCAGGCGTGACGCACCCCGATCCCGAGCGCCGGCGGGAAGTACTCCCACCCGGTGAGCGTCTTCTCCACGTCGTCCCGCACCGGCACCGGGCCGTCCTTGCCGATGAAGGTCCGCAGGTATGCCTGGACCCCGAGCCAGTCGTCACCGGCGGCGTTCTCCAGGAAGAAGTCTTCGCGCGGGTAGCCGTAGGCCCGGGTCTCCGCCTCGCAGCCCGGCATCGCGTGGAACGCCTGCGTGGCGACCGCCCAGCCGGACCGCACCTGCGGCAGCCCGTCGGCCAGCACCTGACGCGCGCGGCGGTGCGCGTCGACCAGGGCGTGGGAGATCTCCAGGTCCGGCGCGGGCAACGAGGCGGCGGCCATGTCGGTACCCTCCTCGCCCCGGGTCATCACGACCATGTTCGGCTCGTTGATCGTGCACACCCAGGTCACGTCCCGCAGGATCGGCAGCACGTGCTGCACGTAGCGGGCGAACAGCTCGGGCGCCTGCGGGTTGCGCCAGCCGCCCAGCCGGGCGAACCAGCGCGGGTGCGTGAAGTGGTGCAGCGTCACCATCGGCTCCACCCCGTGGGCGCGGCACGCGTCGATCATCGACCGGTAGTGCAGCAGCTCGGCCCGGGAGAAGAAGCCGTCCTCGGGCTCGATCCGGGCCCACTCGATCGAGAACCGGTACATCCGCAGCCCGGATCCCGCCAGCAGCGCGATGTCCTCCCGGAACCGGTGGTAGCTGTCCGCGGCGTCCCCCGACGGCTCGGGGACGTCTGTCACGGGTGCGTGCTCGCGCGCCCACCAGTCGGAGTTCACGTTGTTGCCCTCGATCTGGTGAGCCGCCGTCGAGGCCCCCCACCAGAAGCCGTCGGGGAAGGCGAGGCGGGGAGCGACCATGACGAGTGAGTCCTTTCGAGGAGCGGGAGGAGAGGCAGACCCGCGCAGGCCCGGCCGCCGACGGCGCCGGGCCTGCGCGGGTGGGTGGGCTACTTGATCCCGGTGGTGGCGACGCCCTGGATGAAGTAGCGCTGCAGGAAGACGAAGAGCAGCAGGATCGGCGTGATCACCAGCACTGCTCCGGCCAGCAGCAGGCCGTAGTTCGTCGAGTTCTGCCCGGTGGAGTAGAGGGACAGCGCCACCGGCAGCGTGTACATGTCCTGGCTCTGCGCAGCCACCAGGGGCCACAGGAAGTTGTTCCACGAGGACAGGAACGTCAGGATGCTCAGGGTCGCCAGCGGCGGACCGCAGAGCGGCATCACGATCCCGGCGAAGATGCGCAGCTCTCCGGCGCCGTCCAGCCGTGCCGCCTCGATCAGCGAGTCGGGGATCCCGGAGATGAACTGCCGCATCAGGAACACCCCGATCGGCTGGGTCAGGAACGGCAGGATGAGCGCACCGTAGGTGTCGACCATCCCCAGGTTGGACACCAGCACGAACAGCGGCACGAAGGTCGCGACGGTCGGCACCATCAGGGTCACCATGACCGCACCGAACAGGAGCTTCTTCCCCGCGAAGTCCATCTTCGCCAGCGCGTAGCCGACCATCGAGCAGAACACGATGTTGCCCAGCACCGTGATCACCGCGACGACCAGGCTGTTCGTGAAGAAGGTGCCGAAGTGCAGGTCGGTGAACCAGGTGCGGAAGTTCTCGAAGGTCACCTCGGACGGCCACCAGGTCGGCGGCTTGATCAGGATCTCGCGCTGCGTCTTGAGCGACCCGAGCGCCATCCAGATGAACGGCAGCAGCCAGACGGCCGCGCCGAGGGTGAGCGCGGAATAGGTGAGCCCGCGGCCGGTGAGGTAGCGACGGCGCGCCGCGCGACGGCGCGCCGCACGCGCGGCCGCCGTGGCAGCGGCCTGAGGATGATCGATCGTGGTCATCTGTTCTCCTCAGTCCTGGGAGCGCAGCAGACGGAACTGCAGCAGGCTGACCAGCGCGATGATCGCGAAGAGCACGTAGCTGGCGGCCGAGGCGAGTCCGTACTGCCCGAAGCCGAACTTCTCGTAGATGTAGTAGGCGGCCGACAGCGTCGAGTCGAGCGGGCCGCCCGAGGTCATGACGAAGGCCTCCTCGAAGAACTGCAGGAATGCCACCGAGATCAGCACCGCGCCCAGCAGCAGGGTCGGACGGAGCATGGGCAGGGTGATGCTGCGCAGCCGTCGCCAGGCGCCGGCGCCGTCCATCGACGCGGCCTCCATCACGTCGTCCGGTATCGCCTGCAGGCCGGCGATGAAGATCACCATCAGCGTGCCGACCTGACGCCAGGTGGCCATCACGATCAGCGACGGCAGCGCGAAGCGGGTGTCGTTGAGCCAGTTCGGCCCGTCGATCCCGACGGAGGACAGCAGGGTGTTGAGCAGCCCGTCGTTCTGCAGGATGTACCGCCACGACACCGCGACCGCGACGACGCTGGTGACCACTGGCGCGTAGAAGATCACCCGGTAGACCGCCGCCATCCGGCCCAGGCCCTTGTGCAGGGCGAGGGCGAGCCCGAGGGCGAGCACCATGGTCAGCGGGATGCCGACCAGGACGAACAGCCCGGTGACGGAGAGCGCCTTGAGGAACCGCGGGTCGGTGAAGAGCGTCACGTACTGGTCCAGCCCGGTGAAGTTCACCGAGAACGGGCTCTGGATGTCCCGGGCCACGAAGTCCGTGAACGACATCCCGAAGGACGTCACCAGCGGAACCAGCATGAAGACCGTGAAGACGACGACGAAGGGGATCGCGAAGCCCCAGGCGACCATCGTCTGACGCCGGCGGCGAGCTCTGATGGGGCCGGCCGCCGGGCGGCCGGCCCGGCCGGGGCGCTGACGCGCCCCGGCCGGATCGGACACTGTGGTCATCGCTCAGCCCATCCCGATCGTCTCGGCCTGGGTCTGGAGCTCGGCCAGCCCGTCGGCGACCGAGACGGTGCCACGGTTGATCTTCTCCAGGACGGTGGTGCCGGCCGCGGCGACCTCGGACCACGTCGTGACGGCGGGCGGCGCCCAGGTGTCGTTCAGCTGCTCACCGAAGGCCGCGAGCTTGTCCGAGGCGGACAGCGCCGGCTCGTCCCAGGCGGACTGCGAGGCGGGCAGGTCGGTCGTCGCGGTGTACCAGTCGGCCTGGACGTCCGGCTCCGTGAGCCACTGGACCAGCTTCCAGGCGGAGGTGGGGTTGTCCGAGTCCTGGAACACGGTCAGGTTGGAGCCACCGATGAAGGACGTCCCGCTGTCCTCGACCGGCAGCACCGCGGTCGTGTACTGGCTGTCGAAGCCGTCACCGCCGAGCTCGTCGATCTGCGCGGCGAGCGACGGCCCGTCGATGAACATCGGCGTCGAGCCGGACACGAAGTCAGCGACGACGTCCCCGGGCTCGGTGCTCGCGTTCACGTCGGCGACACCGCTGGTGAAGTAGTTCGAGGTGTACGTGAACCCTTCCTGCATCGCGTCGCTGTCGAGCGTCCACTCGCTACCGTCGTCGCTGGTCAGCGATGCGCCGGCGGACATCGGGGCCCAGAGGGAGTTCACGTAGGCGTCGGTGCCGCTGGGGTACAGCCGCAGGCCGTAGTCCACGCTGTCCAGCGCCTGCATGTCCGAGGCCATCTGGTAGAGGTCGTCCCACGTGGTGGGGGCCTGGTCCCAGCCGGCCTCCGCCGCCAGGTCGGTGCGGTAGTAGAGCACGCGGGTGTCGACGTACCAGGGGACGCCGACCTGCGTGCCGTCGACCTCTCCGGTCCCCACGGAGCTGGTGAACATGTCCGACAGGTCGAGGTCGGAGGGGACCTCGGCGAAGGCGTCCGCGAACTCCGCCATCCAGGTGGTCCCGATCATCGCGACGTCCGGCCCGTTGCCGGCGGCGATCGCGGTCTGGATCTTGTCGTGCGCCGAGTCCCACGGGATCGCGGTGACCTCGACCGTGACGTCCGGGTTGGCGTCCTCGAAGGTGCTGACGAAGTCGCTGAGGGCCTCGCCCTCGGCACCCATCGCCCACACCGTGATCGTCCCGCTGGCGGCGTCGCTGCCGATGGTCGTCACGGCGGCGGACGTGTCGGTGTCGGTGGTGGTGTCGCCACGCCCGCACGCTGCCAGCATCACGACGCTGAGCGCGACGGCCGTCGCCACGCCGAGTCTCGAAGCTCTCATCTCGTTCCTCCTTGAACTAGGGCCCAGCCGAGCCCTCCGTGGAATCTATGCGCTTAGAATCCGTGGCGAGTGTGGCATGCGATCTTCCTCGAAGGCAAGCGTCCACGTCACAGGCCCGACGACGTCCGCCGGGCAGCACGCACCGGGCCCCGCCCGAGAAGGAGAGCCGACATGACACCGCAGCCAGGTTCGACCCCGGTGATCCCGGGCTTCTGGTCGGACCCGACGGTCTGCCGGGTCGGTGACGACTACTACCTGGCGAACTCCTCGTTCGAGTACTTCCCGGCCGGCCCCGTGCACCACAGCACCGACCTGGTGGGCTGGCGGCAGGTGGGCAACGTCGCCGACCGCCGCTCGCAGCTCGACCTGCGCGGCGCCGCCCCCTCCTCGGGGGTGTTCGGCGCCACGCTGCGGCACCACGACGGGCGCTTCTGGTTCATCACCACCGACATGGCCACCATCGACCAGGGCCTGCTGATCTTCACCGCCGAGCACGCCGCCGGCCCGTGGTCCGAGCCCGTCCGGGTGCCCGGGCTGCACGGCATCGACCCCGACCTGGCCTGGGACCAGGACGGCACCTGCTACCTGTCCTGGTGCCGGTTCGAGCCCGGCGTGACCCGCGGCATCTGGCAGGTCCGGGTCCGCCCCGCGACCGGGCAGGTCCTGACCGACCCGGTCCTGCTGTGGACCGGCACCGGGATGCGCGACCCCGAGGGGCCGCACCTGTACCCGATCGGCGACCGGTGGTACCTGCTGATCGCCGAGGGCGGCACCGGCCGCGGGCACGCCGTCTCGGTGGCCCGGTCCGACCGTCCGGACGGCCCCTTCGAGCCGGGCCCGGCCAACCCGGTCCTGACGCACCGGTCCACCGACCACCCGGTGCAGGGCGTGGGCCACGGCGACCTGGTGCAGACCCCGGAGGGTGCCTGGGCGATCGTCTACCACGGGGTCCGGCCCGCCGGCGCCTTCCCTGAGTTCCACGTGCTGGGCCGCGAGACCTTCCTGGCGACGGTGACCTGGGACGACGCCGGCTGGCCGACGGTGGTCGAGCCCGATCTCAGCGCCCGCGTGCCCGCCCCGGCGACCCGCCGCTTCGTGGATCGCTTCCGGGAACCCGCCCTCGCGGCACGCTGGGTCACGCCCGCCGCGGACCTGAGCCGGGCGCGGGTCCGCCCCGAGGGCGGCGTGTCCCTCACCGCGCACGGTGGCGACAGCACGTCGAGCGCGGGCGCCCTGGTGGTGCGGGTGAGCGACCTCGGCTGGCAGGTCCGGGTCGAGACGGAGACCACCGCCGAGGACGAGGTCCGGCTGCTCCTGCGCCTGGACGACACGCACTGGTACGGGATCGAGACCCGGGCCGGACGGGTCCGGGTGCTCGGCCGTGCCGGGCCCTTCACCCAGGTCTTCGCCGACCGGGAGACCGGTCCCGGCCCGAGCGCGTCGACGCTCTGGCTCCGCGCCGTGCCCGGCCCGCCCGGGCTGGACCCGACCGGAGGACCCGACGAGATCGTGCTCGGCACGGCCGGTCCGACCGGGGACGTCGAGCTCGCCCGGATCGACGGCCGCTACCTGTCCACCGAGGTCGCCGGCGGGTTCACCGGGCGCACGGTCGGCGTCCAGGCGCTCGCCGGCGCACCGGTGCTGCGTGCGTTCGAGTACACCCCGACGCTCTGAGCGCCCGCCGGCCCGGCGGGACCCGGCCGACCAGTCAGCTCGCGCAGCCGCAGCTCTCCCTCGGGAGCAGCCGCGCGGGGAAGGTCTGGGACCGCGACTGGGTCCAGAGCTGACCACCGCTGTCGAGCAGCGCACGGGCCGCGAAGCTCCCCATCCGCTCCATCGGCTGACGCACCGTCGTGAGCGATGGCCGCATCAGCCGGCCGGCGAGGATCCCGTCGAATCCCGTCACCGTCACGTCCTGCGGCACGGACACGCCGAGCTCCTCGAAGAGGTCGAGGACCACGAGCGCCAGCTGGTCGTTCGCGCAGACCAGCGCCTGCGGGAGCCGGCCCGCCGCCACGACCTCGCGCAGCCGCACGAAGGGGTCGGGCTCCGCCGGGTCGGTCTGGTCCACGGGGTCCGCGTCGACCGGCAGGTCGTGGTACCCCATCCGCTCGACGAAGGCCGCATGCCGCAGGCGGAAGTCCGGCGTCTCCAGCGAACCGACGAAGGCGATGTCCCGCAGCCCGTGCACCCCGTGCAGGTGGTCGACCAGGAGGTGGACACCGGCCCGGTTGTCCACCCCGACGTGCAGCAGCGGCGCACGGCCCGGCTCCGGGCTGAAGGTGACCACCGGGATGCGCCGCGACAGGTAGATCAGCGTCTCGTCGGAGAGCGGGCCGGGGAACACGGCCAGCCCGTCGGCCCGTCCCGCCAGGTCCGTCACCGGCGCGGTCTCCGGACCGGTGCCGCTGCCGAGCAGCAGGGCGTGCCCGCTGCGCCAGCACTCGAGCTCGAACCCGCGCTGCACCTCGTCGACGTAGAGCGGGAAGGCGCGGACGTCCGCCTCGACGTCGTCGTCCGTGGACGACCCGGACGGGACCGTGCCGTCGCGCCCCGCCCGCCGCCCGCTGCCCTGCGGCGCATCGAGCATCAGGTCGAAGGAGTAGAGGCCGAGCGCGCCGGTGCGTCCATGGGCCAGCCCGCGTGCGCTCGCGCTCGGGACGTACCCGATCTCCTGCGCGACAGCGAGCACCCGGTCGAGGGTCGCGGGCTTGACCCGGTTCGGCTGCCGGAACGCGAACGAGACCGTGGCGATCGAGACACCAGCCCGGGCTGCGACGTCGTAGACCGTCGTCCGACGAGCCACGTGCTCCCCTCCGTTCGACATGCCGGGTCCCCGCACCCGACACCCTGCACCCGACGCGCCGACCGGAGCAGCAGGGATCGGGGCGAGAGCGGGCCCAACGTACCAGGGCTGCCGGTGCCTCCCCGCTGCGCTGCGGCAGGGCACAGGCGCGTCCCGCCCGATGGAATCGGTTCCAAGAATCGCCTACAGTGCTGCCGGGCGGGTGCCGCAGCGCGCGGCGGCGGTCGGGCACGGAACGAGCCGCGCCCGACCGGTGGCCGTCGCTGCGAGAAGAGGACCCCCGTGCGCAACCGCGTCCAGCTGATCACCTACGCCGACCGCCTCGGCGGCACCCTCGCAGGCACCGGCGCGGTGATCCGCGAGCACCTGGCCGGAGCGGTCGGCGGCGTGCACCTGCTCCCGTTCTTCACGCCGTACGACGGCGCCGACGCCGGCTTCGACCCCCAGGACCACACCGCGGTGGACCCTCGCCTGGGCAGCTGGGACGACGTCCGCACGCTGGCGCAGGACCTCGACGTGGTGGTCGACGTGATCGTCAACCACGTGTCCAGCGACTCGGCCGCCTTCCTCGACTTCCGCGAGCGCGGAGCGGCCTCGCCGTCCGCCTCGATGTTCCTCACCTTCGGCTCGGTGTTCCCCGAGGGCGCCACGGAGGCCGACCTGACGGCCGTCTACCGGCCCCGCCCCGGCCTCCCGTTCACCCCGGTCACGGTCGCCGGCGAGAAGCGGCTGCTCTGGACCACCTTCACCCCCCAGCAGATCGACATCGACGTCCGCTCCGAGCCCGGCGCCGCCTACCTCGGCTCGATCCTGCGCACGCTCGCGGACGCCGGCGTCTCGATGGTGCGCCTGGACGCCGTCGGCTACGCGATCAAGACGCCCGGCACCAGCAGCTTCATGACACCGGAGACCTTCGACTTCATCGAGGCGTTCACCGCGCAGACCCGCGGGCTGGGCATGGACGTGCTGGTGGAGGTGCACTCGCACTACGAGTCGCAGGTGCAGATCGGCGCCCTGGTGGACCGCGTCTACGACTTCGCCCTGCCGCCGCTGGTGCTGCACTCGCTGTACTCCGGCGACGCCGCGGCGCTGCGGCACTGGCTGGACGTGCGCCCGCGCAACTGCGTGACCGTGCTGGACACCCACGACGGCATCGGCGTGATCGACGTCGGCCCGGACGCGATCACGGGCCGGCCCGGGCTGCTCACCCCGGCCCAGGTCGACGCGCTGGTGGAGGGCATCCACGCCGCCACCGGCGGCGCCAGCCGGCAGGCGACCGGGGCCGCCGCCTCCAACCTGGACCTCTACCAGGTCAACTCGACCTTCTACGACGCCCTGGGCCGCGACGACGCCCGCTACCTGGCCGCACGCGCGATCCAGCTCTTCGCCCCCGGGATCCCGCAGGTCTACTACGTCGGCGCGCTCGCCGGCGAGAACGACATGGACCTGCTGGCCCGCACCGCCGTGGGCCGCGACATCAACCGGCACGTGTACGGCCCCGGCGAGGTCGCCCACGAGGTGCAGCGGCCGGTGGTCCGGGCACAGCTCGCCCTGATGCGGCTGCGCAACGAGCACCCGGCCTTCGACGGGGACTTCACGCTCGAGCCCGCGACCGACGGCGCCACCGACGACCTGCTCACGATGACCTGGCGGGCCGGGGCAGACCACGCTCTGCTGGCGGTCGGGGTGGCGGACGCGAGCGCGAGCCTCGAGTGGACCACCGCGACCGGCACCGCGCGCGTCGACGACCTGCTGGACGCCGAGGGGCTCGACCGCCGCTGAGCGCCGGCTGCCACCAACCGGCACCGGCCCGACGGCCGTGACGTCGGTCGGCCCGTGCGAGAGGATCGCCCGGTGAGCGAGCACCGCCCTGCCGACGTCGAGCGAGCGGCTTCGTCCGCGCGAGCGGGCAGTGCGAGCGCCCGCCCACCGGTCGTCTGCCTGTGCGGCTCGGTGCAGTTCGCCGCGGAGATCCGCGCGGTGGAGCGCGGCCTGACCCTCGCCGGCACGATCGTCCTCGCCCCCGCCCTGCTCGAACCGGCGGTCGTCCCGCTCACCGACCAGCAGCGGGCCGCTCTCGGCAGGCTGCACCTCGCGCGGATCGACCTCGCCGACCGCGTCGTGGTGGTCGACCCCGGCGGGTACCTCGGGGAGTCCACCCGGCGCGAGGTCCGGTACGCCCTGCGCGCCCGGAAGCCGGTGGACTACACCGAGCCGCCCGGCGACGCCGTCGACCGCTGACGGCGCCACGGCCGCGAGCAGCTGCGTCGCCCGCCGTCCGAGGGACGACCACCGCGCGGAGCTGCAGCTCGCCCGGCAGGGCTGAGCAGACGCAGTCCAGCACACCCGGTCGGGACGATCTGTTCGCGGGCCCAGAAGGACGACGTGCTCTGCAGGAGTCGTCAGGGCACGTGAAGCACGTCTCGGCCCTCCTGCGTCCGGCGGACGGGATCCGGTCACAGGCTCGCCAGTCCCGGATCGGGGCAGGTCACCTCGAGCCCACCTGCCGTCGAGCTCGTCCAGGGCGTCCGGTCGCCGCCGGGGTCGACCCTGAGCCGGACCGAATCTCGCGCTCCAGGCGACGATGCGGCAGAGCCGGGACCGGTAGGGCAGGCGTGCGAACGTGGTGTCGACGTCAACGAGATGCTGCAGACTACAGGTAATATCGTGCCGAGCTCACCCGCTCGACCCTTCCAGCCAGTGCCTCGCACCTGCGCAGGTTCGCGCGGTCCGGGGCATCGCGGTCAGGACCGGGCGAACGTGAGCAGCCCGGCCAGGTCGTCCGGGTCGCGGTCCGCGGCCCGCAGGGCGGCCAGGTACGCATCGCGGTCCGGGGCTGCGGCACCGAGATCACCACCGCCCCAGGTGAACGGGGCCAGGTCCAGGCACCGTGCCAGCACGTCGCACAGCAGTCGAGCGTGGCGGCCGTTGCCGTTGGGGAACGGGTGGATCGCCACCAGCGAGTGATGGACCTTCATGCCGGCTCGCTCGGCGGTGATCCACACGGATCCGGGCGCGACCCACAGCCGGGCGTCGTCGACCAGCGAGCGGACCGCCACCGCGATGCCGACCGGATCGATGCCGATGTTGCGCTCCGTGGTGCGGTACGTGCCCGCCCAGGACCAGACCTGACCGAACATCGAGGCATGCAGCCGGCGCACGAACAGCTCGTCGAGGACCTGGTCCGCACGCTGCGCGCCCCCGGGAGGGACTCGACCAGGACCCGACGCCCACCGACGTCGTCATCGACCGCATCGATCACGCGGAAATCTGGCAGGTTGAAGATGGTGCTCGCGGCATCACGACGCGAGCCCGTGGTCTCGATCACGGCTCGTGGTTCCTTGCATGGACGGCTGTCTCGACAACACCCATCCCGGCAGGCCACGAGCCTTCAACGTCTCACCGACGCGACGAGCCCGCCCCACCACGAACCGTGAAGAGCCCGCATCTGCGGCTTAGCTGCGCCTTCCACCATCGCGCGTTCAAGAAGACGACCGATCGCAACGTCAGACAGTGCCCCGGCCAGATCAGGTACAGACGCGGTAGTCCGGGTCGTGACCTCGACTCCCGTGCTGGTCTCCCACCGACGAGTGTTCGCGACAGCTGACGGGGAGTCGCTGTCCTCTTCCCAGGTGTCCTCGGCCGGTCGAACCCTCGACCGCGCAGAGTACGTCCTGATCACCGTGCTCTGACCAGTCCACGCCACCCGCACGACCAGACTGGCGGCCGCCCACCGCGACGACGGTGCGCGCGGGCAGGCAAGCACCCGACACCATGTCGCCGCCGGGTTCCCGGCCCGGTTTCACGCCTGATCGTGCGGACAGCACGCAGACCACGGCTCGGTCCACGCGCGCTCGCCTGACGTCCGGGGCGGTCGGCGCCGCAGGGGTGCCGCCGAGGACCGCAAGGGGCGCCATGGACACGCTGATGGTCGACCTGGACGGGCTCACCCGGCTCGTCGAGCAGGTGCGTGCGGTCGCCTCGCGGCTGCAGGACGCACCGGAGCTGGAACGGGCCCGGGTGCGCCACCCGGGCCTGGACGTCACGCTCGGGCGGTTCGACGAACGCTGGGAGCGGGTGCTGCGCCAGGGCGTGCGCGACATCGACGAGCTCGCCCGGCGCCTGGAGCTCGCGGCGCGCTGCTACCAGGAGATGGACCGGTCCCTGGCCCAGGGCAGCGATCTGGGCGCTCCCCGGTGAGTGGGACGCTGGCGGCCTGCACCGATCCGGTCCTGCTGATCGAGGGACGTCTGTCGGCCGTCGAGGTGCTTGCCGACGACCTGCACGCCCGGGCCGTGCTGCTGGAGTCCCTGGCCGACGGGATGGCCCGGATCGAGGTGGCCGGGGTGTGGCAGGGCGCGGCCGGCGAGCAGCTGTGCGCCACGACCCGGGCCATGGCCGACCACCTCGGGGCGGCCGGTGACGCCCACGCCCGCGCGGCGGGGGCGATGGATGCCTGCGCCGAGGAGGTCCGTTCCGCCCGGGAGCGTGCCGGGACCGCGGTGGGCACCTGGCAGCGCGGTCAGCGCCTGACCCGGTTGGCGGGCCTCGACCACGCCCAGGTGGTCCGCAGGTCCGTGACGCGCGAGCCGGCGCTGAGGTCGCCCAGCCTGGTCGACCCTGGCGAGCCGTTGCGCGAGGACGCGGCCAGGATCCTGACCGCCGCGCAGCGCACGGAGGACCAGGCCGGCCAGGACGCCGCCGGGACCCGGGGGTCCGCGCCCGACGGGGCGCCCGACGGCGCACCCGACGGGGCAGCTTCTGGGACGGTGGCTGGGACGTGTGGTCCGATGCCTGGCACGGTGGCTGGGACGTGGGCGCCGACATCGGCAACGGAATCGCCTCGTTCGCCGACGCGATGTCCCAGCACCCCGGCATGGCCGTCGAGCTGATCGGCGGGCTGATGCTCATGGGTGCCGGGCCCGCGATGGAGGCCGGTGGTCTCGTCCTGGACCTGTCGGTCGCGGGCCTGCCCGCCGGGGTGGCCCTGAACATCACCGGTGCCGGCGTCATCAGCGCATGGGTGAACCACTGGAGGGGCACTGCTGACACCGATCTTCGATGGACTACCCGCCGCATCTCTGAGCGAGCTGTACGAGATCCTGCCGCGGCGGGAGCCCAAGATCCTGAGCATCATCAGCGGCGGCGGCGACCTCGCTCCGGGTCGACGTGAACGAGCGGACGATGCTCTCGCGGACGAAGCAGTGGCAGCGATGGGGCCGGTCTTCGAGCACACACCAGGGCACGAACGCATCGTCGAGCTCATCGGTGCGACCCAACGGCTCGTTCCCCGGCGCAGTCGCGAGATCCCCGGCTGGAGCGCCTGGCAGAAGGGCGAACCGTTGCCGGCCGATCGATACGGCGACGGCGGCACGGCCGACGACTACGGACCGCAGCCCAGCACCGCCTGACCTGCATCGGGTCACCCGGGCCGCAGCGCCTCACGAAGGGCCGCGACCTCGTCGCGGAGCTCCGCGTACCGGTCCTGGGCGCGAGGCGCAACCTGCCGGTGGCGCCTCGCGGCGCCACCGGTCAGGTCTGTCAGAGGCCGACCATCGCCATGCCGGCCGGGTTGTAGCGGTCGCCGCGGACCCCGGCGGCGGCGGCGTCCAGCTCGGCGACCTCGTCGGCGGACAGCGCGACCCGGGTGGCGTCGACGTTCTCCTGCACCCGGGTGATCCGGCGGGTGCCGGGGATCGGCACCACCCACGGCTGCTGCGCCAGCAGCCAGGCCAGCGCGACCTGGCCGGGGGTGGCGCCCCGGGTCTCGGCGATCGCGCGCACCCGGGCGACCAGCGCCTGGTTGACGTCCCGGTTCTCGGCGCTGAACCGGGGGATGGACGCCCGGATGTCGCCGGCGGCGAAGGTGGTGCTCGCGTCCACCGTGCCGGTGAGGAACCCCTTGCCCAGCGGGCTGAACGGGACGAGCCCGATGCCGAGCTCCGCCAGGGTCGGCAGCACCTCGGGCTCGGGGTCGCGGGTCCACAGCGAGTACTCGGACTGCACCGCCGTCACCGGGTGCACGGCGTGCGCGCGCCGGATCGTGCCGGCGCCGGCCTCGGACAGGCCGAAGTGGCGGACCTTGCCCTCGGCGACCAGCTCGCCGACCGTGCCGGCGACGTCCTCGATCGGCACGGCCGGGTCGACCCGGTGCTGGTAGAACAGGTCGATCACGTCGGTGCGCAGCCGGCGCAGCGAGGCCTCTGCCACCCGGCGGATCTGCTCGGGCCGGCTGTCCAGCCCGTTCATCCGACCGTCCTCGATGTGCCAGCCGAACTTGGTGGCGATCACCACCTGGTCGCGCAGCGGGGCCAGCGCCTCGCCGACCAGCTCCTCGTTCACGTAGGGGCCGTACACCTCCGCGGTGTCGATGAACGTGACGCCGAGGTCGACGGCGCCGCGCAGCACCGCGATCATCGCGTCCCGGTCGCCGGGGTTCGGGCCGTAGCCCTGGGACATGCCCATGGCGCCGAGGCCGATCGCGGAGACGGTCAGGCCCTGGCCGAGGGTACGGGTGTGCATGGTGGACCTCCTGCATCGGGAACGATCGCCCTCGACGGTAGGCCGGGCGCGGCCGCGCAGACAGGCCCTGCGAGAACCCCTGCCGGTGCCTCGCCGGGCCCGGGTCCCGCGGCGGTCGACCGCCGCCCGAGGTCAGGCGCCGCCGGCGAGACCCGCCTGGTACGCCAGGTACACCAGCTGGGCGCGGTCCCGAGCGGAGGTCTTCATCATCGCCCGGTTGACGTGCGTCTTCGCGGTGGCCGGGCTGATGTACAGCCGCTCGGCGATCTCGGAGTTCGACAGCCCCTGGGCGACCAGCGTGGTGATCTCGCGCTCCCGCTCGGTCAGGTCCGCGATCCCGGGCACCTCCGGCCGGGCCTGCGGCTCGGGCTGGTCCAGCAGGCGCTGCACCACGGCGCGGGTGGCGGCGGGGGACAGCAGCCGGTCGCCGGCCGCGACCGTGCGGATGGCGTCGATCAGCGCCTCCGGCTCGACCCCCTTGCCGAGGAACCCGCTGGCCCCCGCGCGCAGCGCGCCCAGCACCAGGTCGTCGGTCTCGAAGGTGGTGAGCATCAGCACCCGCACGCCGTCCAGCGCCTCGTCGGCGGTGATCCGGCGGGTGGCCTCGATGCCGTCCATGTCCGGCATCCGGATGTCCATCAGCACCAGGTCGGCCCGGCTGCTCCGGGTCAGCGCCACCGCCTCGGCACCGGTGGCGGCCTCGCCGACCACCTCGATGTCGTCGGTCGCGTCGAGCAGCAGGCGGAAGGTGGCGCGGAGCAGGGCCTGGTCGTCGGCCAGCAGCACTCGGACGGTCATCGGTGGGGCTCTCCGGTCGGGTTGGGGGTGGGGGTGGCAGCAGGGTTCGAGACAGGTGCGGTCACGGGGGCGGACCTGCTGGACGGTGCGGCGGGCAGGGTCGCGACCACCTCGAACCCGCCGTCCGGCAGCGGTCCGGCGCGCAGCGTGCCGCCCGCGGCGGTCGCTCGCTCCCGCATCCCGATCAGCCCGTTGCCGGTGCCCGGGGCCGGGGCGAACGGGCCGGGCCGGGCCGGGGCGGGCGCGGGGTTCGTGATCCGCAGCCGCACCCCCGCCCCGGACCAGGCGATCGCGACCTCGACCACCGTCCCGGGCGCGTGCTTGGCGGCGTTGGTCAGCGACTCCTGCACGATCCGGTAGGCCGCCAGGTCGACGTGCTGCGCCAGCGGCACCGGCTCGCCCGCGACGCCGACCTCGACCCGGGTCCCCGTGGTGCGCAGGTCCGTGACCAGCTCGCCCAGCGCGTCCAGCCCCGGCACCGGTCGCAGCGCGTCGCCCGGGATCCCGGCCCCGCCGAGCCCGACCGCGCCGGCTCGGGGACCGGGTCCGGCTCCGGGCATGCCGCCGCCGTCGTCGAGCGGCGTCGGGTCGTCGTCGCGGGCGCGGAGCAGGCCGATGGTGGAGCGCAGCTCGTCGATCGCGCGCCCGGTGTGCCCGGTGATGTCCCGCAGCGCCCGCTCGGCGGCGTCCACGTCGGTGCGCAGCAGGTACCGCGCGACCCCGGCCTGCGCGTTCACCAGGGTGAGGTTGTGCGCCAGCACGTCGTGCAGCTCGCGGGCGATCCGCAGCCGCTCGTCCAGCACCGCGCGCTGGGCGTGCTCCTCGCGCTCCCGCAGCGCCCGGACCTCCCGCTCCCGCCGGCCGGACCACCAGACGCCGACCACCGCGGCGGTCACCACCAGGTAGAACAGCACCAGGTCGGTCAGGTAGGTGCCACCGGACCGGATCGTCCACCCGATCACGCCGAGGGTGGTCCCGGCACCGAGCCCGGCGGCCCAGCCGATCCGCGACGGCACCCGGCTGGCGAACGTCGCCGTCGCGAGCATGGTCGCCAGCGGGACCGGCTGGTAGGCGCCCATCCCGCCGGTGGCCTGCGACACCGGGTCCGGCACCGCCAGGAAGATCAGCACCATCGACTCGGCGACCACGGTCGCGACCAGCGCCAGCGTCGGCCGGTACGTGCGCACCAGCAGCGGGGCCCAGCTGCCGAGGACGCCCAGCCAGAGCACGGTGTCCGGCGGCACGAGCTCCCCGGTCCGGACCGAGGCGGTGGTGACCATCGCAGCCAGCCAGCACAGCGTCATGACGACCTGCCGGGCGGCCGGTCGTCCGGTGCGGGCCTCGACGTCGATCCGGCGCGCGGCGGCGACGAACCGACGGGCGTGCTGCGGGACGGCGCTCAGGACGGTGGTCACGGGACCTCTCGATGCTCGGGGGCATGCTCGGGGGCGATGTCCAGGGTGGCACGACGGCGGGTGGTGCGGGTCGCTGCCCGCACCACCCGCCGTCACCGGTCGGTGCTCAGCGCTCGTCCCGGTCCACGGGCGCGCCCTCGGACCACAGGGCGGTGCCGGACGCCCCGACCGCGGTCGGCGGCGGGACCAGGCGCGCGTGCACCGGCTGCTCCGGGTCGGACGTCTCCGCCTCGGGCGTCTCGCCCTCCACCGAGAAGTGCGGGGTGATCCGGTCCGCCCACCGCGGGTAGGACCAGTTGCGTCGGCCGATCAGCTTCATCAGCGCCGGCACCAGGGTCAGCCGCACCACGAACGCGTCCAGCACCACCGCGATCGCCAGCCCGATGCCGATCGCCGAGACGATCCGCTGACCGCTGAACCCGAAGGAGGCGAACACCGCGAGCATGATCGTCGCGGCGGTGGCGATCACCCGCCCGGTCTCGGCCACGCCCACCCGCACCGAGCGCGCGTTGTCCCGGGTGCGGCCCCACTCCTCGTGCATCCGGGAGACCAGGAACACCTGGTAGTCCATCGACAGCCCGAACATCACCCCGACGATGATCACCGGCACGATGTACATGATCGGTGCGCCGGAGCCCACGCCGAGCAGCTCCGACCCCCAGCCGAGCTGGAAGATCGCGGTGACCGCGCCGAGCCCGACCGCCAGGGTGACCAGGTTCGTCAGCGCGCCGACCAGCGGCACCAGGATGCTGCGGAACGCGATGGCCAGCAGCACGAAGCCGAGCAGCGCGACCAGCCCCAGGTAGAGCGGGAGCCGACCCATCAGGGCCTGCGAGATGTCGATGTTCGTGGCGGTCTCGCCGCCCACCGACACCTGCAGGTCGGTGCCGTCCGTCGCCGCGGGGATCACGTCGTCCCGCAGGGTGTTCACCAGGTCCTCGGTCGCCTCGGACCCGGAGCTGGACGAGGGGGTGAGTGCGGCGACCGCGATCGTCTGCCCGTCCTGGAGCGGTGCGGCCTGCACGGCCGCGACGTCGTCGACCTCCGGCAGCGCGGCCACCAGCGCGGTGAACGCCTGCGCCGCCGCGTCGTCCGGGATCTCGGCGACCAGCACCAGCGTCGCGTCGATGCCCTCGCCGAAGGCCGGGCCCATCAGGTCCGCGTACTCCCGGGTGGCCGAGCCCGCCGGGTCGCTGGTCGCGTCCGCGTTGCCCACCCGCATGCTCAGCGCCGGCACGGCGAGCGCCACCAGCAGCAGCAGGGCGAGGGCGGCCGACCGGCGCGGCGCCCGCTGCACGCGGGTCGCCCAGCGTGCCGACACCGAGGCGCGGCCCGTGTGCTGCACGGTCTCGCCCGCGGCGAGGGCGGCCCGCTGGGACCGCGACAGCACCTTGGTGCCCAGCATCCCGAGCAGCGCGGGCAGCAGGGTGATCGCGGCGAGCACGGTGAACAGCACCGTGACCGCGGCCGCCTGGCCCATGCCGGTCAGCACCCCGAGGCCGACGACGAACATCCCGATCAGCGCGGCCATCACGGTCAGGCCGGCGAACACCACGGCCCGCCCGGAGGTCGTGACCGCCTGGGCGATCGCCTGCGGCACCGTAGCGCCCGCCAGCAGCGCGTTCCGGTAGCGGTTCACGATGAACAGCGCGTAGTCGATCCCGACGCCGAGCCCGATCAGTGCCCCCATGGTCAGCGAGGTCGAGTCCAGGTCCACTGCGTGCGCCCCGATCACCACCAGCAGCAGCGAGGTGACCACGCCCGTGACCCCGGTGAGGATCGGCAGCGCGGCCGCCCAGCCGGAGCGGAACACCAGCAGCAGGATCACCAGCGCCGCGATCACGCCGATCGCCTCGGTGCCGTGCGACGCCTCGGGAAGGTCGCTGAACGCCGTGCCGCCGACCGCGACCGCCAGCGAGGACGAGGCGTAGGAGTCGGTGACCTCCCGCACCTGGTCGGCGTCCGCGTCGTCGGTGGTGGTCAGCGAGGCGTACGCAGTCTGCGCGTCGGCGTTCACCTGTGCGGCGCCCGCCTCGGTGTACGGGCTGGTCACCGCCTCGATGCCCGGCAGGTCGGCGATCTCGGCCAGCATCGCCGCGACCTCCTCCTCGACGGCCGGGTCGTCGATCGCGGTGCCCTCGGTGCGCCACACCACCGTGCCGGTGCTGGTGCCGTCGGTGCCGATGCCGGCCTCGGCCATCAGCGCGTAGGCCCGCGAGGACTCGCTGTCCGGCAGGTCGGTGGCGGTACGGAAGGCGGTGCCCATCGAGAACGCGACGGCGGCGAGGGCGACCAGGGCGACCACCCAGGCCGCCAGGACGCCGCGGCGCCGCCGGTAGCAGAAACGAGCGAGTGATGACACGGGACCGAACCCTTCTCACGACGAGGATGTGCGTGATCCAGGCTCCGGCCCGAGGCCCCCGGCGGTCGTCGGCCGGGCGCGGTCGGCGCGGTACCGCAGGTGCGGTAGGCCGACGGGGCGCACCTGCACCGCGAGGGACCGGGCGGGGTGCGCCGACCCACGCTCGGACGGCCGGGCACGCAGCAGCGCCGGCCACCCCTGGGCGGGGTGGCCGGCGCTCGCCGGTGGTGCGGGGCTGCGGTCGTGCTGCGCGGCGGTGGCGCGGTCGTTCGGCTCAGCCGTGCGTCGCGGGGCGCCGGCGTCGGTGCCGCTCGCCCAGCAGCCGGCGCACCGCGCGGCCGGCCGTCATGACCAGCACCAGCACCGCCAGCGCGCCCACCACGACCCACTCCTGCCCCGATGCGCTCGCTGCCGACATCGTCGTTCCTCCGTCTCGTCGTCCGGGTCAGGCCAGCTCGAGGTGGCACCAGACGAGCCGGCTGCCGCCGGACACCCGCTCGATGCCCCACTCGTAGGCGGACTGCAACGCCTCCACCGCCCGGGCGCCGAGCCGCTGCGTGGCGGACGGGCCGCGGGCGGACATCCGTGCGATCGGCCCCACCAGGTCCAGCTCGACCCGGACCTGCTCGCCGGGCAGGGCGCGCAGGGTGGCCTCCCGGGCGAGCTCGGTGCCGACCCGGCGGAGGGTGGCGCGGTGCTCCGGAGCGACCTCGGCCTCGGCCAGGCAGGCGTCCACCCAGCGGCGGGTCGCGGCGGGGGCGGTGCTCCCGCCCGCGGTCAGGTCGAGCGCTGCGAACCACGGCTCGAGCCGGCCGGGGGGCGTCGCGGCGCGCTCCTCGTGCCGCGACGGTGCGGTCAGGGTGCTGGTGCTGCTCACGGGACGTCCTCGTTCCTTGTCGTGCTGCCGGCCCGCCCGGGGCGGGCGGGGTGGTGCATCCGGTCCGGCGCCGCCCTCCAACGACGCCGGACCGGATCACGGGGTCGAAGACCCCCTTCGTGCCCGCCCGGTGCTCAGGCGGTGGCTCGGTACCGCAGCAGGGTCCGGACGCCGGCGGCGACGACGCCGACCAGCGCCAGCGTGGACACGATCTTCAGCGGAGCAGACATGGGCGGAACTCCCTCGGTCGTTCGGCGTCCCCGCCCCTCCGGCGGCGACTGCGACCAGCCTGCGCTCGGCGGGGGTGCCGGCGGATCGCCCTGCGGGAGCATCTTCACCTCCACCTTCCGGACGACCTGGAGTACCGCGGACGGCTGATCCGTACGCCCCGCGCCGTACCCGGACCCGTGCGGGTGCGGCTCCGCTGGCGCGCGTCGATGAGAGTGACTACGCTCAGAAATGAGTCCAGTCAGGAATGAGGTCCGGCGATGCAGGTCCCGGTCGATGCAGGTCGCCGGGTCCGCGGCATGCGCGAGAAGCGCGAGCGGATCTTCGCCGCCGCCGCGAGCCTGTTCGCCGAGCGCGGCTTCGAGGGTGTCACCACCCAGCAGATCTCCGACCGCGCCGACATCGCCGCCGGCACCCTGTTCCGGTACGCCTCGTCCAAGGGCGAGCTCTTCCTCATGGTCTACAACGACGAGCTCCGTCGCGCCATCGCTGCCGGGGTGGAGGCCGCCGACCACGCACCCGGGACCGCCCGCGCGGTCAGCACCCTGGTCGAGGCGATCCTGACCGGCGCCGGTGACACCGCCAGCGCGGCGATCTACCAGCGCGAGCTGCTGTTCGGGCCGCCCGAGGAGCCGTATCGCGCCGAGGGCCTGGCCCTGGTCGCCGACCTGGAGCGCCGGATCGCCGAGCGGCTGCTCGCCGGCCTGGCCCCCGCCGCCCGATCCGCCCGGGGACCGGCCGCCGAGCGCGACGCCGCCCGCGCGGCCCGCACCGTGTTCGCGGTGCTCAACCTGCTCCTGGTGCACCCGCAGACCACCGTGCACCCGGCCACCGACCCCGTCCGGGAGCTGCGAGCCCAGGTCACCCTGGTCGTCCGCGGCTTCCTCGGGGCCGATCTCGACGGCGGCGCACCCTAGCCGCACGCCTCGACCCGCACGAGCGGCCGGGGCTGCGGTGGGTACCTCTCGCCGGACCCGGGTCGTGCACCCGAGAGGAAGTCCGAGCATGCAGCACACCAGCGGCAACTACGAGGCCTTCGCGCGCCCGCGCAAGCCGGCAGGGGTCGACGACAAGTCGGCGTGGTTCGTCGGGGCGGGGCTCGCCTCGCTCGCCGGCGCGGCATTCCTGATCCGGGACGGCCAGCTGCCCGGCAGCAAGATCACCGTCCTGGAGCGCCTCGCGCTGCCGGGCGGCGCACTGGACGGGATCAAGGAGCCGAAGAAGGGCTTCGTGATCCGCGGCGGACGGGAGATGGAGAACCACTTCGAGTGCCTGTGGGACCTCTTCCGGTCCATCCCGTCCCTGGAGGTCGAGGGCGCCAGCGTGCTCGACGAGTTCTACTGGCTGAACAAGGACGACCCGAACTACTCGTTGCAGCGCGCCACCGTCGACCGCGGCAAGGACGCCCGCACCGACGGACTGTTCGGGCTGTCCGAGAAGGCGCAGAAGGACATCATCAAGGTCTTCCTCGCCACCCGCGCGGAGATGGAGGGCAAGCGGATCGACGAGGTGTTCGGCCGCGAGTTCCTCGACTCCAACTTCTGGCTGTACTGGCGCACCATGTTCGCCTTCGAGGAGTGGCACAGCGCCCTGGAGATGAAGCTCTACCTGCACCGGTTCATCCACCACATCGGCGGCCTGCCGGACTTCTCCGCGCTGAAGTTCACCAAGTACAACCAGTACGAGTCGCTCGTGCTGCCGCTGTACACCTGGCTGCTCGACCAGGGCGTCGTCTTCCACTTCGACACCGAGGTCACCGACGTCGACTTCGAGATCACCGCGGAGCACAAGCGCGCCACCCGGCTGCACTGGCTGCGCGACGGCGTCGCCGGCGGCGTCGACCTGACCCGGGACGACCTGCTCTTCATGACCATCGGCTCGCTGACCGAGAACTCCGACAACGGCGACCACCACACGCCGGCCCGGCTCGACGACGGACCGGCCCCCGCCTGGGACCTGTGGCGTCGGATCGCCGCGCAGGACCCGTCGTTCGGCCACCCCGACGTGTTCGGCGGGCACATCCCCGAGACCAAGTGGGAGTCCGCCACCGTCACCACCGTCGACCCGCGGATCCCCGCGTACATCGAGAAGATCGCCAAGCGCGACCCGCTGTCCGGCAAGGTCGTCACCGGGGGCATCGTCACCGCCCGCGACTCCTCCTGGCTGCTCTCCTGGACCGTGAACCGCCAGCCGCACTTCAAGCAGCAGAAGCCCGGCGAGGTCGTGATCTGGGTCTACTCCCTGTTCGTCGACCGCCCCGGCGACTACGTGAAGAAGGCCATGCAGGACTGCACCGGCGAGGAGATCACCCGCGAGTGGCTCTACCACATGGGCGTGCCGGTCGATCAGATCGACGAGCTCGCCGCCACCGGCGCCAAGACCGTGCCGGTGATGATGCCCTACGTGACCTCGTTCTTCATGCCGCGTCACGCCGGCGACCGCCCCGACGTCGTTCCCGAGGGATCGGAGAACTTCGCGTTCATCGGCCAGTTCGCCGAGTCCGGCCGCGACTGCATCTTCACCACCGAGTACTCGGTGCGCACCCCGATGGAGGCCGTCTACACCCTGCTCGACATCGAGCGCGGTGTTCCCGAGGTGTTCGGCTCCACCTACGACGTGCGGGCGCTGCTCGCCGCCACCGCCCGCCTGCGGGACGGCGAGCCGGTCGCGGTGCCGGGTGGGCCGGTGGGGCGGCGGCTGGTGCACAAGAAGGTGGACGACACCGAGATCGGGCAGCTGCTGCGGGAGTTCGGGCTGCTCGCGCAGGGCTGAGCATTCGGGTGGCGGTGGTGCGTGGACTTGTCCCGCACCACCGCCGTCTGCTGAGCTCAGCGCATGCACAGTGGCCCGCTTTGGAGCGAGGTGTGATGCCCCCGACCTATTGGAGCTGCCTCTCCAAGGAAGTGCCGGGTCAGGACGTGGCGGTCTACGACGACGTCATCGAGAGCCGGTACGCCTACGATCAGCGCGTTCCGCACGCTACTCAGATCGCAGTCGGGGATGTTCTCGTGATCCGTGATGCGTACCAGATTCGTGGCTACGGGGCGGTGGAGCGGATCGACTCCGAACCGGGCGTCAAGTTGGTACAGCAATGCCCGGACTGTCATCGTGCCCAGGTCAGTGCACCCCGGAAGCGGGCCGAGTATCGCTATCGATGCCAGCGGTGCGGGCACGAGTTCGATCAGCCGGTGATCGTACCGACGGCGGTCACGAGATCGGTCGCGCACTACGGCTCGACGTGGGCCGCACTCGGGGCGGTTGTTCCGACCGGTGCGCTGGCGCGAGACGGCGTCTACGCCGAGGCAGATCAGCGCAATGCCATCCGTCGGCTCGACAGCGCGGCGGCGTGGGAATTCCTCAACGCATACGTGGACGTCGAGAGCGCGCTGAATCTCGCGGTGTTGGTGCAGATGGGCGTGCTGCCCGGAGGGCGCCGTGATGCGGTGGTGAAGGTGCGCAAGGGGCAAGCGCAGTTCCGTGAGGCGCTGTTCGAGCGGTTCGGTTCGGTGTGTGCGGTCACCGGACGCCAGCCGGCCGATGTCCTCGACGCGGCACATCTCTACAGCTTCGCGGAGCGTCCGGAGCACCACCGGGACGGTGGCCTGTTGCTGCGATCCGACGTGCACCGACTCTTCGATCGACTGTTCATCACCTTCGACCCGGTGACCTGGAGCAGCAAGGTGGCCCCGCCGCTGCTGCGCCAGTACGAGTCGCTGCGGCCGCTCGACGGGCTGCCGATCGCGGTGCCCGAGGAGTCCCGCCCGGACCGCTCCTTGGTCGCTGACCACTACGAGGCTGCCCGGGCCCGATGGCGGAACCTGGACCGGGCATCCCGCTGATCGAGAACGGTGGCCGCCCGGTGACGCCGGTGGTAGACCGGATCGATCAGCACCTGACCCGTCGCCCAGCGATCTCGGTGCGACGCACCCGGCCGAGAGGACCCGCATGACCGCCACCGCCCTGCCCACCCTCGCCGCCCACGACGGCCTCACCCTGCCCGCCGTCGGCTTCGGCACCTACCAGCTGCGCGGGTCCGCGGGCGTCGCGACGATCGTCCGTGCGCTGCACACCGGCTACCGGGTGCTCGACTCGGCGGTCGGCTACGAGAACGAGGGCGCGGTGGGGCAGGCCGTCGCGCAGTCCGGCGTCCCGCGGGACGAGATCGTGGTGACCTCCAAGCTGCCCGGCCGGTTCCAGGCGGCACCGGATGCCGCAGCGACCGTCGAGGAGAGCCTGTACCGGCTCGGCCTGGACCACCTGGACCTGTACCTGATCCACTGGCCGAACCCGCGGATCGACCGGTATGTCGAGGCGTGGGGTGCACTGATCGAGGTGCAGCGGCGCGGGCTGGTGCGGCACATCGGGGTGTGCAACTTTCTGCCCGAGCACCTGGACCGGCTGGAGCGGGAGACCGGGGTGCTGCCGGCGGTGAACCAGATCGAGCTGCACCCGTACTTCCCGCAGGCGGTGCAGCGGGCGGACGACGCGCGCCGCGGGATCATCACCCAGGCGTGGAGCCCGCTCGGCCGGGCGAACTCGCTGCTGCAGGAGCCGGCGATCGCCGGGATCGCGGACCGGATCGGGGTGTCGCCCGCCCAGGTGGTGCTGCGCTGGGAGGTGGACCTCGGGGTGATGCCGCTGCCGAAGGCCACGGGTGCGGAGCGGCAGCAGCAGAACCTGGACCTGATGGGCTTCGCGCTGGGCGACGAGGACCGTGCCGCCCTGGACGCGCTGGCCCGGCCGGACGGACGCACCTTCGACCAGGACCCGGCGCGGTACGAGGAGCTGTGATCGGGCCGGACCGGTCCGACGGACCTGGCGGTGACCGGCTCACCGCGGAGCAGCGGCACCGGCTGGCCGGGTGGCTGCCCGGCGCGGTGGTGGAGGCCGACCTCGGCTGGGGGCTGATCGAGACGACCGTGCTGCGCCTGCGGGCCGCCGACGGCGGGCTGTGCGTCGTCAAGGCCGGTGGCCCGTCCGACCAGCACCTGGCGCGGGAGATCCGCGCGCACCGGTGCTGGCTCGCGGGGTGGGTGGACGCCGGTCGTGCCCCGGTGCTGCTGCATGCGGACGTCGGGGCGAAGCTGCTCGTCACGCGGTGGCTGCCCGGTGCCCTGGTGCTGGGCGACCCCGCCGCGGACGACCCGGCGACCTACCGGCAGGCGGGACGGCTGCTGGCCGGGCTGCACGCCGTCGAGCGGCGCGACGACCCGACGTACGAGGCGCGGGAGAACGACCGGCTGCGTCGCTGGCTCGTCGCGCCGCACCGGATCGCGCCCGCGGACGTGGCACGGATCGGGGCGCTGGTGGACTCGTGGCCCGAGCCGCCGGCGGTGCTGGTGCCGACGCACGGCGACTGGCAGCCGCGGAACTGGCTCGTGCACGACGGTGAGGTGCGGGTGATCGACCTGGGCCGGGCGGACCTGCGCCCGGCCGCGACGGACCTGGACCGGCTGGCCGCCCGCGACTTCCGGCGCGACCCCGCGCTGGAGGTGGCGTTCCTGGCCGGGTACGGCGCCGACCCGCGCGAGCCGGGTGCCTGGTCCCGCACGCAGGTCCGGGAGGCGGTGGCGACGGCGGCGTGGGCGTACCGGGTCGGTGACGCCCGGTTCGAGCAGGAGGGGCTGCGCCGGGTCGCCGAGGTGCTGTCCGGCGACCCGGCAGCCGCAGCCCTGACGCACGGCCGCGGGCCTGCCGGCGTCCCGCCGCGGGCCGCTCAGAGCGGGTAGTGCCCCGCTGCCCCGTCCACCGCGGCCCCGAAGTCGACCAGCCGCGACCCGACCCGGTACCGGTAGCGGTCCACCTGCTCGATGGCCGGCTCGTCGGCCAGGTACGCCCGGAGCTCGGCCTGCTCCTCGGGTGCCAGCCAGGCCGGCGGGTCCGAGACGGCGCGGAAGCCGGAGATCGTCGCGCTGTCGCGCAGCCACTGCATCTGCTCGTCGTTCAGCAGGCTGCGGCGGTGCCGGAAGTAGACCGCGTCCGGGTCGAGCCCGATCAGCCCGCGGAGCCAGAGCCGGTGCACCGCGTTGGTGAGCGCGTTGCGGGCGGTGGCGTCGGACGGGTCGTCGGTGGCGTAGTTGTCCCACATCGGGGCGACGTCCGGGCCGGTGCGCACGGCGTTCAGCACGCCGAGGGAGGGGATCACCGGGGCGCCGGACCCGAGCAGGTACACGTCCGGGCCGACGGCCTCGCGCACGGTCTCGATCGCGAGCCGGTAGGCGGCCTCCCGGCCGATGTCCTGGCTGCGCCGGCCGTCGACGGCTCCGGCGTTGATGAAGTCCAGCTTGAGGTAGGTGAAGCCCCAGTCGTGCACCGCCCGGCCGACCGTCTCGGCGAGGTGGTCGCGGGCGTCCTGGCGGGTGAGGTCGAAGGTCAGGTAGTGGCTGCCCCAGTTGGAGCCGGCGTGCACCGGCTGGCCGTCGGGGCCCCGCAGCAGCAGCTCCGGGTGGCGCTGCACCACCTCGGCGTCGGGCAGCGCGATGAACGGGGCGATCCACAGCCCGGGTCGCAGGCCGCGGTCGACGATCGAGCCGGCGACGTCCCGCATCCCGGCGGCGAACTTGGCGTTGGGCTGCCAGTCGCCGACCCGCACCTGCCAGCCGTCGTCGATCTGCACGGTGCCGAAGCCGAGACCGGGCAGCTCGGGGACGATGCGGTCCAGCTCGGCGCGAGAGATCTCCTCGTAGTAGGAGTACCAGGACGACCACACGGCGCCGGGGTCGGTGGGCAGCACGCCCCAGCGGTCGGCCAGCAGGTCGCGGTACCGGGCGAACACGTCCGCCTCGGGCCCGCGCAGCAGCACCCACAGCGCGTCGTCGCCGCGCTCGGTCCAGGCGGCGAGCACGTCGGTGTCGGCGTGCAGCCGCGGGGTCTCGCCCTCCAGGGCGCCGAGCAGCACGGTCTGCGTGCCGTCGCTGACCGCCATCACCCAGGACGAGTGGTGCCGCACTACGTCGTCCCACCGGGTGTCGTCCGCGGTCTGGCGACGCACCGGCCCGGGCACCCGCAGCGGCGGGTCGGTCAGCCGGCGCCAGCCGGTCGGCGACCACGAGTTCTGCCCGTTCCGGTAGACCTCGCCCGCGGGTTCGCCGTGCAGCAGCGAGACCCGCGACGCGCGCAGGAACGCCTCGTCCGTGGCCGCCGTGCCGGGTCGGGCCCAGGCGGGCGCCTCCGGCAGGACGGTGCCGTCCAGGTGCATCGGGAGGGCGGGCTGCGTGCCAAGAACCATGGGTACTCCTCGGTGGACGTGCGCGGCGGGAGCGGTGCCGGTCGCACCGCTCCCGCCGGGTGGGGATGACTACTGGAACAGCGCCTCGACCGTCTCGTTCGCGGTGGACAGCGTCTCTTGCGGGTCCGCGCCCTGGGCGATGGCGGTCATGGCGTCCTGGATGGCCGTGTTCACCTGGGAGGCGTCGCTGAAGATCGGCAGCAGGAACGTCTCGCCCGCGTCGGCGACCGACGTGAACGCGCTGTCGTCGACGCCTTCCGCCGCACGCGCGGCCAGCGAGGCCTCGGTCCCGGACGTCACCGCCGGGTAGACGACCCCGGTGGCTCCGACGGAGTCCTGGCACTCGGCAGAGCCGAGGTAGGCCACCCACTGGAGCGCCTCGTCCTGGTGCTCGGTGCCGGCCCACACGGAGTCGGCCAGGCCGTTGGTCGCGGCCGTGCGGCCCTCGGGGCCCTCGGGCACCGTCGCGTACGCGAAGCTCACCGTCTGGTCGGAGCTCAGGTAGGTCGGGGCCACGAACGAGCCCGCGAACGTCGAAGCGGCGGTCACGCTGGTCATCACGGTCTCGGTGCCGAGGCTGGACTGCTCGTCGTACTGCGGCATGTAGCCGCCGTCGATCATCTGCTGGTACCAGGTCATCGTCTCGACCAGCGGCTCGGAGTCGTAGTTGAACGTGGTCGCGACACCCTCGTCGTCGCTGAAGGTGAAGCCGTTCGACACCGCGAGGTTGCCCCAGCCGTTCTGCCCGTTGGCGCCGTCGCCCCACTCCGGGTAGAAGCCGTACCGGACGACCGCGCTCGCGTCGTAGTCCGGGTCCAGGCCGTTGCGGCCGGAGGAGTCCAGCGACATCGCCTTGATGAAGTCGCCGAAGGTGCCGCCGTCGTCCGGGTTCCAGGTGAGTGCGGCGATGTCGTCCGCCGTGTAGCCCGCCGCCGTCGCGACGTCCACGTTGTAGAGCAGCCCCTCGACGTCCCAGTCCTTCGGCAGCCCGTACCGTGCGTCGTCGGAGACCCAGCGTTCCGCCAGGCCGTCCTTGTACGCGGTGAGGTCGACGTCGCCGTCGTCGACCAGGCTGCTCAGGTCGAGCAGCTGGTTGTTGTCGACGAACTGCATGAAGTACGAGATCTGGTTGGTGAACACGTCCGGAGCGGTGCCCGCGGTGATCTGCGTGCTGAGGTTCGTCCAGTACTGCGACCAGGACGTCTGGGTGATGTCCACCGTGATGTTCGGGTTCGCCTCGTGGAACGCGTCGGCACAGGTCTGGTACGCCGCGAGCTGTGTGTCGTCCCAGAGCCAGTAGTTCAGGGTGACCGCGTCGCCGGTGGCATCGTCGCTCGCGCCGGACGAGCAGGCACTGAGCGCCAGCATCGATGCTGCCGCGGCGACCGCGATGGCCGTGGTGGTCCTCTTCATGGTCTTCCTCTCGTGGTTGATGGAGTACTCGTGCGCACGGCGGGGCACCGCTATTTCCCGCCGGAGAAGTTGAGCGACTGGACCAGCCGCTTGCCCAGGAAGATCAGGATCAGCAGCACGGGGAGGACGGAGAGCGTCGCGCCCGCCATCAGGCCGGTCCAGTCGGGGGACGTGTTCGGGGACTGCTGCTGGAACACGCTGAGGGCGACGGTCAGCACCCGGGTGAGCTCGGAGTTCCCCGCGACCAGCGGCCACAGGTAGTCCTTCCACATCCCGACCAGGGTGATGAGCATCATCGTGGCGATCGGGCCGCGGCTCATCGGCAGCGCGATCCGCCAGAACCGGCCGAGCGCCCCGACGCCGTCGATCATGGCGGCCTCTTCCACCTCGATGGGCAGCGACAGGAAGAACTGCCGCAGGAAGAAGATCGCGAACGGGCTGGTCAGGATGGCCGGGGCGACCAGGCCGACCATCGTGTTGAGCAGGCCGGTCTGCCGCATCAGCGCGAAGTTCGGCAGCAGGGTGAAGATCCCGGGGATCATCAGCCCGGCCAGGATCACGCCGAACAGCGCGTCGCGGCCGCGGAAGTGCAGCCGGGCGAACGCGTAGGCCGCCGCCGCGCAGGACAGCGTCTGCACGATCGCCACCGACCCGGCGTAGATCAGCGAGTTCAGGGTGTACCGGGCGAAGTCGATCGTGGCACCGGTGCCGCCGGCAGCGATGGCCTCCTCGGTGGTGGTCAGGCCGAGCACCCGGCGGAAGTTGACCAGCGTCGGGCTGCTCGGCCAGAGCCGGCTCGAGTCCGAGATCAGGTCGCCGGTGGGCGTCAGCGCGGTGCGCACCATCCAGTAGAACGGGAAGACCGTGGCCACCACGACGACGGCGACGACGATCCAGGCGACGACGCGGCCGACGGTCGGTGCCGGTCGGTGGTGCGCGGCGGCCGTGCCCGGGTTCGGCAGTCGGCGGCCGGCGACGGTGGGCGCACTCATGCCAGGTCCGATCGGTTGGCGCGCATCAGGCGCATCTGGAAGAAGGTGAGGACGCCGAGGATCACGACCAGCAGCAGCGAGATCGCTGAGGCGTAGCCCATCTGGTAGTACGAGAAGGCCTGCTGGTAGATGTAGTAGTAGATGACCCTGACCTGCGGGATCGGGTTGTTGCCGTAGCCCACCTGCACCAGGTCGAACACCTGGAACGAGCCGATCAGGGACACCACGACCACCAGCGCGATCACCGGCCGGATCAGCGGCAGCGTGATCCGGGTGAACATCCGCGTCTCGCTCGCGCCGTCCAGGGCGCCGGCCTCGTACAGGTCGACCGGCACCTGGAGCATCCCGGCGTAGAGCAGCAGCGCCGTGTAGCCGAGCCCGGACCAGACCGAGATCATCACCACGATCCAGAGCGCGGCGTCGTCGTTGTAGAACGTGACCCCGTGGATCCCGATCGAGTCGAGCAGGTTCTTCAGGAACCCGACGTTCGCGTCCAGCAGCCAGCCCCAGATCAGCGCGATCGCGACGTTCGGCACCAGCCACGGCAGCAGCAGCACCGAGCGCACCCAGGTCGCCAGGTGCAGCCGCTGCATCAGCGCGGCCAGGATCAGGGCCAGCACCATGCTGACCGCGATGTTCACGACCGCGAACACCGCGGTGATCCGCAGAGACGTCCAGACCTGCGGGTCGTCCAGCAGCTCGCGGAAGTTGTCGGCGCCGACGAACGACGGGTCGTTCAGCAGCGTGTAGTCGGTCACCGAGTAGTAGGCCCCGCGGATGGTCGGGTACACGTAGAACACCGCGAACCCGATCAGCGACGGCGCCAGCAGGACGAGCGCCGCCCACTTCTCCGCCCGCCGCAGGCGCGAGCGCGACCGCACCAGCCTGCTGCCCGGTGCTGTGCCGTCATCGGACCCCGCACCGGCGACCGGCCCGCGTTCCTCCGCCGGGGCCGACGTCAGTCTCGTCATCGAGCACCTCCATGGTCGGCCGTCTGACGTCCCGACGGGCTGCGGCCGAGGTTAGGCAAACAGGATCGCTAGGTATTGTCAATCACTTCACATAACATGCGCAGTGGAACTGCGGGGTCACCGGCGCCCGACCGCGGGTCGGGCGTCCTGCGCGACACGAGAGGATGACCGCGTGACTGTGCGAGAGGGCCGTGTGCGGGAGAGCCGCGTGCGCGAGACGAATCTGCTGCGCGTCTTCCAGGCGATCCGCTCGGGGGCGGACGCGACCACCGCGGGGCTCAGCCGGTCGACCGGGCTGTCCCGCCCGAGCATCGGGTCGCTCGTGGCGGAGCTGGTCGACCTCGGCTGGGTCGAGGTGGTCGAACCGGTGCCCGACGGTCTCGGCGGACGGCCGCCGCAGCGGTTCCGGTTCCGGGCCGAGGCGGGGTCCGTCCTCGGGCTGGACATCGGTGTGCACCGGGTGACCGCGATGGTCGCCGACCTCGCCGGCGCCGTGCTCGGGGTGCAGCACCTCGGCGTCGAGCCGACCGCGCTGCCGCCCCGCCGGCTCGCCCGGGTGGACCAGGCCGTCCGCGACGTGCTCAGCCGGACCGGTCGGTCGGCGGAGGACATCTGGTCCACCGCCGCGGCGGTCACCGGGCCCGTCGACGTGACCGGGCGCACCTCGCTGTTCAGCCCGCTCCCGGCCTGGACCGGGGTCGACCTGGTGGCGCACCTGCGAGGCGTCGTGACCGGCCCGGTCAGCGTCGAGAACGACGTCAAGCTCGCCCTGCTCGCGGAGCAGGAGTGGGGGGTCGCCCGCGGCTCGCGCGACGTGGTGTACGTGCTCGCCGGGATGCGGACCGGCGCCGCCGCCCTGGTCAACGGGGGGCTGGTGACCGGGCACGCCGGTGCGGCCGGCGAGATCGGTGCCCTGCCCGCGGTCCGGTGGCAGCGGGCCGGCGAGCGGCTGGCCGAGCTGCCCGGGGTGCCCGAGAGCGCCCAGGAGAGCGGCTACGCGGCCTGGACCTTCGAGCAGGCCCGGCTCGGCGACCCGCTCGCGCGCAAGGTGGTGCGCAAGTACGCCCGGGACGTGGCGACCGGCGCCGCCGCCCTGGTGCTGACCCTCGACCCCGAGATCGTGGTGATCGGCGGCGGCAGCACGCCCTGGTCGGACCTCTGGGTGCCCGAGTTCGCCGCCACGGTGAGCAAGAGCGTGATCCGGATGCCCGAGGTGCGGGTCTCGACGATGGGCGGCGACCACGTGGCGCTCGGTGCGGTCCGGCGCGCGATGTCGGACGTGGCCTCGGTGTACTTCGCGCAGAAGGTGCTGCCCGCGGCCCGGCTCTGACGCCCGGCGCGGTGCCCGCGGGGGCGGCCGGGGCGGGTGCGGTAGGTTCCGTCGCGTGATCCAGCTCGCATCCGGCTCGCCGGAGCTCGATCCGCTCGGGTACCTCGGCCTCGAGTTCGGTGCGGACGAGGAGTCGCTGCTGATCGCGAGCAACTGGATCGAGCCCGAGCCTGACCAGGTGTGGGACCGGCACCGCCATCCCGACCACGAGCTGCTCTGGGGCGTGGACGGGACGGTGCTCGTCGAGGTCGAGGGCGAGCGGTTCCTGGTGCCGCCCGTGCACGGGCTCTGGATCCCGGGCGGGACGCCGCACCGGGTGGTGAACCAGACGGCGACCCGGCTGAACTGCACCTGGCTGAGTCCCGGCTTCACGCCCTGGTCCGGCCAGGAGGTGGTGGCGCTGCCGCTGAGCACGCTGCTGCGGGACGTGCTGCGGCACCTGCAGATGCCGGACGCGCCGACCGGCAGCGTGCTCGCGCGCCGGCGCCGGGCAGAGCTGTTCGCGTTCGACCTGCTGGACGGGGAGCTGGACGCGGCCTGGTCGCTGCCGATGCCCACCAGCCCTGCGCTGCGCCTGCTCGCCGAGGCGATGCAGGAGCGACCGGCGCAGGAGTGGTCCGTCGAGGTCGCCGCGCAGCTGGCACGGACCAGCGAGCGGACGCTGCGCCGACGGTTCCAGGTCGAGACGGGGATGGGCTTCGCCCAGTGGCGACGCCGGCTGCGCGTGCACACGGCGATCGCGCTGCTCCGGCGGGGCGCGACCGTCGAGGCCGCCGCGCGGCAGTGCGGCTATCGCAGCGCCAGCGCGTTCACGCACGCCTACCGCTCGGTCACCGGGCTCGCCCCGATCACGCACGTCCGCCGGGTGCTGCGCTGATCGGTGGCCGTTCTGCGCATGATCTTGGCCGTACGGGGCCTGACCACCGCGGCGATCGGCCACCGAGGTCTGCGAGAATTTAGGTAAGGCTGTCCTACCGCGATGATCGCGCAGCCGCCCACGCGACCTCCCAGGAGCACCATGTCTCTCTCACCCCTGCGCGCTGTGCGCGCCTCCGCCGCGGCGGCCTGCGCCGTCGCCCTCCTCGCGCTCGCCGGCTGCTCGTCCGAACCGGCCGCGCAGGAGACCACCGCGACCGACCAGAGCACCCGCACCGTGGACAGCTACTACGGCGACGTCGAGGTGCCGGCCGATCCGCAGAACATCGTCGCGGTGTCCTACGACACTCCCTGGCAGCTGATGTCCCTCGGCGTGGACGTGATCGGCGCGCAGGACTACAGCAGCTACGCGTCCTCGTTCACCGAGGAGCAGGACGAGTACCTCGCCGACGCCTCGTCGGTGGGCACCTACGGCGAGATCGACTACGAGGCCGTGCTGGCCCTGGCGCCCGACCTGATCGTGGGGGACGCCTACGAGGTCGACGAGGACGTCTACGCGAAGCTCAGCGCGATCGCCCCGACGGTGATCGTCTTCGGCGACGACCGCGCGGACTGGAAGACGATCGTCGACGACCTCGCCGCCGCCGTCGGCGCCGAGGACACCCTGGACGAGGTCAGCGCCGCCTACGACGCCCGGATCGCCGAGCTGCAGGACGAGTACGCCGAGGTCCTCGCCGGCTACACCGTGGCACCGGTGACCATCGGCAACCAGGAGGTCGAGTTCTCGATCATGTACCCGACCGGGGTCACCGGATCGATCTACACCGAGCTCGGCTTCACCTATGCCGACAGCATCCCCGAGGGCGACTTCGAGGCGGGCTACGAGTCCTACCCGTACGAACGGATCTCCGAGATCCTCGGCGACGCCGACGTGATCGTCACCCCGACCCAGGCCGACGGGACGAACTACCCGGCCCTGCAGACCCTGTTCGACAACGAGCTGTTCCAGGCGCTGCCGGCCGCGGTCGCCGGCCACGTGTACTCGTTCCCGCTCGACGTCACCGACTACGTCACGGCGCTCGACTACCTGGACAGCATCGAGCAGAACGTGCTCTCCGTCCTCGCCCGGTGACCGCGGAGGCGCACGCCCCGGTGCGCCGCGGCGAGGCGGGCGGGCCTGCTCGCCTCGCCGTCGTGGCGACCGGCGCGGTGCTCGCGCTCGTCGTCGCGCTCGCGGCCAGCATCGGCATCGGCGCCTACAGCGCGACGCCGGTCGAGATCGTCCGGGCGCTCACCGGGTCGGTGCCCGGCGAGCTGCGCGACGTCCTGCTGACGCTGCGCATCCCGCGCACCGTCCTGGCCGTGCTGACCGGCGCCGCGCTCGCCGCCGCCGGTGCGCTCATGCAGGGGCTGACGCGCAACCCGCTCGCCGACCCCGGCATCCTCGGGGTGAACGCCGGGGCCGGGCTCGCCGTCGCGGTGGCGGTCGGCGGCCTCGGCATCACCGCCCCCGCCGCGCTCGTCCCGTTCGCGGCCGTGGGCGCGCTGCTCGCGACGCTGGTCGTGCACGCGATCGGCGCCGCGGCGCGCGGCCCGCTCGACCCGTCCCGACTGGTCCTCGGCGGCGTGGCGGTCGGTGCGGTGCTCAGCGGGATCAGCTCGATGCTGGTGCTGCTGGACCCGCGGGCGTTCGACGCGATGCGCAGCTGGGTGGTCGGCTCGGTCAGCGTGGACGGCTGGCACCGGGTGCTGCCAGCCGTGCCGGTGGTGCTCGGCGGCCTGGTGCTCGCGCTGGCGGTCGCCCGCGGCCTGGACAGCATCGCGATGGGCGACGACCTCGCCGCGGCGCTCGGCGTGCACCTGGGACGGGTCCGGGCCCTGACCGTGATCGCGATCACCGCGCTGTGCGCCGCCTCCGTCGCGGCCTCCGGCCCGATCGGCTTCGTCGGCCTGATGGCACCGCACGTGGTGCGCCTCCTGGTCGGCGGCGGGTACCGCAGGGTCCTGCTGTTCTCCCTGCTGGTGGGCCCGGTGATCGTGCTGGTCGCCGACGTGGTCGGCCGCCTCGTCGTGCAGCCGGCCGAGATGCCCGCCGGGATCGTCACGGCCTTCGTCGGTGCGATCGCGCTGGCCGTCCTGATCCGTCGGGACCGACGTGCGTAGCCAGCTGCGGTCCCGCGCCGTCCTGGTCGGTGCCGCGCTGGCGGTCGCGGTGCTGCTGGTCCTGGTGCTGACCCTCGGCACCGGGTCCGCCGCCCTCGCCCCGGACCGCGTCGTGGCGACCCTGCTCGGCCAGGGCACGCCGCAGGAGTCCCTGCTGGTGCTGCAGTGGCGGATGCCGCGGGCGCTGGCCGCGATCGTGATCGGCGCCGCACTGGCGCTCAGCGGGTCGCTGTTCCAGCTCATCACCCGCAACCCGCTCGGCTCGCCCGACGTGATCGGGTTCAGCGAGGGTGCCTACTCGGGCGCCCTGGTCGCCACCCTCGTGCTCGGCGGCGGCACGATCGCGACGACGACCGGCGCGGTGGTCGGCGGGGTCGCGACGGCCTGCGTGGTCTTCCTGCTCAGCGGGCTGCGCGCCACCGGCGGCTACCGGTTCGTGATCCTCGGGATCGCGGTGTCGTCCGCACTCACGGCGATGAACACCTGGCTGCTGATGGTGTCCGGTCTGGAGGAGGCCCTCGCCGCCGCCCAGTGGGGGGTCGGCTCGCTGAACGAGGTCACCTGGGGCACGTTCCTGCCGGCGGCCGCCGGGATCGCGGTCGTCGCGGCGGTGGCGCTGCTGCTCGGCCGGCCGCTCGGGCTGTACGAGCTCGGGGACGACGCGGTCCGGGCGCTGGGGGTGCACGCGGACGCCGTCCGGGTGGCGGCGGCGCTGGCCGGGGTCGCCCTGGTCGCGATCGCGACGGCCGCCGTCGGCCCGATCGCCTTCGTCGCGCTGGTGGCGCCTCAGCTCGGCCGGCGGCTGGCCCGGAGCACCGGGCTCGCCCCGGCGGTCTCCGCGCTGTCCGGTGCGCTGCTGCTGGCCACCGCCGACCTGGTGGCCCAGCGCGCGTTCGCCCCGACCCCCGTCCCGGTGGGCCTGGTCACCGTCGTCCTGGGCGGCGGCTACCTGGCCGCCCTCCTGGTCCGTGGCGCACGAAGGAGCGGCAGATGAGCGAGCACCGGGCACAGGTGCTGGAGCGGTGGGACGCCGGGCCGCGGATGGTCGGGCTGCGGGTGCGGATCGACGACGGCTTCGTCTCGACCGGCATCGGCGACGAGTACCTGCGCCTGCACCTGCCGGACCGGACGACGACGAACGGCGCCGACGGGTCACCGCCGGTGGACGCGGCGACCGGGTACTACACGATCCGGGCCTGGGACGCGGTCACCGGCCTTGCCGACATCCTGTTCCTGCGGCACGGCCACGGTCGGGCCGCCGCCTGGGCCGCGGCCGCGCGGCCCGGTGCGCGGTTCTTCGCGTCCCGGCAGCGCAGCGGCTACCGGCCGCCGGCCGACGCGCGCCGCATCCTGCTGCTGGGCGATGCGACCGCGCTGCCGGCGATCGCACGGATCCTCGAGCTGGACCCGCGGCCGGAGCTGTCCGCGGTCGTCCAGGTGGAGCACGCCGAGGAGCAGGGCACCGCGACCCGGGACCCGCGGGTGCGCTGGATCGTCGCCGCCCACCGTGACCGCGTGCTCGCCGGTGCGCTGGCGGCGCGCGGCGTCGAGGACGGCGACTACACCTGGTTCGCCGGCGAGGCGGGCGAGATGCGGGTCGTGCGGCGATGGCTGCGGCACGAGCGAGCGGTGCCGGCCGAGGGCTACCTCACGATGGGCTACTGGCGCGCGGACAGCGAGCGCCTGATCGCGCGGATGCGCGCCCTGCCGCCGGAGGCGGCCCACGAGCTCGAACAGATCTGGGCGTCGGGCCTGCCCGGCGAGGAGCAGCGCGACCTCGCCGACGACGCGATGGTGCGCTGGGGGATGGAGGAGCGATGACGTCCGCACGACTGCGTGCCGCCGGGATCACCGTGGGCTATGGCGGGGTGGCGGTGATCGAGGGGCTCGACACCGAGATCCCGGACGGTGAGATCACCGCGATCCTCGGGCCGAACGCCTGCGGCAAGTCCACGCTGCTCCGTGCGCTGGCACGGCTGAACCGGGTGGACCCCGGTGCGGTGCTGCTGGACGGCACCGACATCCGGCGGCTGGCCACCCGGGACGTCGCGCGCCGGATCGGGCTGCTGCCGCAGTCCTCGGTCGTCCCGCCGGCGATCACCGTCCGGGACCTGGTCGCCCGCGGCCGCTACCCGCACCAGGGCCCCCTGCGCCGCTGGGGGGTGCAGGACGAGGCGGCCCGCAGCCGGGCGATGGCGGACGCCGGGGTCGACGACCTCGCGGACCGACCGGTCGACGAGCTCAGCGGCGGTCAGCGCCAACGGGCCTGGATCGCGATGGTGCTCGCGCAGGAGACCGGCATCCTGCTGCTGGACGAGCCCACCACGTACCTGGACGTCGCGCACCAGGTCGAGCTGCTCGACCTGTGCCTGCGGTTCCGGCGGGACCGCGGGACCACGATCGTGGCCGTCCTGCACGACCTCAACCAGGCGTTCCGGTACGCCGACCGGGTGGTCATGATGAAGGACGGCCGGGTCGTCGCCGCCGGGCCGCCGGCGCAGGTGGCCGACGCCGAGCTGGTCCGCGACGTGTTCGGGCTGCCCTGCCTGGTGATCCCCGACCCGGTCACCGGCACACCGTTGGTCGTCCCCGCCGCGCCGGATGCCTGAGCACGGCGGCACGGGCTCGCCGGCCCCGACGGGCCGCGACGTGCTGCGGATGGCCGCCGGCCTGCGACCCGGCGACCGGCGTTGGCTGCTGGCGGCCGCAGGCGGGTTCAGCGTGCACCAGGTCGCCGAGGTCGCGGTCCCGGTGCTGATCGGCGTCGGCGTCCAGGCGGCCGACGCCCCGGCCGGCACCTCGGCGATGCTGGGCTGCCTGGTCGCACTGGTCGCGGTGTTCACCGTGCTCGTGCTCGGCTGGCGGCTCGGCCTGCTCAGCGGCGTCCACCTCGCCACCCGGGTCGAGCACCGGCTGCGCACCAGCCTGCTGGACGGTGCGCTGCGCACCGTGCGCGCGGACCCCTCGCGGCTCATCTCGATCGTCACCGCCGACGTGGACCGGGTCGGCGCCGCGTCGATCGTGTCCGGGCGTGCGGTCGCCGCCGCCGTCGCCCTGCTCTGCTCGACCGGGGTGCTGCTGGCGGTGTCGTGGCCGCTCGCGGTCGTCCTGCTCGCCGTCGCGGTGCTGCAGCTGGTCACGGTCGACCGGACCGGCCGGCGGCTGGCCGGGCGCGCGGCGGCGGAGCAGCACGAGCTCGGCGAGGCGACGGCGTCCGCGGCCGACCTGGTGTCCGGCGTCCGGGTGCTGCACGGCATCGGGGGAGCGGCGTCCGCCGCCGCGCGCTACCGGTCGGCGAGCCGGCGCGCGCTGGACGCCGGGATCGGCCGGCTCCGCGCGCAGGCCGGCATCACCGCCGTCGGCAACGGCATCGCGGGCGCGGCCTTCGCCCTGACCGCCGCGCTCGCCGCCCGGACGGCGCTGGGTGCGAGCATCACCCCCGGTGACCTGGTCACGGTGGTGGGGGTGGCCGCGATGCTGCCCTACCCGCTGGGGACGCTGGTCGCCGCCTCGGTCGAGCTGTCGGCGGCGCGCGGGGCCGCCGACCGGGTGGCCGGTGCGCTCGCGGGACCCCCGGCCGGACCGCCGGTGCCCGCGGTGCCGTCGGCGGCCGAGCTCCGGATCCGGCTCGCCGGGCTGGAGGTGCTGCTGCGTCGCGGCGAGCTGGTCGGCCTCGACGTCGACACCCGGACGGCCGCCGCCGTCGCGGACGCGGCCCGGACGGGCGGGCCGGGCGCGACCGTGCTGATCGACGGCGTGCGGGTGAGCGACCCCGCACGGCTGCGCGCGGCCGTCTTCGCCCCGCCGTCGCCGGACCGGGTGTTCACCGGCTCGCTCGCCGAGAACCTGTTCGCGGACCTCGACCCGTCGCTGCTGCGCGCCGCGGGGGTGGACGACGTGCTCGGGCACCTGCGGGCGGGCGTCGACAGCCCGGTGGGGGAGCAGGGCAGCCGGCTGTCCGGCGGGCAGCGCCAGCGGGTGCTGCTGGCCCGCGCCCTGCACCAGCCCCAGCCCTTCCTGCTGCTGCACGAGCCGCTGTCCTCCGTCGACGCGCTCACCGCGGAGCGCGTGGTGCAGGCGCTGGGCGAGCACGCGCACCGGTCCGGTCGCGGCCTGCTGGTCAGCACCAACCAGCCACGGCTGCTCGCGTGCTGCGACCGGGTGCTGCCCGCACCCGTCGCCGGCGGCCCGACCGCAGCCCGGGACGGCACGCGATGAGCCTCCTGCTCCCGGTGGCGTCCGCCCGCGCCGTGCGGGCCGAGGTCGGCCGGCTGCTGCGGCCGCGGCTCGGCGCCCTGCTGCTGGCCGTCCTGCTGCTGCTGGTCGGCGCCACCGGGCGGATCGTCGCCCTGCTGCTGCTCGGCGGGATCGTGGACGTGGTCGCCACCGGCGACGTCGCAGTGCTCGCCCGGCTGCTCGCGGGGCTGGCCGGTGCCACGGCGGTCGGCGTGCTGCTCGAGTGGCAGGGCGGACGGCTCCTCGCCGCGCTGCTGCTGGAGCGCACGGCCACGGTGCGGGAGCAGGTGATGTCCGCCGCGCTCGGCCGTGGGGCCGCCCAGGTCGAGGACGCCGGGACCGGAGACCTGCTGTCCCGCGTGTCGGAGGACACGGCATCGGTCGCCGGTGCGGCGTCCCGGATGCTGCCGGCGGTCGTCTCGGCCGCGCTGACGACACTGGTCACCCTCGCCGGGGTCGCCGTGCTCGACCCGCGCCTGTGCCTCGCCATGCTCGGCGCGGTGCCGGTGCAGCTGGTCGCGCTGCACCGGTTCCTGCGGCGCTCCAGGCCGCTGTACCGCGGGCTGAGGTCCGCGCAGAGCCGGCGCTCGCAGCTGCTGGTCGAGGGGCTGCTCGGTGCCGGCTCGTTGCGGTCGCTGCGAGCGGAGCCGGCATGGTCCGTGCAGTTCGCGGCGGCCTCGTCCGAGGTGGTGCAGCTTGAGCGCCGGGCGGCGCGGGTGCGGGCCGGGTTCGGGGCCGGGCTGAACGGGGCCGAGCTGCTCGGCCTGCTCGGTGTGCTCGGGACGGGCTTCCTGCTCGCGAGCTCGGGTCGGGTCTCGACCGGCGCGGTCGCGGCGGCCGCGCTGGGCTTCCACAGCCTGTTCGGTCCGATCGGCACCCTGCTGGCCAGCGTGGACGAGCTGCAGAACGCCGGTACCGGCCTGGCCCGCCTGACCGGGGTGCTCGAGGCCGGCTCCGCCGCGCCGTCGGCCGGTCGCGCCGGTGCGGCCGGTCCGGACGCCGCGCGGCTGCACGGCGTGCACCACGGGTACACCCCGGACCGGGAGTCGGTGCGCGGGGTGGACCTGACCCTGCGGCCCGGCACGGTGACCGCCGTGATCGGGCTGTCCGGTGCCGGCAAGAGCACCGTGGCCAAGCTGCTCGCCGGGCTCCTGGAGCCGACGGCCGGCCGTGTGCAGGTCGCGGCCGGCACCACGGTGGCCATGGTCAGCCAGGAGTTCCACGTCTTCCGCGGCACGATCTGGGACAACCTGCGCCTGGCGCGGCCGGACGCGGGGCCGGACGCGCTCCGTGCGGCGGTCCGGCACCTGGGCGCGCAGTGGGTGCTCGACCTGCCGGACGGCGGCGGCACGACGGTGGGCGAGGGCGGTCACCCGCTCACCTCGGCCCAGGCGCAGCACCTCGCGCTGGTGCGGGTGCACGTCTCCGGGGCCGACCTGGTGATCCTGGACGAGGCGACCTCGGAGGCGGACAGCGCCGACTCCGTGCTGCTTGACCGGGCGATCGCGCGGCTGCTCCGGGGGCGGACCGGGCTGATCGTGGCGCACCGGCTGGAGCAGTGCGCGCTCGCCGACGAGATCGTCGTGCTGCAGGACGGACGGATCGTCGAGCAGGGCGGGCACGCGGAGCTGCTGGCCCGCGCAGGGGAGTACGCGCGGCTGTGGACGGCGGGCGGGCGGGCGTCGGACCGCTGACCGCGCGGTGCTCAGACCAGCGCCCGGTCCGACCGCGCCAGCCAGGCGAACGGGTCCGCCCCGCCGGGCGCCGCCGCGTACTCCAGGCCGACGTAGCCGGCGTAGCCGTCGGCAGCCAGCAGCGCCAGCACCGCCGCGAAGTTGACCTCGCCGGTGCCGGGCGCCTGCCGGCTGGGCACGTCGGCGAACTGGACGTGCCCGATCAGCCGGCGGTTGCGGTGCAGGGTGTCCAGCAGGTTCCCCTCGGATCGTTGCGCGTGGTAGACGTCGTACTGCAGCCCGACGGCAGGGTGGTCGATCATCCCGAGGGCCTCGATCGTGGGTGCGGTGCGCTGGAACAGGTAGCGCGGATGCGTGAGGTGGTTCAGCGGCTCGATCACCAGGACCACCCCGGCATCGGCGGCCCGCGGCGCCGCCCAGCGCAGGTTCGCCACGAAGCAGTCCAGCGCCACGGCGCGCGACCTGCACTCGGGGATGCTGCCGGCCAGGACGTTCACCCGCGGGCAGGACAGCTGCTCGGCCAGCCGCAGCGCACGGTCGAGGGCGGCGCGCCAGCGGTCCCGGCCGGCGGGGTCGCACGCGAAGCCGCGCTCGCCGGCGGCGTAGTCGCCCTCGTCCATGTTGAACAGCACGACGTCCACGCCGGCGTCGCGGCTGGCCCGCCGCAGGTCGGCGGCGTCGCAGGTGGGCCAGAAGCACTCGGCGGCGTGGAAGCCGGCGTCCGCGACCCGGGCGAACCGGTCCAGCAGGGGCAGCTCGGTGAACTGCCAGCCGACGCTGACCGAGAAGCCGAAGCGGCGCTGCGGTGGCACGGCGACGGGGTGGGTGGGCATGAGCAGCTGGCCTCCAGGATCGGGCGGCCCGTCGTCCTTGACAGCCGCGTCGGAGCGATCCTAACCTCAATGTGGATGTTGCATGAAATATCCAATCTTGATCGACGACGCTCAAGGAGGACCCATGGCAGGGTCGCCGCTGACCATCCGCCCGCTGAACACGGGGTACATCCCCACCGTCCCGCTGCAGTACCACTTCCACTTCTCCGCCGGCCCCTACCTCACGGGCGTCTCGTCCGAGAAGGTCCCGCTGCCGTGCTACGCCTTCCTGATCGAGGGCGGCGAGCACCCCGTGCTGGTCGACACCGGGATGGCCTGGACGGAGCGTGCGGCCGGGGCGCACCACCCCGGCTCCTGGCAGGAGCCCGGCCAGGACGTCGAGAGCCTGCTGCAGGCCGCCGGGTACACCTGCGCGGACGTGCAGACGGTGATCTTCACGCACCTGCACTGGGACCACGTCTACTACGCGGAGAAGTTCGCCCACGCCCGCACGATCTGCCACCGGCGCGAGTACGAGTTCGCCGTCGACCCGATCCCGCTCTACTACAAGTCCTACGAGTCGCCGGTGCTCGGGCTGACCGCCCCGTTCCGCGGCATCGAGCTGGAGCTGCTGGACGGCGACACCGAGATCGTGCCCGGCGTGCGCGCCTTCGAGACCTTCGGGCACTCCCCGGGGCACATCTCGGTCGAGGTCGACTGCGCGGACGGCGACAGCTACATCTGCGCGGGCGACTCGATGTTCTCGCTGCGCAACCTCGACCCGATCCCCGAGCTGCACTACGACGTGACCCCGCCGGGCCGCTTCTCCGACGTCGTCGAGTGCTGGCGCAGCGTCGAGCGCCAGAAGGAGCGGGCCGCGAGCCCGCAGCACCTGCTGCTCGCGCACGACGAGACGCTGCCGGCCCGGCTCGCCGTGAACCCTGTCATCGGAGGAGTCGATGATGCGCTCAGCGGCGATCCTCGGTAGCTGGGACACGAAGCGGGACGAGATGCGCTACATGCGCACCCGGCTCGCGGACGCCGGCGTGCTCGGTCGCCTGATCGACGTCTCCACGGTGTCGACCGACCAGCTGGGCGAGGTCGACGGCTACGGCGCCCGGGACATCCTGCGCGGCCGCGAGGAGCGGTGGGCCGGGCTCGCCGGGGCGGGGCGCGGGGCCAAGATCGACTTCATGGCCGAGGCCGTGCGCGACTTCGTGCTCGGCCTGTACCTGAGCGGCGAGATCGAGGGCGTGATCAGCGCGGGCGGCCTGCAGAACATGACGCTCGCCACCGCCGCGATGAAGGCGCTGCCGGTCGGCTTCCCCAAGGTGATGGCCACCACGGTCGCCACCGGTCGCCGTCCGTTCGTCTCCGTGGTCGGCGAGAGCGACATCGTCGTGATCCCGGCGCTCGCGGACCTCGCCGGGCTGAACTTCGTCACCCGGTCCACCCTGGACAAGGCGTGCGAGTGCCTGGCCGGGATGATGACCGGGCGCTCGCAGCTGCAACGCCCGGCCGGGCAGGTGGTCGGCCTGACCCTGATGGGCGTGACCAGCGAGAGCGCCACGGGAGCGATCGAGGAGTTCGTGCGGCTCGGCCTGGAGCCGGTCGGCTTCCACGCCACCGGCACCGGCGGGATCGTGCTGGAGGAGTTCGTCGCGGCCGGCCTGATCGACGGCGTGCTGGAGCTGAACCTGCACGAGGTCGTCAGCGAGCACTTCGGCGGCGGCTACTCCTACGGCGCGCTCGGGCGGCTGCGGGCCTCGGTCGAGCGCGGGGTGCCGCTGGTGGTCACCCCTGGCGGCCTGGACTTCGTGGACTACTGGGTGGAGGACTTCGCCCCGGGGCTCGCGGACCGGCGCTACGTGCTGCACAACGGGACGCTGGCGCACATCAAGCTGACCCTGGACGAGGCGACGGAGGTCGGCGCGCTGGTCGGCAGCCGGCTCGCCGCAGCCACCCGGCCGGTCCCGCTGCTGGTCCCGACGCTCGGGCTGCGCGCGGAGGGCCGCCCCGGCGAGGCGATGTCGGACCCGGAGGTCGACCAGGCGCTGGTGGCCGCGCTGGTGGGCAGCGCGGCCGGTGCCGTCCAGGTGGAGGAGGTCCCGCTGCACCTCAACACGCGGGAGTTCGGGCGGCTCGCGGCGGCCCGCTACGTCGCCGCGGCGCAGCACCCCGCCGCGTCGCCCGCCCTGCCGCCCACCCTGCCGCCCAGCGCGACGCCGGCCCCGGTGGCAGGGGAGGGGGACCGGTGACCCGGGAGGAGGACCGGCGGCGAGCGGCGCTCGTGCTCGCCGCACGACGGGCCTACCGCCGTGGCCTGCAGACCGGGGACGGCGGGAATCTCAGCGCACGATCGACCGTCGCGGGCGCGATGCTGGTCACCGGGTCGGGCACATCCTTCGGCGACTGCGAGCCGGACGACTTCCTCACCGTCCGGCTGGACGGGACCGTGGTCGGCGACGTCGGACGACCCACCCGGGAGGCGCTGATGCACGCACGCATCTACGCCGAGCGGGCGGACGTCGGCGCCGTCGTGCACGCGCACGCGCCGTACACGGTCGCGCTGTCGCACCGGGCCGAGAAGATCCCGCGCGCGACCCTGCACGCCCGGCTGAAGATCCCGGCGCCGATCGTGGTGCTCGACGTGCCCTCGCCGTTCGTCCGCGAGCAGGACTGGCCCCTGGTCGGCGAGCTGCTCGCCCGGGACGACCACCCGACGGCCTTCGTGCTGCGCGACCACGGCCTGGTCACGCTCGGGCCCGACCCCGTCCGGGCGGAGCACCTGGCCGAGCTGGTGGAGGAGACCGCGCAGGTCGCCTTCCTGACCGCGCTGCTTCACCCGGGCGCCGCAGGACCGATCCCGTCGTGAACGGCGGGCCGGGCGGTCTGCACCGCCCGGCCCGCGCGACGGCTCACGCCCGACGACGACGTCGGACGTCCGGAAAGACCGAGAGAGGAGACGACGGTGTCGTCACGCTCGCCCCGCGCCGCCGGTACGTCGAGGTACCGGTGGTGGATCCTGACCATCCTGTTCATCGCGACCTTCACCAACTACCTGGACCGGGCGACCCTGTCCGTCGTCGGGCCGACGCTCCAGGAGGAGTTCGGCATCAGCGACGTGCAGTACGGATGGCTGTCCTCCGCCTTCGTGTGGGGGATCGTCGTCGTCATCCTGTTCTTCGGGCTGCTGATGCAGCGCTACGGGGAACGGCTGGTCGGCGGCCTCGGGCTCGCCGGCTTCTCGCTCGCGACGCTGCTCAGCGCCTGCACCGGGGGCTTCGCCTCGCTGATGGCCGCCCGGATCACCCTCGGGGTGTTCGAGGCGCCGACGTTCCCGATGAACGCGACGCTGGTGCGGCGCTGGTTCCCGCGGCGGGAGCGTGCCAAGGCCGTGTCGGTCTACCAGCTCGGCGCCACCTGCGGCACCGCCTTCGGGATCCCGATCCTCGGCCTGATCGCCTACGCCTGGGGCTGGCGCGCATGCTTCGTGTGCGCCGGGCTGTTCGGGCTGCTGATGTCGGTGGTCTGGTCCGTGGTGGTCCGCAACCGCCCGGCGGACTCCGCCCGGGTGTCCGCCGGTGAGCTCGAGCTGATCGAGCAGGGCACCGACGCCGCCGGACCCGCCTACACGGCGACCCGTGCGGACCGCCGGTACGTGCTCACGGACCGTCGGCTGCTCTCGCTCTACCTGGTCACCGCCGCCACCTCGACGGCGTTCTTCTTCTTCATGACCTGGTTGCCCAAGTACATGCGCGACACCATGTCGATCGACGTCACCGGCGGGCTGTCCGGCGGCATCAAGGGCACCGTGCCCTACGTGTTCGCCCTGGGCGGGATCGTCTTCGGCGGCTGGCTGAGCGACCATCTGCTCGGGCGCGGCGTTCGCCCCGGCATCGCCCGCAAGGTCCCGATCGCGATCGGGCTGGTCGGCACCGTCGTGGTCTTCCTGATGCCGCTGGCCGAGAGCCAGACCCTCGGCCTGGGCATCATCTCGGTCGCCTACTTCTCGGCGTCGCTGGCGAACTGCGCCTGGGTGCTGCCCGCCGAGGTGGCACGCAAGGAGGTCGCGGCGCTGGCCAACAGCACCTACGGCTTCTTCACGAACCTGTTCGGCGCGCTGTCCCCGGTGGTGGCCGGCTACCTGGTGTCCTCGCTCGGCTACAACGCGATGCTCGCCTACATCGGCGTCTGGGCGCTGATCGGGCTGTTCGCGATCACCGTGCTGCTGGACGACGTGGCACCGACCCCCCGCCCCGGGGACACCCTGCCCGCCGCCGAGCCGGCGGCACCGGGGGCGGCTGCCCGCTGACGGCGCCGCAGCCGCAGCAGCAGCAGCAGGACGACCCGCACGCGCACCGGCCTGCGGGACCGACGGAACGGACGAGGAGTGGTCGACATGGGTGTGCGGGTCGTCGTGGGAAGCGACGTCGCAGGATACGGGTACAAGGAGCTGATCAAGGCCGACCTGGAGAAGGACCCACGGATCGACGTCGTCACGGACGTCGGCGTCACCGAGGGCGACGACGTCGACTACCCGCACGTCGCCGTCCTCGGCGCCCGGATGGTCGCCGCCGGCGAGGCCGACCGCGCCGTGCTGGTCTGCGGCACCGGCCTGGGCATGGCGATCGCGGCCAACAAGGTCCCCGGCGTGCGCGCCGGAACCGCGCACGACGCGTTCTCGGTGGAGCGCCTGGTGCTCTCCAACGACGCCCAGGTGCTGTGCCTCGGGCAGCGGGTGATCGGGGCCGAGCTCGCCCGGCGGCTGGCCCGGGAGTTCTTCGACTACACCTTCGACGCCACCTCGCACTCGGCCGCCAAGGTCGCCGAGATCGGGGCGTACGAGAGCCGGGCCCGATGATCTGGGTCGGCACGAGCTGGAAGATGACCGGCACCCGGGCGAGCGCGCGCGAGTACTGCGACACCCTCGCGCGGGCGGACCCGGACGGCTGGCGCGGCATCCAGCCGTTCGTCGTCCCGCCGTTCACCCTGATCGCGCAGGTGCACGACGCCCTCGGGGCGGGCAGCCCGTTCCTGGTCGGTGCGCAGGACGCCCACTGGGCACCGCCGGGCGCGTGGACCGGTGAGGTCAGCGTTCCCCAGGTCGCCGACGCCGGTGCGGTGCTGGTCGAGCTCGGCCACTCCGAGCGGCGGGCGCACCTCGGCGAGACCGACGAGCGGGTCAACCTCAAGGTCGAGGCCGTGCTCGCGGCCGGCCTGCGCCCCCTGGTGTGCGTGGGGGACTCCGCGCAGGAGCTCGCGTCCGGGCGCAGCGCCGACGTGGTCAGCGCCCAGATCGACGCGGCGCTGGCCGGCGTCGCCACCCCCGAGCGGGTGCTGGTCGCCTACGAGCCGGTGTGGGCGATCGGCGAGTGCGGGCGGCCGCCGGCGCCCGGGGAGATCGAGCAGGTCGTCGATCGCCTCGCGCGCCGGTTCGGCGACAGCGTGCAGGCCATCCTCTACGGCGGCTCGGTCGGCCCGGACAACGCGGCCGACCTGCTGCGGGTGCCCGGGGTGGGCGGGCTGTTCGTCGGCCGGGCCGCGTGGCGGGCCGAGGGGTACCTCGACCTGCTGCGCCGGTGCGGCACGGTCGTGGCGGAGAACCAGGGCTGATCGGCCGGCGGCCCGGCGGCCCGGCGGCCCGGCGGACCGGCGGCCCGGCGAGGTCGGCGGGCGAGGTCGGCGGGGGAGGTCAGGAGGCCTCAACGTGGTTGAACTCGTCCGGCACCGCCTGCTCGTGCCGCGCGATGTCCTCGGTCAGCAGCCGCGCGAGCTCGTCCGGCCGGCGGTCGCGCAGCGCGCCGAGGATCTCGTGGTGCCCGGCCACCATCTGCTCGGCAGCCTCGTGGTCGGCGATGTACTTCTGGCTGTACAGCAGCTTGTACACCGCGATCCGGTCCCAGGCCGTGCGGATGATCTCGACGGTCTGGGGCATGTTCGCGAGCTCGTACAGCGAGAAGTGGAACTCACGGTTGCGCAGGTAGATGTCGCGCGCGGTCGGCTCGCTGCCGAGCGCGGACTCCTCCAGCGCCGCGAGCTCCCGCTCGAGCAGCGCCAGACCCTCCTCGTCGATCCGGGCCGCGGCCTCCCGCGCCACGATCGGCTCCAGCGCCCGCCGGATGATGTAGATCTCCCGGATCCGCGTCCGGTCCAGCGCAGCGACCCGGTAGCCCGAGTACGGGGTCGCGTCCACCAGCCCGTTCGCCTGCAGGCTGATCAGCGCCTCGCGCACCGGCATCCGGCTGACGCCGAACTGGTCGGCGAGGTCCTGCGTGCGCAGCTTGTCGCCCATCTTGACGCTGCCGTCCATGATCGCGTCGATCAGGGCGTCGCTGATCTGCTCGGCAAGCGTCCGACGCTGCAGCTTCGCCGCAGGTGCTGCCACCAGAGTGCTCCCAAGGTCCGGTCTCACACCCCCGTGATGGTCCTTGCCGGGCAAGGAAGAAGGCTCTGTCGGAGCATACCGGCGCTGCCGAGCCGGCTCTGCTCGGGCGAGCGGCGCGCGCAGGGCAGACCCGAGCAGGGGCATCGTGCTCCGTGCCGGGCTCCCGGCCGGGCGGTCGCGGGTCAGCCGAGCGCCGTGCCGGTGCCGAGCACCTCGCCGGTGTCCATGTCGAGCACCACGGAGCCGGCCTCCTCGGCGGTGGGCCACTCGTCGGTGCGGACCGCCACGTAGTCCGGGTCGTCCCCGCACGTCGTGCGGTCCCAGGTCGAGATGACGGCGCCGGACGCGACATCGACCACCGCGACCCGTGGGTGCTCGCGCAGCCGGGGGTCCGGCCAGTCGTCCGGGTCCTCGATGATGCTGCCGTCCGCGTCCGCCGGGGAGCTGCTCCACCAGCCCTCCAGGTCACCGTGCCCTGTCGCGGCGACCGCCGGGAACTCTGCGCACAGCGCGTAGGTCGAGGTGGCATGCGTGGTCGGTGCCGCCGTCGCCGGCTCGACCGTGGCGGGCGCGGCCTGGTCCGTCCCCGTGCACCCCGTGAGCAGCACTGCCGCGACGGCGAGCCCGACCCCCGTCCACGGTGCCCACCTGCGGACCATCTGCTCGCGTCGTCGAACGGTCACCACCCCGCGCCCCCTTGCTCCGGCCTGCGTGCGCCAGCCTCTCACAGGCGCCGGGCGGCGCGGTCCCGGACGTCGTCCTCGTCCGCCCGCTCTGGCCGCTCACCCTTGGCCGCTGGCTCCGGGTTCGCGTCGTCGTCGTGACGTGTCGACACGAGAGGCCCCAGCCCCGCGGTCGCGCCGCAGGTCAGGGGCCTCTCGTGGTCGTGCTGGCGGAGGATGGGGGTTCTGGACCGACTCCTGCACCGTGGTGTTGGCCGGTGCGGTCAAGTGCCCTGACCTGCGGTGATAGTCCGCGGGAGGTGCTGCGAGGTGTGTCCGATTGCCGCGAGTCGCCGGACTTCTTCGGCACTTCTTTGGCTTTCAGGCCAGCCTCAGGGGTGCGTGTGGGGCCTTCGCTCGATCGGTGACGACGGTCCGAGGCTATCGCTCGGGGCCCTCGCCTCGTTGCCGTTCGGCCGCGCCGGGGTCAGGCCGCGAGGTCGACCGCGGCGACCTTGGCCTCGGCGTCCTTCGCGCGACGCTGCAACGAGGTCTTGCTGACGCCAAGCCGGTCGGCGATCGCGCCCCAGCCCAGGGTCGGGTCGTTCGCGCGCAGCTGCAGCGCCTCAGCGACGACCTCCGCGGTGACGGGGGCGACCGTCGACGGCGCAGCCGGGACATCGAAAGCGCCGCTGCGGCGGCCCGCGGACGCCTGCACCGTCGACGCCGGGACCTTCATCAGGGCGGCAGGGCGGTGCCCAGCGGGCTGCCCGGGGGTCGCGCGTACCGCCGTGGCCGGGCGAGTCGTCCGGGCGCCCTTCGTGGCCCCGCGGACCGGGGGCGCGACGGCGAGGTCCACGAGGGAGTGGGTGGCGGCGAACACGAGTGCGGGGAACGCGGCGGCGAGCGCGGCGCCGACGACCATCTGGCGGGCCGGCCCGCCTGCGTCCAGGACGTGTACGGTCTGGCCGGCCATGGACGCCGCGGTCAGTGCGCCGAGGCAGGCCCAGGCGAACCGCGCGGACTCTCGGCGTGCTCGGCGCACCGTCACGACGAGCGTCATGACGAGCAGGCCACCGTCCAGAAGCAGCGGGACACCCCAGCACAGCACCGGCGGGAGCAGAGCCCAGCGCCCCAGCGCGACGAGCCCCGGGACGCCGAGGGCGAAGCTCACCAGCGCCAGCATCGCCGTGAGCCAGACCGCTGCGAGCACGACGGGCCGGGAGTCGGGCTGCAGACGGGCAGCCGGGCGCGGCTGGTCGGTGACCTCGGTGCTCACAGGAACCTCCCTCGTCGGTGTCTATGCCCCATAGATGTGCGGCAGTCAGTCGTCAGTGGTCTCGGGCTGGGCGCGAGCCCTGCGGGGCTTCCGGTCGGCCGAGCCCTTGGGTCGCCCGCCCTTCGACCGCGGCAGGCTCTCCTGCATCTGGCGCACCTGGTCCACGTGCCACACGTGGAGGCCGAACACGTCCGCGACGGGCAGTTGCACGTCGGTGTCCGGGACGCCCTCGACTCCGCGAGCCTCGCGGTCGAGCCGCTCGCGGTACATGCGCGAGCGGATCGACGCGGGCTTCACCCCGAGAGCCTCGGCGAGCTCGGCGGTGCTGCGGTACGCGGCCAGCGCCGCGTCGAGGCGCGCCTGATGGTCGATCTCGTCCTGCACGGCGGTCTCCTTACTGGTCACGGCGTCGGGCAGCCCCTTGCCAAACGGCTGCCGCACATGGTCCTCTGACTATATCTACATGTGCGGCGCGTTGTCATGAACCACGCCGCGGGAGGAAGAGCCGTGACGACAGCCTGCCCCACCGTTCGTCGCGCGGGCCTGCGCGCGCGTTGGCACGCCAGCGCCGGCATCACGCTCGTCGAGCTGCTCGTCGCGATGGTCGTCGCCGGTTTGACCGCCACGATCGCGCTGAGCGTGCTGGTCTCCACCGGCCTGCTCGTGACCCGCTCGATGGCGACCACCACGACGCTCTCCCAGCTCGAGGATGCCTCCGGCCTGCTGCTGAGGGACGTCAACGATGGACGCAAGATCGTCGTCGCCGAGCCGGACGCCCTGACCGTGCAGGTGACGCGGGACTCGGTCTGCACGCAGCGGGCGTGGACGATCGAGGATGGCGACCTGGTCGTCACCACCGACACCTACTCGACCGAGCGGTGCACCGGCGGGTCCGAGACCGCCCGCATGGAGGTCGTGCAGGACACGCTGACCGGCGTGGCGTTCCACTACTTCTCCGCGCTGTCGCAGACCAACGAGATGCCGCAACCGGTGTCTCTCAACGACGTCACCCGCGTCACCTGGGACCTGTCGGCCCAGCCGGCCTACCCCGACACCCGCGAGGTCGAGATCTCCTCCGGCGCGGCGTTCACCGGCCGCGGCGCGTCCTCGGACGGCACCGGGCAGGTGCAGGACGCCACCCGGCCCGTGCTGCAGGTCACCACGCCGCGCGTCGGCGTCGACAAGCCGGTCCTGGAGTGGACCGACACCTCCCCGGAGCTGACCGCGGGCTGGACGGTGTTTCGCATCGCCAACCCCGAGGGCACCGGCACCGGCACCGCGACCACGTGGACCGCCGTGATGCGCCTGGGCCCGGGCATGCTCAGCTGGACCGACACGACCCTGCCCGCCGGGTACAGCGCGCAGTACACGGTTCAGGCCACCCTGACCGACGACCGGCAGGGGCCGACCTCGAACCAGGTCTCCACCGGTCTGCGCCCGTCCGCGCCGGTCACCACCGCCACCGGCCGCCAGGCGGGCATCGACCTGTCGTGGACCCGCACCGACGGAGCCGACGCCTGGGACCTGTACCGCGACGGCGCGCTCTATCGGAACTGGTCCCAGCTCAAGGCGGACGCCGTCCTGGCCGCGGACGCCGTCACCTGGACCGACGCCACCGGAGTCGCGCACGCCCACGACTACCGCGTCGTGGCGATCAACCGTTGGGAGCGGGCCGCGACCGACCCCGCCGGCGCCGGGTCCGCGAGTGCCCAGCGCAACGTCGTGCCCGCGGGCACCGCCGTCACCGCCGACCTCGGCGAGGCCGGCCTGCGTGCCACACGGCTCGCCTCGACCGCGAACGCCGCCGCCGGCGCATTCACCGCCGCGGCCCGCCCCGCCATCGCCTCGACCGAGACCGCCTCGACGTCCTGGCAGAACACCGTCACCTGGACCCCGGCCGGCTGGACCGGGTCCGGCCCCATGACCAAGGGCGGCGTCCACCGCGACCGCGGCTGGGAGACCCAGCAGCGCGCGACGACGTCGGCGGCCTGGGCCAACCTGTGGGCCGGGGCCGCTGAGCAGGTCGGTGCCGCCGCGAGCCGTACCGCGACCGCCACGTACTCCGAGGCGTCCATCGCCGGGCAGTACCGCTACTACCAGATCCGCACCTGCAACGCGGTTGGCTGCTCGACGTGGTCCTCCCAGGGCTCGTCCCTGCAGCGCCCGCCGACCCCGACATGCACCGCCACCGCGACATCGACCCGCAGCGCCCACGTCGACGTCTCGCGCCCGTCGGTCCCGTCGAGCTACACGAACACCGAGGTCGTCGGCGGCACCGCCGCCCCCGGCTACGGCGTGGCCGGCACCGGGCAGCGCAACAGCAGCTCGTGGGACATCGACCAGCTGCGCCACTCCACCGGGCAGAACTTCACGACCCGCAACGCCAACGCCTCCAAGGCGAACGGCGGCTGGTCGAACCAGACCTCGTGCGTAACGTCCACCCCGGTCCTCGCTGCCCCGAGCATTTCCGTCACCGGAGTCACGACACGGGGAGCGAACGCGGCGGCCACCGCCCCGACGCCCGGTTCGTGGGTGGAGTCTGTGTCGATTGGTGGGGGTGGCGCCTCTCGCAACGACCTCGACCATGGCACCGAGTACCGAGTCGACGCATCCGTGACCGACGGGGTCAACCACGTCGCCGGTTCCACCCCCTTCCGGACACTGACCCTGACGGTCGGAGCGCCCGCGTGCGCCATCAGCGGTGGCGGGACCGCGCCGAACGGCACCGCCACACTGACGGCCTCCGGCGGGGCTGGCGCCACCGGCTACGAGTACACACCCGGTCGCGTCCGCACAGGCTTGAGCGCCGGGACCTACTCCGGGTCGTGCCGCTCCGTGCGCACGGATGGGCACAACACCGTCCGATCCGGCTGGGTCAGCGGCGCCTCGGTGACCGTGGCGCCCAACCCCTATCCCTCGGCGTGGGGCGACCGCGTCGGGTGCCCCGGTGTCGGCATCTACATCACGCCAACTTCACCGACGACCTTCAACGTCCGCCGGCTCGACGCGGTGAACTGCCAGGCCCGGCACGTGGTGACGCAGGCGGGCTTCGACGCGGACCCGACCGGACCGGCCGTCGGGTCAGTGGTTGGGATGTACACAACGACGGTGACCGGCTCGCTCTGGACCCGAGTGTCTGGCTCCGGCCCGGCGACTGCGCCAGCCGTGTGACAGGCAGGGTCGCCGCACATATTGGCGCCACCGAAGGCAAGAATCGCTCGAAGGGACGAGGGAGAACGACGATGAGCACGATGACTCGCATCACAGGCGCCACCATCAGTGCCGTCCTGGCGCTCGGCGCTCTGACGGCGTGCTCGTCGGACGAGACCCCCGAGACGCTCGAGACGCTCGAGACGCTCGCGACGAGCCCAGTCACGACGCCGACGCCCGCGGAGGTCGAGGTCAGCGAGCCCACGCCGACCGAGACCGAACCGGCGCCCGTTGCTGACGAGTTCTCCCAGGTGATCGGGGGCCAGCTATATCCGGGCACGGAGAAGGCCCCCGTCCGGATCGGCGACGACATGCCCGGCCAGGCGCCGGCACTCGACTCCCAGATCGCCGATTCGATCTCCGTACAGGACGAGTGGGCGACGGCACTCGGCACCGTCGTCAGCTCCGGCAAGTACATGGTCAGCATCGGCCCCCACTACAACACCGCAACGCAGTTCGAGGGCTACACCTGGTATGTCATCCAGGAGAACCAGTACGGCAACGTCAAGGTCCTGGAGAAGGGACCGGTTTTCGGGTCGACCGTGGAGGCGGCACAGCAGGCATTCACCCTCGACGGCCGGACCCTGGACCGTGCCGAGTACGTCCTGATCCTCGACGCTCGCTGACCTCCACCACCCCGGCGCGTCTGCCCGCCAACTGCCCCCTGCCCTGCGGGCCAATCGAGCACGGGGGTTGTCTCGGCCGCCTTTCGTCCTCCGACCCGGGGCCAAGTCGCTCGGGCACGGGTCTCGGAGGATGACGAGGTCAGAGATCCTCTCCGTCTTCGACCACTCGCGACGCAATGACGTAGAGATTCTCACCCTCATAGCACCAGGCGTCCGCAGCGGAGAAGCTGTGCGGAGGCACGCCGGCGCGCGCGAAGATCTCGTTACGAAGAGCGGAAGGCGTCCACGTGTGGCTTGAGTCTGCCGCCCAAAGGAGGGGTCTGGTCGGATGGTTCGTCCACGTCACGTTCTCGCGGTCCGGGTCCCCGGCGAGCCAGTCGCGAACCTGCGCGATCACAGCCGGCTTGACAAGCGTGTCGAGTTCGAGCGTCAGCCGCGCGCCTTCCGGGATGGCTTCGGCGTCGGCGACGATGGTCACAGACTTCGTGCGACGGCGGTTCGTCACGACCCGTTCACGGACCTCCGCAGTCCCGGAGCTGAGAACCGGACGGAGCTGACGGTCCTCGAGGGTATCGACGGGGTAGAGCTGCTGAAAGCTGGCGTACAGGCGGTCGACGTCTCGAAATACCTGGTACTCGTGGCACTCGATCGTCAGATCTGAGGCGACGCTTGACAGCCACTGGACCGTGGTCAGTACCTGTGCGGGGAACGACTCCGCGACCAGCACGAGCCGCGGGAGTCGGAACAGGTCTTCGGTCCACTCCGATTCCACGTGCGTGGTGAGTCGGTCGAGTGCCTCCTCCACCGAGACGGACTCTCCATGCTCCTTCGCTAGCCACTCTGAATGGGCCTGCGCCAACAACTCCTTGCTGAAGCCGGCCGCCAGCGCACCGTACGTGAGCGCTTGCAGGTGGACGCGCCGATCGCCAGCCCGCTTCAACTCGATGACGACGATCTCCCCGCTTGTCGACAACGCGAGCACGTCAGGCCGCTCGTGGGCCACACCAGTCAGCGACGCCCAGGAGCCAAACTGCGTCGTCACGACTTTGAGGCTGTCGTCGATGATCTCCGGGTGCGCCTTGATCCACCCCTCGAGGTGCTCGGTCTCCGAGAGAGAGACGTCCACCATGCTCGTCCGCTCCAGAACAGTTGCCTCGGATCCGATCACCCGCAGAAGATGTGCCACCCGGACAGCATCGTCGATCACGTACCCGAGCGGCGAAGGGACGGGGATGTTCACCCGGTCGGACGGGCTCTTCGTCGGTACCCGGGGGGCTGACGCCTGCTCCGGCCTGAATGCCAAGTTTGGCCGTCCCGAGGAAGGCGGAGCGGTGCAACCGAGCACGCCGTCACCATCACCTCAGCCGCGACCGTTCATGCGCCGCGCTGCTGACGACTCGCCCGCTCGTCATGAATGAGTGGGGCGAGCCGCGACGAGATGCACTACTCCGCGATGCCCACATCGACGAAGAGGCTGTTTCCGTACCCGTAATCGAGCATGCGGATGCGGTGCATCTGGTGGACCGCGAGACCTGGGGCCACACCGACGCGCCTGGCGGTGGCGCGGATGTCGCGGTCGTAGCTCAGCCCGCGGAAGGGTGCGAGCCCGT
>DASWPG010000016.1:0-4158 GCA_036404115.1 Cellulomonas sp.
TGCCGGTGGGGGCCCGGGTCGGTGCGACCGGCCTCGGCGGCGACTTCCTGCTGCCGGCCGACCGTGCGCGCCCGCTGCTGCTGATCGCCGGCGGGATCGGCATCACGCCGTTCGCCGCCCAGCTCGCCGCCGTCCTGGCCGCGGGGGAGCAGCGGGACGTGGTGGTCGTCTACGCCGTCACCGAGCACGCCGACCTCGCCTACACCGACGTGCTCACCGCTGCCGGCGCCCGGGTGCTGGTCGCGTCGCCCACCCTGGACGCCCCGCTGCCCGCCGGGTGGCAGCACCTCGGCGTGCGCCGGCTGACCGCGGAGGCGCTGGCCGAGGCGGTGCCGGACGCCGAGCAGCGCTCGGCCTACGTCTCCGGGCCGCCCGGGATGGTCGGGCACACCCGGGCGCTGCTGCGGCAGGTCGGGGCCGGGCGGGTCCGGACGGACGCGTTCAGCGGGTACTGAGACCGGGAACCGACGGCGGCTGCTGAGCACGCGGGACCGACGGGCGAGCCGGGCCGCGTCGGCGCGCGTCAGCCTGCGGCCGTCGCGACCGCGAGCGCCGCGATCACGCCGACCAGGGCCGGCAGCAGCCACGCCTGCGCGCGGGTGTGCGCGCCCGCCCGGACCCGGGACCACCCGACCGGCACGGCGAGCGCCGCGACCACGGCTGCCGGCGCCGGGGCGACGGGCAGCAGGGTGCCGGCGACCAGGGTCAGCGCCGAGGTGCGCACGCTGACGTCCGTGGCGAGCTGCAGCACCGCCAGGACGCACAGCGCCAGCACCCCGCCGCCGAGCGCCGTGCCGAGCGCCGTGGGGGCACCGAGCGCGGCCAGCACCACCAGGACGCCGATCTCGTAACCGGTGCCCGCGGCCAGCAGCAGCACGCGGGGCCGCCCGGTCGGCCGCAGGGTCCGGATCCGACCGGTCGCGCGTGCCAGCAGCAGGCCGGCCACCGGGACCAGCCCCATCAGCGCGGGGACCAGCAGCGCCCACCGCAGCCGGTCCGGTGCGCCGAGCACGGCGCCGATCAGCGCGAGGCCGGCCGGGATGCCCAGGGACGGCTGCAGCAGGTCGCTCAGCCGGCTCGCGAGCAGGTCCGCCCACGCGCCGGCGGACCGGCGCGGCGGCCGCGTCGCGGTCATCATCTGCTCCAGCGCCGCGAGGTCGCTGCCGCTCTGCTCGATCGGCACCGCGTCCATGCCCGCACCCAGGTCCACGCTCATCGTCTGCTCCCGACGGTTCCGCCCGCGCGAGAGCCCTGGGGCGGCTGAGACCCTCGCCGGACCACCGTACCCGCAGGTCGGGGCGGTACCGCTCCAACCTGCGGGCCGGACCGGTGCAGCGGGGCCGTCAGGCGTTCGTGACCACCAGGGCGACGTTGTGCCCGCCGAAGCCGAACGAGTTGTTGATCACCGCGAGGTCGCCGGCCGGCAGCGCGCGCGGGGTGTCCCGCACCAGGTCCAGCACCAGCTCAGGGTCGGGGTTCGCGACGTTGATCGTCGGCGGTGCGACCCGGTCCTGCACGGCCAGCACCGAGAACAGCGTCTCCAGCGCACCGGCCCCGCCGAGCAGGTGCCCGGTCATCGACTTGGTGGCCGAGAGCACCGCGCCGTCGGCGTGCGCACCCAGGGTCTCGCGCACCGAGCGGGCCTCGATCAGGTCGCCGACCGCGGTCGAGGTGGCGTGCGCGTTGACGTGCCGGACGTCGGCGGCGGTGACCCCGGCGTCCCGCAGCGCCATCCCCATCGCGGCGATCTGCCCGCGGCCGGACGGCTCGGGGGAGGTGATGTGGTAGCCGTCGGAGGACAGGCCGACCCCGGCGATCACGGCGTAGATCCGCGCGCCGCGGGCCCTCGCGTGCTCCTCGCTCTCCAGCACCAGGGTCGCGGCGCCCTCGCCGATCACGAAGCCGTCCCGGTCGACGTCGTAGGGGCGCGAGGCACCCTGCGGGTCGTCGTTGCGCAGCGACAGGGTGCGCGAGGCCGCGAAGGCGGCGATCGGCATCGGGTGGATCACGGCCTCGGTGCCGCCGGCCACCACGATGTCCGCCCGGCCGAGCCGGATCATGTCGGCGGCGTAGCCGATCGCCTCGGCACCGGACGCGCAGGCCGACACCAGGGCGTGCGCACCGGCCCGGGCGCCCAGCTCCAGCGAGACGTAGGCGGAGGGGGAGTTCGGCATCAGCATCGGCACGGTCATCGGGAGCACCCGGCGGGCGCCCTTCTCCCGCAGCGTGTCCCAGCCGTCCAGCGTGGTCCAGATGCCGCCGATGCCGGAGGAGACCACCACGCCGAGCCGGTCCAGGTCCACCTCGGGGGAGCCGGCGTCGGCCCACGCCTCACGGCTGGCGATCATCGCGTACTGCGCCGAGGGGTCCATCTTCTTCAGCTCGGGGCGCGGCAGGACCTCGGCCGGGTCCACCTTGATGGTGGCGGCGAACTCGACCGGGATGCCGTACCGCTGCGCCCAGTCGTTCTGCATGGTGCGGGCGCCTGAGGTCCCCGCAAGGGCTGCCTGCCAGGTGCTCGTGGCGTCCCCACCGAGAGGGGTGGTGGCGCCGAGTCCGGTGACGACGACTCGCGTGCTCATGGCTTCGCTCCTGTGCTCGGGTGGTGCGGGGGGTACGGCGCCCGCGGGGCTGCCCGTTCCGGGTCGACCGGCCGCGCGGCCGGCTGGACGCAGGGCGGGGCTGCACCGTGCCGGTGTGGGGCACGGCACAGCCCCGGTGCGACGAGGCCGGTCAGGCCTGGGCGCCCTCGATGAACTTCACCGCGTCGCCGACGGTCGCGAGGTTCTTCACCTCGTCGTCCGGGATGCGGACCTCGAACTTCTCCTCGGCGAGCGTGACGATGGTCATCATCGACAGCGAGTCGATGTCCAGGTCGTCGGTGAAGGACTTCTCGGGCAGGACGGAGTCGGTGGGCAGACCGGTCTCCTCGCTGACGATCTCGGCCAGGCCGGCCAGGATCTCCTGCTCGCTGTAGGCCATCGGTATCTCCTTGGTTGTGCGGTGCGCCGGCCCGGCGGGTCGCGGCTGCGGTCGATGAATGGGTCGATGAACGGTACTGCGGTTCGCCGCCCGGTCAGGGCAGCACGATCACCTGTGCGGCGTAGACCAGGCCGGCGCCGAAGCCGATCTGCAGCGCCAGCGCGCCGGAGGACACCTGGCCCTCGCGGAGCATCCGCTCGGTGGCGAGCGGGATCGAGGCTGCCGAGGTGTTCCCGGTCTCCGCGATGTCGCGGCCCACCGCCACGGTCTCGGGCATCTTCAGCTGCTTGATCATCTGGTCGATGATCCGCATGTTCCCCTGGTGCGGGATGAACGCGTCGATCTGGTCGGCGGTCACGCCCGCGGCGTCCAGCGCCTTCTGCGCGATCGGCGCCATCTGCCAGACCGCCCACTTGAACACGCTCGGACCCTCCTGGCGCAGCGTCGGCCAGCCGGCGCCGTGGTCCCGGACGTCCAGCCAGGAGTGCGTCTGCCGGATCGTCTGCGCCTGGCTGCCGTCGGACCCCCACACCGTCGGGCCGATGCCCGGGATGTCGGACGGGCCGATCACGACCGCGCCCGCGCCGTCGCCGAGCAGGAACGAGATGCTGCGGTCGGTCGGGTCGATGAAGTCGCTCATCTTCTCCGCGCCGATCACCAGCACGTTCCGGCCGGCACCGGCCCGGACCAGGGCGTCGGCCTGGCCGATGCCGTAGCAGTACCCGGCGCACGCGGCGGAGATGTCGTAGGCGGCGGCGGGGGTCGCGCCCAGCCGGTCGGCCAGGATCGCGGCGCCGGACGGCGTCTGGTGGAAGTAGGTGACCGTGGACAGGATCACCGCGTCGATGTCCGAGCCCTGCAGGCCCGCGTTCGCGATGGCCTCACGGGCCGCCCGCTCGGCGAGGTCGAGCACCCCGGTGCCCTCCGCCGCGCGGTTGCGGGTGACGATCCCGGTGCGCTGGCGGATCCACTCGTCGGAGGAGTCGATCGGGCCGACCAGGTCGTCGTTCGGCACCACGCGCTCGCCGCGGGCGGCGCCCAGGCCGAGGATCCGCGAGTGGGCGGGGCCGGTGGCCTGGGTCAGGGTGGGGCGGGTCACGAGTCGTTCTCCAGGGAGTCGGCGGACGGGAGCTGTCGCTGCGGGGCCGTCGACGCGTGGCGCGCCACCAGGTCCCG
>DASWPG010000017.1:0-20222 GCA_036404115.1 Cellulomonas sp.
ATCACCCACCGCGTGCTCACCAAGTTGTTCGAGGACCGCGGCGTCGAGGTGCAGCGCACCTACCAGCTCAACGTCGGCGGCAACATGGACTTCAAGAACATGCTCGAGCGCTAGCGCCTGGAGTCCAAGAAGATCAGCAAGACGCAGTCGGTCACCTCGCAGATCCCCGACCGCGACCTCGGTGCGCGCAACGTGCACATCGGCCCGTCGGACTACGTGCAGTGGCTCGACGACCGCAAGTGGGCCTTCATCCGCCTGGAGGGCAAGACCTTCGGCGACGTCCCGCTGAACCTGGAGTACAAGCTCGAGGTCTGGGACTCCCCGAACTCGGCCGGCATCATCATCGACGCCGTGCGCGCCGCGAAGATCGCGAAGGACCGTGGGATCGGCGGCCCGATCCTGTCCGCCGCGACCTACTTCATGAAGTCCCCGCCGGTGCAGAACGAGGACAGCCACGGGCGTGAGCTGGTCGAGGCCTTCATCCGCGGTGAGATCGAGCGCTGACGCAGAGGGCAGGTCCCGACCTGCCTGACGGACCGGGGCCGGTGGGGTGCGGGCAGCACCCTGCCGGCCCTCGTCGTGCGCCCGCCCGGACCGCAGGTGCCGACCGGGCAGGAGCACGCCCCGGTTAGCCTGGGCCGGTGCAGGTGGTCTCCGATCTCAGACAGCTCTGGCCCCTGGTCGACTTCCGCCGGCTGCTGAGCGTGCGGCTGGTCAGCCAGTGCTCCGACGGGCTGTTCCAGGCCGGGCTGGCGACCCTGTTCTTCTTCTCGCCCGAGAACGCCACCACCGCCACCGGCGTGGCCGCCGCCTTCGCGGTGCTGCTGCTGCCGTTCACGATCGTCGGCCCGTGGGCCGGGGTGCTGCTGGACCGGTGGCGCCGCCGGCAGGTGCTGCTGGTCGGCAACCTGGTGCGCACCGCGCTGACCCTGGTGGTCGCGGCGATCATGCTGACCTCGGGCGTCGGACCGGCGGTCTACGTGCTCGCGCTGGTGATCCTCTCGGTCAACCGGTTCCTGCTGTCGGCGCTGTCCGCCTCGCAGCCCCGCGTGGTGGCCGGCCCGCTGCTGCTGACCGCGAACTCGATCACCCCGACGCTCGGCACGGTGTCCTCCGGCGTGGGCCTCGGCGTCGGGCTGCTGCTCGGGCTGGTCCTGCCGGACGGCCACGGGAAGGACGCCGCCTCGCTGCTGATCGCCGCGGTGCTGATGTCCACCGCCGCGCTGCTCGCCACCCGGATCGGGCGGGACCGCCTGGGGCCGGACCGCCGCGCCGAGGACGGCCGGCTCCGGGACGCGTTCGCGACGCTGGCGCACGGCCTGGTGGACGGCGCGCGCTACCTGGTGCGTCGCGGCACGCCCGGGCGCGCGCTGGCGGTGATGGCCGTGCACCGGTTCCTGTACGGCGCGGTGTTCATCGCGAGCATCCTGATCTCCCGCAACCTGCTGTCCGACCCCACGGACGCCCGCGCCGGCCTGCTGACCTTCGGCGTCGTCGGCGCGATGACCGGGGTCGGCTTCGCGCTGGCGATCGTGGTGACGCCGGTGGTCTCACCGGTGATCGGCGCGCAGGGCTGGATCGTCACCTGCCTGTTCCTGGCCGCCGGGACGCAGGCCCTGCTGGCGCTCACCCCGGCGCGACCGGCGGTGCTGCTCGGTTCGCTGGTGCTCGGCCTGGCGGCGCAGGGCGCCAAGATCGCGGTCGACACGATCGTGCAGCGGGACACCGCCGACGAGTTCCGCGGTCGGGCGTTCGCACTGTACGACGTGCTCTACAACGCCGCGTTCGTCGGTGCCGCCGCGCTGGCGGCGGTCGCCCTGCCGGACACCGGCTGGTCCCGCGGGGTGTTCACGCTCCTCGCGCTGGCCTACCTGGCGACGGCGATCGTCTACCGCACCCGCGCCACCGAGCCCACCACCGTCCCCGCCTGACCGGCCCGGCCGGCGCAGCGGGGTGCGGCGGCACGCGTCAGGCCGTGCCGCGGGCGGACCACCAGGCGAGCAGCGCCTCGCGGGCGGCGTCCTCCCCGAGCGGGCCCTGCTCCATCCGAAGCCCGAGCAGGAACTGGTACGCCGCCCCGACCTCGCGCCCCGGCCCGATCCCGAGGACCGCCATGATCTGCGTCCCGTCCAGGTCCGGCCGGACCGCGGCCAGCTCCTCCTCGTCCTGGAGCCGGGCGATCCGTGCCTCGAGCTCGTCGTACGCGTCGGACAGCCGGCGCGCCTTGCGCTGGTTGCGGGTGGTGCAGTCGGAGCGGGTCAGCCGGTGCAGCCGCTCCAGCAGCGGCCCGGCGTCCACGACGTACCGCCGCACCGCCGAGTCGGTCCACGCGCCGTCGCCGTACCCGTGGAACCGCAGGTGCAGCTCGGTGAGCCGGGACACCGCCTGCACGGTCGCCTTGTCGAAGTGCAGCGCCTTCAGCCGCCGGGACACCAGCTTGGCGCCGACGATCTCGTGGTGGTGGAAGCTGACGCCGCCGCCGGACTCGAACCGCCGGGTCGCCGGCTTGCCGATGTCGTGCAGCAGCGCCGCGAGCCGCAGCACCAGGTCCGGGCCCGGCACCGCACCGGTCGGGCCGGTCTCCAGGGCGATGGCCTTGTCCAGCACGGTCAGCGAGTGCTCGTAGACGTCCTTGTGCCGGTGGTGCTCGTCGATCTCCAGGCGCAGCGCGGGCAGCTCGGGCAGCACCTGCTGCGCGAGGCCGGTGTCGACCAGCACCCGCAGGCCGGCCCGGGGGTCGGCGGAGAGCAGCAGCTTCACCAGCTCGTCCCGCACCCGCTCGGCGGACACGATCGACACCCGCTCGGCCATGTCGGTGGCGGCCGCGAGCGCCGCGTCGTCCACCCGGAAGCCGAGCTGGGCGGCGAACCGGGCGGCCCGCATCATCCGCAGCGGGTCGTCGTCGAACGACTGCCGGGGGTCCACCGGGGTGCGCAGCAGCCCCGCCGCCAGGTCGCGCAGCCCGTCGAACGGGTCGACGAAGACGAGCTCGGGCAGCCGGACCGCCATCGAGTTCACCGTGAAGTCCCGGCGGGACAGGTCGCCCTCCAGCGTGTCGCCGAACACCACCTCCGGCTTGCGGGACGTCGGGTCGTAGGCGTCGGTCCGGTAGGTGGTGACCTCGACGACCACGTCCTCGCCGCCGGGACGACGGCCGTGCCGGCGCGCGCCGATCGTGCCGAACGCCCGGCCGATGTCCCAGTGCGCGTCACCCCACGCCGCGAGGATCGCCTGGGTCTGGTCCGGCGAGGCCGAGGTGGTGAAGTCGAGGTCGACGCTCGCCCGGCCGAGGAACGCGTCGCGCACCGGCCCGCCGACCAGGGCGAGCTCGTGGCCGGCGGCACGGAACAGCTCACCGAGCTCCAGGGCGGCCGGTGCCAGGCCGGTCAGCACGGCGAGCGCGCGGCGGCGCAGCGCGGCCAGCGCCTCGGGCTCGGCCGTCGGGACCGGGCCGCCGGCGTCCCGCGCGGCTCCCGGCAGGGAGGCACGGGCCGCATCGGCAGGGTGGGGGGCAAGATCGTCGGACGGCACGACGCCCAAGCCTGCCAGATCCACGCGGCGAGGGGTTCTCGGCGGCCGATCGGAGCAGACCTCCACATCTCGGGCACACCCGGCGCGGCGCAAGCACGGTCGGCGTCGCGAGCCGAGTCGTTACAGTGGCCGCATGTCCGAGCCCGCGCGCGCCCTGCGACCCGAGGGCGTCCCTGCCCCGCCGGGCGGTCACGCGCTGCGCATCGACCCACGTGCGCACCGCGGCCGGTCCGTCCCGCTCCCGGTCGTGGACGAGACGTCCGCGGGCGGTCTGGTGGTCCGCCAGGAGGGCGGTACGCACGTCGCCGCGGTGATCGCACGCCGCAACCGCGCGGGCCGGCTCGAGTGGTGCCTGCCGAAGGGACACCTCGAGGGCGAGGAGACGCCGGAGCAGGCCGCCGTGCGGGAGATCGCCGAGGAGACCGGCATCCAGGGCCGGATCGTGCGACGGCTCGGCGTGATCGACTACTGGTTCACCGGCGACGACCGACGGGTGCACAAGGTGGTGCACCACTATCTGCTGGGTGCGGTGGGTGGTGAGCTCACGGTCGAGGGAGATCCGGACGGCGAGGCGGAGGACGTGGCATGGGTCCCGGTGTCGGACCTGCCCGCCCGCCTGGCCTACCCGAACGAACGACGACTGGCCGAGGCCGCGCACGCGGTGCTCGTCGGCGAGGCATGAGGCAGCGGCGGACCGCGCACGGCACTCGACGGCTGCGGGCGATGCTCGCGGCCGCCACGGTCGTGGCCGTGACCGCGCTGTCCGGCACCGCCGCGGCGGCCGAGCCCGCGACGACCGCCACGAGCACGACCACGAGCACCGAGGCGGGCGTCTCCACGGCGACCTCGACCGATAGCCTGCCGGTCTCGGTCTCGGTCACCTCGATCAGCCCGCAGGTGCTGCTGCCGGGGGACGAGCTGACCGTCACGGCCACACTGACCAACGAGGGCACCGACACGATCGACTCGCCGCGCGCGTCGCTGCGGATCTACCGCTACCGGCTGTCGTCGAGCGAGCAGCTGCAGAGCTGGGCGGACAGCGGCACGAGCAGCCCGATCGGTGACGTCGCCGCGACCGTCCGGCTGGACGACCCGCTGGAGCCCGGGGCCAGCACCACCGTGGTCATCACGGTGGAGCCGGACGCGATCGGGCTGACCCAGACCGCCGACGCCTGGGGACCGCGCGGCGTGACCGTGGACGTCGCCGACGGCGGCCGGCGGGTCGGGATCGAACGGACCTTCCTGGTCTGGGCCTCGGACGACGAGCCCACCACCGCCCAGGTCGGCGTGCTCGCACCGGTGGTGGGCCCCGCCACCGATCCCGCCGCGACCGCGCTGGCCGAGGAGGACGAGCAGTCCGAGGACGAGACCGGTCCGACCCCCGAGCCGAGCGCCACCGCGACAGCCGGCGCGACCGAGGGCACCAGCACCGACGACGACGCGCTCACCGAGGCGACCGCGAGCAACGGTCGGCTCAGCCGCCTGCTGGCGGCCACCGCCGACTACTCGGTGGTCTCCTGGGCGATCGACCCCGCCCTGGTCGAGAGCGCCTCGACCGGGTCTCGTTCCGCGCAGTCCTGGCTGTCCGACCTGGAGCAGTCCGCCGCCGACCACGAGGTGCTGCGCCTGCCCTGGGCCGACCCCGACCTCGCGGCGATCGCCCATGCCGGCAGCACCGACGGCGGCGACGCCGACGGCCTGCTGGAGCTCGCGACCGACGCGACCGGCAGCACCGAGAGCAGCGCGCTCTGGGACGACGCCGAACCGGTGCTGCTGTCCGCCGACGACGTGCCGGACCAGGTCACCGCCGCGCTCGCGGCCGCTGACGGCGACGGCGCCCCGCTGGTGACCGGCAGCTCCGCGATGCCGACCGACGGCAGCACGACCGCGAGCTCGGTCGCCACCGTCTCGACCTCCGCGGGCGACCTGGTCACGCTGGTGCCCGACGACACCCTCAGCTCGCTGCTGACCGACCCCTCGTCGGTGCAGGAGGGCCTGACCGCGGCGACCGCCGCGCAGTGGGTGCTGGCGGAGACGGCGGTGCTCGCCCGCGCCGACGACGCGGCCACCACCTACGTGCTGGCCACCGTGCCGCGGGACTGGGAGGCGTCCACGGAGCTGGCGCAGGCCCAGCTGCAGGCGCTGAGCGAGGCCCCGTGGGTGCAGGCCACCTCCGTCGCCGAGATGCTCGCCGCGCAGGCGGCCGGCACGGCCGGCGACAGCACCGACGAGCGGGCCGCGCTGCCGGAGAACGAGCAGTCCGGCAACGAGCTCACTCCCGACTGGGTGGAGGCGCTGGCGGACAGCTGGAGCAGCGCGACGTCCTTCGCCAGCGTGGTCGACGACCCCGACGCGCTGCTCAGCGGGCTCGCCGGCGACCTGGTGTCCCCGCTGTCGGTGGCCTGGCGCTCCGACCCCGAGGGGCGCAGCACAGCGGTGACCGACGCGATAGCCGAGTCCAACGCCCGCCAGTCCGGCCTGTCGCTGCTGCTGAACGAGCAGTTCACCGTGATCTCCAGCTCGGCCCAGATCAGCGTCGCCGTGAAGAACGACCTGGATCAGGACGCGACGGTCAGGGTCGAGCTGCGCCCGCAGAAGGGCTGCCTGGAGACCGCCCGCTCCCCGCTGGTCACGGTCGCGGCGAACCGCGAGACCACCGTGACGCTGACCCTCGAGGCGACTGCGAACTGCGACGTGGACGTCGAGGTCAGCCTGCTCTCGGAGGACAACCGGGTGCTGGCCGGGACGGTCGAGTTCTCGGCTCGGGTGGCCCCGACGATCGAGAGCGTCGGCGCGATCCTGGTCGGCGTGCTGCTGGCGCTCGGTCTGACGTTCGGCATCTGGCGCACGATCAGGCGCGGGCAGACCACCCGGCGCGGCGCCAAGGTGCTGCCGCCGGACGGCGACGAGCCGGCGCCCGGGACCGGCGCAGCAGCGGCCGACGACCAGCAGCGCCCGACCGATCCCGACGACCCCGACCCACCCCCAGAGCGACAGGACACCTGATGACCACCCCGGCCCCCGACGCCGGCGGCGCCCCCGCCTCCCGCCCGGTCGCTCTCGGCCGGTCCTCGCTGGTGATGGCCTCGGGCACCGCGGCGTCCCGGATGCTCGGCGTGCTCAACACCGTCACCCTCGGCTGGGCGATCGGCATCGTCGGATCCGCCGCGGACGCGTTCTCGGTCGCGAACAAGCTGCCGAACACCCTGTACCTGCTGGTCGCGGGCGGGGTGCTGAACGCGGTGCTGGTGCCCCAGGTGGTCCGGGCCTACCGCCGCGCCGACGGCCAGGTGTACGTGGACCGCCTGCTCACGGTCGGCGTCACCTTCCTGGCCGGGCTGACCCTGGTGCTGACGGCGGCGTCCCCGCTGCTGGTCCGGCTGTACTCGGACTTCTCCGACCCGCGCGTCACCGACCTCGCGACCTCCCTCGCGCTGTGGTGCGTGCCGCAGGTGTTCTTCTACGGCGTGTACTCGCTGCTCGGCCAGGTGCTGAACGCGCGGGGCAGCTTCGGGCCGTACATGTGGGCGCCGGTGGTGAACAACATCGTCTTCATCGGCGGCCTGCTGCTGTTCGTGCACCTCTACGGGCCGGGCAGCGGCTCGATCGACGACTGGTCGTCCGCGCGCACCGTGCTGCTCGGCGGCTCGGCCACTCTCGGCATCGTCGTGCAGGCCCTGGTGCTGCTGGTGCCGCTGTACCGCAGCGGGTTCCGGTACCGGCCACGCTGGGGGATCCGTGGCTCCGGGCTCGGCACCGCCGGACGCGTCGCCAGCTGGACGTTCGTCGGGCTGCTGGTCGGCCAGGTCGGCGTGTGGGCGGTCAGCGTGGTGGCCAGCTCGGTCGGCAGCGGCCAGGCCGGCAACGCCGTGTACGACCGGGCGTTCCTGATCTTCATGCTGCCGCACTCGCTGGTGACGGTCTCGCTGGCCACCGCCCTGTTCACCCGGCTGTCCGGCCGGGCGGCCGCCCACGACACGGCGGGGGTCCGCGCGGACCTGTCGCTGGGGATGCGCACCGTCGGGCTGTTCACGGTGCTCGCCACGGTCGGCATCTCGGTGCTCGCTGCACCGCTCGGCCGGGTGCTGTTCCACGACTCCACCTCCGCCTCCTTGGCGGCTCTCGCCACCGCGATCGTGGCGCTGCTGTCCGGTCTGGTGCCGTTCGGCGTCTGGTCGCTGTGCCAGCGGGTGTACTACGCGTACGAGGACGCCCGCTCGATGGTCCCGATCCAGGTGGTGATGGCCGCGATCGTGGTCGGCGGGACCCTGCTCGGGCGGCAGGTGCTCGACTCGGGCTCCTGGGTGGCCGCGGCCTGCGCGTCGATGGCGCTGTCCTACTGGGTCGGCGCGATCGTCGCCCTGGTCGGTGTGCGGCGTCGGCTGCACGGGGTGGACGGGCGCCGCGTGCTCCGGCTGCACGTGCGCACCCTGGTCGCGGGACTGGTCGCCGGGGCCGCCGGGCTGGGCGTCCGCCTGGCGCTCGGCGGCTCGGAGACCTTCGGCTCCGCCCTGGCGGTCTGCGTGGTCGGCACCGTGGTGATGTGCCTGGTCTACGTCGGCGGGCTGGCGCTGCTGCGGGTGCACGAGGTCGACACGGTCCTCGGCCCGGTGCTGCGCCGGCTCCGCGGCCTGCTCCGCCGGTGAGCCGACGGTGCCGGCACCGGTCTCGCGCACCGGGCAGGCGCAGGACGCAGCCGCGGGGAGCGGGCGCGGGGTCACGCACGCGACCTGCACCACGCAGAACGACCGGTCCTGGGCTGTCCCGTCTAGCATGACGGGAGGCCGACCGGCCGGAGACGACCGCGGCACGGCCGCACCAGCACGACGGATCCGGCGCACCGCGGCGGCCGGACGACCGGACGGAGGAGGACCTGGTGGAGGACCGCCCCGGCGACGCCACGCGCCGTGACGCCCACCCCGCACCTCGCAGCGGGACCATCGGCAGCACGATCGCCGGCCGGTACCGGCTGGACCGGCCGCAGCCGTCCGACCTGCCCGGCGCCGAGCGCTGGGACGCCACCGACCACATCCTGGCCCGCCCGGTCTCGGTCACCCTGCTGACCGGGCCCCGGACCGGCGCCGCCGTCGACGGCGCCCGGCGTGCCGCCCTGGTCGTCGACCCCCGGCTCGCCCGCATCCTGGACGTCGGCAGCACCGACGGGGTCGGCTACGTGGTCACCGAGGCCGTCGAGGGCCGCACCCTGGCCGCGCTGACCGCCCGCGCGCCGCTGCCTGCCGACCAGGCGCGCGCCGTGGTCGGCGAGGTCGCCGCCGCGCTCGAGATCGCCCGCCGCCGCGGCGTGCACCACCTGGCCCTGCGCCCCTCGGCGCTGCGGGTGACCGCCGCCGGCCGCGTCGTGCTGGACGGGCTCGCGGTGGACGGCGAGCTGCTGGGCGCCACCGGTCTCAGCGCGCACGCCACCAGCCGCGCAGACACGATCGGCCTGGTCCGGCTGCTGTACGGCGCCCTGACCGGCCGCTGGCCGCTGGTGCCCGAGATCGAGGGCACCCGGCAGGGCCCGGTGCCGACCTTCGCCGAGTGGACCGCGCGCGACGCCGCATCGGGCCGGGCAGCGGCGGGCGGAGCAGGAGGGTCGGTCTCCGCGCCGGCCGGGATGGACGACGCCGGTGCCCGGACGGCGGGCGACGTCGAGCCGGGGCTGCCGATCGCCCCGTCCACGGACAGCGGTCCGGTCCCGCCCGGCGAGCTGGTCGACGCGGTGCCGGCCGACCTGGACACCCTGTGCACCGTCACGCTCGGCCCGCACGACGACGGCCCGCACTCGCCCGGCGAGCTCGTGCGCGAGCTGGAGCCGTGGCGGGCGGTCCGGGCCGACGCGATCTACCGGGCCGCGGACGTCGGGCGCTGGCCCACGCTGGGCGGCGCGGTGACGGGCGCTGCTGCGGCGGCCACGCCCACGCCTGGACCCACCACCGCACCGGTGCCCGCGACGTTCCTCCCGGTCCTGCCCGCTGCGGACCGCGGCACCGCGGCCACGCCGGCAGCCGGCACCGGAGCCGCGAGCGCGCCGGAGCCCGCTCCCGACGCCACGCCGGAACCGCACCCCACCACCGCACCCGGGTCCGCCGACCCGGCACCGGCATCCGATGTCTCCCGCAGCGCCGGGACGACCACCGCACCACCGACGGGAAGCAGCCCGATGAGCGACGACCCCCAGCGCAGCAGCAGCCCCGCCCCGGACGGGACCGGCGAGAGCGCGGAGCATCCCGAGCACGAGGCGACCGCCGAGGGAACCGGCGTGGCCCGGCAGTCCGTCCGGTCGGCCTTCGAGCAGGACGACCGTCCCGGCACCCGCCGCCCCGGCACACCGCCTCCCGCCACCCCGGCGCCGGCGTCGTTCCCGCCCGCCACCACCACCTCGCCGACGACCCCGGTGCGGTCGTCGACCCGGTCCGCGGCCGTCCCGCCGAGCATCCCGCCGACGATCCCGCCGGGCGATACCGCCACCCCCGCGGCCACGCCCCCGGCGGCCCGCCCCGCCGCGACGCCCCCACCGGTGCGGCCGGCCGCGACCGCTGCACAGCCCACCGCGGCGGCCGCCGCGCCTGCCGCCGGCTCGACGCCCGAGTGGGACCTCCCGTTCGTCGGCGAGCAGCCCGCACGCTCCACCGGTCAGCGCCGGTTCGACCCGACCCGCTGGGTGCTGGCTGTCGTCGCCGTGGCCGTCGTGGTCGGCGTGGTCGTGGCCCTGGCCAACGTGCTCGCCCCCTGGACCTCGTCCTCGGACGACGACGCCGCCAGTGCCGCCACGGTGGTCACACCCACCGCCCAGGCGTCGCAGACGACCGCGACGGACGACCAGACCGCGACGGACGACGGCGCGGCAGCGACCGTCGCCCCGCAGATCGCCGCCGTCAGCACGATCGACCCGTCCGACGCCGACGGCGAGCACGAGGAGCTGGTCGGCCGGCTGACCGACGGCGACGCGTCCACCGCCTGGTACACGCACACCTACAACCGGTCGGACTTCGCCGGGTTCAAGGATGCGGTCGGCCTGGTCGTCACCCTGACCGAGCCCGCCACCGTCACGTCGATCACGCTGGACGTCAACGGCTCCGGCGGCAACGTCGAGATCCGGTCCACGGACGCGGCGAACCCCACCACCGGCGACGTCCTCGCCTCCGGGGCGATGAACGGCCAGACCGTCTTCACGCTGTCCCAGCCCACCGAGACGCAGTCGATCGTGCTCTGGTTCACCTCGCTGTCCCAGACCTCCGACGGCGCGAACCGGATCGAGATCTCCAGCCTCACGGTGTCCTGACGCCGCCCGGCCGGTGGAACAGACCTCGCCTACGATCTGTTCTCCCGACGCACCGCTCCATCACCGAACCTGAGGAACCATCGTGACCGACTCCCCCGTCCGTGACATCGTCATCGTCGGCTCTGGGCCTGCCGGGTACACCGCCGCGATCTACGCAGCCCGCGCCGGGCTCGCGCCGTTCGTGATCGCCGGGTCCGTGACCGCCGGCGGCGCGCTGATGAACACCACCGACGTGGAGAACTTCCCCGGGTTCCCGGACGGCATCCTCGGCCCGGACCTGATGGACAACCTGGAGAAGCAGGCCGAGCGGTTCGGCGCCGAGGTGCTGTGGGACGACGCCACCGAGCTCGACCTCACCGGCCCGATCAAGACGATCGTCACCGGTGGCGGCGTGACCGTCCAGGCCCGCGCCGTCATCCTGGCCACCGGGTCCGCCTACCGCGAGCTCGGCATCGAGGACGAGCGCCGGCTGTCCGGCCGCGGCGTCTCGTGGTGCGCCACCTGCGACGGCTTCTTCTTCAAGGACCAGGACATCCTGGTGGTCGGCGGTGGCGACTCCGCCGTCGAGGAGGCGACCTTCCTCACCCGGTTCGGCAAGACCGTCACGATCGTGCACCGCCGGGACGAGCTGCGGGCCTCGAAGATCATGGCCGACCGCGCGCACACGGACCCGAAGATCTCGTTCGCCTGGAACAGCGAGGTCGTCGCGATCCATGGCGAGGACAAGGTCGCCGGCGTCACGCTGCGCGACACCGTCACGGGCGAGACCCGTGAGCAGGGCGCCGGCGGGCTGTTCGTCGCTATCGGCCACGTGCCGCGCACCGACCTGCTGGTCGGCCAGATCGAGCTGGACGACAACGGCTACATCCTGGTGGAGGGCCGGTCCACCCGGACCGGGGTCCCGGGCGTGTTCGCCTGCGGCGACGCGGTCGACCACACCTACCGGCAGGCGATCACCGCGGCCGGCTCCGGCTGCTCCGCGGCGCTGGACGCCCAGCACTACCTGGCCGAGCTGGCCGACGCCGCTCCGGTGGCCGAGGCAGCGGCTGCCGCGCAGGGCTGATCCCGCCGTGCCCACGGCCCCGGTGGCGGTGACGGACGCGACCTTCGACGCGGAGGTCCTGCGGTCCCCGCTGCCGGTGGTGGTGGACTTCTGGGCTCCCTGGTGCGCCCCGTGCCGGATGATCGCGCCGGTGCTGGCCGAGCTCGCGGACGGGTATGCCGGTCGGCTGCGGTTCGTCGCCCTCGACACCGACCGGAACCCGGACGTCGCCGCACGCTACGGCATCGTCTCGATCCCGACGCTGTACGTCTTCGCGGCCGGCGAGCTCGTCCGGGCGACGGTCGGCGCGCGGGAGAAGCGTGCGTACGCCGTCGAGCTGGACGCCGCCCTGGCGGACGTCGCGACCCGCTGACCCCGAGGATCTCCGCAGGACCTGCACGGCGCGCCCGGTGGACGCCACGGGGCGGTCCGGACGTGGCGTGCGACACTCGGAGGATGACCATCGAACCGCGTCCCGGCGAACCGCTGTCGGGCCCCCTCCCGACCCCGGCCGCCGGCACGCGGCTCGACCGCTGGCTCGGCTCCTACGCCGACCGCACCCATGGCATGCGTGCCTCGGAGATCCGCGCGCTCTTCGCCGTCGCCAACCGGCCCGAGGTCGTCTCGCTGGCCGGCGGGATGCCGTGCCTGGACGTGCTGCCGCTCGACGTGCTCGGCGACCTCGCCCAGCGTGTCGTCGCCACCCGCGGCACCACCGCGCTGCAGTACGGCTCCGGCCAGGGCGACGAGACGCTGCGCGAGCAGATCCTCGAGGTGATGCGGCTCGAGGGGATCCACGCCCACCCGGACGACGTCGTCGTCACCACCGGCTCCCAGCAGGCGCTCGACCTGGTGACGCGGCTGTTCATCGACCCGGGCGACGTCGTGGTGGCCGAGGCTCCGTCCTACGTCGGCGCTCTCGGCGTGTTCCGCGCCTACCAGGCGGACGTCGTGCACGTCCCGCTGGACGAGAACGGCCTGATCCCGGACGCTCTCGAGACCACCCTCACCGACCTGGAGCGGCAGGGCCGCCGGGTCAAGTTCCTGTACACGGTGCCCAACTTCCACAACCCCGCCGGCGTGACGCTCTCCCCCGAGCGGCGACCGCGCATCCTGGAGATCGCGGCCCGGCACGACGTGCTCGTGCTGGAGGACAACCCGTACGGGCTGCTCGGCTTCGAAGGGGACCCCCTGCCCGCGATGCGCTCGCTGGACGACGAGGGCGTGATCTACCTGGGCTCGTTCTCCAAGACCTTCGCCCCGGGCTACCGGGTCGGCTGGGCGGTCGCGCCGCACGCCGTCCGGGAGAAGCTGGTGCTGGCCAGCGAGTCGGCGATCCTCTGCCCGTCCAACGCCTCGCAGCTCGCGATCAGCGGCTACCTGGCGACGTGCGACTGGAAGAGCCAGATCAAGTCGTTCCGCGAGCTGTACCGCGAGCGCCGCGACGCGATGGTCGGTGCGCTCGCCGAGCACCTGCCGGACGCCAGCTGGACGGTGCCGGACGGCGGCTTCTACACCTGGGTACGACTGCCGGAGGGCCTGGACGCCAAGGCCATGCTGCCGCGCGCGGTCACCGCCCGGGTGGCCTACGTGCCCGGCACGGCCTTCTACTTCGACGGTCAGGGCACCGACCACGTGCGGCTCTCGTTCTGCTTCCCCACCCCTGAGCGGATCCGAGAGGGTGTGCGCCGCCTCGCGGGCGTCGTCTCCGCCGAGAGCGAGCTGGTGTCGCTGTTCGGCACCGGCGGGGCCCGGGCCGGCGACGACGTGCAGTCCCCCGGGCCCGACCTCGCCTGACCGCCGGGCGCCGTCCCCCTCGCCCGCTCCGCACCACGACCCGAACCGAGCCATCGGAGGCCCCGTGCCGCACGACACCGTTCCCGCCACCCCGCGCGTCGTCGTCCTCGCCGGCGGGCTGTCGCACGAGCGTGACGTGTCGCTGCGGTCCGGCCGCCGGGTCGCCGACGCGCTGCGTACCGCCGGCGTCGAGGTGACGGTGCACGACGTGGACGCCGACCTGATCCCGGCCCTGACCGAGGCCCGCCCCGACCTGGTGTGGCCGCTGCTGCACGGCGCCTCTGGCGAGGACGGCTCCGTGCGGGACATCGTCGAGATGCTCGGCCTGCCGTGCCTCGGCACCGGACCGCGCGCCAGCCGGGTCGCGTGGAGCAAGCCGATCGCCAAGACCACCGTCACGCGCGCCGGCATCGCCACCCCGGGCTTCGTCACACTGCCGCAGAGCCTGTTCCGCGAGCTCGGTGCCGGGCGCGTGATGGACGCCGTGATCACCCGGCTCGGCCTGCCCCTCGTGGTGAAGCCGTCCCGCGGCGGCTCGGCCCTGGGCGTCACCCTGGTGCGCACTCCGGACGACCTGCCGCGGGCGATGGTGGCCTGCTTCGCGTACGGCGACACGGCGCTGATCGAACGGGCGGTCGAGGGGGTCGAGGTGGCCGTGGGCGTCGTCGAGCTGGACGGCTCGCCCGTGGCACTGCCCGGTGTCGAGGTGGTCACCGACGGTCCGTACGACTACGACGCCCGCTACAACCCCGGCCGCACCGAGTACTTCGCCCCCGCGCGGCTCTCCGACGACCTGGCAGCCCGTGCCGCCGAGACCGCGGTCGCGGCGCACCAGGCGCTCGGCCTGCGGCACCTGTCCCGGACCGACCTGATCATCGACGCCGACGGCGAGCCCTGGTTCCTCGAGGTGAACGTCGCACCCGGCATGACCGAGACCTCGCTGTTCCCGCAGGCCGCCGAGGCGGGCGGGTACGACCTGCCGGCGCTCTACCGACGCCTGGTCGAGCACGCCCTCGCCGCGTCCTGACGACGGGTCGCCGCCGACGGGCCATCGCCCCCTCGGCACGGCGCGGCGCCTGGAGACGGCTGCCACCGACGTGCGGCGACGGCGGCCGCACCACCGGACGGCACCCCGCTCGCGCCGCCGGGTTCAGCCGCGCAGCAGACCGGGGTCCTCGGGTGCCAGCGTGGCCAGGATCCGGTTGAGGTCCTGGACCGAGGCGAACTCCACGGTCAGCTTGCCGCGCGAGCGCCCCAGATCCACCTTCACCCGGGTCTCGAACCGGTCGGAGAGCCGCCCCGCGAGGTCGTCCAGGGCCTCGTTGCGCAGGCCGGCGCGCGGACGGCGGGTCTGCCGCTTGGCGCCCCCCTCACCGCCGAGGGCCACGATCTCCTCGACCGCGCGGACGGAGAGCCCCTCCGCGACGATCCGCTGGGCCAGGCGCTCGATCGCCGCACCGTCGCTGAGGCCGAGCAGCGCGCGCGCGTGACCGGCCGACAGCACGCCCGCGGCCACCCGACGCTGCACCAGCGGCGGCAGCCGGAGCAGGCGCAGCGTGTTCGAGATCTGCGGCCGTGAGCGATGGATCCGGCTCGCGAGCTCGTCGTGGGTGCAGTCGAAGTCGTCCAGCAGCTGCTGGTAGGCGGCTGCCTCTTCGAGCGGGTTCAGCTGGGAGCGGTGCAGGTTCTCCAGCAGCGCGTCGCGCAGCAGGTCGGCGTCCTCGGTCTGCCGGATGATCGCGGGGATCGTGCTCAGTCCGGCGGCCTGGGTGGCGCGCCAGCGACGCTCGCCCATGATGAGCTCGAAGCCGTCCTCCGCCGGTCGCACGACGATCGGCTGGAGCACACCGACCTCCTGGATCGAGGCGACCAGCTCGTCGAGTGCGTCCTGGTCGAACTCGGTCCGCGGCTGGCGCGAGTTGGGGCGGATCTGGTCGACGGGCAGCTCCGCGAAGGTGGCACCCGGCACCGGGACCAGCCCGTCCGGGCTCGTGACCCCGGCCGGTCGTGCCTGGTCCGACCCTGTGCCGTCGACCGTCGACGCGGCTTCCGACGGATCGCCGTCCGTCCCGGTCGACCCGTCGGCCGTCGAATCGACGACATCCCTGCTGGTCAGGGGCTTGCCCGGCGCACCGATGCCGCCGGAGCCGTTCCCGGCCTGCTCGGCGGCGACCTCGGCCGACCGGTCGGGGAAGAAGACGTCCACCGGACGGGTCCCCTCCCCCTGGCGCGGCTCCAGCCCGGTCGGGATCAGGGCACCCAGCCCACGGCCCAGTCCACGGCGCTTCTCGCTCACCGGTTCTCCTCCTGCTCCGGGGCCTCGGCCCCACGCTCCGCGAGCTCCTTCGCGGCCTCCAGGTAGGCCAGCGCACCGCTGGAGCCTGGATCGTACGTCAGCACCGTCTGCCCGTAGGACGGCGCCTCCGACACGCGCACCGAGCGCGGGACGGTCGTGCGCAGCGTCTGGGCCGGAAAGTGCTCACGCACCTCCTGTGCCACCTGCTGGGCGAGGTTGGTCCGGCTGTCGTACATCGTCAGCAGGATGGTCGAGACGTGCAGCCCCTTGTTCAGGTGCGCCTGGATCAGCTCGATCGACTTCAGCAGCTGGCTGAGCCCCTCCAGCGCGTAGTACTCGCACTGGATCGGGATCAGCACCTCGTCCGCGACGACGAACGCGTTCACCGTGAGCAGCCCGAGGCTGGGCGGGCAGTCCACCAGGACGTAGTCGATCCTCGGCAGGCCCGCCGCGGCGCGCCCGTCCAGGTAGGCGCCGACGGCGTTGCGCAGCCGGGTCTCGCGCGCCACCAGGGAGACCAGCTCGATCTCGGCACCGGACAGGTCGATCGTCGCGGGCACGCACCAGAGGTTCGGGACGTCCGGGCACTGCTGCACGGCGGTGTCCAGCGGCGCGCCGTCGACCAGGACATCGTAGACCGACGTCACGCCGGCGTGGTGGTCGATCCCCAGCGCGGTCGAGGCGTTGCCCTGCGGGTCGGTGTCGATCACCAGCACCGACAGCCCGGACTGCGCGAGGGCGGCGGCGAGGTTCACCGTGGTGGTGGTCTTGCCGACGCCACCCTTCTGGTTCGCCACCGTGATCACCCGGGTTCGCACCGGTTGCGGGAACGCGCGGCCCCGCAGCTCGATCCGGCGCCGCGCGTCGAGGCGGAGCTCCGCCATCAGCGGGGTGTCCTCGTCCGCGCTCGGCAGACTCTCGACCAGCGCAGCACGGCGCAGCTCGTCGTGATCGCCCGATCCGGCTGCCTGCGAGTTCGTCGTCACCGACGCCGCCCCTTCTTGGTCGCGCGCGTGGAACGCGCAGCTGTTTCACGTGGAACAGACGCCGAGAGCGCCCGCGGCACGTCACGTTCTTTGGTCACGAGCACGACGGAGGTCGGTTCCAGCCCCGGCAACGTCGGAGCGACCCGAATCTCCGGCGCGCCCCCGCCGAGGCGAGCGCCGGTCTCCGCGGCCTCGCGCACTTCGTCCGCCGCCCGGCCGCCCTTCAGAGCCACCAGGCGTCCGCCACGCGCGAGCAGCGGCAGCGTCCAGCCGTAGAGCCGATCCAACGCCGCCACCGCACGAGCCGTCACAGCGTCGGCCGCAAGGTCTTGGTCCTCCGCACGACCTCGCACGACCCGCGCGTTCGACAGTCCCAGCCGCTGCACCACCTCGGAGAGCCAGATCGTCCGTCGCTCCATCGGTTCCAGGAGCACGACCTCGGCTGCCGGACGCATGGCCGCGATCACGACTCCCGGCAGCCCGGCACCGCTGCCGACATCGACGATCGTGCCGGACTCCGGCAGGAACGGGACGACTGCGGCCGAGTTCACCAGGTGGCGCTCCCACAGCCGGTCCACCTCACGAGGACCGACGAGTCCGCGCAGCACGCCCTCGTCGGCAAGCATCCCGTGGAACTCCGACACCGCGGCCCAGCCGGCGCCGAAGAGCTCCGGCAGACGCGGGTCGCCGTCCAGCGGGTCGATCTGCCCGGTCCCCGGCGCAGCCTCGCCACGCGCGTGCAGATCAGGTCGCACAGAGGCCCCGCTCGTGATCGTGGATGGTGCCGGTCCGGCCGGGTCGAGACCCCGCGGCATTCCGGTGGTGCTGAGTGTCTACGGTACCGCGAGTGGCTGCACGCACGGCACCCGGCGAGAAGCACGGAGTGGCGCTGTTTCACGTGGAACGGCGCGTTCCCGAGCACGAGCCCGGCTCCAACCCCTGCTGTGGTCGCGGATCTCGCTCTGGCTCGGGGGCGCCCGGCCTCCCCCACCTTGCACTTCGCGATCCTCCGAGCCCCGCTCACGGCCCGACGCCGCCAGCCAGCACTCATCGTCGTCGGGTCGCTTCCGCCGGCGGCCGTTCTCCGTACCCCCCCCCACCGGCCGACGCCGCACACCTCTCCTGCTGCGCACCGGAGGCTCCGCGCGACCGCCGGCGGCTCGATCCCGCCTACGCCGTCTCGTTCGCGGAAGCACGCCGATCTGCCACTCGCCAGATCGGCCCTCGTCAGGGCCGACGACGGACCCGATCGGCGACCCCCAGGTTCGACGCCCGCGGGTCACCCTCGTTCGAGCATCGATCCCGGGCTCACGCGGACGCGCGGACCCGCCGCGCCCTGATCAGCACGCACGCTCGCGAACGGTGCCCGCACCGCACGCGCACGCGCCACCGTGCCAGCACCCGACATCCCGGCGCCTTGTCCACGCCCGCGCCACGGGCAGCGCCAACCCCTCGGTCCCGGCCGGTGCCTGCACCCGCGCTTGCACCTGCCTTGCCGTCGCTGCTACCCGTCTGCCGCTTGTATCGACCTGACGCCCGCGCCTACCTGGCAGGAACACCAGTTTGGCGTCCGTTGTACCGCCTCATGTCCGTGACCGACTCGCACTCGCCTCCAGCATTGGCTTGCCCCCTGCGCGCGCACCGACGTTCCCCCTGGGCACGGTCAAGCACACGACAGATCGGCTCGGAATCGTGCAGCGCCGCTCGTCGTTTCACGTGAAACGGGCGCGATCGGCATCGTGCACGGCCACCATGCACCCCCCCCGGGCCGGACCAGCCCCCCTTCGACTCAAGGTCTGGCACGAACATTCCGGCCTCTCCGAAGGTCCTCCGGGCGCTCTCGTGCCAGTCGAACCGGAGCTCGACCTAGCCCGTTCCCGACCCACTCGGACGTGCCCCCTCCCTGCGTCTGATGCTGCTCCGGCTTCATCACCGATCCTGCGACCCGAGCCGACTGCAGGACTCGACGTTCCACGTGAAACCAGAACCGCCCCTCGCCGTGCACACTCGTCGAGACCGCCCGAACAGCCGACCGCACCATGCCATGCCGCGTCTCACCCAGCCGCGTCTCACCCAGCCGCGTCTGACCCAGGCGTGCCGCCTCCAGCCCCACGACGCCGGATCGCACCGCACGACGTGAGGTCGCTCTGCGCCACGCCAGGTCTCCCACGGCCTGTCTCACCGGTGCACATCACGCCCCGGCACGCGGACTCCACCGCGCCCGGCTTCCCGGCAGCCCAGCACCTCACCACCGGCAGCCAGAACACGACCTGCGATCGTCACGCGTGGTGCCGCGTCCACAGCGTCTGGCCGCCGCGCCGACGTCTGCCGCTCCCCGCTCGCCGCTCGCCGCTCGCCGCTCGCCGCTCGCCGCTCGCCGCGACCAGAATCCACCCCGCCAGATCCGTCGACCCACGCCCCGGCCTCGGTCGCCGCAACGAACGGTGCGTGGCAGAACTCCGCCTTTCGACCAATTTCTGCCACTCCAGCGCCGATCGACCACTTCGTCAGGAGCCACTGAGAACCCCGTCCCCGGACACACGAGAGGTCGGTCCCGATCGGGACCGACCTCTCGTTGGCTCCTGACGAACCGAGAATCAGCTCCCGGAACGGATCACCACGAACCGCGACGGCTCCACACCCTCGGAGTCCGAGCTCAGTCCCGCCGCCGCGACCGCGTCGTGCACGACCTTCCGCTCGAACGGGTTCATCGGATCGAGCGACACGTCCGACCCGGACGCCCGCACGCGCGCGATCGCCTCGTCCGCCACCTTGACCAGCTCCGCACGGCGCTCGGCACGGAACCCGGCCACATCGAGCATCAGCCGGCTCCGGTCACCGGTCTTGGCCTGGACCGCGAGCCGCGTCAGCTCCTGCAGCGCATCGAGCACCTCGCCGTCCGTGCCCACCAGCCGGCGCAGCGCCCGCTCGGTGCCCTCCTCGGCCACGATCTCGACCGCGGCCCGCCCGTGGTCGACGTCGATGTCGATGTCGCCGTCGAGGTCGGCGATGTCGAGCAGCTCCTCGAGGTAGTCCGCGGCGATCTCACCCTCCTCCTCGAGGCGCGAGGTCCCCTTGGCCGCCTGGTCGGTCGGTTGCTCTGCCGATGTCGTCATGGACGCTCCTCCTGAGGGTCACCCGCCGCTGCTCGAGTCGCACGGCCGGTAGGTCTGTGTGCTGTCATCGCGCCGTCGTGCAGCGCGTCAGGCCCTGGTGTCGCCGTCGGCGATCTCGGTGTCCGCGGCGGGCGCCTCGTCCTGGGGGCCGGTGCGCGGGTCCGCCTTC
>DASWPG010000018.1:0-56261 GCA_036404115.1 Cellulomonas sp.
GGCCAGCGAGGCGAACATGCCCATGCCGATCACCAGGCCGACCGAGGTGGCGATGGCGAAGGTCGGGTTGCGGAACAGGTGCAGCGGGAGGATCGGCTCCTGCGCGCGCTGCTCGACCAGGATGAACGCGATCACCGCGACCACGGTGGCGATCAGCAGGCCGACCAGCCGGGCGTCGCCCCAGTCGTAGCCGGACTCGCCGGTGAGCGAGGTCCACGAGGTCAGCAGCACCAGGGCCGAGGTGCCCAGGGTCAGCAGCACGATGCCCGCGGTGTCGATCCTGCGACCGGCCCGGTGGGTGGGCAGCTTGAGGGTGAACCAGGCGACCAGGAACGCCGCGACACCGATCGGGATGTTGATCCAGAAGCACCAGCGCCAGTCGGCGTGGTCGGTGAACAGGCCGCCGAGCAGCGGGCCGGCCACGGCCGCGATGCCGAACAGGGCGCCCATCGGGCCCATGTACTTGCCGCGCTCCTTGGCGGGCACGATGTCCGCGATGATCGCCTGGGACAGGATCATCAGGCCACCGCCGCCGAGGCCCTGGATGCCACGCCAGATCACCAGCTCGATGAAGGACTGCGCGAACCCGGCCCCGGCCGAGGCCACGGTGAACAGCGCGATGGCGACCAGGAACGGCCAGCGCCGGCCCCACAGGTCGCCGAACTTGCCGTACAGCGGCATGACGATCGCGATGGCCAGGATGTAGGCGGTCACGACCCACCCCTGGTGCTCGACGCCGTTCAGCTCGCCGACGATCGTGGGCATCGCGGTGCCGACGATCGATTGGTCGAGCGAGGACAGCAGCATGCTCGCGAGCAGGGCGCCGAAGATCAGCCACACGGTGCGCTGGTTCAGCACCACCAGGGGCTTGTCGGGGGCGGGGGCGGTGGTCGCCATGACGGGTACCTCGTCCGTTCGTCTGGTGCGGTGACCGGTGTCGGGCCGCCCGTCCGACGGGTCGCGTCGCGCGGGGGGCCGTCGTCGGCGGGGGGCGGCCCGCAGAGGCGGGTCGCGCGGTGCGGCTGGCCGGGCGGCGCGGGGCCGTCCGGGAGTCGGGGTGGTCAGCGGGTGGTGGCCGGCTCGGCGGGTGCGGGTGCGGGTGCGGAGGGGGGCGCGGGCACCGGCGCGAACAGCGGTGCGCCGAGCAGCGTGCCGAGGTCGGCGACCAGGGTGGGCAGGTGCTCACGCACGTCGCCCTGGGCGCCGGCGGCGTCCCAGCGGACGAAGGTGGAGTGCGCCAGGACCATCATCAGCGCGCCGACCGCGTGCACCAGGGCGTCGTCGACGTCCGGGCCGAGCCGGCGCCGCACCAGGCCGGCGACCTGGTCGTGGTGGCTCTGCAGCTGCACGTACGCGCGGATCAGCAGCTCGGGGTGGCGCTTGGCGATCTCGAAGGCCCGGGCCATCCGCTCGGGGCCGAGCGGCGGGTGGTCCAGGATGCTGGCGACCAGGACCTGCAGGTCGGCCATCAGGTCCTCGGTGGGACCGCCCTCGGCGAACAGGTCCGAGGCGGCGGTGTCCAGCTGCCACTGGGACATGCCCAGCACCGCGTCGTCTTTGGTCTCGAAGTAGTTGAAGAACGTGCGCACCGAGACACCGACCTCGGCGCAGATCGCCTCGACGGTGACGTGCTCCAGGCCGTGCCGGCCGGCCAGGCGGTGGGTGGCGTCGACGAGCGCCTCGAGCCGGGCGCGCTTCTTGCGCTCCCGCAGGCCGGGGGTCTCGTCAACTTCTTGCACGTCATGCATTCTTGCACGACGTGCAGAGTTTGCACCCGCCGACCAGGGTGCGACGCCGGTCACACCTCGCCCCGGCCCCGGCCTCAGACCTCGCCGAAGCCCTCCTCGACCGCACCGGTGAACGCGTCCAGGGCGACCCGGGCCTGCGGGCCGGTGGCGGAGATCTGCAGCCGGCGACCCTGGGTGGCGCCGAGCTTCATCAGCTCCAGCACGCTGGCGGCGTTCACGCCGTCCACCTGCACCGCGGCGTCGAAGCCGGCCATCATCCGGGCCAGCACGGCCGCGGGCCGGGCGTGCAGGCCGAGCGGGTTGCGGACGACCACCTCGGCGGTCAGGACCGTCGGGGCCGTCGGGTCCGTCGGGGCCGGGACCGCAGCCTGCGCGGTCGCCGGCTCCGGGGCCGCGCCACCGGCACCCCCCGCGTCGTCCACTCCGCCGAACACCTGCCCGGCACGCAGCGCCGCCGCGAGGACCGCGTCCAGGTCGCCGCCGCCGGCCGCCTCCACCGAGGCCGCGACCGCCGCCTCGACGAACGGCGCGTCCGGCACCCGCACCCGGGACGCCACGTCCTCGTCCAGCAGCTCCAGCACCGACTCCGTGGTCAGCACCGCGGAGCCCAGGTCGGTCAGCACCACCACGGACCGGCCGTCCCCGGCCGCCTCGGTGACCGCCTGCTCGACCAGGTCGAAGCTGGTGCCGAGCCCGCCGGACCCGTCGCCGCCGGCCGCGATCAGCAGCACGTCCGGCGCCATCTGCGCTGCCAGCTCGCGGGCACCGGCGGCCAGGTCGCGGGAGTGCGAGACGAGCACGAGCGCGACGTCCCGCACCGGGGCGGTCATGCGCCGGCCTGCTCGGCCGTGCCGGCGGCCGCGTCCAGGATCAGTGCCGACGAGGTCGCCCCCGGGTCCTGGTGGCCGATCGACCGCTCCCCCAGGTACGAGGCCCGGCCCTTGGTGGCGATCAGCGGGATGGTGGCGACGGCCCCGGCCCGGGCGGCCTCGGCCGCGGCGGCCAGCACCCCGGCCGGCGAGGCGCCCACGTCGGCGGCGGCCACGGCGGCCTCTACCGCCGGGGTCCACGCGTCCACCATGGTCTTCTCCCCGGTGGTGGCCTTGCCGCGGGCGACGATGCCCTCCAGCGCGGCCTCCAGCATGGCCACGACGGCCTGGCTGTCGAGCTGGGGCACCGCGGTCACCTTGGCCGCCCGCAGGTACGCGGTGCCGTACAGCGGCCCGGCGGCGCCACCGACCGTCGACATCAGCGTGGTCGCCACGAGCTTGAGCACCGCGCCGACGTCGGCCGGCTCCTCGTCCAGGGCGTCGAGCTTGGCGAGCACCGCCGTGAAGCCACGGGCCAGGTTCTCGCCGTGGTCGCCGTCACCGATCTGCCGGTCGAGCTCGATCAGCTCCGTGCGCTGAGCGAGGACCACCTCCGCCGTCCGTCGCGTCCAGGCCACCGCCCATGCTGCACCCAGGGATCCCGCCATGCTTCGTCCTGCCTCCCGTCGAGCCATCTCGAGCACCGTCGAGCCGCCTCCGAGCCGCCGTCCGTCACCCCCTGCGTCCGACCGGCCGGGTCGGGGCGTCCGCTACCAGTGCAACGCGGCGGTGTGCACCGGCGCGTCCCAGAGAGCGGTCAGCTCGTCGTCCAGCCGGAGGACAGTGACGGACGCGCCCTGCATCTCCAGTGATGTCACATAGTTGCCCACGAGCGACCGGGTCACCTCGACCCCGCGGCCCTCGAGCAGCCTGCGCGCCTGACGATAGACGACGTAGAGCTCGCTGGCCGGTGTGCCACCCATGCCGTTCACGAACAGCAGCACGCTCTCGCCCGAGGTCAGGGCCAGGTCGTCGGCCACCGGGTCGAGCAGCAGCTGGGTGATCTCGTCGGCCGGGGCCAGCGGGACGCGCCGACGACCGGGCTCGCCGTGGATGCCGATGCCGATCTCGATCTCGTCGTCCGGCAGGTCGAACGAGGGCTTCCCGGCGTGCGGGACGGTGCACGCGGTCAGCGCGACACCCATGGACCGCACGTTGGCGATCACCTTCTGAGCGACGGCGACCACCGCGTCCAGGTCGTCCCCGCGCGCGGCGGCGGCCCCGGCGATCTTCTCCACGGCGACCGTGCCGGCCACGCCGCGACGGCCCGCGGTGTACAGCGAGTCCTCCACGGCCACGTCGTCGTTCACGATCACGGTGCGCACCGTGACGTCCTCGGCGTCGGCGAGCTCGGCGGCGGTCTCGAAGTTCAGCACGTCGCCGGTGTAGTTCTTCACGATCGCCAGCACGCCGGCCCCGCCGTCGGCGGCGCTGAACGCGGGGGCGATCTGGTCCGGGGTCGGCGAGGTGAACATGGCGCCGGGCACCGCGGCGTCGAGCATCCCCTCCCCGACGAAGCCGGCGTGCAGCGGTTCGTGGCCGCTCCCGCCGCCGGAGACCAGGCCGACCTTGCCGCTGACGGCGCCGCCGAGCCGGGCGACGAACAGCGGGTCGGTGTGCACGGTGACCAGGTCGGCGTGCGCGAGCCCGAAGCCCTCCACCGACTCGGCGACGACGGACTGCGGGTCGTTGATGAGCTTCTTCACGTCGACTGCCCCTTCCAGGCTTCTCGACCACGGCCCCGTTGCCGCGACATGCACACACTCGCCCGGCCACCCCCGCACGTCAAGGGGAGAATCACCTCTCGACGTGCGGGGACACCGCTACGGGCGGCCGAACAGGGTGCGGGCCTCGGCGACCAGGAAGATCGACCCCGTCACCAGCACCGCGGCACCGCGCTCGACCTCCGCCTCGGCCAGGTCGCTGGCGAGGGTGACGGCGTCGTCCAGTCGCTCGCGCACGTGCACCCGGTCCTCGCCGAACACGTCCACCGCGATCTGCGCGAGGTCGTCGACCTCCATCGACCGGGAGGTGGACGCGCGGGTCACCACGATCTCGGCGACGGTCGGTTCCAGGCCCGCGAGGATGTTCTCCGCGTCCTTGTCCGCCATCACCCCGACCACCGCGACGACCCGCTGGAAGGCGAACGCCTCCTCCACGGCCACGGTGAGCGCCTCGATGCCGGCCGGGTTGTGCGCCCCGTCCACCAGCACGGTCGGGCTGGACCGCACCAGCTCCAGGCGGCCCGGGGAGTCGACGTCCGCGAACGCCATCTCCACCACGCTGCCGGACAGCGCCCCGCCGCCGGCGATCAGCGCCTCGACGGCCGCGAGCGCCGCCAGCGCGTTGTGCGCCTGGTGCTCGCCGTGCAGCGGCAGGAAGACGTCGGTGTAGACGCCACCGGTGCCGCGCAGGGTGAGCAGCTGACCTCCGACCGCCACCCGCCGCTCGACCACGTCGATGTCCACGCCCTCGCGCACCACCCGGGCGCCGCGAGCCGCCGCGGCGTGCAGGATCACGCCCTCGGCGTCCTCGTGCTGGCGGGACAGCACCAGGGTGGCGCCGTCCTTGACGATGCCGGCCTTCTCCCCGGCGATCTCCACCAGCGTGTGCCCGAGCCAGCGCTCGTGGTCGTGCGCGACCGGGGTGATGACCGCGACCTCGCCGTCGGCGACGTTGGTCGCGTCCCACCGGCCGCCGAGCCCGACCTCGATCACCGCGACGTCCACCGGGGCGTCCGCGAACGCGGCGAACGCCATCACGGTGAACACCTCGAAGAAGCTCAGACGCGGACGGCCCTGCGCCTGCTCGCGGGTGTCGATCATGTGCACGTACGGGGCGACGTCCTGCCACACGGCCACGAAGTCCGCGTCGCTGATCGGCTCGCCGTCGATCGCGATCCGCTCGGTGACCCGGGTCAGGTGCGGGCTGGTGAACCGCCCGGTGCGCAGGCCGTGCTCCCGGATCAGCCGCTCGGTCATCCGGGCCGTGGAGGTCTTGCCGTTCGTGCCGGTGATGTGCACGACCCGGTAGGCCTTCTGCGGGTCGCCCAGCAGCTCGCACACCGCCCGGACGCGCTCCAGCGTGGGGTCGATGTCGTGCTCGGGGGCGCGCTCCAGGATGCCCGCGTACACCTCGTCGGCCGCGCGGCGGGACGCCCGGGCGGCCTGGTCCCGCAGATGGTCGGCACCGCTGGCCGCCGTGGCACGGGGCTCGGCGGCGCTGCCGGTGCGGACGCCGTCGTGGTCGACCGGGGTGTCGCGGTCGTCCTGCTCCTCGCGCTCCGCCCGCTCGTCCCGCTCCCGGTCCAGGCGGTCCTCGCGCTCCTCCCGACCCTCGTGCTCGCGGTCGTGCTCGTGCTCGTTCGCGTCGTGCCGGTCGTCGTTCACGCGCCCGTCCTCTCCACGGCGACGTCCAGCGTCCCCGCCTGCTCGACCGTCCGGACGTCGACCTCGGTGGCCAGCGTCTCGGACGCGATGAACTGCTCATGGGTGCGGACCGCGGCCTCGTCGGCCGCCGCCACGGTCAGCGTGAGGCGGATCCGGTCGGTGACGTCCAGGCCGGCGGCCTTGCGGGCGTCCTGCACGGCGCGCACCACGTCCCGGGCGTAGCCCTCGGCGCGCAGCGCGTCGTCCAGCGCCAGGTCCAGCACCACGAAGCCGCCCGAGGGCAGCACCCCGGCGGCGACCGCCGGGCCGTCGGCCCCGCCCGTCGCACCTGCGCCCACCTCGGCCGCGGCGACCTCGACAGTCGTCACCAGCTCGTACTCCGGCTCCAGCAGCGGCACGTCGCCCTCCGGCGTGCGCACCACCACCCGGCCGTCCGCGTCGAGGGACCAGTCCCCCGCCTTGGCGGCCCGGATGGCGACCTGCACCCCGCGGCCGAGGCGCGGACCGGCGGCCCGGGCGTTCACCGCGAGGTTCTGCCGCACCGCGACCCCGGACGCCGCGGCGTCGGCGACCGTGGTGAGCGTGACGCCCTTGACGTTGAGCTCGGCGGCCAGCAGACCGACGAACGGGCGCAGCGCCTCGGGGTCGGCCACCGCGATCCGCAGCTCGCGCAGCGGCTGACGCACCCGCAGGGCGTGCGCCTTGCGCAGCCCGAGGGCCGCCGAGACGGCCTCCCGGACCCCGTCGACCGCGGCGACCATGTCGTCGTCGGCCGCCAGCGCCTGATCGTCGGCGCTGCCGTCCGCCCCGCCCTCGCCCAGCACCGGCCAGTCGGTCAGGTGCACCGAGCGCTCGCCGGTCAGGCCGCGCCAGACCTCCTCGGTCAGCAGCGGGGCCAGCGGGGCCATCACCCGGGTCAGGGTCTCCAGCGCCGTCCACAGCGTGTCGAAGGCCGTGCGGTCCTCGTCCCAGAACCGCTGGCGCTGGGTGCGCACGTACCAGTTGGTCAGCAGGTCCAGGTGCACCCGCACCGTCTCGCAGGCGCCCGGCACGTCGTACGCGTCCAGCTGCGCGGTGACCTCCTGCACCAGCCGGCGGGTGCGGGCCAGCACGTAGCGGTCCATCGTGCCCAGCGGGGTGGTGGCCTCGACCCGGCGGGCGTCCAGGCCCGCCCCGCCGTCCGCCGCGTTGGCGTACAGCGCGAAGAAGTACCAGGTGCTCCACAGCGGCAGCAGCACCTGGCGCACCTCGGAGCGGATCCCGTCCTCGGTCACCACCAGGTTCCCGCCGCGCAGGATCGGCGAGGCCATCAGGAACCAGCGCATCGCGTCCGAGCCGTCCCGGTCGAACACCTCGGTGACGTCCGGGTAGTTGCGCAGCGACTTGCTCATCTTGCGGCCGTCGGAGCCGAGCACGATGCCGTGCGACACGCTGGTCCGGAACGCGGGCCGGTCGAACAGCGCGGTCGCCAGCACGTGCAGCAGGTAGAACCAGCCGCGGGTCTGGCCGATGTACTCGGTGATGAAGTCGCCCGGGTAGTGGTTCTCGAACCAGTCGGTGTTCTCGAACGGGTAGTGCACCTGGGCGTACGGCATCGACCCGGAGTCGAACCACACGTCCAGCACGTCCGGGATCCGCCGCATGGTGCTGGCGCCCGTCGGGTCGTCCGGGTTCGGCCGGGTCAGCTCGTCGATGAACGGCCGGTGCAGGTCCGGCTGCCCGGCGTCGTTGGTCGGGACGCGACCGAAGTCGGCCTCGAGCTCGGCGAACGAGCCGTACACGTCGACCCGCGGGTGGGCCGGGTCGTCGGACACCCAGACCGGGATCGGGGTGCCCCAGTACCGGTTGCGCGACACCGACCAGTCACGGGCGTTCGCCAGCCAGTTGCCGAACTGGCCGTCCTTGATGTGCTCCGGCACCCAGGAGATCTCCTGGTTCAGCTCGACCATCCGGTCCCGGAACGCGGTCACCCGGACGAACCAGGAGGAGACGGCCTTGTAGATCAGCGGCTTGCGGCACCGCCAGCAGTGCGGGTACGAGTGCACGTAGGACGCCTGGCGGGCCAGCCGGCCGTCCGCGCGCAGCCGCTGGGTGATCGGCTTGTTCGCCTCGAACACCTGCAGGCCCGCGAAGTCCGGCACCAGGGCGGTGAACCGGCCGCCCTCGTCCACGCTGAGCACGGTCGGGATGCCGGCGGCCTCGCAGGTCTCCTGGTCCACCTCGCCGTACGCGGGCGCCTGGTGCACGACGCCGGTGCCGTCCTCGGTGGTGACGTAGTCGGCCAGCAGCACCCGGAAGCCGCGGGAGGCCATGCCCGGCTGGTCGGCCAGGTAGTCGAACAGCGGGGTGTACTGCACGCCGGCCAGCTCCGCGCCGGCCAGCGTGCGGGTCACCGCAGCCAGCGCGTCGTCCGCCGAGGCGTAGCCCAGGTCCTTGGCGTAGCCGCCCAGCAGCGCGCGCGCCAGCAGGAACGCGCCCGCGGTGGTGCCGGTGCCGTCCGGCCCGGCGGGCAGCACGACGTACTCCACCGCCGGCCCGACCGCCAGCGCCGCGTTGGTCGGCAGCGTCCACGGCGTGGTCGTCCACGCCAGCGCCGACACCCCGGTCAGGCCGAGCTGCTCGGCGCGCTCCCCCACCAGCGGGAAGGTCACCGTGACGGTCTGGTCCTGCACGTCGGAGTAGACGTCGTCGTCCATCTTGAGCTCGTGGTTCGACAGCGGCGTCTGGTCGTGCCAGCAGTACGGCAGCACGCGGTAGCCCTCGTACGCCCAGCCCTTGTCGTACAGCTGCTTGAACGCCCAGACCACCGACTCCATGAACGTCGGGTCCAGCGTCTTGTAGTCGTGGTCGAAGTCCACCCAGCGGGCCTGGCGGGTGACGTACACCTGCCACTCGTCGGTGTACCGCAGCACCGAGGACCGGCAGGCGTCGTTGAACGCCTTGATGCCCATCTCGTCGATCTGCGACTTGTCCGTGATGCCCAGGATCCGCTCCGCCTCGAGCTCGGCCGGCAGGCCGTGGGTGTCCCAGCCGAACCGGCGCTCCACCCGACGGCCGCGCTGCGTCTGGTACCGGCCGACGATGTCCTTGGCGTAGCCGGTCAGCAGGTGCCCGTAGTGCGGCAGGCCGTTCGCGAACGGCGGGCCGTCGTAGAACACGAACTCGTTCGCGCCGTCCTCGCCCGCCGGGCGCGCGTCGATGGACGCCTGGAAGGTGCCGTCGGCGTCCCAGTAGGCCAGCACGTCCCGTTCCAGGGCGGGCAGGTCGGGGGACGCGGGCAGGCCGAAGGACGCGCCGGGGGCGGCCTCGGACGTGCTCGGGCTGGTGCGGTGCAGCGGATAGGCCACGACGGCGCTCTCCTGTGGTCGGCGCCCCGACCGGCGATCGGGGCGCGTGTGCGGCGGACCCACGAGGACGACGCACCGGGTCGGGACCCGGGCACCGCGGTACCACCTCGCTTGCCGCGCCGTCCCCGGGGCGGGCCCCGGTGGCGTGCGACCACTCGCTGACGGCTGTGACGGGCCTGCCCGTCCGGTTCTACCGGGCCGTGCCCCGAGGGGCGGGCCGTTCTTCCGGAGGCTCCCCGGTGATGGCCGGATCGGTGCCTGTGCGCACCAGTGTAGAGGCGCCGCGGTCAGGAGGTGACCGGCGGCTCGGCGGACCACGGGAAGGTGATCCACTGCGCGGTGCGCTTCCAGACGAAGTCCGGGTCGACGATGGAGTGCGGCTTGGCGTAGAGCACCGCGGTGCGGGCCTCGGCGCAGTGCTCGGACACGATCCGCTGCACCAGCGCCAGGGTCTCGCCGGTGTCCGCGACGTCGTCCACCACCAGCGCGCGCCGGCCGGCCAGCGCCGCGGTGTCCAGCAGCGGCGGCAGCAGCACCGGGTCCGGCAGCCGGGTGTCGATGCCGGTGTAGAACTCGACGTTCAGCGTGCCGCAGGCCTTCAGCCCGAGCGCGTAGGCCAGCGCGCCGGCCGGCAGCAGACCGCCCCGGGCCACCGCCACCACGACGTCCGGCTCGAAGCCGGAGGCCACCACCGAGCGCGCCAGCTCCCGGGACGCCTCGCCGAACCGGTCCCAGCCCAGGATCTCGCGGTCGTCGGGCACCTGCTGGCCGGGGGCGGCCTCCGCTGTCGTCATGGGGGCAAGGGTAGAGGGCCCGGATGACGGTCGTGTCACGCGGCGGACGGGCCCGGTCACGGCCGCCCCCGGGGACGCCGAGCGGCCGGCGTGCGTGGTTCCACGCAGAACGCGCGGGCACCCCGCCTGGACGTTGCTAGCGTCCCGCGGGACCGCCGGTCGCGCCCGATCGGCGGCGCGGTCCGCCGGCGCCGAGGAGGCACCCACGTGTTCGAGTTCCGCGCCCCGGGCCACGGGCTGCCCGTCGACACCGATTGGGACGACGTCTCCCGACTGTTCGACGGCGGCGACGCCCTCAGCGCCACGTACGTGGAGGATCCCGAGACCGGGACCCGGCTGACCCAGTCCGTCGGCCTCGGCTACGGGATGAACGGCGGCGTCTACCTGTTCCGCTGGCACGGACGCACGATGGCCGTCGAGCACCACGCCTGGTGTGACCCCACGAGCGGACCGCACCGCACCGAGTACCACGACCTGCGCAGCCTCGGCACGACCCCGTACGCCAGCGTCGCCCACATCAAGCACGACCACGTCTTTCCCACCCAGCAGGAGCACGACCTCGCGCTGCGCACCGCCATCGAGGCCGCCCTGGTCTACGAGACTCACATGCGCAGCCGCGTCGTCGACGAGATCCGCATCGCCGACCCCGACTCCCACGACCACAACCTCCCCCAGGCCACGTACCTGACCCTCACCGACTTCGGCTACCCACCCCGCACCGAACTCTGGGACCCCGTGCCCGCCACGCTCGCACGCGTGGCCGCGCGCCGTGCAGGCGGTGACGCACGATGACCGACCCGCTGCCCACCCCCGGCTGCACCGCCGACGGAACGGTCTGTGACGTGCCTGTGCGGAAACCCACATGTTGTGCCGGCCACGCCCTGCGGGGTTGTTAGCGTCCCCCGAGACAGCACCGCACCACCCAGCACCCGACGCACGACCACCGCAGGAGGCACCCACGTGTTCGAGTTCCGCGCCCCGGGCCACGGGCTGCCGCCGACTACCGACTTCCCGGAGATCAGCCGGCTGTTCGACGACGGCAAAGCCCTGAGCGACACCTTCGTCGAGGACGTCGAGACCGGCACTCGCCTGACTCAGTCCGTCGGGCTGGGCTATGGGGTGGACGGCGGCGTCTACCTCTTCCGTTGGCGCGCGCGCACGATGGCCGTCGAGTACCGCAAGACGTCCATCCCCCTGGAGCACGCACCCGAGGGCGGACCGACACGGATCTCGCTGCTCGACCTGCGCAGCCTCGGTACGACCCCGTACGCCAGCGTCGCCCACATCAAGCACGACTACATCTTCCCCACCCAGCAGGAGCACGACCTCGCGCTGCGCACCGCGGTCGAAGCCGCCCTGGTCTACGAGTCCCACATGCGCAGCAGGGTCGTCGACCACGTTCGCATCGCCGACCCCGACTCGTACCAGCATGACCTCACTCACGCCAGCTACCTCACCCTCGCCGACCTCGGCTACCCCGCTCGCACCGAACGCTGGGACCTCCTGCGGCGCGTCTTCGTGCCCATGCCCGCCCCGGGCACCGGAGGTGACGACCGATGATCGACGACCTGCCCGCACCCGGTTGCTCCGCCGCCGAGGCATTCACCTGGCTGAGGGACCGCCTCGCCGCCATAGAGACCGGGTCTGCGACGGCACTGACCGGCGACGATCTGCAGGACCTGCTCGCCCGCCTGGACACCAGCGGCGCCACCGACGCTCCCGGATCTTTGTTCTACTCGGGCCGAGCGCCCTACAACGCCAACCTGACGGCGAACTCCCTGTACCGGGCAACCGGCGAACAGCTCGCCATCATCAACGAATCCCCGTTCGCCGAGTTCATCACCAGCTCGCGATTCGCAGCCGTGTACGAGTTCCTCAATCCGGGCGTGCAGTTCAACTGGGAGAACGAGACCGCCAAGGCGTTCAACGACGCCGCCTGGGGAGCGGCCTCGCAGCGCTACGCCGACTCCGTCTCCGGGGCCGTGGTCGTGGTGCTGCCGGACGGCGCGCTGCCGGAGAACGTGTTCGGGTCCGTCGAGCTGCCCGCCCTGCTGGCGAACGAGCGGGTCGAGACGATCAACGGCGTGTCCCGGCAGAGCCTCGCGCAGGCCTACGACGTCTATCGGCAGCACGCCCTCGACTCGGGGGCGACGGCGGCCGAGGCGCTGGCCGCGGCGAGCGAGGCGCTGGTCGAGGACCACGTCAAACCGAGCAGCGATGCGCTGATCCGTGCGCTGGGCGGGATGGACGCCGACGGCGAGCTGCTGCTGGCCGGCGTCCCCGCACCGGGGTCCAGCGGTCATGTGGAGTATCCGGGGCTGACCTTCACCACGCCGCACGCCGGGCTGGCCGCGGTCGGGGTGGCGCTGGACACCCCGCCCCCGAGCGGGCTGACGCTCGGCGAGGCGCTGGCGGAGCTCGCGGCGCTGGGCGAGACCGTCACCGCCGACGACCTCCGGGACCTGGCCGGCCGCACGTCCACCGGGCTGGAGGTCGACCCGGACAGTCGGACGGTCACGCTGGGCGAGCGCACGTACACCGTCGACCCGGACGGCACGGTGCACCTGCTGGACGCGGCCGCGGCGGCCGACGCGGGCAGGGTGGTCACGGTCGGTGACACCACCGTGGGACGGCTGGTCGCCTCCGCGCAGTACCGGTCCGCGCTCGAGCGGGTGTTCGGCTCGGCCGACAGCCCCGAGGCGCTGGAGTTCCTGGGGTACCGCCGCACCGGGTCGACGGCCGCGGCGGGAGTGCTCGACGCGGTGGACTCCCAGATCGTGCGCAGCCACGCGGGCGACCTGGGCTTCGTCACGACCGACACGCTGGGCAGCAACGCCCTCACGAGCGCGATGCTCGACGAGGCGCTGCGCAACCCGTTGATCGACCGGGTGAACGGCATCCGGACCTCGGTGGTCGAGGCGATCACCTCCACCCGTGCCGCCGGGTCGTCGCCGGGCACCGGCGGGCTGACCGGGTCCGCGCTGACCGGCGCCGGCGTGGACGACTTCGTCCGCAACGTGTACATCGCCTCGGGTCAGCAGCACCCCGAGGTCACGCTCAGCCAGGCGGTCGCCGGCAGCCACGCCCTGACGAACGCCGGCAGCCTGCTCGGATCGGCGGCGGTGCTGCACGGCATCGGCGTGCTCGGCGACCTGATCGACTACAGCATGCTCGCCGCCCGGGTGGCGGACCGGATGTCGGACGGTGACTACGCGGGCGCCGCCGCGGCCGTGCGGTCCTGGTCCGCGGGCGCGGCCGCCGGGATCGTCGGATCGATGGCGGCCCTCGGCATGGCCGCGCTGCTGCTGGGCACCGGACCGGTCGGCGCGGCCGCGTTCATCCTCGCGCTGGCGGGCGGGTCCGCCGGATCGATCATCTTCGGCGAGACGTTCGACGGGCTGCTGCGGGGCCTGAGCGACTGGGTGGCCGCGCTGCTCGGTCTGGACGACGCCGACGGGCTGCCCGAGTGGCTCGACCCGAGCTCGGCCTTCGACCGGCCCCCGGGGCTCTTCGACCCGTTGGTGGTGGACCTGGACGGCGACGGCGTCGAGCTGATCTCCCTCGCCGAGTCGACCGCGCAGTTCGATCTCAACGGTGACGGACTGGCCGAACGCACCGCCTGGGTCGGCCCCGACGACGCGCTGCTGGCGCGGGACCTGGACGGCAACGGGACGATCGACGACGTGTCCGAGCTGTTCGGGAGCCAGGACCTCGACGGCTTCACCGAGCTGCGCGAGCTGGACAGCAACGGTGACGGCCGGATCGACGCCGCCGACGAGGCGTTCGACACGCTGCGGCTGTGGCGGGACCGGAACGGCGACGGTCTGACCGACGCGGACGAGGTCAGCACGCTCGCCGAGCTCGGCGTGTCCGGCATCGATCTGGCCGCCCGCCAGGTCAGCGAGTGGACCGACGGGACCTGGACCAGCCTGCGCGGCACGCTCACCCGCACGGACGGGACCGTCGCGGACGTGGACGAGGTCTGGTTCGCCACCGACCAGATGCGCACCACCGCTCGCACCACGGGGACCGCCGACAGCACCGGCTCGACGTCCCTGCCGCGGCTCGCCGGGTACGGCACCGTGCCCGACCTGCGCACCGCGGTCTCGCAGGACCCCGGCCTCCACGTGGCGCTGACGGACCTGGTGCTCGAGTCGCTGACCGCCACCCCGGCGGAGATCCGGTCGGCCCTGGAACGGTTCGTGCTCACCTGGGCCGGCACCGACGACGTCGTCGCCGGTTCCCGCGGCACCCAGGTCGACGCGCAGCACCTGGCGTTCCTGGAAGCGGTGAACGGTCACGCATGGCTGCCGGGCGTCCCGGCGGCGTCGCCCAGCACCGTCGCGCAGGGCACCGGCGTGGAGCGGTACTACCAGACGGTGATGGCATCGTTCGTCAGCAAGCTCGCCGTGCAGCTGCCGCTGTCCGCCGCTCTGCTGACCGGTGACACGACCGCCGCCGACCGGCACCCGCTCGCCGACCTGACGGTCTTCGTCTACAGCGACACGATCGACCGGATCCTGCCGGTCCCGTCGGACGCCGTCACCCACCTGATCGCGAACCTGGGTGCCGGTGCCGCCGGGGTCCAGCAGGTGATCGAGACCCGCACCCTGTTCGAGCAGTTCCACCTGACCGCACCGGACGGCGGCCCGCTCTCCTCGTCGCTGCCGGCCATGCTGCGGGCGGTGGGCGGGACCGAGGCCCAGGCGACCATGCTGCAGCTCCTGCTCGACGGCGCCGCCCTGTCCGCTCCGACCTCGCCGAGCGACAGGTCGCTGACGGGGACGACGGGCTCCGACATCCTGCTCGGCTCCGACCGCGCCGAGGTGATCACCGGTCGGGGTGGGGCGGACCTGTTCGACGGCGGTGCCGGCGACGACTGGCTGACCGGTTCGTCCGGCGACGACGTCTACGTGTGGCGGCACGGCAGCGGGCACGACACCTTCGCCGACACGGGCGGCCTGGACCGGCTGCTGCTGGACGGGGTGCTGCCGGAGCAGGTCACCGTCCGGTCCGATGCGTGGGACACGATCCAGGTCGTGATCGCCGAGTCGGCGCCGGGCGTCGGAGACGGCGGCAGCGTCACGCTGGCGCGCGGCGGTGACGTGTCGTCCGTCGAGCAGGTGTGGCTGGCGGACGGCACCGTGTGGGGCACGGACGACCTGCAGCGGCTCGCGACCGTCGGCACCGAGCGCGCCGAGGAGATCCACGGCTTCGACCGCGCGGTCCCGGACGAGTTCCGTGGTGGTGCGGGGGCGGACGTGCTCTACGGCCACGGCGGGGTCAACACCTACTACTGGGAGCGAGGTGACGGTGACGACCTGATCATCGACGGCGAGGGCGTCGGGTACGTGTGCTACCCGGCCGAGCAGGGCTTCGGCACCCTCGTCCTGAGCGGTGTGCAGAGCTCTCAGGTGACGGTCGTGCGTGCGGTCCCCACCGATGCCGAGCGCACCTCCTGGCTGGAGACCGCTGACCTGGTGATCGCCGAGTCGTACCCGGGCGCCGGGGACGGTGCCGTGATCCGCCTGGACGGCACGTTCGCCGACGACGACCTGCCCTCGGACGGCATCGACGCGGTGGTGCTGGACGACGTCACCTGGAGCCGGGACGACCTGCGCTCGCAGTACCTCGCGGCGGCCGGGTCGGGCTCGGACACCATCACCGGGTTCGTGGGCCGGGCCGACGTCTTCCGCGGCGGGCCGGGCGACGACCTGCTGGTCGGGCTGAGCGGGCCGAACACGTTCGTGTGGTCGCACGGGGACGGGAACGACACCGTGCAGGACCTCGAGGGGCACGGCACCGGGACGCTCGTGCTGGACGGCGTGCGCGAGGCGCAGGTGCACATCGACCGCCACGAGTACGACGTCCTGCTGACCGTGGCGGAGTCCGCTCCTGGCGCCGGGGACGGGGGCCTCCTCACCCTGAGCTCCACCTTCCTCGATCCCGGTGTCTCCGGGCTGGGTCGCGTCGTGCTGGCGGACGCGAGCTGGGACCTCGAGACGCTCCGCGAGCGCTACCTCACCGCCGGCGAACCGACCGCCGGCACGATCGTCGGTTTCACGGACCGCGACGACACGATCCGGGGCGGCGCCGGCGACGACCTGCTGATCGGGAACGGTGGCCGCAACCGGTTCGTCTGGGCGCCCGGGGACGGGAACGACACCATCGCCGACCACACCTGGCGCAGCACCACCGACACGCTCGTGCTGGAGGGCGTGCCGAGCGACCGGGTCACCCTCGCGGCGGACGGGGAGGACGTGCTGCTGACGATCGCGGACTCCCGGCCGGGCACGGGTGACGGGGCGACGCTGCGGCTCTCCCGCGTGCTCGTCGCGGACGGGAGGTGGGGGGAGGACCTCGGCATCGACGAGGTCGTCCTGGCCGACACCACCTGGTCGCGCGACCGGATGGTCGAGCTGTGCGTCCGGCCCGACCCTGCGCCCGGGGTCGAGGACGTGCCGGTCGGGGAGAACGTCTGCGTGATCGACATCAGGCAGATCGGATGCGTGATCGTCGTGAACGACGAGGGCCGCTTCGACACCCTGGTGCTGACCGGGGTGAGCAGCGACCGTGTGCGGCTGGACCCGGACAGCTGGGACCGTCTCGTGACCCTCGTCATCGACCCCTCGATGGTCGGCATGAACGACGGCGGCTCGATCCAGGTGATCTCCCGAGGCGACGCACCTGGCACCCTGGGCGGCCTCACCTCGGTGGTCCTCGCCGACACGGTGTGGTGGTACGGAGAGCCTGCGGCGACAGACGCGCCGGCGCAGGCCGACCCGGACGGTGCAGGCGTCGACCCCGACGTCGCGCTCGACGACGACCGCGACGCGGCGGGGGTCGTGGACGGCACCCCGGAGCACAGCGTGCCGGTCGCGCCGGACGAGCCGGCGGCGAGCACGGGGACCGCGGAGCCGGCCGCCCGGCCTGCTGCCGTCGAGCCGGCCGAACCGGCCGAACCGGTCGATGCCGTCGTGCAGGCCGATCCCGTCGAACCGGCCGTGCCGGCCGTGCCGGCCGATCCTGTCGCGCAGGCCGACCCCGTCGAACCGGTCCATCCTGTCGAGCCCGTCGAACCGGCCGTGCCGGCCGATCCGATCGGCTCCGCGGTCTCCGGCGTCGAGGGGCACGACCTCGCGGCTGCCGTGCTGGCGACCGAGTGGCAGGGCGTCTCGGCGTTCGAGCTGGACGACGACGTCGCCCTGCTCGCGCTGGCTCCCACCGCCTTCGCGTACGCGGACCACCGGTACAGCTGAGCGTGGACGTCGACCCCCGGACGGGTTCGCTGCGGTCCCTGCTGCGCGGCACCCGGCTCGGCACCCCGTTCGCGGCGCTGGTCACCGCGAGCGGGGTCTCGAACCTGCTGATGCTGACCGGCCCGCTGTTCATGATGCAGGTCTACGACCGGGTGCTCGGCAGCGGCTCGCTGCCGACGCTGTGGGTGCTGACCACCCTGGTCGCCGGCCTGTTCGCCTGCTACGGCGTGTTCGAGACCGTGCGCTCGAGGCTCACCTCGCGGATCGCGGAGGTGCTGGACGACCGGCTGCGCGGGCCGCTGTTCGCGCTCTCGGTCCGGGCACGGCTGGTCGCCGGGGTGGTTGATCGCGCCGACCCGTCCCGGGACGGCGACGTGCTGCGGCGGTTCGTGGCCGGCCCGGCGCCGCTCGCGCTGCTGGACCTCCCGTGGGTGCCGGTGTACGTGACCGCGGTCTTCCTGCTGCACCCGGTGCTGGGCTGGGTGACGCTCGCCGGAGCGGGCGTGGCCGTGCTGCTGCTGGTCGCCGGCGAGCTGCTCACCCGCGAGCGGCTGCGGTCCGCGACCGAGCACCAGCTGCGCCGGCAGACCCTGGTGGACGAGTCGCGGCAGTCCGCCGAGAGCGTGCTCGGCATGAGCATGCTGACCGCGCTGGGCGACCGGCTGGACGGGGTGGCCGCGGAGAGCCGCACCGATCTGCTCCGGGCCACGGATCGCGCGGGCACCGTCTCCGCGGCCAGCCGTGCGTTCCGGTTCTTCCTGCAGTCCGCCGTACTGGCGACCGGCGCATGGCTCGTGCTGCGCGGCGAGCTGTCCGGCGGCGTGATGATCGCCTCCTCGGTCATCACCTCGCGCGCGCTGGCGCCGGTGGACCAGGTGGTCGGGCAGTGGCGTTCGATCGATCAGGCGCGCGCGGCGTGGCGACGGGTGCGCGCGATGCTCGCCGCGGAGCCACGGCCCGGGACCACCACCTCGCTCCCGCGGCCGACCGGGCCGATCGAGCTGGACGGCGCCGCGGTCGGGCCGCCGGGCGCCCGCACGCCCGTGCTGCGCCAGGTCACGTTCTCGCTCGCCGCGGGTGACGGGCTCGCGGTGGTCGGACCGTCCGGCGCGGGGAAGTCGGCCCTGGCGCGCGGGCTGGTCGGGGCATGGCCGGTGCTGGCCGGTGAGTACCGGGTGGACGGTGCGGATCTCGCGCAGTACGACCCGGCCGTGCACGCCGGCCTTGTCGGCTACCTGCCGCAGGACGTCGGTCTGCTCTCCGGCACCGTGGCGCAGAACATCGCCCGGTTCGCCACGCGAGCCGATCCCGGCACCATCGTGGCCGCGGCGCGGGCCGCCCAGGTGCACGACCTGATCGTCCGGCTGCCGCACGGCTACGACACCCCGGTCGGGCCGTCCGGTCTGCACCTGTCCGCGGGGCAGCGCCAGCGGATCGGCCTCGCGCGGGCGCTGCACGGGGACCCGCACCTGATCGTGCTGGACGAGCCGAACGCGCACCTCGACCACGAGGGCGAGCAGGCGCTCACCGCCGCGATCCGGGCGGCGCGCGACGGCGGTGCGGTGGTGGTCGCCGTCGTGCACCGCCGAGGCGTCCTGGCCGGCCTGAGCCACGTCCTGGTGCTGGCCGACGGCGCGCAGTCCTCGTTCGGTCCGATCAGCACGATCTCCGCCGCCGGGGCCCGGCAGCGGGCGACGACCGCGCAGTCCGCCTCGTGACCGGCGCGACCGTCCACGGGCTGCGCCGGTGGACGACCACCTCGTTCGTCGCCGCCGTGACGCTGGGCGCCCTGCTGCTCGGCTGGGCCGGAGTCGCACGGGTGGACTCCGCGGTGTCCGCCCCCGCCGTGCTGGCGGTCCCCGACGACACGATCACCGTGCAGCACCCGGACGGTGGCCAGGTGGTCGAGGTCGCCGTGGCCGACGGGCAGCGCGTGACCCAAGGGCAGACCCTGCTGCGGCTCGACACCCAGGGCGTCGACGAGCAGATCGCGGCCGCGCGGCTGTCCACCGACCTGCTGCGGGTCCGCCTCGCCCGGCTGGACGCCGAGATCGCCGGATCGCGCACCGTGCAGCCGCCCACCGACCTGCGCTCCGCACCCGAGGTCGAACCGGTCGCCACCGCCCTCTCCTCGGCCCAGGCCCGGCTCGACGGGTGGCACGCGTCCCTGGACGCGCAGGAGGACCAGCTGCTCGGCCAGGCGTCCGCGGCGGCGCGCGCCCAGGTGGCGGCGGTGCGTGCCGCGGCGGCGCTGCAGTCGCAGATCGATCGCACCGAGGCGCTCGACGAGCTGGCCGCCGCCGAGAACGGGCTGACCTCGCTCGAAGCGCAGCACGCCCGGTCCACGGTCGTCGCGCCGGCCGACGGGACGGTGTTCGCCGCCCGGGACCTGCACGTGGGCCGGGTGGTGGCCGTCGGCGAGACGATGCTGCAGATCGCGCCGGACGGTGCCGCCCTCGTCGCGCACGCTCAGATCGCCCTGGCGGACATCGACGCCGTCGCCGACGGAGGCACCGCCACCGTCCGGTTCACCACCCTGGACCGCGCCGTCGCCACCGAAGCCACCGGCCGGGTGGTGTATCTCTCGCCGGAGCCCGTCACCGACGAGAGCACCGGCGTCGCGAGCTACCCCGCGACGATCGAGCTGTCGGCCCAGGACCTGGCCGCGCTCGGCACGCCGACCTCGCTGGTTCCCGGCATGCCGGTGACCGTGCTGCTCTCGGCCGGCGACCAGACCGTCCTGCACTACCTGCTCTCGCCGCTGACCCAGCGGCTGGGCACCGCGCTGCGCGAGCCCTGACCCGGAACCGGCACCAACCCGGTCTCAGGCCTCCCGGGCGATCTGGGTGTTGCTGACCTGGGCGCGCGGGCGGACCACCAGGGTGTCGATGTTCACGTGGTGCGGCCGGGTCAGGGCGAACGCGATCACGTCGGCGATGTCGTCCGCGACCAGCGGCTGGTAGCCCTGGTAGACCTTGGCCGCCCGCTCGGCGTCGCCGTCGAACCGGACCAGGGAGAACTCCTCGGTGGCGACGTTGCCGGGGGCGATGTCGATCACCCGGACCGGCTCGCCGACCAGCTCCAGGCGCAGCGTGGTGGTGAGCATCCGCTCGGCGTGCTTGACGCCGGTGTAGCCCGCGCCGCCCTCGTAGGGGGCGATCGACGCGGTGGAGGTGACGACCAGCACGTCGCCGCGGCCGCTGGCGGTCAGGGCGGGCAGCAGGGCCTTGGTGACCTGCAGGGTGCCCAGCACGTTCAGCTCGTACATCCGGCGCCAGCCGTCGACGTCGGCCTCGGCGATCCGGTCCAGGCCGAGCGCGCCGCCGGCGTTGTTCACCAGCGAGGTCAGGCCGCCGGTCGCCTCGACGTGCGCGGCCAGCCGGGCGACGTCCTCGGGGTTCGTGACGTCCATGGCGAACGCCTCGGCGCCGGTCTCCTCGGCCAGGGCGGCCAGCCGGTCGGCACGGCGGGCGACCGCGATCACGCCCCAGCCCTCGGCGCGCAGCCGGCGGACAGTGGCTGCGCCGATGCCGGAGGACGCGCCGGTGACGACGGCGCGGTGCCCCGCGGTGGCCGGGGCAGGGGCGGGGGTGCTGCTGGACATGCGGGGGTCCTCCAACGCGGGGTGGGTCGGGCGGGTCCGAGCCTAGAGGGCCGGGCCGGGCGGTCGGGGCAGGCCGGTCAGAGCGACGCGTCCAGGTCGGACAGCGCCTCGTCGTAGACGGCCAGAGCCGTCGCGACCTGCTCGTCGGAGACGATGCACGGCGGCACCACGTGGATCCGGTTGTCCTGCACGAACGGCAGCAGGCCCCGGTCCAGCAGGCCGGCCTTGACGGCGGCCATCGCGGCGGCGGGCACCGGGGTGCGGGCGTCGCGGTCGGTGACCAGCTCCAGCGCCCAGAACACGCCGGTGCCGCGCACCTCGCCGACGCTCGGGTGCTTCGCCGCCAGGGCGGCCAGGCCGGGCGCGAGCAGGTCGGTGCCGACCCGGGCGGCGTTCTCCACCACGCCCTCGTCCTCCATCGCCTCGATGGTGGCGACGATCGCGGCCATCGCGAGCGGGTGGCCGGAGTAGGTCAGCCCGCCGGGGAACAGCCGGTCGTCGAAGTGGTGCGCGACCGGTGCGGAGATCAGCACGCCGCCGGCCGGGACGTAGCCGGAGTTCACGCCCTTGGCGAAGGTGATCAGGTCGGGCACGACGTCGTGCTGGTCCAGGGCGAACCAGGTGCCGGTGCGGCCGAACCCGGCCATCACCTCGTCCAGGATCAGCAGGATGCCGTACTTCTCGGCCAGCGCCTTGACGCCGGGCAGGTAGCCGGGCGGCGGCACCAGGATGCCGCCGGTGCCGACCACGGTCTCCAGCAGGATGGCTGCGATCGAGGCGGAGCCCTCCGAGACGATCACCCGCTCCAGGTGCGCCAGTGCCCGCTCGCACTCCTGCTCCGGGGTGCTGGCCCAGAACTCGGAGCGGTACAGGTACGGGCCGAAGAAGTGCACGTGCCCGCGGGCGTACTCGTTCGGCACCCGGCGCCAGTCGCCGGTCGCGACCACCGCCGCGCCCGTGTTGCCGTGGTACGAGCGGTAGAACGACAGGATCTTGTCCCGGCCGGTGGTCAGCCGCGCCATCCGGATCGCGTTCTCGTTCGCGTCGGCGCCCGCATTGGTGAAGAAGACCTTCTCGAAGCCCTCCGGCGCGTGCCGGACGATCGCCTCGGCGGCCCGGCCGCGCGGCAGCACGGCGTACCCGGGGGCGATGGTCGCGAGCCGCTGCGCCTGGTCGGCGATCGCGGCGGTCACCCGGGGGTGCTGGTGACCGATGTTCGTGTTCACCAGCTGGGAGGAGAAGTCCAGCAGGCGGCGACCGTCCGCGAGCTCGACCTCGCAGCCGGCCGCGCCACGCACCACCAGGGGCGAGAGGGACGCCTGGGCGGACCAGGAGTGGAAGACGTGCGCGCGATCGAGGTCGTAGGCGAGCTGCCCGTCGGTGTCGAGCGGTGCGGTCATGGTGCGGGGTGCCTCTCTGGGCTGGTGCTGGGGTTCTCGGGGTCCAGGGACTGCTGGTGCGCTGCGGGTGGCCCCGGGCCGGCGGGGCGGGTGGCCCCGCCCCGCCGGCCCGGGATCACGGCCGGGTCAGTTGCCGCCCTCCTTGAGCTCGACGTCGATCGGCTCCCAGTCGGCGCCCACGACGTCCTGCCCCTCGGCGGTCAGCTCTTCCAGCGCCTGCTCGACGTACTCGTTGCTGTACGCCGTGTCCGGCGGGTCCTCCGTGATGATCGTGGCACCCGTCTCGTTCGAGGTCTGCAGCGCCATCTCGACCGTCGAGTTCCAGGCGTCCTCGTCGATCGTGCCGATGCCGCCCGAGGTGGACGGCCAGATCAGCTTGTTCACCTCGTTGGTCATCCACAGCTGGTGGCTGGTGCCCAGGGTCGAGCCGGCCGCGGTGACGATGTCCGCCGCCGCCTCCGGGTTGTCCCGGGTGTAGATCCAGCCCTCGATCGACGCCTTGATGAACTTCACCGTGGTCTCGGCGTAGTCCGCGTCGTCCGCGAGCCGGTCCGCGTCCGCCCAGATCGCGTCCTGGAGCATGGCGGTGCCCACGTCGTTCCAGTCGATGATGTTGAAGTCGCTCGGCTGGTAGAGCTCGCCGGTGTCCGGGTTCACGGTCTCCAGGAGCTGCGCGTACTCGTTGTAGGTCATCGCCTGGGCCGCGTCGATGTCGCCGGACAGGAACGCGTTCATGTCGAACGCCTGCGTGACGATCGAGTAGTCCGTGATGCCCGCCTTGTTCAGACCGGCGAACAGCTCCCACTCGTTGCCGTAGCCCCAGGAGCCGATCGTCTTGCCCGCCAGGTCGTCCACCGACTCGATGCCGGAGTCCGCGAACGAGATCTGCAGGGTGCCCGACCGCTCGAAGATCTGCGCGACGTCGGTGATGTTCGCGCCCTGCTCGATCGAGCCGAGCACCTTGGGCACCCACGCGATCGCGTAGTCCACCTCGCCGTTGGCCAGGGCGTCCTGCGGGACGATGTCCCCGCCGCTGGGGATGATCTCGACGTCCAGCCCCTCGTCCTCGTAGTAGCCCTGCGCCACGGCCGCGTAGTAGCCGGCGAACTGCGCCTGCGTCGTCCACTGCAGCTGCAGCTTGATCGGCGTCAGGTCGCCCGAGGCCGTCGACCCGTCGGAGCTGCTGGACGCCTCGTCATCGCTGCCGCTGCTGGAGCAGCCGGCCAGCGCCAACGCCCCCACGATGCCGACCGCGCCGATCCGGGCCAGCGTCATCCGCTTGCTGTTCCTCATGTCATCCCCTTCCGTGCACTCTTGTTCGAGAACCACTGGTTCCGACACACCTGGCGCCGTCGGCAGGTGGACGTCCGTCGCCGCTCAGCTGCGGCGCATCCCCCTGCTCCCCCGCCGTTCGACGGCGAGGGTGACCCCGTAGAACAGCAGCCCGACCAGCACCCCGCCGAGCACGTACGCCCAGGCACGCGCGTAGTTGGAGCCAGCCGCCGCCGTGGTGATGAACGAGCCGATCCCGCTGCGCGGCCCGCCGAAGTACTCGGCGACGATCGAGGAGATCACCGCGAGGGAGGACGCCAGCCGCAGGCCGGTGAACACGAACGGCAGCGCCGTCGGGATCGTCACGACCCGCACGGCCTGGCCGGGGGTGGCGGCGTAGGCGCGCATCAGGTCGCGGTGCACCGGACGGACCTGGCGCAGGCCGCGCAGCGTGTTCACGAACACCGGCACCGCCACCGCGATCGCGACCACGATCTGCCGGCCGGTCTCCACCGCCGCGCCGTACATCGTGTACAGCACCGGGGCCAACGCCACGATCGGCACCACCGCCAGGCCGGCCACGATCGGGTTCAGCAGCGCATCCACGGTGCGCACCGCGGAGGCCAGCACCGCGGCGGCGATCGCGAGCACCGCACCGATCACCAGGCCGATCAGCGCGTTCGTCCCCGTCACCACGGACGCCGACAGGATGGTCGGCCAGAACTCGCCGAACTCCCGGACGATCTCTACCGGGCTCGGCAGCAGGAACGCCGGCACGTCACCGATCACGACCACCGCCTGCCAGGCGGCGACCAGCGCGACGAGCAGCAGCACCGGGGCCAGGCGATGCCCGACCCGGGCGGCCCGGGAGGTCGGGCCGCTCACCGGGTCTCCACGCCGCGGGTCGGCACGGACTCCGCACCGCCGTGCAGCGCCTCGCGCACCGCGGTCACCGCCGCGAAGTAGCCCGCGTTCTCGCGCAGCTCGTCGCCGCGCTCCCCTGAGCGGCCCAGCGCCACGTCGACCACGCCCGCGATCCGGCCCGGTCGGGCGGACATCACCACCACCCGGTCGGACAGGAACACCGCCTCCGGGATGGAGTGCGTGACGAACACGACGGCGGCCTGCGTCTCGGCGCAGATCCGCACCAGCTCGGACTGCAGGCGCTCCCGGGTCATCTCGTCCAGGGCGCCGAACGGCTCGTCCATCAGCAGCAGGCTGGGCCGCTCGGCCAGCGCCCGGGCGATCGCGACGCGCTGCTGCATGCCGCCGGACAGCTGGTCCGGGAAGTGGTCCGCGAACTCGGTCAGGCCGACCAGCGCCAGCATCTCGTCGGCCCGCTCGCGCCGACCGGCGCGACCCACGCCGTGCAGACCGAGCGGCAGCTCGATGTTCGCCCGCACGGTGCGCCACGGCAGCAGGCCGGCCTGCTGGAACGCGATGCCGTAGTCGTGCGCCAGGCGCGCCTGCTCGGCGGAGCGGCCGAACACGCTGATCGTGCCGGAGGTGGGCCGGTCCAGGTCCGCGACCAGCCGCAGCAGGGTCGACTTGCCGCAGCCGGACGGGCCGATCAGCGAGACGAACTCGCCCGCACCGACGGTCAGGTCCACCTGCTCCAGCGCGGTGACCGAGCGCCCGCCGTCCGCGGGGAACACCCGGCCGACGGCAGAGACCTCGACCGCGGCGCCGGCCGGGTGCGCGGCGGGCGTGGCGGCGCTCATGCGCTCACCTCCGCGCGGCGGAACCGACCCAGCCCGGTGCCCAGCAGGGCGACGGCGCCGGAGGCGACCAGGCCGAGCAGCACGGCGCCGAAGATCGGCGCCCAGGGCTTGGCGGGATCGCTGGAAGCGAAGTTGGCGAACTCGAGGATCATGCGTCCGATACCTCCGGGCATCCCGGTCGACACCTCGGCCACGACCACGCCGAGCACGGCGCTGGTCGCGGCCAGGCGCAGGGCCGGCAGCAGGTGCGGCACGCTGGCGGGCAGCCGCAGATGGATCAGGGTCTGGGTCCAGCTCGCCGCGTAGCCCTCGAAGAGCTCGCGGTGCAGGGTGTCCGGCGACTGCAGGCCGCGCAGGGCGCCGACGGCCACCGGGAAGAACGCCAGGTACGAGGCGATCACCGCCACCGACATCCACGCCTCCCAGGTGAAGCCGAGCTCGAGCTTGCTGCCCCAGCCCTTCACCAGCGGGGCCAGCGCGATCAGCGGCACGGTCTGGCTGAGCACGACCAGCGGCAGCACGGCGGACTCCGCGATCCGGAACCGGGTCATCAGCAGCGCGAGCAGCAGGCCCACCACCACGCCGATCACCCAGCTCACGGCGGCGATCCGCAGGCTGGTCCCGCCGGCCTGCAGCACGGCCAGCCACAGCGGCTGGGCGTCCGTCCCGCCGGACAGCGGCTCGCCGAGCCGGGCGACCATCTCCCACACGTGCGGCATCGCCAGGTCGGTGGTCCGCGGCAGCACCCGCAGCTCGCCGATGCTCCAGCCGTCGTCCGGCACGACCGCCTTGACCAGCTCCCACAGCGCCGCGATCAGCAGCACGGCAGCCAGCGCGAGGCCGACCGACCGCAGCCGGCGCACCACGGCGGGGCGTCGTGCACCCCGGCCCGGGGCGGCGGAGCCGGCAGCGGTGGTCATGCGGTCGCCACGACGGTCTCGGCCAGCGCGGGGATCACGCGCTCGCCGTACATCCGCAGGGTCTCGTCCTTGTTGTCGTGCTGCAGGTAGCCGGCGAACTGGGTGACACCCAGGTCGCGCAGGGCCTCCAGCTTCTCGACGTGCTCGCGCGGGGAGCCGAGCAGGCAGAACCGCTCGACGATCTCGTCCGGGACGAACTGGGTGTGGCTGTTCCCGGCGCGGCCGTGCTCGTTGTAGTCGTAGCCCTGCCGGCCCTCGATGTAGTCGGTCAGCGCGGTCGGGATGTCGGAGCCCTGCCCGTACTTGGCGACGATGTCCGCGACGTGGTTGCCGACCATGCCGCCGAACCAGCGGCACTGCTCGCGCATGTGCGCCCGCTCGGCGGGCGAGGACCCGTCGCCGACGTACATCGGGGCCGCCACGCAGAACTTGATCTTCTCGGGGTCCCGGCCGACCGCCTCGGCGGACTCCCGGACCCGGGTGATCATCCACGCGGCGATGTCCGGGTCGCCGCACTGCAGGATGAACCCGTCGCCGACCTCGCCGGTCAGCTTCAGCGCGAGCGGGCCGTAGGCGGCCACCCAGACCTCGAGCTCGGAGCCCTTCGACCACGGGAACTGCAGGGTGCGGTCCCCGACCTCGACGGCCCGGGAGTTGGCCAGCTCGCGGATCACGTGGATCGCGTCGCGCAGGGTGGCCAGGTTCGACGGGCGCCCGTTCAGGGTGCGCACCGCGGAGTCGCCACGGCCGATGCCGCAGACCGTGCGGTTGCCGTACATCTCGTTCAGGGTGGCGAAGGACGAGGCCAGCACGGTCCAGTCCCGGGTGGCCGGGTTGGTGACCATGGGCCCGACCTTGACCTTGCGGGTCGCGGCCAGGATCTGGGAGTAGACCACGAACGGCTCCTGCCAGAGCAGGTGCGAGTCGAAGGTCCACACGTAGTCGAACCCGTGGGTCTCGGCCTGACGGGCCAGGTCGACCACCCGGGAAGCGGGCGGGTCGTTCTGCATGACGACGCCGAACTCCATGCGCCGGTCTCCTCTCGTGCGGGGTGGAGGTCAGATCAGGTACTGGGACAGGCCACGCTTGACGTACTGCCCGTGCCCGGCCCGGCCCAGGAACGCCCCGCCGTCCACGACCACCTCACCGCGGGACAGCACCGTGTCGACGTGCCCGTCGATCTCGAAGCCCTCCCAGGCGGAGTAGTCCATGTTCATGTGGTGGGTCTTGCCCATCCCGATCGAGGTGTGGCCGGCCGGGTCGTAGACCACGACGTCGGCGTCGGCGCCCGGGGCCAGCACGCCCTTCTTGCCGTACATGCCGAACATCCGCGCCGGGGTGGTGCAGCAGATCTCCACCCAGCGCTCCAGGCTGATCTCGCCGGTGACCACGCCCTGGTACAGCAGGTCCATCCGGTGCTCGACCGAGCCGATGCCGTTCGGGATCTTCGCGAAGTTCCCGATCCCCAGCTCCTTCTGCTCCTTCATGCAGAACGGGCAGTGGTCGGTCGAGACGAGCTGCAAGTCGTTGGTGCGCAGGCCGTTCCACATCTCGTGCTGGTGGCCCTCGGCGCGCGAGCGCAGCGGGGTGGAGCACACCCACTTGGCGCCCTCCAGGTCGCCCCACTGCTCGGACACCGCGCCGAGCTGCTCCTCCAGCGAGAGGTACAGGTACTGCGGGCAGGTCTCGCCGAACACGTTCTGGCCCCGGTCCCGCGCGATCGCGATCTGCTCGGCGGCCTGCTTGGCCGAGACGTGCACGATGTACAGCGGCGCCCCGGTGAGGTTCGCCAGCATGATCGCGCGGTGGGTGGCCTCCTCCTCGGCCTGCCACGGGCGGGAGATGCCGTGGTAGTACGGCGTGGTCTCGCCGCGGGCCAGGTGCTGCTGCACCAGGGTGTCGATCACCGAGCCGTTCTCGGCGTGCATCATGATCATCGCGCCGTTGTCCGACGCCTTCTGCATGGCCCGCACGATCTGCCCGTCATCGGACAGGAACACGCCCTTGTAGGCCATGAACAGCTTGAAGCTGGTCACGCCCTCGGCGATCAGCTCGTCCATCGCGCTGAGCGACGAGTCCTGCACGTCGGACAGGATCTGGTGGAACGCGTAGTCGACCGCGCAGCTCCCGGCGGCCTTGGTGTGCCACAGCGCGTACTGGTCGATCGGGTTCTCGTTCGGGTACTGCACCACGAAGTCGACGATGGTCGTGGTGCCGCCCCAGGCCGCCGCGGTGGTGCCGGTCTCGAAGGTGTCCGAGGCGAACGAGCCGCCGAACGGCATCTCCATGTGGGTGTGCGCGTCGATGCCGCCCGGGATCACGTACTTGCCGGTCGCATCGATCACCCGGTCCACCGAGGCGGCCAGGTCCACGCCCAGGGCTGTCGAGCCCGGCTGGAGCAGGGCCACGATCGTCTCGCCGTCGATCAGGACGTCGGCCGCGCCGCGACCGGTCGCGTTCACGACGGTGCCACCCGTGATGAGGGTCTTCATGGCTGCTGCTCCTTCGGGTCGTGCCGTGCTCTTCCGGGGTGCTGCTGGTGGGTGCGGGCGGGCCGGCCACGCGGGTCCGGCCCGCCCGCACCGAGGGGTCAGGGGGCGACGATCGCGCCGTACGCCTCCGGGCGGCGGTCACGGAAGAACTGCCAGCGCTCGCGCACCGTGCGGATCTGCTCCAGATCGAGGTCCCGGATCACCAGCTCGTTCTCGCTGGACGAGGCGACCTCGCCGACGTAGTTGCCGTCCGGCCCGACCGCGTAGGACGAGCCGTAGAAGTTCACCGCCTCGTCGCCGTACTCGTTGTCCTCCAGGCCGACCCGGTTGTTCGCGATGATGAACATGCCGTTGGCCACCGCGGCCGCGGGCTGCTCCAGCTCCCACAGCCGGTTCGAGACGCCCGGGGCGGTGGCGTTCGGGTTGAACACGATCTCCGCGCCGCCCAGGGCCAGCGCCCGCCAGCCCTCCGGGAAGTGCCGGTCGTAGCAGATGTTCACCGCGACCTTGCCGACCGCGGTCTCGAACACCGGGTAGCCCAGGTTGCCGGGACGGAAGTAGAACTTCTCCCAGAACTTCGGCAGGTGCGGGATGTGGTGCTTGCGGTACTTGCCCAGCACGCTGCCGTCGGCGTCGATCACGACCGCCGTGTTGTAGAGGACGCCCGGCTGGTCCTCCTCGTAGATCGGCAGCACGATCACGATGCCGAGCTCCTTGGCCAGCGCGCTGAACCGGTCCGTCGTCGGGCCGGGCACCGTCTCGGCGTAGTCGTAGTACGCGGCGTCCTGGGTGATGCCGAAGTACGGTCCGTAGAACAGCTCCTGGAACCCGATGATCTGCGCGCCGGCCGAGGCGGCCTCGCGGGTCCAGTCCTCGTGCAGCTGGATCATCGACTCCTTGTCACCCGTCCAGGTGGCCTGGGTGAACGCGACACGCACGACAGTCATAGGGGTACCTCCGGTGCTCGTCAGGTGCTCGGTGCTCGATGGCGGTTCGGCTCGTGCGGCGGGACCCCGGTCGGCGTCCGCCGCTGCCGGGCTCCGTCGCCGTGGAATGTGACTCTGGGGGTTGAACATTTCTGCGGCGTTACCCGGCGTTTCCGTCCGGAGAACGTTCGTGACGCGCAGGTAAACACTCGTCCGGCGACCCGGCGTGCGGTCGGGCAGGCGCGGGCGGCGAGGCACGATGGCCGGCATGGACGTGGCCCAGCACGTGGAGGACCGCAGTCCCCGCGGGATCGCGGCCGCGGTCTCGCGCCTGGTGCGCAGCGGTGACCTGCGGCCCGGCGACCGCCTGCCCACCGTGCGACGGCTGGCCGCCGACCTGGGCGTCAGCCCGGCCACCGTGAGCGGGGCGTGGCAGGCGCTGGCCGCGGTCGGGCTGGTCGCCTCGCGCGGGCGCGCCGGGACGGTGGTGCTGCCCGAGCCGGCCTCGTGGCTGCCGCCGCGGTACCGGGACATGGCGCAGGGCGGGCGGGTCGAGCTGGACCCCTCCGTGCGGGTCGGCGCGGACGGAGGGGGGTCGGGGACAGGTCCGGCCGGCGATCCGGGCGCCGGACCGACGGTCGACACCGTGCGCACGCCGCACCGGCCGCCGCGGCTCGACCTGTCCACCGGCACGCCGGACCCGTTGCTGCTGCCCGCGCTCGGACCCGCGCTCGGCCGGGTCGCCGCCCGCACGCCGGCCGCCGGCACCGGCAGCTACCTCGGGGCCCCGGTGGTCGAGCCGCTCGAACGGCTGCTGCGCGCCTCCTGGCCGTTCACCCCGCAGCGGATGACCGTGGTGGACGGCGCCGTGGACGCGATGAGCCGGTCGCTGGAGCAGCTGGCCGGGTTCGGGGACCGGGTGATCGTCGAGGACCCCGGCTTCCCGCCGGTGTTCGACCTGTGCGACCAGCTCGGCCTGGAGCGCGTCCCCGTGCCGCTGGACCGCAGCGGCCTGCGACCCGACGCGCTGGAGACCGCTCTGCGCACCGGCGCCGAGGTGATCGTGCTGCAGCCCCGCGCGCACAACCCCACCGGGGTGTCGATGTCCTCCACCCGGGCCCGCGAGATCGCCGCCGTGATCCGCCGGCACCTGGCCACCACGCCCGGCGCCGACCTGCACGTGATCGAGGACGACCACTCCGGCGAGATCGCGTCCAGCGCCGACGTGTCCCTCGGCGCCCACCTGCCGGACCGGGTGGTGCACATCCGGTCCTACTCGAAGTCGCACGGGCCGGACCTGCGGATCGCCGCGGTCGGTGGACCGGCCGCCGTGCTGGACCGGGTGGTCGCCCGCCGGATGCTCGGGCCCGGCTGGACCAGCCGGCTGCTGCAGCGCCTGCTGGTCGACCTGCTCACCGACGGCGACGCCCTGGACGCGGTCGCCGCGGCGCGCCGGCTGTACTACGCCCGCCAGCGCGCGCTGTCCACGGCGCTGGACGACCTCGGCCTGACCGTGCAGCCCGGCGACGGGATCAACATGTGGGTGCCGGTGGCCGACGAGCCGACCGCGCTGGTCCGCCTGGAGGCCGCGGGGATCCGGGTCGCCCGCGGCCGACCGTTCCGCGCCGCCCCGCCGACCGACGAGCCGGGCGGGCACGTCCGGGTCACGGTCGCGGCCCTCGACGGCCCGCCCGACACGGTCCGGCACGTGGCCCGGGCGCTCGTGCTCGCCTCCGCCCCCTGAGCCCGCCCCCGGGCCTTCCTGCGCGCTCCGGGCCCCTCCTGCGCGAGGGGCGTAGGGTTCTGGGCGGACCGGGCCGGTTGTGGCTCGGAGGTCGCTGCTCGGGCTGAGCGGCGCATCCGCGGGCGCGACGTGCACCCTCCCCCGCGCGACCCGGTGGCCGACGACCCGTCCCGGGACGCGCCGACCAGCGTCCACCGTCGGACCGGGCAGGCCCGCCAGGCGGCGCACCCGGTCCGCGCCCGTCAGGAGCTCCGATGCGTCATCTCCCCCGTCCCCTGCTCGTGCTGCCCGCCGCCCTCACGGTGGCCGCGCTGGCCGCCTGCGCCGGCTCGACCGGCTCGGACAGCTCCGGCACCAGCAGCGCCGGAGCCAGCAGCACCGAGGCCGCGGACGACGCCACCTTCACCCCGGTCACGCTGGACAACTGCGGCACCGAGGTCACCGTGGACAGCCCGCCGGAGCGGGTCGTCACGATCAAGTCGACCTCCACCGAGATGCTGCTCGCGCTCGGGCTGGGCGACCGGATCGTCGGCACCGCCTACGCCGACGGACCGGTGCGGGACGACCTGACCGCGGCGTACGACGCGATCCCGGTGCTGTCGGACAACGTGCCCGGCCAGGAGGCGATGCTCGCCGTGGCGCCGGACTTCGTGTACGCGGGCTGGGAGTCGAACTTCTCCGCCGACGGAGCGGGCGAGCGCAGCACGCTGCAGGAGCTCGGCATCGGCACCTACGTCTCGCCGGCCGCGTGCAAGGAGGCCGACTACCAGCCCGACCCGCTGACCTTCAACGACCTGTTCGACGAGATCCGCGAGATCGCCTCGGTGTTCGGCGTGCAGGACCGCGCGGAGGAGCTGATCGCCGAGCAGCAGGACCAGCTCGCCGGCGTGACCGCCCCCGCCGAGGAGACCACCGCCCTGTGGTACTCCTCCGGGTCGGACACCCCGTACGTCGGCGCCGGGATCGGCGCGCCGCAGATGATGATGGACGCGGCCGGGCTGACGAACATCTTCGCGGACGTGCACGACACCTGGACCTCGGCCGGCTGGGAGCAGGTGGTGGCCGCCGACCCGGACGTGATCGTGCTGGTGGACGCCACCTGGAACACCGCGGAGTCCAAGATCGAGCTGCTGGAGTCCAACGCCGCGACCAGCCAGCTGACCGCCGTCAAGGAGCACCGCTACCTGACGATCTCGTTCCCGGAGGCCGAGGCCGGCGTCCGCAACGCCGACGCCGTGGTCAGCCTGTCCGAGCAGCTCGCGGAGCTGGTGGGCTGAGCCGACGATGACCACCCCGATCGCACCGGCCCCGCCGACCCGGGCTCCGTGGCGCCCGTCGCTCGGACCCGTGCTGCTGGTCGGCCTCGGGCTGCTGGTCGCGACGGTCCTGGTCTGCGTGACGATCGGCCCGGCGGACATCGCGGTGCCGGACGTGGCGCGCAGCATCGCCGGCCACCTCGGGCTGGGCGACGCGGCCGGCACGTCCGGCGGGGTGCCGGTGCTGACCGACGCGATCGTGTGGGACCTGCGGCTTCCGCGGGTGCTCACCGGGGCGGCCGTCGGGGCCGGCCTCGCGCTGGCCGGCGCGGTGATGCAGTCGCTGACCCGCAACCCGCTGGCCGACCCGTACCTGCTCGGGCTGTCCTCGGGCGCCTCGCTCGGGGCGGTGGCGGTGCTGATCCTCGGGATCGGCCTGCTGCTGCCGGTGGCGGCGTTCGCCGGTGCGCTCGCCGCGCTGGTGGCGACGCTCAGCCTGGCCCGGGTGGGCGGCGTGCTCACCCCCGGGCGCGCGGTGCTCGCCGGGCTGGCGGTGTCCCAGCTGGCCGCGGCCGGCACCTCGTTCGTCATCTTCTGGTCCTCCACCGGCGACTCCTACCGAGAGATCCTGAACTGGCTGCTCGGCTCGCTGGCCGGCTCGACCTGGCAGACCGTGGCGATCGCCGGGGTGGCGCTGGTCGCGGTGGGCACGGTGCTGATCGCGTCCGGCACGCGGCTGGACGCGTTCGCGTTCGGCGACACCGCCGCGGCGGCGCTCGGCATCGACGTGGACCGGACCCGCTGGCTGCTGATGACGCTGGTGGCCCTGCTGACCGGCGCGATGGTGGCCGTCTCCGGCTCGATCGGGTTCGTCGGGCTGGTGCTGCCGCACGTGGTGGCCACCCTGACCGGGCCGGCGCACCGCCGGCTGCTGCCGGTCGCGGCGGTCACCGGCGCGATCTTCCTGGTCTGGGCGGACACCGGCGCGCGCACCCTGTTCGACCCGCGCGAGCTGCCGGTCGGCATCGTCACCGCCCTGATCGGCGTGCCGGTGTTCGCGGTGCTGCTGCGGCGCGGCAACCGAGGGGTGGGCAGCGCGTGGACCTGAGCATCGCGGGTGCCGGCACCAGGCTGGGCGGGCGGTGGGTGGTGGACGGCGTCGAGGCCACCCCGCCGCCCGGCGCGCTGACCGGGCTGCTCGGCCCGAACGGCGCGGGCAAGACGACCCTGCTCCGGCTGGTGGCAGGGCTGCTCAGGCCGGAGGCCGGCGCCGTGCTGGTGGACGGCGTGCCGGTGCACGACGTGCCGCGCCGCGACCGGGCACGCCGGATCGCGCTGCTGGAGCAGGAGTCCTCCTCGACCGTGCCGCTCACGGTGCGCGAGGTGGTCGGGCTCGGCCGGATCCCGTACCGGACGCTGTGGGGCACCGACGCCGACGACGCCGCGGTGGACCGCGCGCTGGCGGCCGCGGACGCCGCGCACCTGGCCGACCGGCCGTGGGCGGCGCTGTCCGGCGGGGAGCGGCAGCGGGTGCACATCGCCCGCGCGCTCGCCCAGGAGCCCGACCTGCTGCTGCTGGACGAGCCGACGAACCACCTGGACGTCAGCGCCCAGCTCGCGCTGCTCGGCTTCGTGCGCGGTCTGGGCACCACCACCGTGGCCGCCCTGCACGACCTGAACCTGGCGGCGGCGTACTGCGCGCACGTCCTGGTGCTGTCCGCCGGGCGGCTGGTCGCCGCCGGCGACCCGCGCGAGGTGCTGACCGCCCGCCTGGTGCGCGAGGTCTACGGCGTCGACTGCGAGGTCCTGGTCCACCCGCGCACCGGGCGACCGGTGATCGCGTTCGGCGACCAGCCCGTCCACGAGGGAGCACGATGAAGATCACCGTCCTGTCCGGCGGCGTCGGCGGGGCCCGGTTCACCCGCGGCCTGCTCGCCCTGCTCCGCGAGCGGCACCCGGACGGCGCCGGCGGACCCGCCGCCGAGGTCACCGTGGTCGCGAACACCGGCGACGACATGTGGCTGCACGGCGTGCGGGTCTGCCCGGACCTGGACACCCTGATGTACACCCTCGGCGGGGCCGTGCACGAGGAGCAGGGCTGGGGCCGGCGGGACGAGACCTCCCGGGTCGCCACCGACCTCGCCGGCTATGACGTGGGCTGGGAGTGGTTCACGCTCGGCGACCTCGACCTGGCCACCCACCTGGCCCGCACCCAGTGGCTGCGCGAGGGGCTGACGCTGTCCGAGGCGACCGAGCGGCTGGGCCGCCGGTGGGACCTGGCCGGCCAGGGCGTGCGGCTGCTGCCGATGTCCGACCAGCCGGTGGAGACGCACGTCGAGGTCTCGGGGCCGGACGGCGCGCCCCGGCTGATCCACTTCGAGGAGTGGTGGGTGCGGCACCACGCCACGCTGCCGGCCCGGCGGTTCGTCCAGGTCGGTGTCCAGGACGCCGCTGCCGCGCCCGGGGTGCTCGACGCGCTGACCGGCGCGGACGTCGTCGTGCTGCCGCCGTCCAACCCGGTGGTCTCGCTCGGCACGATCCTCGGCGTGCCCGGCGTGCGCGCCGCGCTGGCCGGCACCGCCGCGCCGGTGGTCGGGGTCTCCGGGATGGTCGGCGGGGCGCCGGTGCGCGGCATGGCCACCGAGTGCCTGGCCGCGATCGGCGTCGAGCCGACCGCCGAGGCCGTCGCCCGGCACCTCGGGCTGCGCGGCACCACGACCGCAGCCGGGGAGGCCGGGGTGCTGGACGCCTGGCTGGTCGACACCGTGGACGCCCGCACCGCCCGGCGGCTCACCGAGGACGGCTGGCGGTCGGCGGCGGTCGGCACCCTGATGCACGGGGTGCCGGCGACGGCACGGATCGCAGCGGCGGCGCTGGCGCTGGTCGACCGCTGAGGCCGATCGGCCGGTCGGATCGCCGATCAGCGGGGCCGGTCGGTCAGTCCGGGACGGTGCCGAGCCCGCCCGGCAGCGGCGCGAGCCGGCGCAGCAGTGCACCCGTGCGCCCACCGACCCCGTGGTCGAGCAGCCTGGCCAGGTCGGACGGCAGGTCCACGTCGTGCCGCAGCGTCGAGCCGGTCGGCAGGTCGACCGGCACGTGCCCCAGCGCCCGGTGCGCCGCCGCGGAGCCGCCGCCGAACTGCGGGACGAACGGCTCCCCCGCGGCCACGGTGAGCAGCGTGGTGCCGACCCCCTCGGCGTCGGGCAGCACCGCGCGCGGGTGCTCGGCGGCGAGCACCAGCGCGGTGTCGAGCTCGGCGGGATCCAGCCCGGGCAGGTCGCCGAGCAGCACCGCCACCGGGGCGCCCGGCGCCTCGGCCCGAGCCGCCGCCACCCCGGCGGTCACCGCCCGGTCCAGCGCCGCCCAGCCGGTCGCCCCCGCCGGTCCCGGCCCCTCCGGTGGCTCCGGAAGCACCCGCACGCCCGCGAGGCGCGCGGCGACCTCCGCGACCGGCAGGTCCGCGGTGACGACGACCACCCGGGCCACGGACGAGGCGGCCAGCACGGCGTCCACGGTGTCCAGGGCCATCGCCCGCACCAGCGCGGCGCGGGCGGCCGGCTCCAGCACCTCGGACAGCCGGGTCTTGCCGCGGCCGGCCTCCTTCACGGGCACCACCACGACCCATCGTCCGCACAGCACCCGAGCACTGTACGCGGCGCGGCGAGGGTGGTCGGGCGGGGTGGTCGGGCCGGGTCGCCGGGCGAGGCCCCCTACGCCGACAGCCCGTCCGGCACCGGCAGCCCGACCAGCCGCACCAGGCGCTCGACGGTCTCCTCCACGAAGGTGTCCAGCGGCTCGTCGACGCCCTCGTCCGCCAGCAGCCGGCGCACCTCGGACGGCCGCACGTCGTCGGCGCCGACCAGCTCGGCCCACGCGGCGAAACCCGCGGCCTCGGCATCGAGGTCGACCGGCTCGCTGGCGCTCGGGTCGTCGTGGTAGTCCCGCGGCTGGAAGCCCAGGTAGAACCGCCCCGCACCCGTGGGGGCCGGCCGGTAGTCGACCACGGCGATGTCGCTGTCCTGGATCTCGACCCGCAGGCTCGGCGTGCCGGCGAGGTCACCGCCCCACGCGCCCGAGCCGAACTGGAACCGCACGTTCTCGCCCACCGGGCACCTCCTGGTCCTCGCGTCGGCAGCAGGTGCGCGCCGACCCGAGGCGATGCTAGACCGACCCCGACGTCGCGGGCGCGAGCCACGTTGTGGTGGTGACGGGTGACGTGTGCCGACCGAGCCGAGGCGTCCGCGCGTGGCGCAGCGGAGAGAGGCCCTGGACACGATGGTCCAGGACAGACGGTCGGCGCTGGTCGCCTGCGCGGTCCTGCTCGTGGGGCGCCGCGACGACGCCGGGGACCTGGTGCACGACGCGATCGTCCGCACGCCCACGGGGTATGCCCGGGTGCACGCCGACGGCACCCTGGTCGCCGACGTCACGGCGAGCGACCTGGACCAGACCGGGATCGGCCGGGCCCCGAGCCCGGACGGCCCCCGCTGCTGGCCGACAGCCTGGCCGCTCCCCGGGCCGTCCGCCTCACCATCCTGCAGGACGTGTCGTACGCCGTCCCGTACCCCGACCGGCCCGACGCCTGCCGAGGTCTGGGGCCGGGTCGACGACCAGGACGCCCTGCTGCGGTGCTCGACCGGCGGCGCGAGCACCCTGGACGTCGCGTCCGCCGACGAGATCTGGCTCGTGCCGGCGGGGTCGACGGGAGCGCGGCGAGCCTGCTCATCGCGCTGCCGGCGACCACCCGGCTGGCCGGGGTGCGGGGGGTCGACGGCCGGCCGGTGGTCGGGGACGTCGGGGACGTCGGGGACGTCGGGGACGGCACCGTACCGATGAGCTGGCGGGAGGTGACCGGCACCGGCCTCACGCTGCTGAGCACCACGGACCAGCTGGCGACCGACGTGATCGACGTCCAGGGGACGAGCTGGTGAGCGTGGACCACGCGGCCGGCGGGGACGCGAGCGACGTCTGGACCCTGCGCGCGGTCGACCCGGTCGCCGGGACCAGCCGGGGGCTGCTGTCGGGCACGACGTCCGCCCAGGCCAGCACGGCCGACCTGTTCCCCCGGGAGCTCGTGCAGGTGCCGATGACCTCGTCCGGCGACTGACGACAGGTGCACGGCTCGCGGGGCGTCGCCACCACGACGCCCCGCGACCTGGCACGATCGACCCATGATCGTGGTAACGACGAACGAGATCCCCGGGTACCGCGTGCAAGCCGTGCTCGGCGAGGTGATGGGTCTGACCGTGCGCTCGACCAACATCGGGGCCAGCTTCACCGCGGGCTTCCGGTCGCTGGGCGGCGGCGAGATCCCCGAGTACACGAAGATCATGTACGAGTCCCGGCACGAGGTGATGCGCCGGATGACCGAGGAGGCCGGCCGGCTGGGCGCGAACGCGATCATCGCGATGCGCTTCGACACCGACTCCCTCGGCCAGTTCAGCGAGGTGTGCGCCTACGGCACCGCCGTGATCGCCGAGCCGATCCCCGCCGGCCAGCCCGGCGCCACCGGCCAGTCAGCCCAGATGTCCACCCAGAGCTGACCCCTCTCTCCCCCCGCGCACCCTCCCCCTCCCGCGCCCACGCCCGTCGAGCGGGCAGAACCTGTCGGCGAATGACCGATATGTCCGACAGATGCTGCCCGCTCGGTGCGCAGAGCGGCTCAGCGGGAGGCTGCGGCGTCCTTCCAGCCGCGGGCATAGGCCTCGGCGGCGCCTTCGGCGAACATGTCGTCCGGGCCGTTACGGACCAGGGTCCGGGCGCCGGGGCCGTCGTCGGCGGTGACCAGGTGCGCCAGGCCGCGGACCACCGCGACCGGGACGCCGGTCGCCTTGCCCTTGACCAGCTCGGCGGCGGCGGTGACCTCGTCGGCCACGGCGGCCATGCTCACCTGCAGCGGGCGCCCGTGGGTGTCGACCGATCCGCGCAGGTCGTCCAGCACCCGCACACCGGCCGCACCGATCGCGATGTCGGTCTGGCCCTGCCGCCACGGCCGGCCCGAGGTGTCCGAGACCAGCACGCCGAGCCGCACCCCGAACCGCACGCCGAGGGCCGCCCGCAGGGCGCGGGCGGTGGCGTCCGGGTCCTGCGGCAGCAGCAGCACAGTGCCCTCGTCCGTGTTGGAGGCGTCCACCCCGGCGGCGGCCATCACCAGGCCGAGCCGGTTCTCCACGATCCGGGTGATCCCGCCCGGGTGCTCCCGGGTCGCCACCACGCGCACCGTCTCGGCGGTGATGGCGTCCTCGCGGTCGATGGCCCGGACCACGCGGCCCTCGGCCTTGGAGACGATCTTGCTGGTCACCACGAGCACGTCGCCGTCCTGCGGCGCGAGCACCGGGCGGGCCGCGGCGTCCGCGGCCAGGGCGTCGCCGAGCAGCGCGGCCAGGTCGTCCCCGGGCCGGACCTCGCCGATCCCGGGGACGCCCCACGCGGTGAGCACCGGCGCGGGCGCCGGGTCCTGACCGGGCACGCTCAGCGCACCAGCTTCGGCAGCACGTCCCGCCCGAACACGTCGATCCACTCGCGCTGGTTGCGCCCGACGTTGTGCAGGTACACCCGGTCGAACCCGAGGTCGACGTACTTCTGGATCTCGGCGCGGTGCACGTCCGGGTCGGCCGAGACGACCATCCGGCCGTCGAAGTCCTCCGGGCGGACCAGCTTGGCCATCTGCGCGAAGTCGAACGGCGACCGGATGTCGCCCTTGGGGAACTTCATCCCGCCGTTCGGCCACTCGACCATCGCGTTGGTCATCGCCTGCTCGTCGGTCTCGGCCCAGGACAGGTGCAGCTGGAGCACCTTCGGCAGGTCGCCGGGCTCCCGGCCGGACTCGCGCACGCCCTCGTCGAACTTGGCGAACAGCCCACCGATCTTCTCCAGCGGCGCACCCACCGTGATCAGCCCGTCCGCGTGCCGGCCGGCGCGCTTGGCGGTGACCGGTCCGGCGGTGGCGACCAGGATCTCCGGCGCGACCTCGGGCATGGTCCACAGCCGGGTGGACTCCAGCTTGTAGAACTGCCCCGCGTGCTTGACGTCCTTGCCCGCCAGCGACGCGGTGAACAGCTTCTTGATGATCTCGATCGCCTCGAACATGCGGTTGATCCGCTCGGGCGCCTCCGGCCAGTAGCCGGCCGTGATGTGCTCGTTCAGCGCCTCGCCGGAGCCGAGGCCCAGCCAGTGCCGCCCGGGGTACATCGCCGCCAGCGTCGCCGAGGCCTGCGCGACCATCGCCGGGTGCCAGCGGAACGTCGGGGCGGTCACACCGGGGCCCATGTCCCCGGTGGTGCGCTCGCCGAGCGCCGCCAGCACGTTCCACACGAAGGACGACTGGCCCTGCTGCGGCACCCATGGCTGGTAGTGGTCTGCCGCCATGGTGCCGAGGAACCCTTGGGACTCGGCGTAGGCGGACAGCTCCACCGCCTCGGTCGGATGGAACTGCTCCAGCATCGCCGCGTACCCGACCTGCAGGCCTGCGGCCACCACACCCTGTGCCACGGAACGTTCTCCCTCGTGCTCGCGCCCGCTCGTCGCGGCGGGCCTCGACGAGCGTAACGACGGAGTGTGTCCTGCCCATTTCCCCGACGTCCTCCGACGCGCGGACCCGCGGCCCGTCCAGGGGTCGGCGGGCCCGCGACCGGTCCGGCCGGCTCAGGCCCCGCGGACCAGCTGCGCCAGCAGCCCCTGCTGGGTGAGGCGGGCGGCCACCGCGTCGCTGACCTCGGTGAACACGCTGTTGGACCGGGCGATGCCGATCGCCCCGCCGAGCACGCCCGCACCGCTGTCCCGGCCGAACCGCGCCACCGGAGCACCCTCGTGGTCGAAGAAGTCCACGCGGTACTCCAGGCGCTGCCGGCTGCGGCCGGCCAGGGCGCCGAGCCACAGGGTCATCGCCCTGCTGCCACGCGCCACCACCCAGCCGGTCGGCGTCTGCGAGGTGACGGTGAAGCCGTGCTCGGCCAGAGCCGCGGACAGCGCCGCCCTGGCGTCGTCGGGCGATCCCTGCAGGAAGTAGTCGGCGCTGGCCATGGCAGATCCCCTCGTCGGTCGTGGCCCAGGTCGGGTCGTCGCGACCGTATCGCACACCGGGCAGGCCGGGCATCGCGTGCCGGGCCGGCCGCTCGGGCCTGCGCTCAGCGCGGCGACTGGTCCAGGATCGCCGAGGTGAGCGCGTCGATCGGCTCGCGCGGCGACTGCGGGTTCGACACCAGGGTGATGTCCACGTCGCCGAGCTCCGGCAGCCCGAGACCGGCCGGCAGCTGCACCAGGTCCGCCGGGATCAGGCTCTGCGCGAACACCGCGATCCCGATGCCGGCCCGTACCGCGGCCAGCACCCCGTTCACCTCGACGGTCTTGCAGGTGATCCGCCAGGTGCGTCCGGCGTCGGTCAGTGCCCGCACGGCGGTCTGACGGGTCAGCGAGGTGCCCTGGTAGGTGATCAGCGGCACCGGGGCGCCGGCCTCGATCACGGTCCCGGCCAGGCCGACCCAGACCAGCCGGTCCCGGCGGACCAGCAGCCCCTCGGTCTCGCCCGGCGCCTGCTTGAGGAACACCAGGTCGAGCTGACCGGCCCGGAGCCGGCGGTGCAGGGCGCCGCTCTGCGCGACCGTCAGCTCCAGGTGGATCCGCGGGTGCAGCCGGCGGAAGTCCCGCAGCACCCGCGGCAGCTGGGCCAGCGCCAGGTCGTCGGCCGCACCGAACCGGAGCCGGCCGTGCATGGCCGAGCCGGTGAAGTACCGGGTCGCCTCGTCCTGTGCCGCGAGGATCGAGCGGGCAAAGCCGGCCATCGCCTGGCCGTTGTCGGTGAGCTGGACGCCGCGGGTGTCCCGGTCCAGCAGGCGGCGTCCGGCCGTGGCCTCGAGCTTGCGCACGTGCTGGCTGACCGTGGGCTGCGACAGACCGAGCCGGGCGGCGGCCCGGGTGAAGTTCAACGACTCGGAAACGGCGAGGAAGGAACGCAGCTGGTCCGGGTCAAACACCGTCGACCACCCTCCGGGCTCCGGCGCCGTCGGGGTTCGTGACCTGCGACGACGCTGCACAGTTATTACAGAACATCATCACACTGAGAGCCCCCGTCGCTGCAAGGATTCACCGCCGCCGACCGTACGGTTGAGGGACAGACCGACACCGTCACCGACTCCCGTCCGCACCGACACCAGCACCGCACCGCGCAGCAAGGACCTTTCGTGCCTCCGGCTCACCGCCCCGCCCCGTCCCCGACCCGTCCCCGCCCCAGCACGGAGCGCCCGACCGCCGACCGGTCCACCCGTGGAGCCCGTCGCCGGCTGCGGCTCCGGTCCGTCGTCCCGCACCGGCGCGGGCCCGCCGAGGGCGCACCCGCCCGCAGCAGCGTGCGCGACGCGCTGGGCGTACGGAACTTCCGGCTCTACGTCACCTCCCAGGTGCTGACCAACACCTTCGGCTGGGCGGCCCGCGTCTCCCAGGACTGGCTGGTGCTCACCCTGACCGGCTCCGCCGCCTGGGTCGGGCTGACGGTCACCCTCCAGCTGCTGCCCGTGCTGCTGCTCGGCCTGGTCGGCGGGATGCTCGCCGACCGGGTGGACCGCCGACGCCTGCTGATGGTCACCCAGTCGGTGTTCGGGCTGTCCGCCCTCACCGTCGGCCTGCTGGTGCTGACCGGGCACGTGCAGGCGTGGCACGTGCTGGCCGGCGCGTTCGTCGGCGGCCTGGCGACCGCCTTCGACAACCCCGCCCGGCAGGCGTTCGTGCACGAGGTCGCCGGCCCCGCCCACCTGCGGCAGGCGATCAGCATCAACTCGGCCGTGTTCCAGCTCGGCGCGCTCGTCGGCCCCGGGGTCGCCGGCGTGCTGATCAACCTGGTCGGCCAGGGCTGGACCTTCGAGCTGAACGCCGCCGCGTGCCTGGTCGCCGTGGGGCTGCTGGTCGCGATGCGCCCCGCCGAGCTGACCGCTCCCCCGGTGGTGCAGCGGGCCAAGGGCCAGCTCCGCGAGGGGCTGCGGCACGCCCGCGGCAACCCGCGCATCCTGTGGGCCGTCGTGCTGCTCGGCTTCGTCTCGGTGACCGGCGTCAACATGGCCACCGTGCTCGCCGCCTGGGCCGACGGGGTGTTCGACTCTGACGCCGGTGGCTACGCGCTGCTCAACTCGATGCTCGCGGTCGGCGCCCTGACCGGCGCCGTGCTCGCCGGTCGGCGCAAGGGCGGCCGGCTGCTCACCCTGGTGCTGCTGGCCGCCGCGATCGGCACCATCCAGCTGCTCGCGGCCGCCGCGCCGTCCCGCCCGGTGTTCGTGGTCGCGCTGATCGGGATGGGGCTGTGCACGATCCTCTACCTGACCAGCTCGAACACCCTGGTCCAGCTCACGGTCGCCCCGCACCTGCGCGGCCGGGTGATGGCCCTGTACATCCTCACCGGCCTCGGTGCCCAAGGGATCTCCGGCACGCTGATCGGCTGGGTGTGCGAGCACGCCGGCCCGCGCGCGGGCATGGTCGCGGCCGGCACCGGACCGCTGCTCGGCGCGCTGCTGGTCGGGCTGGTGCTGGCCCGTCGGTCGGACTGGGACGTGCGCACCGTGCTGCGGGCGCACCCGGTCGGCCGGGCGCCGGTGCCCGCGGCGGTGGACCCGACGGCCTGACGGCTGCTCGGATCGGACGGCCGGGCGGCGCCGGCAGCGGCCGACCGCCGCGCCATGATGGTGCCGTGCTCCCCGCAGCCGGACCGACGCCCCTCGTGCGCGTGCACCTCGCGCAGGTGCCGGCCCGGCTGCGGGACGCCGCCCTGCCGCCCGCCGCCCTGCTGCCCACGGAGCGGGCCCGGGTGGACCGTGCCGCCCCCGCCGACCGCTCGGCCGTCGCCACCTCCCTGCTGCTGGCCCGGACCGCGGCCGCCGCGGCCTGCGGGCTGCCGGTCGAGGACGTCCGGGTGGACCGGCGCTGCCCGCGCTGCGGGGCGACCACGCACGGCGTCCCCCGGGTCCGGCGCCGGGACGACGGGCCGGTGCCGTTCCTGTCGCTGAGCCGGTGCGCGGACCTCGTGCTGGTCGCGATGAGCACGATCGGCCCGCTCGGGGTGGACCTGGAGCGGGCCGACGCCGACCCCGGGGCCGCGACCGCCCGGGTGGCGCTCGCACCCGGGGAGCCGCCGGCCGACGGGCACGACCCGCTGCGCACCTGGGTCCGCAAGGAGGCCGTGCTCAAGGCGGCCGGGACCGGGCTGGCCGTCGACCCGCGGACCCTGCGGGTGTCGGACGCCGCGGGTGGGCCGGTGGTCGGCGGCGCCGCGCCGCGCCCGCCGGACGGCACCCGGTGGTGGCTGGTCGACCTGGACCTCGGTCCGACGCACCGGCGCACCCACCTGGGCGCCCTGGCCGCGGCGGTGCCACCGGGTCCGGTGCCGGCGGTGGAGCTGGTCACCTCGCGCCGGGTCGCCGTCAGCGGCTGACCCGGCCGTCCCGTGCGTCCCGTGCGTCCCGGGCGGCCCCCGACGGCCCCGGGAGGTCCGGCAGCGCACCGTGCGCCAGCCAGGCGTCCAGCAGGCCGGACACGTCCGCGCCGGTGACCTCGCGCACGCACGCCACCAGCAGCCCGGTCGTCACCGTGCCGTACCGGTGCCGGGCGGTCCACGCCCGCAGCACGTCGAAGAAGGCCGCGCCGCCCAGGGTCAGCCGCAGCGCATGGAGGGTGAGCGCCCCCCGCTGGTAGACCCGGTCGTCGAACATGTCGGCCGGCCCGGGGTCGCCGATCACCAGGTCCTGCGGCAGCCGCGCGAGGCGGGTGCGGGAGGTGTGGGCCTGGGCGTCCGCGGTCCGGCCGCCGGCCTGCTCCTCCCACAGCCACTCGGCGTAGCAGGCGAAGCCCTCGTGCAGCCAGATGTCCCGCCAGGTCGCCGCCGTCAGGCTGTTGCCGAACCACTGGTGCGCGAGCTCGTGCGCGACCAGCCGCTCGCAGCCGCGCCGACCGTCCAGGTGCTCCGCGCCGAACACGGACAGCCCGTGCGCCTCCAGCGGGATCTCCAACGGGTCGTCGGTCACCACCACGTCGTACCGCGGGAAGGGGTACGGCCCGAACCGGTCGACGAACAGCGCCATCATCGCGGGCTGCCGGGCCAGGTCGTGCGCCACCGCCTGCCGCAGCCGCGGCGGGGCCAGCACACCCTGCGGCACCGGGCCGGCGGCCAGCTCGGCGCGCTCGTACCGGCCGATCTGCACCGTGGCCAGGTACGGCGCGGTGGGCTCCGGCTGCTCGAACTCCCAGCGCACCCGGCTGGACCGCACCCGCCGCGAGCGCAGCACCCCGTTGCACACCACCTCGTAGCCGGCGTCCGTCGTGATCGCGATCGAGAACGCCGCTTTGGCGGACGGCCGGTCGTCGCACGGGAACCAGGACGGCGCACCGTCCGGCTGCCCGGCGACGATCACCCCGTCGGTGAGCTCCTCCCAGCCGACCTCGCCCCACGGACCGCGCCGCGGGCCGGGCCGGCCGGAGTAGTGCACCTCGACCAGCACCGGGGCGCCCGCCGCGACCCGGCGGGCCAGCCGCACCTCCAGCCGGCCGTCCCGGAGCCCGAACCGGGCGGGCCGGCGCCCGTCCACCAGCACCCGGGAGACCGCCAGCCCCACCAGGTCCAGGGACAGCCGGTCCAGGTCCCGTGCGGCACGGGCGTGCACCCGGGCCGTCCCGTCCAGCCGGTTGGTGGGCACCCGGTACTCCAGGTCGAGCTCGTACCGGTGCACGTCCAGCCCGCCGGGCGCCCGGTGCGGCAGGTACGGGTCGGTGCCGGCAGCATCCGGCACACCCGCCGTCGCGCCCGCCGTCACGGCTGCTCCGGGCCGACCGGGTTGCCGGTCCACCGGCTGCCCGCCGGGATCGTCTCGCCGCGCAGCACCAGCGACGCGGGACCGACGCTCGCCCCCGCGCCGAGGGCGGAGGCGGGCAGCACCACGCCGTGCGGGCCGATGCTGGCGCCGGGGTCGAGGCGCACGCTGTCGATGCTCATCACCCGATCATGGAACAGATGCGTCTGCAGCACGCACCCACGGTTCACCGTGGCGCCGTCACCGAGCGTCACCAGATCCGCCTCGGGCAGCCAGTACGTCTCGCACCACACCCCGCGACCGATCCGGGCGCCGAGCGCCCGCAGCCACAGGTTCAGCGCCGGCGACCCGGTCACCGCCGGTCCGAGCCACGGCACCGCGACCACCTCCAGCACAGCGTCCGCGAGCTCGTTGCGCCAGACGAAGGTGCTCCACAGCGGGTGCTCGCCGGGCCGGATCCGCCCGACCAGCAGCCACTTCGCGGCGACCGCGAGCGCGCAGCCCGCCCCGGCCGCACCGAGCACGGCGAGCGGCGAGACCAGCGCGGCGGCGGCCAGCCCGCGCTCGTGCGCGACGGCACCGAGCACCAGCAGCACCGCGACCCCGATGCCGAACGCCGCGACCACCGCGACCAGCCGGCAGAGCTCGACCACGGCCCGGGCCAGGCGCAGCGCCGGCGGCGGGTCGAAGGTGCGGCGGGTGTCGGACTCCCCCGGCGTGCGGCGCAGCGGCGCGGGCGGCGACCCGAGCCAGGACGTGCCGGGCCCGGCGCGCTCGGGCGTGGCGGACAGCACCGCCACCAGGCCACGCTTCGGCACCGCCCGGCCGGGGGCGATCATCCCGGAGTTGCCCAGGAACGCCCGCTTGCCGACCTTCGCCCGCTCCACCCGCAACCAGCCGCGGCCCAGCTCGTACGAGCCGATCAGGGTGTCGTCGGCCAGGAACGCGCCGTCCCCGACGGTGGTCAGCGAGGGCAGCATCAGCACGGTGGACGCCTCGACGTCCCGGCCGACCCGGGCGCCGAGCGCGCGCAGCCACGCCGGGGTCAGCGTGCTGGCGTACAGCGGGTACAGCGTGGACCGCGCGTCGTCCATCAGCCGCTGGGTGGCCCACACCTGCCAGCCGGTGCGGCTGTGCACGCCGTGCTGCCCCTCCCGCACCCCGCGGGCGAGCAGCCGGACGCCGACCAGCGTCAGCAGGGCGAGCACCGCGAACGACACCAGCGCGCCCGCCGGCACCGACAGCAGCGCGCCGCGCCATGCCGCCCGCCACGATCCGGCGTCCCGCAGCCCCACGGCGACCACCAGCAGCCCGCAGGTCGCGGCGAGCACGGGCAGCGCCGCCAGCACCGCGGCCGTGACGCCGTAGACCGTGACCCAGCCGCGGGACCGCGGTGCCCGGCCGGTCGGCCAGTGCTCCCCCGCCGGCCCGGCGAACGCCGCGGGCGACCCGACCCAGGTCTCGCCGGGCGGCACGCTGACCAGCACCGCCGAGCCGGGCGCCACCTGGGCGCCCTGGCCGACCCGCACCCCGGGCGCGAGCGTGCTGCGGGTGCCGACCGTGGCCCGCTTGTCGATCCGGATCCGGCCGACGTGCAGCTGGTCGCCGTCCAGCCAGTGCCCGCGCAGGTCCACCTCGGGCTCGACCGCGCACCGGTCGCCGAGGGTGAGCATGCCGGTCACCGGCGGTGCGGTGTGCAGGTCCAGGTCCCGTCCGATCGTGGCACCGAGCGCTCGCGCGTACACCGACGTCCACGGTGCGCAGGACAGGTTCTCCGCCCCGGCCGCCGCCGCCCAGCTCTCCGCGAACCACAGCCGCAGGTGCACGGATCCGCCGCGCGGGTAGCGGCCCGGTCGCAGGCCGCGCAGCAGCGTGCGGGCGACCAGCACCGTGCTGCCCATCCGTCCGGCCGGGCTGATCAGCACCAGCCAGCCGGCCGCGAGCCACCACCACGCGTCCGGCAGCGGCGTGAGCCACCCCACCAGCCCGGTCGACGCGAGCAGCTGCTCGGCCGCCAGCAGCCAGACCAGCCAGCGCAGCCCGACCAGCGCGGCGAGCGGCAGCCCGAGCAGGGTCTGCACCGCCTGCGCGCGCAGCGGCGTCGGACGGATCTCGCGCTGCGTCACCGGCCCGGCGGGGGCGAGCTCGTCCAGCCGCCGGGCCAGGTCGCCGAGGCCGGGGTGCTCGTAGACGTCCGCGACCGTGACCGTGCCGTACCGCTCACGCAGCGCCGACACCAGCTGCGCGGCCACCAGGCTGCCGCCGCCCGCCGCGAAGAAGTCGTCCGACGGCCCGGCCACCGGGGTGCCCAGGGCCGCGGTCCACCGCTCGGCCACCCACGCGGCGGTCGGGCTCAGCCCCGCGGGCGCGTCCGGCGAGCCGGCGGCAGACGCGCCCGGCAGCGGCCACGGCAGCGCGTCCCGGTCCACCTTGCCCGACCCGCGGGTGGGCAGCGCCGGCACGACACCGAGCACCGGCACCAGGGCCGCCGGCAGCACCGCACGCAGCCGGTCCCGGGCCGTCCCGAGGTCGAGGGTCGTCCCGTCGGCGGGCACCAGGTACCCGGCCAGCACCGCCGTGCCCGCGGGCGTGCGTCGCACCGCCACCGCCGCCCCGGCGACGTCCGGCAGCGCGGACAGCGCCGCCTCGACCTCGCCGAGCTCGATCCGCCGGCCACCGATCTTCACCTGGTCGTCCGCCCGCCCGACGAACCGCAGCCCCGCGGGGTCCAGCAGCACCACGTCCCCGCTGCGGTACGCCCGGTCCCAGCCGAGCGCCGGGGCGGGCGCATACGTCGTCGCGTCCTTGACCGGGTCCAGGTACCGGGCCAGCCCCACGCCGCCGATCACCAGCTCGCCGGTCTCGCCCTCGGCCACGGGCGCACCGTCCTCGCCGACCACCGCCAGGTCCCAGCCGTCCAGCGCCAGCCCGATCCGCACCGGGCCGTCACCGGTCATCCGCGCCGCGCACGCCACCACGGTCGCCTCGGTCGGCCCGTAGGTGTTCCACACCTCGCGCCCCGGCGTCACCAGCCGCGCCGCCAGCTCCGGCGGGCACGCCTCGCCGCCGAAGATCAGCAGCCGGACCCCCGCCAGCTCGTCCGGCCGCCACAGCCCGGCCAGCGTCGGCACCGTCGAGATCACCGTGATGCCCTGCGCCACCAGCCACGGCCCGAGGTCCATCCCGGTGCGGACCAGCGCCCGGGGCGCCGGCACCAGGCAGGCCCCGTGCGCCCAGGCCAGCCACATCTCCTCGCAGCTGGCGTCGAACGCGACCGACAGCCCCGCCAGCACCCGGTCGCCCGGCCCGAGCGGCGCCTCCCGGCAGAAGATCCGTGCCTCCGCGTCCACGAACGCCGCCGCGGACCGGTGCGTCACCGCGACGCCCTTGGGCGTGCCGGTCGACCCCGAGGTGAAGATGATCCACGCGTCGTCGTCCGGCCCCGGCGCCGTCGGGTCCGGCACGGGGCCCGGCGCAGGGTCCGGCACAGATCCCGCCACGGCACGCCGCCGCCCCGCCGCCGCGACCGCCCGCAGGTCCCCCTCGGCCAGCACCCGTCGCACCCCCGCCTCGGCGAGCACGACCCGGGCCCGCTCGTCCGGGTCGTCCACGTCCACCGGCACGTAGGCGGCACCCGCCGCGAGCACCGCCAGGATCGACGCGTACAGCTCGGTCGTCCCCGACGGCACCCGGACACCCACCCGCGCACCCGGCCGCACGCCCTCGGCCGCCAGCCCGCGCGCGGCGTCCCGCACCAGGCCGGCCAGCTCGCGGTAGGTGAGCACCGTGCTGCCGTCGTCCAGCGCCGGGGCGTCCCCGTGCGCCGCGACCGTGGCCGCCAGCACGTCCACCAGCGTCCGCGGCGCCGCCGCCAGCCCGGACCGCAGCAGCCCGTCCTGCACGCCGTCCACCGAGCCCGACCGACCCACCTGTGCCACCGATCCTCCCGCCCGCGACCGCCGGGACGGCGCACGCGACCCGCACTCTGGCACGGCGCGGGGCGCTCGGCGCGGCGGGACGCGGACGTTCACCGAGCCGCCGCGCAGGGTTCGCCTCTCGTTCTACCGCCGGTCGCGCCTGCTGTCCTGCGGACGGCAGACCGGCCGGTGCGCACAGCGCCCCCTGCGGGGATGGAAGAATGACCGACCATGACCGACCAGTCCGCCCCCTCGTCCGCGCCCGCTCCCACCTCCGCCCCCGTGGCCGGGGTACGCGCGGTGCGCGAGGTACCGGACCGGGTCTCGCTGGACGGCGTGGAGCAGCGCTGGGACGCCGCGTGGACCGAGGACGGCACATACACCTTCGACCGGACCCGGACCCGTGAGCAGGTCTACTCGATCGACACCCCGCCGCCCACGGTCTCCGGATCGCTGCACGTCGGCCACGTGTTCTCCTACACGCACACCGACGTGGTGGCCCGGTTCCGCCGGATGCGCGGCGCCGAGGTGTTCTACCCGATGGGCTGGGACGACAACGGCCTGCCCACCGAGCGCCGGGTGCAGAACTACTTCGGGGTGCGCTGCGACCCGTCGCTGCCCTACGACCCGGACCTCACCCCGCCGCACGTCGGTGGCGAGGGCAAGAGCGTCAAGGCCGCCGACCAGGTGCCGATCAGCCGGAAGAACTTCGTCGAGCTGTGCGAGCGGCTGACCGTCGAGGACGAGCAGCAGTTCGAGGCGCTGTGGCGCCGCCTGGGCCTGTCGGTCGACTGGACCCGGACCTACCAGACCATCTCCGGCGAGGCCCGCGCGGTCGCCCAGCAGGCGTTCCTGCGCAACCTCGCGCGCGGCGAGGCGTACCAGGCCGAGGCGCCGGGGCTGTGGGACGTGACGTTCCAGACCGCGGTCGCGCAGGCCGAGCTCGAGGCCCGCGACTACCCGGGCGCGTTCCACAAGGTGGCGTTCCACCGGACCGGAGGCGCGGCGGGCGACCCTGTCTTCATCGAGACCACCCGCCCCGAGCTGCTGCCCGCCTGCGTGGCGCTGATCGCGCACCCGGACGACGAGCGCTACCAGCACCTGTTCGGCAGCACCGTGACCAGCCCGCTGTTCGGCGTCGAGGTGCCGGTGCTCGCGCACCCGGCCGCCGAGCCGGACAAGGGCGCCGGCATCGCGATGTGCTGCACCTTCGGCGACCTGACCGACGTGCAGTGGTGGCGCGAGCTGCAGCTGCCCACCCGCTCGGTGATCGGCCGGGACGGCCGCCTGGTCCGGGACACCCCGGACTGGATCGCCGACCAGGGCGGCCGGGCGCTGTACGGCGAGCTGGCCGGCAAGACCACCTTCTCCGCGCGCGAGGCCGTGGTGGCCGGGCTGCGCGCGTCCGGCGACCTGGACGGCGAGCCGCAGACCACCCAGCGCAAGGCGAACTTCTTCGAGAAGGGCGACAAGCCGCTGGAGATCGTCACCAGCCGGCAGTGGTACATCCGCAACGGCGGGCGCGAGTGGGACCGGCGCCCGCTGCGCGCCGAGCTGCTCGCCCGCGGCGCCGAGCTCGGCTTCCACCCCGACTTCATGCGGGTGCGGTACGAGAACTGGGTCGGCGGCCTGAACGGCGACTGGCTGGTCTCCCGGCAGCGCTTCTTCGGCGTGCCGTTCCCGGTCTGGTACCCGGTGACCGCCGCCGGCGAGACCGACCACGAGCACCCGATCGTGCCGACCGAGGACCAGCTGCCGATCGACCCGTCCTCGGACGTGCCGGCCGGCTACACCGTCGACCAGCGTGGCGTCGCGGGCGGCTTCGTGGGCGACCCCGACATCATGGACACCTGGGCGACGTCCTCGCTGACCCCGCAGATCGCCGGCGGCTGGCGTACCGACCCCGACCTGTTCGCCCGGGTGTTCCCGATGGACCTGCGCCCGCAGGGCCAGGACATCATCCGCACCTGGCTGTTCTCGACCGTGGTCCGCTCGCACCTGGAGCACGGCTCGCTGCCGTGGAAGGACTCGGCGATCAGCGGCTGGATCCTGGACCCCGACCGCAAGAAGATGTCGAAGTCCAAGGGCAACGTCGTCACCCCGATGGGCCTGCTGGAGGAGCACGGCTCGGACGCGGTGCGGTACTGGGCTGCCTCCGCCCGGCTCGGCACCGACGCGGCGTTCGAGGTCGGCCAGATGAAGATCGGCCGCCGCCTGGCCATCAAGGTGCTGAACGCCAGCAAGTTCGCGCTGTCCTTCGGCGACGCGGCCGACGGTGCCGCGGTGCTCGACGCCACGCTGGTCACCGACCCGCTGGACCGCGCGATGCTGGCCGGCCTGGCCGAGGTGGTCGATCGGGCCACCGCCGCGCTCGAGACCTACGACCACACCCGCGCCCTGGAGCTGACCGAGACGTTCTTCTGGACGTTCTGCGACGACTACCTGGAGCTGGTGAAGGACCGCGCGTACGGCGCCGGCGCCACCTCGGGCGACGTCACCCCGGCCACCGCCTCGGCGCGCGCCGCGCTCGGCCTCGCGCTGGACGTGCTGCTGCGGCTGTTCGCCCCGGTGCTGCCGTTCGCCACCGAGGAGGTCTGGTCCTGGTGGCGCACGGGCTCGGTGCACCGCGCCGCCTGGCCGGTCGCGGAGCCGCTGCGCGCCGCCGCCGGCGACGGTGACGCCGCGGTGGTCGGGGCCGCCGGTGCCGCGCTCGCCGCGCTGCGCAAGGTGAAGTCCGAGGCTAAGGTGTCGATGCGCACCGAGATCACCGCGGTCCGGCTCGAGGTGCCGGCCGCCCTGGTCGCGAGCGTGCGGGTCGCCCTGGACGACGTCCGCGCCGCCGGCCGGGTCACCGGGGTGCTGGACCTGGTCGAGACCCCCGACTCCCCCGAGGCCGCCGTGGTCGCCCGCGACGCCGAGCTCCTGCCGCCGGAGCCCAAGCAGCCCGTCGCCTGACCGCGCGCCTGCCCGTCCGCCGGCCCGTCCGCGCGGGGTCCGCGGGCGGGCCGGACGGGGTCCGCGGGCGTGGCACGATCCGCAGCCGGGCCAGGACCCTGGTCCCAGGGGCGCGCTGTGTGCATACGTATGCTCCACGAGCGCATACTTTTGCGTCCTGTGGCGAGCCGAGGAGAACCCCGTTGCGTACCCGCACCACCGTCATGCTGCCCGCCGTCGTGGCCACGGCCCTGCTGCTCGCCTCGTGCAGCAGCAGCGACGACGCGGCGGGCGACGCCAGCACCGGCGGGGTCGACCTGGTGTCCGCCGGGACGCTCACCCTGTGCACCAACCCGCCGTTCGAGCCGTTCGTCACCGAGGAGGACGGCGAGATCGGCGGCCTGGACGTCGCCCTGGCCACCGAGGTCGCGGACGACCTCGGCGTGCAGCTGACGGTGAGGTCGACCGCGTTCGAGGGTCTGCAGTCGGGCGCGGACCTCGACACCGGCGCCTGCGACATCATCGCCGCCGGCATCACGATCACCCCGGAGCGCGCGGCGAAGATCGACTTCTCCGAGCCCTACTTCGACGCCGACCAGGGCCTGCTGGTGCCCGAGGGTTCGGACCTCGACTCCGCCGAGTCGCTCGCCGGCAAGAAGGTCGGCGTGCAGCAGGCCACCACCGGCGAGACCTGGGCGCAGGACAACGGCCTGGAGACCATCCAGTTCGAGGACCTCGGCCTGCAGATCCAGGCGCTGAAGACCGGCCAGATCGACGCGGCGGTGAACGACGTCGCGGTGCTCGGCACGTTCGTCGGCGACGGGTACGAGATCAGCGCGAACTTCTCCACCGGCGAGCAGTACGGCATCGGGGTGAAGCAGGGCAACACGGCGATGCTGGACGCGGTCAACTCGACCCTGGACCGCATCCGCGCGGACGGCACCTACGACGCGCTGTACACCGAGTACATCGGCGCGGCGCCGTCGGACACCGGTGCGAGCACGGCGCCCAGCCCCTCGGACGGCTGACGTGACCGCGCCCGCCGCCGCGCCGGACCCGGGGCCGCTCGCCGTACCCCGGTCCCGGTGGAGCCCGCGCCGCCGTGCCCGGGCGTTCCGCGCCGTCCAGTACGCCCTGGTCGTCGTGGTGCTCGCCGTCCTCGCGGTCTGGGTCGACTGGTCCAGCGTGCGCACCTCGTTCTTCAACGGCGAGGCCGTGCGGACCGTGGCGCCGCTGCTCCCCCGCGGCCTCGTCAACACGCTGCGCTACACGCTGGCCGGCTTCGCGGTGGGTCTGTCGCTCGGCACCCTGCTCGCGCTGATGCGGCTGTCCTCGGTGCGGCTGTACCGGTGGGCGGCGACGGCCTACATCGAGTTCTTTCGCGGCATCCCGGCGCTGCTGGTGGTGATCTCGTTCGGCTACGCGGTGCCGATCGCGTTCGGGGTGTCCATCGGCTCGATCACGCTGAAGGCCGCGCTCGGCCTCGGCATGGTGTCGGCCGCCTACATCGCCGAGACGCTGCGGGCCGGCATCCAGGCGGTGCCGCACGGCCAGGTCGAGGCCGCACGGTCGCTCGGCATGTCGCACAGCCGCACGCTGCTCAGCGTGGTGGTCCCGCAGGCGTTCCGGATCGTGCTGCCGCCGATGACCAACGAGTTCATCCTGCTGGCCAAGGACACCTCGCTGGTGTTCCTGCTCGGTCTGGCCACCAGCCAGTACGACCTGACCAAGATCGGCCGGGACGCCCTGAACGACCCGACCGCCGGCCTGACCCCCCTGTTCCTGGTCGGCGCCTGCTACCTGCTGATCACCCTGCCGCTCGGCCTGCTGGCCCGGTACCTGGAGAAGCGCACCGGCGCGAGGAGCCGCTCATGACCGCCCCCGTGGTCCGGATCGCCGGGCTGCACAAGTCGTTCGGCGCGCGCGAGGTGCTGCGCGGCATCGACCTGGACGTGCACGCCGGCGAGGTGGTCTGCGTGGTCGGGCCGTCCGGCTCCGGCAAGTCCACCCTGCTGCGCTGCGTGAACCTGCTGGAGCAGCCGACCGCGGGCCGCGTCGAGGTGCTCGGCGTCGACGTCACCGATCCGGACGTGGACATCGACCGGGTCCGCACGCACGTCGGCATGGTGTTCCAGCAGTTCAACCTGTTCAGCCACCGCAGCGTCCTGGACAACTGCACGATGGCCCAGCGCCAGGTGCTCGGGCGCTCGAGGGCCGAGGCGGAGCGGGTCGCCCGGGAGAACCTGGAGCGGGTCGGGCTCGGCGACCGGGCGGACGCGCACCCGTCCCAGCTGTCCGGCGGGCAGCAGCAGCGGGTGGCGATCGCCCGGGCGCTGTCGATGGACCCGCGGCTGATGCTGTTCGACGAGCCGACCTCCGCGCTGGACCCGGAGCTGGTCGGTGACGTGCTCGGCGTGATGCGCGACCTGGCCGACGCCGGCATGACGATGCTCGTGGTCACGCACGAGATGGCGTTCGCCCGGGACGTCGGCGACCGCGTCGTGTTCATGGACGACGGCGCGGTCGTCGAGCAGGGCCGCGCCGACCAGGTGATCGGCGCACCGCGCGAGCCCCGCACCCAGGCGTTCCTGCAGCGTGTGCTCGACCCCACCCACACCCCGCGCGGATAGACCGCGCCGCGCCTGCTCCTGACGCCCCCCGGGCCTGCTCGCGCCCGGGAGACCGCCCGGTAGCATGGCGCACTGGTCGGCGTCGCCCGTGCGCGCCGAGCCCGAGGCCACCCCACCGACCTGGAGCGACGATGCGCGAGTTCAGCGCCGAGACCCCCGTGCCGCACGACCCCGACCGCACCGTCCCCGACCTGCTGCTGGCCCGGCTGGCGCGCGACCCCGACGGCGTGTTCATCGAGCGGTCGTCGCACCTGGGCGGGTCCTGGACGCCGGTGACGACCGCCGCGTTCGTCGCCGACGTGATGGCGCTGGCCAAGGGCTTCGTCGCGCGCGGCCTGCAGCCCGGCGACCGGGTCGCGATCATGTCCCGCACCCGGTACGAGTGGACGCTGACCGACTTCGCGGTGTGGTTCGCGGGCGGCGTCGGCGTGCCGGTGTACGAGACGTCCTCGGCGGAGCAGGTGCACTGGATCCTGCAGAGCTCCGGCGCGACGAGGGCCGTGGTGGAGACCGCCGCGCACGCCGCCGTGGTGGCCCAGGTCCGCGGCGACCTGCCGGCCGTCCGGGACGTGCTGGTGATCGACGACGGCGGTCTGCGCACGCTGGCCGCGGCCGGCACCGACGTCGCCGACGCGGAGATCGACCGCCGCCGCTCGCAGGTCGCGGCCGCCGACCTGGCCACGATCATCTACACCTCGGGCACCACCGGCCGGCCGAAGGGGGTCGAGCTGAGCCACGGCAACTTCGTGGACAACGCGGTGAACGGCACGACCGCCCTGCGCGAGGTGTGCGGCACCCCGGGCTCACGGACCCTGCTGTTCATGCCGCTGGCGCACGTGTTCGCGCGGTTCATCCAGGTGGTGGCGCTCGCCTCCGGCGCGGTGCTCGGGCACACCCCGGACACCCGCAACCTGCTGGCCGACCTCGCGACCTTCCGGCCGACGTTCATCCTCGCGGTGCCGCGGGTGTTCGAGAAGGTCTACAACTCGGCCGAGCAGAAGGCCGGCTCGGGCGTCAAGCTGCGGCTGTTCCGGTGGGCCGCCAAGGTCGCGATCACGTACTCGCGCGCGCTCGACACGTCCGCGGGCCCGGGCCCGGGCCTGCGCGTGCAGCACGCGCTGGCCGACCGCCTCGTGCACGCCAAGCTGCGCGCGGCGCTGGGCGGACGCGCCGAGTGGGCGATCTCCGGGGGCGCGCCGCTGGGCGACCGCCTCGGGCACTTCTACCGCGGCATCGGCGTGCGCGTGCTGGAGG
>DASWPG010000019.1:0-13847 GCA_036404115.1 Cellulomonas sp.
GCCGATCGTGGTCGCGGTGAACAAGGTGGACAAGGAGGGGGCCAACCCCGCCAAGATCCGCCAGCAGCTCACCGAGTACAACCTGGTGGCCGAGGAGTACGGCGGCGACACGATGTTCGTCGACGTCTCCGCCAAGCAGAAGGTCGGCATCGACGAGCTGCTGGAGGCGGTCCTGCTGACCGCCGACGCCTCGCTCGACCTGCGGGCCAACCCGGACAAGGACGCGCGCGGCGTCGCCATCGAGGCGAACCTGGACAAGGGCCGCGGTGCGGTCGCGACCGTCCTGGTCCAGTCCGGCACGCTGCACGTCGGCGACGCGATCGTCGCCGGCACGGCGCACGGCCGCGTCCGGGCGATGTTCGACGAGCACGGCGAGAACGTCGTCGAGGCGGGCCCGGCCCGTCCGGTGCTGGTGCTCGGTCTGGCGTCGGTGCCGAGCGCGGGCGACACCTTCCTGGTGGCTCCCGACGAGCGCACCGCCCGGCAGATCGCCGAGAAGCGCGAGGCCGCCGAGCGGGCCGCCCTCCTGGCCAAGCGCCGCAAGCGCGTCAGCCTGGAGGACTTCACCCTGGCGCTCCAGCAGGGCAAGGTCGAGACCCTCAACCTGGTCCTCAAGGGAGACGTCTCCGGTGCCGTCGAGGCGCTGGAGGACGCGCTGCTCAAGATCGACGTGGGCGACGAGGTCGAGCTGCGGGTCATCCACCGCGGCGTCGGTGCGATCACGCAGAACGACGTCAACCTGGCCACGGTGGACTCGGCGATCATCATCGGCTTCAACGTCAAGTACGCGGAGCGGGTCGAGGACCTGGCCGAGCGCGAGGGCGTGGACGTCCGGTTCTACTCGGTGATCTACGCGGCGATCGACGACGTCGAGGCGGCCCTCAAGGGCATGCTCAAGCCGGAGTACGAGGAGGTGCAGCTCGGTACCGCCGAGGTGCGCGAGGTGTTCCGCTCCTCCAAGTTCGGCAACATCGCCGGTTCGCTGGTCCGGTCCGGGGAGATCCGCCGCAACACCAAGGCGCGGGTGCTCCGGAACGGGAACGTCATCGGGGACAACCTCACCATCGAGTCGCTCAAGCGGTTCAAGGACGACGCCACGGAGGTCCGCGAGGGCTTCGAGTGCGGCATCGGCCTGGGGTCGTTCAACGACCTCACCGAGGGCGACCTCATCGAGACCTGGGAGATGCGCGAGAAGCCGCGCAGCTGACCGGTCCTGGCCCGCGGGTCTGTCCTGGTGCACGCGCACCGGGGCAGGCCCGCGGTCGTCCGCCCGCACGAGCGGGCCCCAGCAGAACAAGGAGCAGTCATGGTCGACCACCCGCGGGCCCGCAAGCTCGCCGACCGGATCCAGCAGATCGTCGCGCAGATGCTCGACACCCGGATCAAGGACCCGCGTCTGGGCTTCGTCACCGTCACCGAGGTCCGCGTGACCGGTGACCTGCAGCACGCCGACGTCTTCTACACCGTGCTCGGCGACGACGACGCCCGTACCGGCTCGGCCGTCGCGCTGGAGAGCGCCAAGGGTCTGATCCGCTCCGAGGTCGGCAAGCAGACCGGTGTCCGGCTCACGCCGACGCTGGAGTTCCACCTGGACGCCGTCCCGGAGACGGCCGCGCACCTGGACGCCGCGCTGCTCGAGGCCGCGCGCCGGGATGCCGAGGTCGCCCGGCTCGCCGCCGACGCCAGCTTTGCCGGCGAGGCGGACCCGTACCGTCGCCCCGGCGAGGCGGACGAGGACGAGGACGAGGCCACCGGGCCGGGCTCGGTGCGCTGACCGGCTGCCGAGCGCCGGCGGGTCGGGAGCGGGCCGCCGGGCGTGGTGCGGTCCGTGTCAGCGCGTGGTGCGCGGGCCGGGTGCGGTCCCGGCGGTCGGCACGGGGGCCGCTGTCGGCTCCGGTGCGGGTGCTGCGGCGGCGACCGGTCCGCCGGTCGGCGCCGTCCGCCCGGTGCCGCGGGGCATGGCCAGCGACGCGACCGCGGCCGCGGCGATCACGGCGGAGCCGAGCAGGATGGCCGGGCGCAGGCCCGCGTCGAACCCGGTCGGGGTGAGGTCGCCGCCGGCGGCCTGGAACGCCGCGGTGAGCACGGCCACGCCGAGGGCGACGCCCACCTCGCGCAGCGTGGAGTTGGTGGAGGACGCGGTGCCGTGGTCGTCGGCGGGCAGGCCGGTCAGCACGGCCGTGGCGCTGGGCGCGAAGGTCAGTCCCATGCCGATGCCGGCCAGCAGCAGCCCCGGGACCATCGTGGCGTAGGGCGTGTCCGCCGAGGTGACCAGCGCCAGCCAGAGCAGGCCGCCGGACTGCGCCACCAGCCCGGCGGTGAGCAGCGGCCGGACCCCGGTGCGAGCGGTGAGCAGCCCCGCGACGGGGGCCACGATCATCGGTGCCGCCGTCCAGGGCAGCGTGCGCAGCCCGGCCTGGAACGGCGAGAGGCCCTGGGTGACCTGCAGGTACTGGGCGAGCAGGAACACCGCGCCGAAGGCTCCGGCCGAGAACGCCGCGCCGGTGATGTTGGCGACGCTGAAGCTGCGGGAGCGGAACAGCCGCAGCGGCACCAGCGCGTGCGGGGTCCGGGCCTCGTGCGCGACGAAGGCGATCAGGGCGAGCGCACCGCCGACGACCGGGCCGAGCACGCCGGGGGAGGACCAGCCGTCGTCGTTGCCGTGCACGACGCCCCAGACCAGGGCCAGCACACCGCCGCCGGCCAGCAGCAGCCCGAGCAGGTCGAGCCGCTGGGTGCGGCCGTGGGACTCGGGCAGGGCGCGCAGCACCAGCGGTACGGCCACCAGGGCGACCGGCACGTTGATCCAGAAGATCGCCTGCCAGGAGATCCCGTCCACCACGGCGCCGCCGATCACCGGGCCGAGCGCGACCCCCAGGCCCGAGATCCCGCCCCACAGCCCGATGGCCATCGGGCGGCGGGCCACCGGCACCGCGGACGCGAGCAGGGTCAGGGACAGCGGCATGATCGCGGCGGCGCCGACGCCCTGCAGGGTGCGGGCCAGGATCAGCATCGCCGCGGAGCCGGAGAGGGCGGCGGCGATCGAGGCGGCGGTGAACAGCACGATCCCGCCGAGGAAGGTGCGGCGCCGTCCCCACCGGTCGCCGAGGGTCGCGGCGGTGACCATCAGCGTGGCGAACGCCAGCGTGTAGGCGTTCACCACCCACTGCAGGTCGGACAGCGAGATGTCGAGCTCGGTGCGGAGCACGGGCAGGGCGTTGGTGACCACCAGGTTGTCCAGGGTGGCCATGAACATCGGCAGGGACGCGGCCAGCAGCGCGAGACCGACGGGGACGGCGCGGCGCGGACCGGTGGATGAGGCGCTGGGCGAGGACCGGGGCATGACCACTCCATGTAAGCATCGACTGATAACTATCGAGGGCGACGCTAGTTATCAACTGATAACCTGTCAACCATGACCCCCACGGCCCGGATGTCGGGCGAGCAGAGACGCGAGCAGATCCTGGCTGCCGCGCTGACCGTCTTCGCGGAGGGCGGCTACGCGGGCACCAGCACCGACCAGGTCGCCCGGGCCGCCGGGGTGTCGCAGCCGTACGTGGTGCGGCTGTTCGGCTCCAAGCAGCAGCTGTTCCTGGAGCTGTACCGCGATGTCGCCGACCGGGTCCTGACCGCGCTGCGCGCGGTGGTCCTGGCGCCCGGCGCGCCCGACGGGGAGGGTGCGCAGCGGATGGGCGACGCGTACATCGACCTGATGGGCGGGGACGGCGACCTGCTGCGCGTGCTGATGCACGGCTTCATCGCGGGCAGCGACCCGGAGATCGGCCGGATCGCCCGGCACACGCTCGGCGAGGTGTTCCAGCTGTTCCGCGGGCGGGTCGGCGGGGCCGACGACGCCGAGCGCGACACGGCGGCACGGGGGTTCGTGTCGATCGGCATGCTGATCAACGTGCTGCTCGCGGTCGACGCCGTGGCCCACCGTGGCGAGGACCCGGGCTTCGACGCCCTGCTGGTGTGCGTGCTCGACGCCGACCTGCCGCGGGTGCCCGAGCAGCCCGCCGCACCGGCGGAGGCGGCCCGATGACCGCGACCCCGGACGCCGCCCCGCACGCGGCCGCCGGCGGTGCGGGCACCGACGGCGGCGACGGGCTGTCGAAGCGCGAGCGCGGCAGGCGACGGGCCGAGGCGCGTGCCGCCCGCCCGCAGCGCCCACGCCGCCCCACCGCGCCGGACGGCCTGCTGGTCGTGGACAAGCCAGGCGGCTGGACCAGCCACGACGTCGTCGCCCGGGTCCGGCACCTGGCCGGCACCCGCAAGGTCGGCCACGCCGGCACCCTCGACCCGATGGCGACCGGCGTCCTGGTCCTCGGCATCGGCCGCGCCACCCGGCTGCTCACCTACGTGGTCGGCGCGGACAAGGAGTACACGGCCACCATCCGGCTCGGCGTGACCACCGGTACCGACGACGCCGAGGGCGAGGTGACCGCGCGCGCGCCGGCGGACGCGGTGCCGCGGACGGCCCTGGACGCGGGGGTCGCGGCGCTGACCGGCCCGATCCGGCAGGTGCCCAGCGCGGTGAGCGCGATCAAGGTGGACGGGCAGCGCGCCTACGCTCGGGTGCGGGCGGGGGAGCAGGTCGAGCTCGCCGCCCGGCCGGTCACGATCGCCCGGTTCGACGTGCACGCGGTGCGCGCGGTGCCGGACGCCGACGGCTCCGGCGTGACCGCGCTGGACGTGGACGTCACGGTGGTGTGCTCGTCGGGGACCTACGTCCGGGCGCTGGCCCGCGACCTCGGCGCCGGCCTCGGGGTCGGCGGGCACCTGACCGCGCTGCGCCGCACCCGGGTCGGCGGCTACCCGCTGGCCGAGGCCCGCAGCCTGACCGAGCTGGACGCCTGGCCGGCCGACGTGCCGCTGGGCACGATGCCGCTGGCGGAGGCCGCCCGGGCCACCTTCCCGGTGCGCGAGCTCACGGACGAGGAGGCGCGCGCGCTCTCCTACGGCCAGCGGATCGTGGCCGGCGGCCAGGGGGCCGGGGTCACCGTCGCGGCGATCGGTCCGGACGGCACCCTGGTGGCGCTGCTGGAGGACGTCGGGCAGCAGGCCCGCCCGGTGCTGGTGCTCGGGCCCGCCTGAGCGGCGGGCGGCCGGGTGCCGGGCGGGGCTGCCCTGCGCAGGCCCGCGGTCGGGGCAGGGCGTGAAGCGTGGCAGGCTTGTCCCCGCGCCCGGGCGGGCGTGGGAGCCGACGGGGCGAGGGACAGGAGCGGGTGTGCAGCGCTGGACGGATCTCGCGCAGGTGCCGCGGGACTTCGGGCCGTCGGTGGTCACGATCGGCAACTTCGACGGCGTGCACCGGGGGCACGTCGGGGTGCTGACCCGGATGGTCGCGGACGCCCGCGCCGCCGGAGCGGCCTCGGTCGCCGTGACGTTCACCCCGCACCCCGCGCAGGTGCACCGGCCCGACGTCGCCCCGCCGCTGCTCACCGGGGACGTCGACCGGCTCGAGCTGCTGGAGCAGACCGGCCTGGACGCGGTGCTGCTGCTCACCTACACGCTGGACTTCGCCCAGCAGACCCCGCAGGAGTTCGTGCGCCGCTACCTGGTGCAGGGGCTGCACGCGCGCACGGTCGTGGTGGGGCGGGACGTGCGCTTCGGCCGCGCCAACGCCGGCGACCTCGCCACGATGGTCGAGCTCGGCCGGCAGTACGGCTACGACGTCGAGGTGATCGAGGACGTCGCGCCGACCGCCGCCGAGGACGGCAGCACCGGCGCCGAGCTGGCTGCGCTCGCCGACCCGCTGCGTCGCCGGTGGTCGTCCACCTGGGTGCGCGAGCTGCTGGTCGCCGGGGACGTCCGGCAGGCCGCGCGCGTGCTGGGGCGCCCGCACCGGATGCGCGGCGAGGTCGTGCACGGCGACGCCCGTGGGCGCGAGCTCGGCTTCCCGACCGCGAACCTGTCGCCGGACGCGACCGGCATGGTGCCCGGGGACGGGGTGTACGCGGGCTGGCTGCGGCGCCCCGGACGTCCGGCGGGGTCGGCCGATGCGGTGCTGCCGGCCGCGATCTCGGTCGGTACGAACCCCACGTTCGCGGGTGCCGCCCGGCGGGTCGAGGCCTACGTGCTGGACCGCACCGACCTGGACCTGTACGGCGAGCAGGTGGTGCTGGAGTTCGTCGAGCTGCTGCGCCCGACGCTGCGGTTCGACTCGGTGGACGAGCTGATCGAGCGGATGCACCGGGACGTCGCCGGGGTGCGCGAGGTGCTGGTCGGCGCGGCGCCGGCGCACGACGACCAGCCCGGACCGGCGCCACGCTCGCCCCGTCAGTAGGCCCCTGGGCCGTCCGCCCGCGTGCCGTCCTGTGTGCGCTCCGCCTCCGACAGATCGGCGCCGAGCGGCGCCAGGTGGACCCGCTGACCTGCGCCGACGGCGTCCAGCGCGGGTAGCCAGACCGCCGGCACCGTGGCGACCACGGCGACCGTCGGGTCGCCGGGCAGGTCGACCAGGGTCACCCGGACCTCGCCGCGGTACCGCCCGGCGTCGTCCAGGTCCACGGTCACCGACCCGCGCGGGCGGGGCTGCCCGCCCACCGGCGGGAGCACCGCCGGCGCGAGCCGGTCCCGCGAGCCGACCAGCCGCAGGTGCTGCGCGGCGGCGTCCGGCCGGTTGCGGTCCGGCCCGGTGACCGCGTCGAGCAGCCCGCGCGGCAGCCCGGGCACCGGCACCACCCGCAGGGTCACGGTGCCGTCGCGGGCGAGCCGTGCCAGGTCGTGCAGGGCGCGCCGGCTCAGGTCCGGGTCGCCGACGAGCACGATGTCGCAGCCGGCGGCCAGCAGCGCGGCGGCCTGCGCGGCCGGGGCGGCGTCGCGGTGCTCCTCGACGGTCGGCAGCCCGTGCCCGAGCGGGCCGCGGCGCCGGGCGTCGCCCGAGACGAACGCGCCGAGAGCCAGCCCGTCGGCCTGCCAGGCCGAGGCGCTGGTCCGCACCGTCGCCAGGGCGAGCCCGGTGCCGCGCCGGGGGTAGAAGTTGTGCACCCCCAGCACGTCCCCGGCCTCGGCGCGGGGACCGGGCGGCGGCTCCGTGCTCGCGTTGCGGGCCAGCGGCAGGTGCCGGGCGATCTCGGCGGCCTCCGCCGGGCCGAAGCCGTCGTCCAGCCGGAGCCGGCCGACCCCGGCCCGGGCGAGGAACTGCCAGGCGTCCGCACCGCCGAGCAGGTCACGGGTGCGTGGCGCGATGTCGGCGACCAGCTCCAGCCCGCAGTCACGGGCGGTACCGGCGAGCGCCTGCACCGCGACCCGGGCGCCGGCGGGGGAGTCCTCGGGCAGGTGCAGCGAGGTGAAGGCCAGGTCGGCACCGTGCCCCGCTGCCCGGTCCAGCAGCGCGGCACCGCGGTCCGTGTCCGTGCGGTACACGCTCACACCGAACCTCACGCGGGCACCGCCGCGTCGTGCCCCGCCGCGCCGTCCCGCCCGCGCGGGCCCGGATCGTCGTGCTGCGCAGGACCGCCCTGCTGCACCCGCTCGACCACCGCGTCGGTGATGCCGAAGAACCAGGTCGCGACGAACCCGACCAGGTACGCCGTGAGCAGGCCGGCGCCGTAGCCCAGGGCCGCCCAGCCGTAGCCGTGGCTGCCGTCGAGCAGCGGGAACAGCGAGAGGTCGCTCGCCCCGATCGCGACCGCGCCGACCGTGCGGCCGAGCTGGTCGAACGCCCCGACCACCGCCCCGCCGGCCGCGCCACCGACGCAGGCCGTGACGAACGGGCGGCCGAGCGGCAGCGTCACGCCGTAGATCAGCGGCTCGCCGATGCCGAGCAGCCCGGGCGGCAGCGCGCCGCGGATCGTCGCCGCCAGCGTGCTGCGCCGGAACCGCAGCCACAGCGCCGCGGCCGCGCCGATCTGCCCGGCACCGGCCATCGCCAGCACGGGCAGCAGCACGGTGTAGCCGGTCTGCTCGATCAGCGTGGTGTGGATCGGGGTCAGCGCCTGGTGCATCCCGGTCATCACCACCGGCAGGAACAGCCCGCCGAGCACGAAGCCGGCCGCGATGCCGCCGTTCGCCAGCAGCCAGGTGGCGCCGTCGCCGATCACGGTCGCGACGTGGCCGGCGACGGTCATCACCACGAGCACGGTCGCCAGCCCCGCGACCACCACGGTCACGGTGGGCACCACGATCAGCGCGACCACGTCGGGGCACCACCGGCGGGCCCAGCGCTCGACCCACGCTGCGAGCATCCCGGCGACCAGGGCGCCGAGCACCCCGCCCTGCCCGGGTGCGAGCGTGCCGCCGAGCACGGTGAGGTTCGCGACCCCGGCCGAGACGATGATCGCCGCGGTCGCGCCGCCGAGCACCGGGGTGCCGCCGAGCTCCTTGGCCGCGTTCATCCCGACGAACACCGGCAGCAGCCCGAGGAACCCCGCGGACAGCACTCCGATGAACGGCTGGATGCCGGCCAGGCCGGGCAGCGTGCCCGAGGAGACCAGGTTGGTGACGATGCCGTTCACCCCGGCGATCAGGCCGCAGGCGACCAGGGCCGGGATCAGCGGGACGAACACCGCGGAGATCCGTCGGACGGCGCGCATCACCGGGCTGTCGTGCCGCTCGCGGCTGGCCTGCTTGATCGCGGCGCCCTCGGCGGCGAGCGCGTCGGTCAGCGGGGTGCCGCCGCCCGCGGCCTCGGCGAGCGCCGCCTGCATCGCGCGCGCCACCCGGTCGACCAGCCCCGGGCCCAGGACGACCTGCCAGCTGTCCCCGGCAACGACGGCGATCACGCCGGGTTCGGCCCGCAGGCCGTCGAGGTCGACCGCCTCGGGGTCGTGCACCTCCACCCGCAGCCGGGTCATGCAGCTCTCGACCTCGCGGACGTTGCGCGGGCCGCCGAGCAGGGTGAGCACTCGCTGGGCGAGCAGTGGGGCGTCGGACATGGTGGTGCCTCTCCGTGGGTGTCGATGACGACGCGGCTGGGGCGGCTGAGGTACGACGGGTTCGAGCGAGGGTGCGTGCCGTGCGGCGGGTGCAGCGGGTGCGGTGGGTCCGCTCAGCGCGACGGTGCGGTGCCCAGGGCTGCGCGCAGCGAGCCGCCGTGCCGGTCGAGCAGCGCGCGGCCCGCCCCCGGCGTCAGTCCGGTGCGCAGCAGGAGCACCGCGAGCTTCGCCGAGCCGTCCGCGGCGTCCAGGGCCCGTCCGACCTCCGCGTCGGGCCGGTCGGTGAGGTCGCGCACGATGCGGGCGGCGCGGTCGTGCAGCTTGGCGTTGGTGGCGCGCAGGTCGACCATCCGGTTCCCGTAGGTGGCGCCGAGCCGGACCATCGTCAGGGTGGAGATCATGTTCAGCACGAGCTTCTGCGCGGTGCCGGCGCGCAGCCGGGTGGAGCCGGCGATCACCTCGGGACCGACGACGACGTCGATCGCGGTGCGGGCGAGGTCCCCGGCGGCGGAGCCGGGGTTCGCGGTGACCGCGACGGTCCACGCCCCGGCCGCCCCGGCCGCCCGCAGGCCGCCGAGCACGTAGGGTGTGCGCCCCGAGGCGGAGACGGCGACCAGCACGTCGTCCGGTCCGACCGCGAGCGCGCCGACCTCCCGCGCCCCGGCGTCCGCGTCGTCCTCGGCGCCCTCCACCGCACGGGTCAGCGCGGCCGGGCCGCCGGCGATCAGCGCGACCACCGCCGAGGGGTCGGTGCCGAACGTGGGCGGGCACTCGCTGGCGTCCAGCACGCCGAGCCGGCCCGGGGTGCCGGCGCCGAGGTAGACCAGCCGACCGCCCCGCCGGATGCCCGCGGCGGCCCGGTCCGCCGCCTCGGCGACCGGGGCCAGCACCCGGCCGACGGCGGCGGCCACCCCGAGGTCGCCCTCGTTCATCACCCGGGCGGCCTCCAGGGTGCTCAGCCGGTCCAGCTCGGCGGTGCGCGGGTCGGCGGACTCGGTGACCAGCGCGCCGAGGTCCTCGGGCGGTGGTGCGGGGTCGGTCATCTCACTCCTCGTGCGTGTGGCGCAGCGCCGACCAGGAGTCGGCGATCAGGGGTCCGGACCGCCGGTAGGTGCGCTGCGCGATCACGGCGAACAGGGCGTCGACGATCGCGAGCTGGCTCAGCCGGCTGCCGGTGGCGGCGGGTCGCAGGGCGCTCTCCGTGCCACCGACGCTGATCAGGGCGATCTCGGCCGTCGCCGCGAGGGCTCCGCCGGGCCGACCGGTCAGGGCGATCACCCCGGCGCCGTGCTCACGGGCGTGCCGTGCCACGGCGACCGTCTCCTGGGTGGCGCCGCCGTGCGAGACGCAGAGCACGACGTCCTCGGGCCCGAGGGTGCTGGCCAGGGTGAGCCCGCGGTGCCGCTCGTCGGCGGTCCACACCGGCAGGCCGAGGCGCTCCAGCTTGTGCCCGAGGTCCTGGGCGACCAGCCCGGAGGCACCCACCCCGAAAAGAAGCACGCGGCGGGCCCCGACCAGCCGGTCACCGGCGCGGGCGAGGGCCGACGGGTCCAGCGCCTCCCGGGTGCCGCGGGCGATCCGGACCAGGTCCTGCAGCACCTTGTCCACCACGGTGGCCGGGTCGTCGTGCAGGTCGACGTGCGCGGACAGCGTCGGCTCCCGACGGGTGGCGGCGACCGCCTGCTCCTGGACGAGCGCGTGCTGCAGCGCGGCGAACGACGGGTGGCCCAGCAGCCGGGCGAACCGGGAGACGGTCGCGGTGCTGGTGCCGGACCGGTGGGCGAGGTCGGCGGCCGGCGCCACGGTGGCCGCGGCGGGGTCGTCCAGCACCGTGCCGGCGATCCGGCGCATCGCGGGGGACAGGTGCGCCAGCTCTGCCGGCAGCGCGGCGAGCGTGGTGGGCCGCGCCGGGCCCCCGGGCGTCCGGTGCTCGGGGTCCTGCTGCTCGGGCTGCTGCGCCACGGGCCTGCGCTCCATGGGTGCCTCCTTGCCGACCGCGTGCTGGTCGAGAGCCACACCGATGAATGCAGATTGCAGATCGGCGCTCCGACATGAAACAGAGTTGCATGATCGGCGGTCGGCCCGCAAGAGGATGTCGAGCGCGGGCGTCGGCACGCGGCGCGCAGGGGCTCAGGCCAGGGGTGGCGCGTCCGTGCGCTCCCGGTGCACGGCGCACTGGAACGCGGTGAAGGTCGGGTGCCCCAGCAGCCGGGTGAACCGCGAGACCGTCGCCGCGCTGGTGCCTGCGCGTCGGGCGAGCTCCCGGGCGAGCCCGTCGGCGACCGCGTCCGGGTCGGCCAGCACCTCGCGGGCGATCCGCCGCATCGCCGGGCTCAGGTGCGGCAGCGCGGCGGGCAGGCCGGCCAGGGTCACGGGTTGCCTCCGGTGCACGAACCCCTCCTGATCTCGATGCTACGGATAGGTAGCGCGGGAGCAGCGTGGCACGCGCGACCTGTCCGGGGCAAGGCGGTGCGGTGGTCGGCGCGCGGCGGCGGTGCCGGGGCTGGTAAGATGACGTCGCCGTCAGAACGGCCACGGAACGAGAGCGCCCGGGTGGACCTGCCCCGGAGCACCGTGCAACGAGACAACCGGGAGAGTCGTGCCCCTCGACAGCGCTACCAAGCAGTCCATCATGACCGAGTACGCCACCCACGAGGGTGACACCGGTTCCCCCGAGGTCCAGATCGCGATGCTGACGCAGCGGATCAAGGACCTCACCGAGCACCTGAAGACGCACAAGCACGACCACCACAGCCGCCGTGGGCTGCTGCTGCTGGTCGGCCAGCGTCGTCGCCTGCTCGGCTACCTGCAGAAGGTCGACATCAACCGCTACCGCAGCCTGATCGAGCGGCTCGGCCTGCGTCGTTGACACCCCGGGACCAGCCCGGACCCGTCCGAGGGTCCGGGCTGGTCCCGCGTCGGGGCCTCGTGGCCCCGGCACGCACCACCAGCAGTTCCACACCGCGCCGGTCGACGCATCCGGTCCTCGGTAGTGGCGCCCGGAACGCACGCGGTCCGGGCACCACGGTCGAAGACCGCCGTTCGCCCGCCCGGCGCTTCGACACGAAGGAGGGCACCCGTGGAGGGTCCCGAGATCCAGTTCGCCGAGGCCGTGATCGACAACGGTCGCTTCGGCACCCGCACCGTCCGGTTCGAGACCGGCCGCCTCGCCAAGCAGGCCGCCGGCTCCGCCATGGCCTACCTCGACGGTGAGACCGCCCTGCTGTCCGCGACCACCGCGGGCAAGCACCCCAAGGACCAGTTCGACTTCTTCCCGCTGACGATCGACGTCGAGGAGCGGCAGTACGCCGCCGGCAAGATCCCCGGCTCGTTCTTCCGCCGCGAGGGCCGCCCCTCGACCGACGCGATCCTGGCCTGCCGGCTGATCGACCGCCCGCTGCGCCCGCTGTTCGTCAAGGGCCTGCGCAACGAGGTCCAGGTCGTCATCACCGTGCTGGCGATCCACCCGGACGACGCCTACGACGTGCTGGCCATCAACGCCGCGTCCATCTCCACCCAGCTGTCCGGCCTGCCGTTCTCCGGCCCGGTCGGCGGCGTGCGGATCGCACTGGTCGACGGCCAGTGGGTCGCCTTCCCGCGGTACTCCGAGCGTGAGCGCGCCACCTTCGACATGGTCGTGGCCGGGCGGATCGTCGGCGACGACGTCGCGATCGCGATGATCGAGGCCGAGGCGCCCGAGGCGTCCTGGAACCTGATCAAGAACGAGGGCGCCACCGCCCCCTCGGAGACCGTCGTGGCCGAGGGCCTCGAGGCCGCCAAGCCGTTCCTGCGGGCGCTGTGCCAGGCGCAGGCCGAGCTCGCCGCGAAGGCCGCCAAGCCGACGCAGGAGTTCCCGGTCTTCCCGGACTACCAGCCGGACGCCTACGCCGCGGTCGAGGCCGCCGCCGAGGCCAAGCTGGGCGAGGCGCTGTCCATCGCCGACAAGCAGACCCGCGAGGGCCGGCTGGACGAGGTCAAGGCCGAGGTGCTGGCCGAGCTCGGTGCGGCGTTCGAGGGCCGGGAGAAGGAGCTGTCCGCCGCGGTCCGCGCCGTGACCAAGAAGGTCATCCGCCGCCGCATCCTCACCGACGGCTTCCGGATCGACGGGCGTGGCCTGCGGGACATCCGCACGCTGTCCGCCGAGGTCGAGGTGCTGCCGCGCGTGCACGGCTCGGCGCTGTTCGAGCGCGGCGAGACCCAGATCATGGGTGTCACCACGCTGAACATGCTCCGGATGGAGCAGCAGATCGACTCGCTGTCGCCCGTGACGCGCAAGCGCTACATGCACAACTACAACTTCCCGCCCTACTCCACCGGTGAGACCGGTCGGGTGGGTTCGCCGAAGCGGCGCGAGATCGGCCACGGAGCGCTCGCCGAGCGCGCGCTGATCCCGGTGCTGCCGAGCCGCGAGGAGTTCCCCTACGCGATCCGCCAGGTCTCCGAGGCGCTGGGCTCCAACGGCTCGACCTCGATGGGCTCGGTCTGCGCCTCGACCCTGTCGCTGCTGAACGCTGGTGTGCCGCTGCGCGCCCCGGTCGCCGGCATCGCGATGGGCCTGGTGTCCGACACCGTCGACGGTGAGACCCGCTACGCGGCGCTCACCGACATCCTCGGTGCCGAGGACGCCTTCGGCGACATGGACTTCAAGGTCGCCGGCACCCGCGAGTTCGTCACCGCGATCCAGCTCGACACCAAGCTGGACGGCATCCCGGCGTCCGTCCTGGCCGGGGCGCTGACCCAGGCCAAGGAGGCCCGCCTGGCGATCCTCGACGTGCTGAACGAGGCGATCGACGTCCCGGACGAGATGTCCCCGTTCGCACCGCGCGTCATCACGGTGAAGGTCCCGGTCGACAAGATCGGCGAGGTCATCGGCCCGAAGGGCAAGATGATCAACCAGATCCAGGAGGAGACCGGCGCCGACATCTCGATCGAGGACGACGGCACGGTCTACATCGGCGCCACCGACGG
>DASWPG010000020.1:0-32997 GCA_036404115.1 Cellulomonas sp.
CGGAGAGGACAAGATCTACCTCAAGCTGAAGGTCGCTCAGGGTGACCTGACGATCGAGGTGCCGGCGGAGAACGTCGACCTCGTGGGCGTCCGGGACGTCGTGGGCCAGGAGGGTCTGGAGCGCGTGTTCGACGTGCTGCGCGCCCCCTACACCGAGGAGCCGACCAACTGGTCGCGCCGGTACAAGGCCAACCTGGAGAAGCTCGCCTCCGGCGACGTCATCAAGGTCGCCGAGGTCGTGCGTGACCTGTCGCGCCGCGACGCCGACCGTGGGCTGTCCGCGGGGGAGAAGCGGATGCTCGCCAAGGCTCGGCAGATCCTGGTCTCGGAGCTCGCGCTGGCCGAGCACACCGAGGAGGAGAAGGCCGAGGCGATCCTCGACGAGGTGCTGGCCTCCTGACCGCCCGCACCTGACCGGCCACCGACGACCCACCGCCGCACCGGAGCGCGGATGACCACCGCCGCCGTCCTGACCGCCGCGGGCAGCGGCACGCGACTGGGCCTGCCCGGCCCGAAGGCGCTGGTCGAGCTCGCCGGGGTGCCGCTGGTGCTGCACGCCGCGCGTCGGCTGGCGGCGTCCGGGGTGGTCGACGCGATCTGGGTGACCGTGCCGCCCGGCCGCAGCGCAGGTTTCCGCGCGCTGCTGGCCGGTCCGGTGCGGCCCGGCATCGGCGTCCCGGTGACCGTCGTCGAGGGCAGCACCTCCCGGCAGGCGTCCGTCGCCGCCGGGCTGGCCGCGCTGCCGCCCGGGGTGGACGTGGTGCTCGTGCACGACGCCGCCCGGGCGCTGGCCTCCTCCGCGCTGGTCCGCTCGGTCGAGGCCGCGGTACGGCGCGGTCACCGGGCCGTCGTGCCCGGGCTGCCGGTCGCGGACACGATCAAGCAGGTCGGGCCGGCCGTCGATCCGCACGCTGCCGCTGCAGGCGCGGACGGCGACGGTCCGGGTGGGATGGCGACCGTGCTGCCGGTGGTCGCCACGGTGCCGCGGGACACCATGCGGGCGGTGCAGACCCCGCAGGGCTTCGAGCGGGCGCTGCTGGACGCCGCGCACGCCGCGGGTCGGGACCGCGCGGGCGACGAGCGCACCGCCGCCACCGACGACGCCGCGCTGGTCGAGGCGATCGGCGTGCAGGTCTGGGTGGTGCCGGGGGAGGACGCCGCGATGAAGATCACCACGACCCGTGACCTCGCGGTCGCCGAGCTGCTGGCGCGCGGCTCCGGCGCAGGGGCGGGCGGATGACCGGGCTGCCGCGCACCGGTATCGGCGTCGACGTGCACGCCGACGACCCGGAGCCCGCGCCCGGGGCGGTGCTGCACCTGGCGGGGCTGACCTGGCCGGGGGAGCCGCCGCTCGCCGGGCACTCGGACGCCGACGTCGCCGCGCACGCCGCTGCCGACGCGCTGCTGTCCGCGGCCGGGATCGGTGACCTCGGGTCGGTGTTCGGCACGTCCCGGCCGCAGTGGGCCGGCGCGGCCGGCGTCACGCTGCTCGCCGAGGCCGCGCGGCTGGTCCGGGCGGCCGGGTTCACGGTCGGCAACGTCGCCGTGCAGGTGGTCGGCAACCGGCCGCGACTGGCACCGCGTCGCGCCGAGGCCGAGGCCGTGCTGTCCGCCGCGGCGGGTGCGCCGGTGTCGGTCTCCGCGACCACCACCGACGGGCTCGGGCTGACCGGGCGGGGCGAGGGCGTCGCCGCGATCGCGACCGCGCTGGTCGTGCCGACAGGCTGACGTCGGGCGGGGCGGCGGACCGGGGCGGGGCCGGTCGCAGCGAGGTACCGGCGATCAGGTGACGTCCTGCCGGACGGGTACGGGCGGGATCGCGCTCGATCGTGCCCCGCCAGGTGAGCGGCCGGGCACGCCGCCGGACGGGCCGCCGGCCGCGTCGCGGGCCGGCGCGGGCAGGGTCGCCACCAGCACGCCGACCAGCACCACCGCCCCCAGCAGCAGCTCGCCCGCCCGGGGGCGCTCGCCGAGCAGCAGCCAGGACGCGGCGAAGCCGACCACCGGCACGAGCATCGAGAACGGCGCCACCGTGCTGGACGGGTACCGGGCCAGCAGCGCGGTCCAGAGGCCCGAGCCGAGCACCGTGGCGGCCAGCACCGTGTAGAGCAGCCCGGCGACCGCCCAGAGGCCGGTCGGGGTCGCGAGGGTGGTGAGCGAGCGGCCGATCGCCGCCGGCCCGTCGACCAGCAGCGACAGCGCGAGCATCGGCAGCGGCGGAACCACGGACATCCACAGCAGGAACCGCAGCGGGCTCTCGGGGTGCGCCTGCCGGCTGCACACGTTGCCGAACGCCCAGCCCAGCCCGCCGCACAGCGTGAGCAGCACGGGCAGCAGCCCGGCGCCGGCACCGTCCGCCACCCGTCCCGCCGCGATCCCGCCGAGGCCGGCCACCGCGACCGCGATGCCGAGCGCCTGCCGGCCGGTGATCCGCTCGCGCAGCCAGACGGCCCCCAGCAGCACGGTGAACGGGGCGGACGCCTGCAGCACCAGCGAGGCCAGGCCGGTCGGCATCCCGGCGTCCATCGCCAGGTAGAGGAAGGCGAACTGCAGCACCCCGAACCCGATCCCGTAGCCGAGCAGCCAGCGCACCAGGACGCGCGGACGGGGAACGAGCAGCAGCGTCGGCACCGCGAGCAGCGTGAAGCGCGCGGCGACGAGGAAGAACGGGGGGAACTGCTCGAGCGAGAGGTGGATCGCCGGGAAGTTCAGCCCCCAGGTCAGGGCCACCACCAGGGCGAGCAGACGGTCGCGCCAGGACATGCCCCGATGGTGCGCGCCCTGAACCCGACAGCACCAGTGAAACAAAGTGGACCATCCATGTAGCGTCGCTGCATGGATGTCCGGCACCTCGGCACGCTGCGCGCTGTCCGGGACCGCGGCGGGGTGACCGCCGCGGCCGCCGCACTGCACCTCACCCCCTCCGCGGTCTCCCAGCAGCTCCGGGCGCTCAGCCGGGACGCGGGTGTCGAGGTGGTGGAGCGGGACGGCCGAGGGGTCCGGCTCACCGACGCGGGGCGGGCCCTCGCCGAGGCCGCCCTCGACGTCGCGGTCGCTCTCGAACGGGCCCGGGCGGTCGCGGACGCGTTCCGGACCGCCCCCACCGGCACGGTGCGGGTCGCGGCCTTCCAGAGCGGCGCGGAGCTGCTGGCGCCCGGGCTGCTCACCCGGACCGCCGCGCTGGACGGTGTGCGGGTGGAGGTCGGTGACGAGGACGTCGCGCAGCAGGACTTTCCCGCGCTGACCGCCGACTTCGACATCGTGGTCGCGCACCGGCCGGACGCCGGCGGGCCCGACGACGAGGGCTGGCCGGCCGGGCTGCAGGTCGTGTCGCTGCTGCGCGAGCCGCTGGACGTCGCGCTGGCGAGCGACCACCCGCTCGCGGGCCGGGAGACGCTCGCCCCGGCGGACCTCGCCGACGCGGACTGGATCGCGGTGCGCGAGGGGTTCCCGGTCGCGGGGGTGCTGGCCGCGGTCACCGCCGGCACGCCACCGCGCGTGGTGCAGCGGATCAACGACTTCGGCGTGGTCGAGGCGCTGGTCGCCGCCGGTCACGGCATCGCGCTGCTGCCCCGCTACACCTCCGGCCGTCGGCCCGGCGTGCGTCTGGTCCCGCTGACCGGGGTCCGGGCCGGCCGGCGGATCGACGCGCTGCTGCGGCCGGACCGCGCGGAGCGCCTGGTGGTGCGGCGGGTGCTGGCGGCACTGCGCGCGGAGGCCCGGCGGTACACCGAGCAGCGATGACCGGGCGTCGAGACCGCGCCGGCACGTCCGGGACGCCGTCCGCGGGGCGACGGGGCCGTGCGGAGCGCCCCGCGGGGCGGGCTGGGCGGCTTCCCGCCCGGTAGCCTGCTCCTCGTGAGCCTGCGCCTGTTCGACACCGCCACCCGTGAGGTGCGCGACTTCGTCCCCGTCGTCCCGGGCAAGGTCGGCATCTACCTCTGTGGCGCCACGGTGCAGGCGGCCCCGCACATCGGCCACGTGCGCTCCGTGGTGGCGTTCGACGTGCTGGTGCGCTGGCTGCGCCGCACCGGGCACGACGTCACGATGGTCCGCAACGTCACCGACATCGACGACAAGATCCTGGCCCGTTCCGCCGAGGCCGGTCGGCCGTGGTGGGCGTGGGCGATGGAGAACGAGCGCGCCTTCACCACGGCCTACGACGCACTCGGTGTGCTGCCCCCGACCTACGAGCCGCGCGCCACCGGTCACGTGCCGGCGATGGTCGCTCTGATGGAGCGCCTGGTCACGGCCGGTCACGCCTACGGGGCCGGCGAGGGGGACGTGTACTTCGACGTGCGCTCCTACGCCGACTACGGCTCGCTGACCAGCCAACGGATCGACGACATGGCCCCGGCCCCCGACGGCGGCGCCGGCGACAAGAAGGACCCGCACGACTTCGCGCTGTGGAAGGCCGCCAAGCCCGGCGAGCCCGCGACCGCCTCCTGGGACACCCCGTTCGGGCGCGGACGGCCCGGCTGGCACCTGGAGTGCTCTGCGATGGCGCAGCGCTACCTCGGCGACACGTTCGACATCCACGGCGGCGGCCTGGACCTGCGGTTCCCGCACCACGAGAACGAGCAGGCGCAGTCCCGTGCCGCCGGCTACGGCTTCGCCCGCTACTGGCTGCACAACGGCTGGGTCACCCAGTCCGGCGCCAAGATGAGCAAGTCGCTCGGCAACGGGCTGCTGGTCTCCGCGCTGCTGGAGACCGTGCGCCCCGTGGTGCTCCGCTACGCCCTGACCGCCGTGCAGTACCGCTCGATGCTGGAGTGGACCCCGGACACCCTCGCCGAGTCCGAGGCCACCTGGGACCGGCTCGCCGGCTTCGTGGGGCGCGCCACCGAGCAGGTCGGCGCCGTGGATGCCGCCGAGGTCGCGTCCGCCGGGCTGCCAGACACGTTCGCCGCAGCCCTGGACGACGACCTCAACGTGCCCGCCGCCCTCGCCGTGGTGCACGAGCACCTGCGGGCCGGCAACACCGCGCTGGCCGCCGGCGACGACCCCTCCGTCCGGGTCGCCCTGGTCGCGGTGCGCGCCATGCTCGACGTGCTCGGTCTCGACCCCGCCGGCCCGCAGTGGGGCGGTCACCGGGGTGCCGACGACCGGTCCGCCGATGCGCTCCAGGCGCTCGACTCCCTGGTCCGGGCCGAGCTGGACGCCCGCGCCGCCGCCCGTGCCGCCCGCGACTGGGCCACCGCCGACGCGATCCGGGACCGGCTGGCCGCCGCCGGCGTCGCCGTCGAGGACTCCGCCACCGGCGCGCGCTGGTCGCTCGCCGCCCGCACCGATCTTGAGGACGAGAACTGATGGCAGGCAACTCCCAGCGACGCGGTGCGACGCGCAAGACCGGGTCCAAGAAGAGCGCGACCGTCGGCTCCGGCGGGCAGCGCCGCCGCGGGCTCGAGGGCAAGGGGCCGACCCCCAAGGCCGAGGACCGCGAGTACCACCCCGCCGGGAAGCGCAAGGCCGCGGGCGAGCGCTACCAGGCCGCCGCGTCCCGTGCTGGCGGTCGGCCGACCGGTCGTGGCTCCGGCGGTCGTGGCTCGGGCGGCCGACGCACCGGCAGCACCACCGAGGTGGTCGCCGGGCGCAACTCCGTGGTTGAGGCCCTGCGCGCCGGCATCCCGGTCTCGGCCGTCTACATCGCCAGCCGCCTGGAGGCCGACGACCGCACCCGGGAGATCCTGCGCGCCGCGGCCGACGCCGGCTACCCGCTGCTGGAGGTCACCAAGCCCGAGCTCGACCGGCTCACCGACGGCTCGGTGCACCAGGGCGTCGCCCTGCAGGTGCCGCCGTACGAGTACGGCGACGTCGAGGACCTGCTCGACATCGCCGCCACCAGCGACCGCGCCCCGCTGATCGTCGCGCTGGACGGCGTGACCGACCCGCGCAACCTCGGTGCCGTGCTCCGGTCCGCCGGGGCGTTCGGCGCGCACGGTGTGCTCGTGCCGGAGCGCCGCTCCGCCGGGGTGACCGCCTCGGCCTGGAAGGTCTCCGCCGGCGCGGCGGCACGGGTGCCGGTCGCCCGGGCCACCAACCTGGTGCGCGCCCTGGAGCGGTTGCACGAGGCCGGCTGCTTCGTGGTCGGCCTGGACGGCGGCGGCGACACCGTGATCGGCGACCTGCCGTACGCCACGGACCCGCTGGTGCTGGTGGTCGGGTCGGAGGGCAAGGGCCTGAGCCGGCTGGTGCGCGAGCACTGCGACGCGATCGCGTCCATCCCGATCGCCTCGGCGGTCGAGTCCCTGAACGCCGGCGTGGCGGCCGGGATCGCGCTCTACGAGGTCGCGCGGGCCCGGCAGGCATGAGGCGCAGTCGTTGCTGAGATATCGGTTGGTGCGACGCGCGCACCGACCGATCTCTCAGCGGCTAGCGGAAGCTTTCCAGAACGATGCGTGCGGCGGCCAGATCGATTCGGATGGGCGCAGTCGATGAGTCGAGGTGGACGAGCGGATCACCAAGCTGTTCAAACGACCACCCCCTGCCGCGCAGTGCGCGAAGCAGCTTCGCGTCGACTCCGGCCACGATCGGGTCCAGCGAGGGATCGAGTGCGCAGCAGCGGTCCGGCGTCGCGGCGAGCTGCCACGCCGACCCGCGCGAACTTGCCGGATCGGAGGCGAGGCGCGCGAGCTCGAACACACGACCACCCTCGAGTCTCGGCGGCGAGAGCGAGATGCCGAACACCCGCTCCACCGGCAGCACTGCGACCGGATGGCGGCGCTCGAGCGATCGCCTGTCGACACGATGTCTCCGCGATCATGGCGCGCGAGGGCGATGATCGTGGTGTTGGCCAACGACCGTTCTTCCTTTTCGATGTCGGCCCGAGCCGTTCAATTGATGCACATTGGACGTGGTCGACCTGGAGATCACGGGCTCTTCGCAGATCTGGTGGGGGGTCGCGGCGCGCCGGAGCTTCGGGTTGCGTGGTGATGGAGGTCGAGGACCTCAGGATCGGTAGCGGCCAGGCACGGCGTTCCTCGAGGACCTCGACGATGGTCGACGCCACGGGGTGCGCCCGCAACTGACCCCTGCCCGCGTCGCGGCCTGCTGCTCGGCCTGGATGGTGTCGACGTGGTGGCCGTCGAGCGTGGCGACGGGCGCCTGCGGGTCACGGTCCAGACGCCGTGGGCGCTGATGGGCTGCCCGGACCGCGGGGCCGTGGCCTCGAGCCGAGGGCGACGCACCCGGGACCTGCACGACGTGCTCGGGGTCGTCCCCGTCGAGATCGTGTGGCGCCAGCGCCGGTGGGTGTGCCTGGATGCGGGCTGCTCGCGGCGCGCGTTCAGCGAGCAGGTCCCAGCCCTGGACGCACCACGGGGGTCGATCACGACGCGGGCGATCGGCTGGTCGATCGGCCAGCTGCGCGCCGAGCACGCCACGAAACGACCGGGGATGTTCACCGGGATGGTGGACCTGACTCGTGACCAGCACGGACGTGCTCACGCCCGACTGCTCGACCTCGTCCCGGGGCGCACCGGCAAGGCGTACGCGACCTGGCTGACGGACCGCTCAGCCGCTTTCCGCGGCGGGGTGGAGGTCGCCACGCTGGACCCGTTCCGCGGCTACGCGAACGCGCTGCGCGACGAGCTGTCCGGCGCCGTGCCGGTCCTGGACGCGTTCCACGTCGTCAAGCTCGCCGCCCAGGCGATGGACGAGACCCGACACCGCGTTCAGCAAGACCCCCTCGGACACCGCGGTCGCGCCAGGGACCCGCTCTACCGGGTCCGCCACGCCGTGCATCGTGCCGCGGGCGAGCTGACCGAGCGGCAGCGGACCCGACCCGCCGACTGCCTGGAGCGCGGCGACCCGCCGACGGAGTCCTCCTCACCTGGTGGTGCTACCGACGCGTCCGGTCCGCCTACGCCGCCGTCACACCCGCCGACGGGAACACGTCGTGGCGACGTTCGCGTCCTGCCCCGATCGCCGAGGTCGCCCGCCTCGGCCGCACGCTGCGCCAGTGGAAAGACACCTACCTGGGCTACTTCACGACCGGCGGCGCGTGCAACGGCGGCACCGAGGCCGTCGACGGAATCATCGAGCTCCACCGGCGCATCGCCCGCGGCTACCGCAACCCCGACAGCTACCGACTCCGCATGCTCCTGGCCGCCGGCAGACTGCTGCTCCCACCGGACCTGCGATGAACCCCTTTCTCCGCGGCGCGGTTCGAGAGTGAGACCGCGGGCCTTGAGCAGCGGCTCAGATGGCACCGTGGATCATCTCCTGCGTCGTGGATGTGTCACCGCGCCGGCGCACGAAGGCGCCAAGAATGTCCTTGGTGGCAACCACCCTGGCGAACTGTCCGCCCGCAAGGTTCGCCGCTGCGACTCGTGCGAGCTCGTCGGTGGAGAAGGTATGACCGTCGGCCTTCAGGTCGAAGGTGTGGGTGGCATCCTGGAGGGCATCGCGTCGTAGCCGAGATCGCCGGCCGTCCTCGCGGCGCTCTCCACGCACATGTTCGTCTGGATGTCGACGACGATGATCTGGTGGATCTGGCGGTCCTGAAGCCAGTCGTCAGGTCGGGAGTCCCGAGGAACGAGGAGTTGACCGACTTCTCGATGGTGACGTTGAAGCGCACGTGCACGACGTCAGCCTTGGGGCCCCGCCCGGGCGACCACGGAGCGAACGGCGACAGAACTCGGTCAGCCGTGTGTCGGACACAGATGGTGGGACGCCCCGTCGCTTGCCACATCTCGCAGAGGGCAGCGATGCTGCTCTCCGCATCGGGGTTGTTCCGGTGGCTCCGGACGGGGCAAGGTCAAATCCCTTCTGGATGTCGATCACGACGAGTGCCGCATTGTCGTCGAGGCGCATGGATCCCGTCCCCTCATCTGGCTCGGGGGCTTCCACGGCCGCCCGTGGCTGGTGGAGCGCGGCCACGTCGAACGGACTGCTGAGCTGATCAGCTGTGTCGTGTCGATCATGAGCCGGCAGGATCTCGGTGCATGCCGATTTCAGAGGTAGCACGGGGGAACGCGGCGGCTACCACGCGGGGAGGCACGCTCGACCGCGCGCGGAGGCTGCGCCGAGCCATCCGCGCGGATTCCCGCCGCCCCTGAGCCGGAAGGTCGGCATATCTGGTGTTCCCGCTCAGGCCTGCGATGCGGGCAGGTGCCGGCCTGCTTGGACAGCTCAGGAGGGCGTCGAGCGCGCAGACGCGTCCCCCGGCTCCGCATGTGCTCTGCGAGGGGCGCGGCGGGACGGCGCCGCGACCTCGGGGTGTCAGGCGTCGACGACCGGGATGGTGTCCGTGTCGTCGCGCAGGTCGGCGGCCTGGATGCCGAGCACGGCCTCCTCGTCGGGGCGGTTCGGCAGGATGTACTTCACGTAGGACTTCACGGCCTCGGCCATCGGCACGTCCCGGCCCTGCTGCTGGGACATGAACCACCGGTGGTCTAGCAGCTCGTGGTAGATCTGCGCCGGCTCCAGCTTGGGGCGCAGCGCGCGTGGGACGGCACGGACGGCGGGCTCGAACACGTCGGTCAGCCAGTCGTGCGCCACGAAGGTCTCGTCGTCGTTCTGCCGGTCGGCGGCGGCGCGGTAGCCGTCCAGGTCGTTCAGCAACCGGCGGGCCTGGTTCTCCTGCACGTCCAGGCCGGTCAGGCGCATCAGGCGGCGAGAGTGGTGGCCGGCGTCGACGACCTTCGGCTGGATGCGCACGCTGGTGCCGTCGACGTCGGTGGTGATGTCCAGCTCGCCGACGTCGAAGCCGAGGTCGTTCAGCCGTTCGATCCGGGCCTGCACCCGCCACCGGTCGCCGGCCTGGAACGACTCGGCGTCGGTCAGGGCGGTCCACAGCTCGGTGTACCGCTCGACCAGCATGGCGCCGATCGCGACGGCGTCGACGTCCTCCTCCAGGAACTCGCCGGCCTGCAGGTCCATCAGCTCGCCGATGATGTTGACCCGGGCGACCTCGAGGTCGTAGGCCCGCTGCCCGTCGGTGAGCCGGTCGTGCAGGTCGCCGGTCTCGGCGTCCACCAGGTAGGCGGCGAAGGTCTCGGCGTCCCGTCGGAACAGGGTGTTCGACAGCGAGACGTCGCCCCAGTAGAAGCCGGCCAGGTGCAGCCGCACCAGCAGCACCGCGAGGGCGTCGATCAGCCGGGTGGCGGTGTCGGGGCGCAGCGACTGGCTGAACAGCGCGCGGTACGGCAGGGAGAAGCGCAGGTGCTTCGTGATCAGCACCGGCTCCAGCGGCTCGCCGTCCGGGTCGGTCCGGCCGGTGATGACCGCGACCGGCTCCACGCTCGGCACGTCCAGCCGGCCGAGCTGGCGCAGCAGCTCGTACTCGCGGTACGCGACCGTCTCGCCGATCTCCTTGATCGCGATCACCCGGCCGGACATCCGGGCGAACCGCACGGTGTGCCGGGAGATGCCGCGGGGCAGCGCGGCGAGCTGGTCGGCCGGCCAGTCGGCCAGCGGGATGTCCCAGGGCAGGTCGAGCAGGGCCGGGTCGGGCGCGGCCGCGGTGATCTGCAGGCGCGGGCGGGGGATCATGTCTCGATTCTCCCATCTGACGACGAGGGGGCGGGACCGGTGGTGTGCCGGTCCCGCCCCCTCGTCGTGGAGACGTCGTGCGTCAGACGGCCATGCGCTCGCCCGAGCCCGCGTGGAACAGGTGCAGCTCGCCGGGGCGGATCGTGACGCTGATGTTCTCGCCCTTGGCGGGGACCTGACGCGGGTCGACGCGCACGATCACCTGCGAGTCACCGGCACCGGAGGTGATCTCCGCCGCGCCGGCCTCGCCGACGAGGGAGCCGTAGACGAACGCGTCGGAGCCGAGCTCCTCGACGATGTTCACGGCGACCGGGATCGAGTCCGGGGTGCCCTCCGGGACGACGTCCAGCGCCTCCGGGCGGAACCCGATGGTGATGGCGGAGTTGTCGTCCGCGGCGAGCGCGCTGATCGCGGTGCGCGGCACGGCGATCTTCGCGGACCCGACCGTGGCGAAGCCGTCGGTGATCGTGAAGGTGCCGATGTTCATCGCGGGGGAGCCGATGAAGCCGGCGACGAACACGTTGGCCGGGGTGTCGTACATGTCGCGCGGGGTGCCGACCTGCTGGAGCAGGCCGTCCTTGAGCACGGCGATCCGGTCACCCATGGTCAGGGCCTCGGTCTGGTCGTGCGTGACGTAGACCGTGGTGACCCCGAGGCGGCGCTGCAGCGACGCGATCTGGGTGCGGGTCTGGACGCGGAGCTTGGCGTCGAGGTTCGACAGCGGCTCGTCCATCAGGAACACCCGCGGCTGGCGCACGATCGCGCGGCCCATCGCGACGCGCTGACGCTGGCCGCCGGACAGCGCCTTGGGCTTGCGGTCCAGGTACTGGGTGAGGTCCAGGATCTTGGCGGCCTCCTCCACGCGGGTGCGGATCTCGGCCTTCGGGGTGCCGGCGATCTTCAGCGCGAAGCCCATGTTGTCCGCGACCGTCATGTGCGGGTAGAGCGCGTAGTTCTGGAACACCATCGCGATGTCCCGGTCCTTCGGCTGGACGTCGGTGACGTCGCGCTCGCCGATCAGGATGCGACCCGCGTTGACGTCCTCCAGGCCTGCGAGCATCCGCAGGGAGGTCGACTTCCCGCAGCCCGAGGGGCCGACGAGGACGAGGAACTCGCCGTCCTCGATGTGCAGGTCCAGAGCGTCCACCGCGGGGCGCTCCGTGCCCGGATAGATCCGGGTGGCCTTGTCGAACGTGACCGTAGCCATGATTCATCAATCCCTTCACCGGCAGGTACGTGCCGGACGATCCGTAGTGAAGAGTGTCAGGGTGTCTTCGCTGACACGGGTCGAGGGAGGTCTGTCGGCCTCCCTCGGTCCACCGGTCATCTTGCCACAGTTCGCCCTGCCGAGCGGGGGTTCCGGCGGGCCGACGGGCGCCCGGACGGGCGCTCAGCCCAGCGCGACGGTGCGCTGCCCCGCGGTGTCGGACCCGAGGAGCCGGTGGTCGTCCTCCTGGACGGAGGTGATGCCGGTGGGCAGCGGCGCGGTCCAGCCGGGCGCCCCGTCCGTGAGCCGGTACGACACCAGGGTGCGGTCCAGGTCGTCGGTACCTGTGGTCGTGAGGTCGGTGCTGACCTCCCCGGAGTCGACGTCGAGCACCACGGTGGTGGGGTCGGACCACACGGTGGTGAACAGGTACTCGCCGTCGGTCAGCACGGTGCCGGCGGCCCCGCCGGTCAGGTCGACCGCCCACAGCGGCACCCCGGTCGCGGCGTCCAGCGCCCAGACCTGCTGGTACCCGGAGCCGTAGAGCACGCCGTCCAGCAGGATCAGCGGAGTGCCGAACCAGTCGAGGTCGTCGGTGCGCCACACCTCGCTGCCGGCTCCCGGGTCGACGGCCACCAGGGCCGTCGTGCCGCCGGAGCTGTCGGCCATCAGCTCCAGGTCGGGCAGCGAGCCGTCGTCCACCGACAGCAGCGCCGTCGACTGCGCCGCTGTGGTCGAGAACAGCTCGGTGCCGTCGTCGGCGAAGAACAGCGTCGTGCTGCCGGAGGCGGCGAGCAGCCCGGTGCGCGCGGCGAGGACGTAGCCGTCGCCGCTGAACCGGACGCTGCCGCCGGCCGGGTCGATCGCCCAGTACCCGTCCGAGGCGCGGACCAGCAGCAGCCCGTCCGACAGGGTGATGCCGGGCTGGGCGGTGGATCCCGTCGTGGCCGCGAGGTCCTGCTCGGTGCGCCAGCGCTCCGTCCCGGTGGCCGCGTCCTGCGCGGTGACGGTCAGCGTGCCGCCGTCGTCGGACACGGAGGCCAGGTAGAGCACGCCGTCGGCGACCTCGACGCTGCTGTACCGGGGCAGGTCGACCTGGTCGGTCTCGGCCCCGGTGCCGGCGTCCAGGCGGACCAGACGGGCCGCGTCCTGGGCGCCGGCCGTCCAGGAGCCGTCCCCGAGGTCGGTCTTCTCGGTGTCGGTGACCAGGCACACCACCCCGGTGATCGGGTCGTCGGCGGCGAAGCACTCGGGGGTGTCGAAGCCGACGGTCGGGGTGACGGTGCCGGCCGGGTCGACCTGGTAGGTCCACACCTGCTCGCCGTCCCGGGTCGCGATCAGCGTGCGGTCGGTGCTGGTGCCGTCGTAGGTGCCGGGGTCGCGCAGCGTGATCTCGAGATCGCCGGCCGCCAGGATCGTGCCGGAGCCCTCCTGGTCGTCGACCGCGACCGCCGGCAGGTCGTGGTCGAGGTCGCCCAGCACGCCGTCGACGGTCTGCCGCTGCTCGACCAGGTCGCGCTCGCGGGCGTCCAGCACGATCCGGCTCGCGACCAGGGCGAGCACGATCAGCACCGGCACCGGCCAGGCGCGGCGTGCGAGCCGTCGGGCGCGGGCGACCCGGCGTCGCCGTGCCGCGTCGGGGTCGCCGGACGGGGGCGCCTCGACCTCGGTGGTCTCGACGTCCTGCATCGCCTCGCGGCCGGCCCCCATGGCGGCAAGAGTAGGCATCGTCCGGCCGGCGCGGGGCGGTTTCAGCCGGCGGCCCGGGGTCCCCGTCCCTCGGTGCCGTCACCCTGTGCGCCGCTCAGGTCGGCGGCGAGCGCGGTCAGCAGCGCGGTGAGCGCCACGGGGTCGGCCAGCCGGTAGCCGGCCAGCGTCGCCCCCGGGCCGACCTTGATCGCGAGATCGCCGGGGAGCAGTGCGGCGAACGCGTGCTCGTCGGTGACGTCGTCGCCCGCGTAGACCACCGCGCCGGCGCCGACCTCGGCGCGCAGGCCGGTCAGCGCGACGCCCTTGTCCGCGTCGAGCACGGAGATCTCGACCACGTCCTTGCCGTGCAGCACGGTCGAGCCGAGCCGGGCACCGACCGCCAGCGCCTCGGTCTCGGCCTGGTCGGCCACCGGGTCGTCCGCGAGCCGGGTGTGCACCACCGCGGCGGTGGGCTTGGTCTCCACCCAGACGCCGTCCCGGCCCCGGGCGATCCCTTGCAGCTCGCGGCCGAGCCGGTCCAGCCGGTCCGCCTGGTCCGCGGTGAGCCGCACCTCGTCGCGGTCCAGCCCGTGCGCGGTGACGCGGGCGCGCTCGGCGCCGTGCGAGCCGACCAGCAGGGTGCCGACCGGGACCTCGGCGAGGTGGTCCAGGTCGGCGACCGCGCGGCCGGAGACCAGCGCCAGCCGGATCCGTGCCGGGTGCCGGGCGAGGTCGCGCAGCGCGACCGCGGCGGCCGGCAGCAGCCGGGATGCCTGCGGGTCGTCCTGCAACGGGGCGAGCGTGCCGTCGAAGTCGAGCGCGAGCAGCACCGGTCCGCGGGCGGGGTCGGTCGCCAGGGCGTGCAGCGCTCGCGCCGCCTGGTCCGGTCCGAGCGGGGTGGGTGCGCCGGCGTGCAGGTCAGACATGGTGCTCCCGGATCGGGACGGCGGTCAGCACGGACAGGAAGGAGTTCGACCAGTGCGCCACGTCGTTCTCCAGCACCCGGCGGCGCAGCCGACGCATCCGTTTGCGCCCCTCACGGGGATCGATGTGCGCGGCGTGCTGGATCGCGTTCTTCAGCCCGGCGATGTCGTGCGGGTTCACCAGGATCGCCGCACCGCCGAGCTCGTCGGCCGCGCCGGTGAACTCGCTCAGCACCAGGGCGCCGCCGTCGTCGGAGCGGGCGGCGATGTACTCCTTGGCCACCAGGTTCATCCCGTCCCGCAGCGCGGTGACCAGCATGACGTCGGCGGCCAGGTACATCGCGGCCATCTCCTCCATCGGGTAGGAGTGGTGCAGGTAGTGCACGGCGGCGTGGCCGAGCTCGCCGAACTCGCCGTTGATCCGGCCGACCAGGCCCTCGACCTCCTCACGGAGCTGCTGGTAGGCACCTACGTTCTCCCGGCTGGGCGAGGCCACCTGGACCAGGGTGGCGTCCGCCACGGACATCCGGCCGTCCTCCAGCAGCTCCTCGAAGGCCTTGATCCGGTGCCGGATCCCCTTGGTGTAGTCCAGCCGGTCCACGCCCAGCAGCATGATCTTCGGATCGCCCAGCTCGGCGCGGATCTCCCGGGCCCGTCGCTGCACCTCGGGGGTGCGGGCCAGGGCGTCGAACGCCTTCGAGTCGATCGAGATCGGGAACGAGGCGGCCCGCACGTGCCGCAGCACCCGGCCGTCCGGACCGTTCAGGGTGATCATCTGGCCGCGGGTGGTCAGCTCGGTCAGCCGGCGCACGATCCGGACGAAGTTGGCGGCGTCCCCGCCGCGCTGGAACCCGATCAGATCGGCGCCGAGCAGGCCGTCCACCACCTGCCGCCGCCACGGGAGCTGGGCGAAGATCTCCAGCGGCGGGAACGGGATGTGGTGGAAGTAGCCGATCCGGACGTCCGGGCGCAGCTCGCGCACGAACCGTGGGACGAGCTGCAGCTGGTAGTCGTGCACCCAGATGGTCGCGCCCGGTGCGGCCTGCTCCACGGCCGCCTGCGCGAACCGGCGGTTCACCCGCTGGTAGGCGTCCCACCACACCCGGTGGAACGTGGGCGGCTGGATCACGTCGTGGTACAGCGGCCAGAGGGTGTCGTTGGAGAAGCCCTCGTAGTAGTCGGTCAGGTCGTCCTCGCTGAGCGGGACCGGGACCAGGCGCATGCCGTCGGCGTCGAACGGCTCCAGGTCCTGGCCGGCGGCACCTCCCCAGCCGACCCAGGCGCCGTCGGACGCCTGGACCACCGGTTCCAGCGCGGTGACGAGGCCGCCCGGGGAGCGTGTCCAGCTCGGGCTGCCGTCGCCGTCCAGCGTCACGTCGACCGGGAGCCGGTTCGCGACGACGACCAGGTCATAACCAGCAGATGCCACAGACGATCAGCTCCTTGGTGTCGACCTGACCTTAACGTGACCTTGTTCGCGGCGTCGGTCGGCCACGGCCCGGCCACGTCGGACCGGGGCGCGACCGCGGCCCGTACGGGGAGGACATCGTGGCACGGCCGCGTGCCGCACCGACCCCGGGACGGGGTGGACGGCTACCGTGCGGGCATGGAGCGCATCGGGCTGTCACCGGGCGCCGAGATCGGCGGGTACACCATCCTCGCGCCGCTCGGCTCGGGCGGCATGGGCACCGTCTACCGGGCGGTGGACGGCGGTGGCACGCCGGTCGCGCTCAAGCTGCTGCACCCGCACATCGGTGCGGACCCCGCCTCCCGGGAGCGGCTGCGCCGCGAGGTGCACGCTCTGCAACGGATGCGGCACCCCGGGGTCGCCGCGGTGCTGGACGCCGAGGCCGACTCCACCGAGGCGTTCCTGGTCACCGAGCTGGTGCCCGGGCAGGACCTGGCGGAGCGGGTGCGCGCCCGGGGCCGGCTGGACGCCACGGGCCTGCACGCGCTGGCCGAGGGGCTGCGGGACGCACTGGCGGCCGTGCACGCCGCCGGCGTGGTGCACCGCGACCTGAAGCCGAGCAACGTGCTGATCGGTGCGGCCGGCCCGGTGCTGATCGACTTCGGCATCGCGCAGTCCGTGGACGAGACCCGGGTGACCTCGACCGGCTTCGTGGTCGGCACCCCCGGCTACCTGGCGCCGGAGCTCGTGGACGGCGCCGAGCCCACCCCGGCCACCGACTGGTGGGGCTGGGCCGCGCTGCTGACGTTCGCCGCGACCGGGCGGGCCCCGTTCGGCACCCGGCCGCTGGAGGCGGTGCTCGCGCGGACCCGCGCCGGCGAGGCGGACCTGGACGGGCTCGGTCCCGTGACGGCCGGTGCGCTGTGGGACGCGCTGGCGCCGGACCCCGAGGACCGGCCGGAGCCCGAGCAGGTGGTGGCGGCGCTCGCGGAGGCGGTCCGGCTGGGGGAGACCTACCAGGAGCCGGCGGCGGGCACGGCGGCGACCACGGTGCTGCGCGGCGCCGGTACCGCGCTCGGGGCCGGAGCGGCGACGGCGGCCGGCGCGACCGTGGCCGGCGCGACGGTCGCGCTGGACGGCGGGTCGGGGGCGGCGTCCACCGCGAGCGACGCGACCACCCCGGTCGGTGCGGTGCCGCTGGGTGCGACCGCGGCGACCGGTGCGGCCCCGACGGGTGCGACCGCGGTGCTGCGTCCCGGTCCGGACGCCACGCTGGCGATGCCCACCGACGTGCAGCCGACCACCGTGCAGCCGACCGCTCCGCCGGTCGGTGGCACCGCGGCGCTCCCGCCGAGCTGGAGCGCGGACGGCACCGCCGTGCTGCCGACGGACGGGCAGACCCGTGCCTTCGAGCCGACGCCGCCGAGCGTCGAGCCAGGCGGGCGGACGGTCACGCCGTGGCCGGTGCCGGGGCCGTGGGACGCCGGCCCGACCGCGGACGGGACGGACGGTGCGCCGTGGGACGGGCCGGTCGGCGAGCCCGGCGACCCGGGCGACCCGGGGCCGGGGCTCCCGGACCCGGTGCATCGCCGGGGCAGCCTGTCCGCGCTCGCCCTGCTGGCGGTGGCCTCGGCCGCGCTCCGGCCCGGCGCGACGCTGCTCGTGCTGGTGCCGCTCCTGCTGGTCGCGCGGACCGTCGGCTCCGTGGCCGAGTCGTTGGGCCGTCGGCGGGAGCGGGTGGGCGCGAAGCGGTCCGACGGGCTGCGCGCGGTGGCCTCCGCGCCGTGGCACCTGGTGAAGTCCTTGGCGACCCTGCTGCCCTCGCTGCTGGTCGCGACCAGCCTGGTCGTGATGGTGCTGGGCGTCGGCTGGTGGCTGGTCGGGTCGGGTGCCCTCGCGGGCGGCCCGTGGCAGGCAGGTGCGGACGGGCCTGCGCCGCGGGCGGCCAGCCTGCTGGTCGCCGGGGCGACCGTGATCGCCCTGCTCGCGCTCTGGTGGGGGCCCGGGGCAGGGACCACCCGGACCGGTGCCCGGTGGACGTTGGCGGGCATCGCCCCGGGGCGGGGCGGGGCGCTGGTCGTGGTGCTGATCTCGCTGGTCGGTGCCGGGGTGCTCGCGTTCCTGCTGCTGAGCGGGCAGGTGATCGACTGGTCGCCGTTCTCCGCGCCGCAGCTGCCGACCGGCGCCTGACCGCGGCGCGAGAACCCGACCGGCGCCAGCGCTGTCGCCGCCCAGCGGCACCCCTTACGCTGTGCCCGATGCTCCGGACCGCTCGCTCTCGTGCGTCCTGGAGCGGCCTGGCCGCCCTGGGACCCTTCGGCGTGCCCGCGGTGCTCGCCGCGATCGCCTCCGTAGCGGTGCTGGTCGCCGGCACCTGGACAGGGGCGGCCCGGGTGCTCGTGCACCAGTGCCTGCGCCTGGACGGGCCGGTCGGGACGCTCGGGGTCCGGCTGCAGCTGCTGCAGAACGTCGCCGACTGCCCGGACGGCACCCTGGCGGTGACCCCGGGCGTCCCGCAGGGCGCGGTGCTCGCGTTCAGCCTCGCGCTGCCGGTGCTGGCCGCCTACACGGCGCTCGGTGCGCTCGTCACCGCCCTGGTCGCCCTGCTGCTGCGCGCCGGCTCCACCGCGGTGCGCGTGCTGGGGTGCGCGGTGCACGCCCTGCCCGTCGCACCCGCCCCGGTCCCGGTCGACGACCGGCACGGGGACGCCGTCCTGCCACGCTGGGAGCGAGCACCGAGCACCGGTGCGCCCGGTCCTCGGCACCCGCGGAGGGGTCCGCCGGTCGCGCTCGCCTGAGCCGACCCGAACCCGTTCCGACGAAAGCAGACCACCGTCATGCCCAGCAACGATCCGAAGTCCAGCAAGGTCGCACGTCGCGACCAGGCCCGGGAGCAGGCCCGCCAGCTCCGGGAGCAGCAGAAGAAGAAGGAGCGGCGCAACCGCATCGTCGCGATCACCGGCCTGGTGGCCGCGGTGGTCGTCCTGGCGGTCGTCGCCGTGACGATCGTGCGGCAGGGCTCCAGCAGCAGCACCGCCGTCGTGTCGTACACCGGCGACGACGCGGACACCATCACCCTGTCCGACGTCACCGGCCCCTCCACCGCCAACAGCACCGGCGGGATCCCGGTCGGTGCGGACAGCGTCGCCGGCGACACGGCGGCCGACGGCGACGTCGTGGTGTCGATCTACCTCGACTACATGTGCCCGTACTGCGGCCAGTTCGAGGAGGCGAACGACTCCGAGCTCACCGCGCTGCGCGAGGAGGGCGGCGTCATCGTCGAGTACCACATCATCTCGTTCCTGGACGACAGCTCGTCCGGCACCGAGTACTCGACCCGCGCCGGCAACGCCGCGGCGATCGTCGCCGACCAGGCTCCCGAGGACTTCTCCGCGTTCTCCTCGGCGCTGTTCGCCAACCAGCCCGACGAGGGCGGCACCGGCCTGACCGACGACGAGATCGCCGACCTCGCCCTGGGCGTGGGCGTCTCGCAGGATGTCGTGGACACCTTCACCGAGACGGTCTCCGACACCGACGGCCGGCTGTTCGCCAAGTGGCTGGCCGCCAACACGAACTACACCTCCGAGACGCTCGGCGGGATCAGCACCCCGACCGTGCTCATCAACGGCACCGCGTTCAGCGGCGATCTCTACACGGCCGGCGACCTGACCGACGCGATCGAGGCCGCGAAGGGCTGATCAGCGCGACCGCCTCGCACGAGGCGACGAGGGCCACGGCACCGACGGTGCCGTGGCCCTCGTCGCGTGCGGACGTAGACTCCGCCGGTGCCGTCCGTGCTCGTCGACCTGACCCCGCTCCGCGTCAGTCCGCAGTTCCGTCGTCTGTGGTGGGGGCTGTCGGTCGCCAACCTCGGCACACAGCTCACGGTCGTCGCGGTCGGCCTGCAGGTGTACGCGATGACGGCCTCGACCTTCTCCGTCGGGGTGGTCGGGCTGTGCGCCCTGGTGCCGCTGGTGGTGTTCGGCCTGTACGGCGGGGCGATCGTCGACCACCACGACCGGCGCACCGTCGCGCTGATCGCCTCCGCGGTCAGCTGGGTCGCCACGCTGGGGCTGGCCGCGCAGGCCTGGCTGGGCAACGAGCACGTGGGCGTGCTGTACGCCCTGATCGCGCTGCAGTCCGGCGCGAACGCGGTGAACAGCCCGGCGCGGTCCGCGATCATCCCGCGCCTGCTCGAACCCCGACTGATGCCCGCCGCCAACGCCCTGCAGACCGTCGGCTGGAACATCGCCCTGACCGCCGGGCCGCTGATCGGCGCCGCCCTGGTCGCCGTCGCCGACTACGGCGTCGTCTACTCCCTGGACGCCGTGCTGTTCACCGCGGCCTTCACCGCACTGCTCCGGCTGCCACCGATCCCGCCCGAGGCGTCCAGCACCCGTCGTCGGCACGCCGGGCTGGCCTCCGTGCTGGACGGCCTGCGCTACCTCGGCACCCAGCCGAACGTGCGGATGACCTTCCTGGTGGACCTGGTCGCGATGATCACGTCCTCGCCGCGGGTGCTGTTCCCGGCGGTCGGGATCGTCTACCTCGGCGGCGGGGAGACCACCACGGGCGTGATGACCGCCGCCGTCGCGGTCGGCGCCATGCTCGCCGGGGTGTTCTCCGGCGGGCTGTCCCGGGTGCGCTGGCAAGGCAAGATCATCGTGGTCGCGATCCTGGTCTGGGGGCTGTCGATCGCCGCGTTCGGCCTGGTGCTGGTCGCCGCCGGTCGGGCGCACCCCGATCACGTGCTCTGGCTGTCCCTCGCCCTCGGGGCCGTCACCCTCGCCGCCGCCGGTGCCGCGGACGCCGTGAGCGCCGTGTTCCGGCAGACCATCCTGCAGACAGCCACCCCCGACGACATGCGCGGCCGGCTGCAGGGCGTGTTCGTCGTCGTGGTCGCCGGCGGCCCCCGGCTCGGCGAGCTGCTGCTCGGGGCGGTCTCCACCCAGGTCGGCGAGGGCGGTGCCGCGCTGATCGGCGGGCTGGCCTGCGTGGCGATCCTGCTGGTGCTGGTCCGGGCGCAGCGCGGGTTCTGGCGGTACGACGCCGCCCACCCGCAGCCCTGACAGCGGGCCCCGCCGCGCGGCCGGCGCACCCGGTCGCCGCCCCCGGACCGTGTCCCGGGGCGACGCCGGCGATCGGTAGGCTGTGCGCGCGCCCAGCGTGGTGCACGCCCCCTTAGCTCAGATGGCCAGAGCAGCTGCCTTGTAAACAGCAGGTCGTCGGTTCGAATCCGACAGGGGGCTCCCAGGCGGCAGGCGGCCCCGGACCGAGCGTGCACGGAGCCGCCTGCGTGGTCGGCGGCGGCCCCGCGTGCCGGTGTACCGCGGGTGGGGTACGGCGGCACCGCCGAGCGGATGACGCTCTCTCGGGGTTGCGGGTCCACACTTTCCACGGCCGCACCCTGCGCACCCCGAGGAGCCCTGCCGCCGTGCCCGCACCGAACCACCTGCCAGCGCCTCCGTCCTGGTCGATCGCCGCGCCGGCGCCCGTTCCCGCAGCGGCCCGATGATCGCGACCGGCACCCGGCCGGGGACGGTGCCCGCGGAGCCGGACAGTGCCCGTGCGAGCAGCGCCGACGAGCGCGGCGTGCGTCCGGCACGTTCGATCCGGGTGGGCGGGGGCTCACGGAACCGGTCGGGTCTCGCGCTGGCCCGGTACAACGCGCGGGTCGCGGTCTCGGTCGACCCGCGGGCCGGTGCGGCGCTGCACGCGCTGCTGGGTTCCGCACCCGGCCTGGCGGCGCTGGCCGCGGGCCTCGGCGGCGGATCCGGCGCCGTGCCGGGCGGCGACCCGAGCGGCGGTGCCGCGACCGGTCACGGCACCTGCGCGACGATCCTGCGGGTGGCCGGCGCGGTGCCGGTGTCCCGGTCGGTCGGTCTGTCTGTCGCGGAGATCGAGGACTTCCTGCACGACCGCGCCGGCGCGCACCGCGAGCTGGCCGCCGCCGTCGCTGCGGCGCTCGTGACGGCCTCGGGCCCACAGGTCGGGGTGCTGACCCTCGGGCCGTTCCCGCTGCCGCCGGTGCTGCGCGGCCTCGTCGTGCTGGTCTGCCCGGACCTGGCGGACTGCACGGGTCTGGCGGAGGTGGTCGAGGCGCTGGCCGACGAGCGCACCGCACCCGCGGTCGCGTCGTTCCGCGAGCTGCCCGGCCGGGGTCGGGCCGTCGGGCCCTGATCGACGGCTGCCCGTCCGGCGGCCCGGACCCCTCAGCTGCGCGTCAGTCCGGCCGAACGGAACGACGAAGCGCGCACCGCCCCCGGATGCCCGAGGGTGCGCCGCGCGTCCCGAGCCGCCCAGGAGACCGCCATGCCCCTGACCCTCACCGGCACGACCGGGCTGGTCCGCGCCACCGTCGAGCACGCGCCGACCTGCCAGCGCCCGGGGTGGCGGGTCGACACCAGCCCGCGGCGGTTCGGGGTCGTGGTCGCGCGCTGCACGTCCTGCGGCACGGTGGAGTGGCGTCGGCGCTGAGCCGGGAGCGGGCGCCGGCTGCGGTGCCGGTCGGCTGTGCCCGGATCCGGGCAGAGAAAAGCCCTCGACCGCGCAGGGGGCAGGCGATCGAGGGCGAGATCAGAATAGCCCGAGAATGCCGTCCAGAGCCAATCATCACCCGATCGGACGCCAACGATCCGGTGACCTGCAATGACGACGCGCACAGGTTGTCGCCCCCGCACCAGGGGCTGATCGTGCCGGGTCAGGAGGCCCGGCCGGTCTCCTCCAGCAGGCGCAGCGCCGCGGTGACCCGGGGGTTCCGGGCCGGGTCGGCGTCGATGCCGAGCGTGCCGTAGATCCCGTTGATGTGGTTCTGCACCGACTTCTCCGTGATCCGCAGCGCCTCGCCGATGCCGGCGTTCGACAGGCCCTGCGCGAGCAGCCGGAGCACGGAGTACTGCCGGTCCGTCAGCCGGGAGACCGCCGAGCCGGCGCGCGGCGCCATCCGGTCCAGCAGCACCGGGTCGAGGGTCGTCCGGCCGATGGCCGCGGCACGGATCGCCGTGAGCAGCGTCTCGGCGCTGGTGGAGGAGGTCTTCGACAGGTAGCTCCAGCCGGAGGCGACATCGGGCGGCAGGTCGAGCAGCAGGTCCATCGCGTCGTGCGCGGACAGCAGCAGGATCCCCAGCCGGGGCTGGTGGCGCCGGACCGTCACGCCGAGCGCGATGCCGTTGCCGTCCGGCAGGTCGATGTCGAGCACCGCGACGTCCACGGCGCCCGGCCGCAGCGCCGCGGTGGCCTCCTTGACGCTGCCCACGGACGCGACCACGCGCACGTCGGGCGTGGCGCCGAGGGTCAGCTCCAGCATCGAGCGGAACAGCGGCTGGTCCTCGACCACGACGACGCGGATCTGGTCGGGTGCGGGTGCAGAAGCGGACATCATGGACAGTATCGTCGTCCGCGGCTCCTGATCGTGGGCGGCGCGCGGTGCGGCTGTGCGGTCGCGCGAGGACGAAGGGGATGAGATGTGCAGGGCTGGAGGCGACGACCCGGCGGCGGCCCAGGCCGACCGCACCGCGCTGCTGCTCGCGTCCGGCGCCCTGCTCACCGCGTTCGCGATCGGTGCGGCGGTGCAGACCGCGTGGGTCTACGGCAACGCGGCGACCGGCGCGGCGGACGTGCCGATCGTGCTGCGGATCCTGGCGAACCTGGGTGCGGTGACGGCACTGCTGGTGATCCTGGCGGTCACCGGGGTCTCGCTGCCGCGGCGCGGCACCTTCCGGATGGTCGCGGGGGTGCTGGCCGCGGGGGCGCTCGCGGCCGTGGTCCGGTGCACGCTGCAGATCCTGCTGGGCGTGTACGACGACCCGCCCCGGGCGCTGATCCTGGCGGAGCTCTCCAGCGGCGCGGTGGTCGCCTGGGTGTCGGCCGCGCTGGGGCTCAGCACGATGCTGTCCCGTCGGCGCCTGCGGGTCGAGACGGCGGCGGCGGCGCACGGCGAGCTGCAGATCGAGCTCGCGCTGCAGGCGTTGCAGCACGAGGAGGTGCGGGTGCGCCGCGAGGTCGCCGAGGGACTGCACGGCAGCATGCAGCAGCGCCTCGTGCTGGTGGTCGCCCGGTTGGACGAGCTGGCCGGGCGGCTCGGCTCCGGGACGGCCACGGAGGAGGACCTGGACCTGCTGCTCGCGGTGCGCGAGCAGATCGAGACCGTGCGGGAGGCGGACGTCCAGGCGACCAGCCGGATGCTCTACCCGGAGCAGCTCGAGGTCGGGATGGTGCCGGCGATCCGGGCGCTGCTCGGCCGGATCCCCACCACGGTGAACACCCGGCTCGGCGTCTCGGACGAGGTGCGGCTGCTGGACGACCCGGCCGACCCGCAGCTGAGCCGTGCGGAACGGCTGCTCGCGGTGCGGGTGGTCGAAGAGGCGGTGAGCAACGCGCTGCGGCACGGCAGGGCCCAGGTGGTCGACGTCCGGGTGTCGGTCGTGGACGGTCTCCTGGAGGTGCGGGTGACGGACGACGGGCGGGGGCTGGGCGGCTCGCCGGGGCCGGCCTCGGGAACGGCCCGGCTGTCGGACCGGCTGCAGCTGGCCGGCGGACGACTGCAGATCGGCGCGGCGCCCGGTGCCGGGACGCAGGTGGTCGGGCGGCTGCCGCTCGCGGCGCTGGCGGGCGTGCCGGACCGTCGCTGAGCGCGCCCGCAGCACGGTCTCCTGGAGCGGTGCTGAGCGAGTGCTGAGGGCTGCGCGCACGATTGCGCCGTACGGACGAACCGACGTACGACATGTCGGAAATGCCGCCCCAAATGTCGGATATGTCTGTTGGTGAACGGGTGAAAGATTGTCACCCGAGCGGATGCCTGGGTGCTGGCACCCAACCCGGTCTTCTCGGCCCGCGAACCGCCGCCCTACTGTGCGCAAGCCTCGTCGGCGGCGCGCCGCGCCCGCCGATGCGGCAGACGCATCGCGCCGGGCTCAGCGTCCGCGTCCAGTCCTGAGCCCCGTCACCGAGGAGTTCAGCCATGTCCCGACACACCACCGACGAGACCCCTGCCCCCCGCCGCTCCGTGCGCCGCAAGGTCGTCGCGATCACGGTGGCCGGGCTCGGCATCGCCGGTCTGGGGCTTGCGTCGGCAGCTCAGATCAACCTGACCTCCGGTTCGATCGGCGCCGGTGCCAAGGTGGTCGCGTCCTGCGACACCGACGGCATCGCCGTCGCGTTCACCAACTCCTTCAGCGCCGGCGCCAAGGGCTACGCCGTCACCTCGGTGACGCTCAGCGGGGTCGACGCGAGCTGTGCCGGCCAGAGCGTCAAGGTCACGCTGCTGGACTCCGACCCGAGCAGCACCGACACCGGCCACTCGCTGGGTGAGCTCACCGGGACCGCCGACGCCTCCGGCACGCTCACCCTGACCGCCTCGAGCGCCGTCAAGGCGGCGTCCGTCGCGGGCGTCGCGGTCGTCATCGCGAGCTGACATCCGCGCCCTGCACCCGTGGCGCCGTGGTACCGCCGCGGAGCCCGACGGGACCGGGACGGCCGGTGCGAGCAGCCAGGCTGCGCCGCACCGGCCCTCCGGAGCGCCCGCGGGCCGGCGTCCCGCACGGCCGCGGTCCCGGGTGCGGTCCGCGGTCGGCTGGCTGCTGACCGCGGGCGTGGTCGGGGTGCTGGTCTGGTTCGGCTGGCCGACCACGCTGGGGGGCTGCACGACCCTGACCATCGTGTCCGGCCACTCGATGGAGCCGACCTACTACACCGGCGACCTGGTCGTGTCGCGCTGCGGCGAGCCGCAGATCGGCGACATCGTGGTCTACACCCCGCCGGGCGTGGAGTCCGGACGGGTGATCCACCGGGTGGTCGGCGGCTCCGCCGCGCAGGGCTGGTCGATCCAGGGTGACAACAACTCGTTCCTCGACCCGTGGCAGCCCGGGCCGGACGACGTGATCGGCATCGCGCGGCTGCACGTGCCGGGCCTCGGCCGGGTCGCGGCGATCCTGCTCGACCCGTGGGCGTGGGTGTCGATCATCGTGGTCGCGGTCGGGGTGCTGCTCTGGCCGTCGAAGCCTGCCCTGTCCGCCCCGTCCGCCCCGTCTGCGCCGGCCGGGAGCGCGGCGTGACCGCGGCCCGCGGGCGTCGCACCCGGCGCCGCCCTCGCGCCGGCCTGCTGCTGCTCGCTCTGGTCGCCACGGTGCTCACCTCGGTGCTGGTCACGGCCGGGCTGGCCCCCGCCAGCGCCGCCCGCCTGGACCTCTCCACCCGCCAGATCACCACCACGAGCGCGGCGGCCTGCTCGCGGGCCACCATCGGCGCGACCTCCGGCACGGTGTCCGGCGGCAGCAGCACCCAGGTCGTGCTCTCCTCGGTGCCGACCGCCTGCCAGGGCCGCAGCGCCACCGTGCGGCTGTACGCGGCCGACGGCACCGCCCTGGCCACCACCGACACCATCGCCACGCTCGCCGCCGCCGGTACCAGCACCGTGACCGTCCCGGCCTACGCCGTCTCCGGAGCGGCCGGCGTCGCGCTCACGATCGGGACCTGGGCGCTGCCGACCAGCTGGACCGCCCCCGCGAGCACCGTTGTGACCGGGCCGGTCACCCCGGGGCCGGGCACCTCCTTCGACCAGCTCAGCTGGACCCTGCTCGCGACCTCCGGCACCCAGGCGTGCGTCTCGGTGCGGGTCTCCGGGGTGGCCGGCACCGTCTGGCGGGTGGACGTGCACACCGACCAGCGCCCCTGGAACGGCGTCACCAGCGGCTCGGGCTTCCAGGTGCAGAGCCCGTGGTGGGCGCAGAAGCTGACCACCGACCCGGTGGACGGGGTGCTGTCGATCGGCGGCAGCTCCGGGTACGAGACGCTGACCGCGGGCCAGACCGTCACGGTCACCATCTGCCACTACGGTCTGCCGGCGCCCGCCTACGACTCGGCGCTCAGCTACACCCAGACGAGCCAGCTGGCGAGCAGCAACAACGTCGGCTACGCCTGCCTGGTCACCACGGTCGGGGTGACCGGCACCGCGCCGTTCTACGCCGGCTGGCGCGCGCAGGTCGACCTGGCACCCGTGATCGCCTACTTCGCCTCCGTCGGCCGGACCGTGAACATCACCACCGCGACGGTCTCGGCCCCGGGGAACTACACACTGGCCCGGCTCGGCGGCACACTGGTGAGCGTCGCCCCGACCGGCTGGGACACCTGGGGCGTCAGCGACTCCGCCTCCCAGACCTTCCAGGTGTGCGTGCAGTAGCGGGTGAGGACCCTCGCCCGTCCGGGTGGCGTCGCACAGGAAGTGCTCAAGCGGCCTCGCCGGGATGACGATGCACGAGCAGGTCGACGGATCGACCGGGACAGGTCCATGGAGGGCGACGGGTGAGGGCGCAGGAGCACGTCCGCGGGCGCCGCACGGCGGCGGCTGCCCTCGCGCTGCTCGGATGCGTCGGACTGATGGTCTCGGTGGCGCGCGCGGCGAGCTGGGAGGTCGCGGAGCCGAGCGCCTCGGGCAGCTGCGTGGTCGGTGCGATCCGGGTCGACTACGACGTCGACTACGTCGCCGCGATCGGTGGCTACGGCGTGACCGCGGCGCTGCTCTCCGACGTGCCCGCCGCGTGCGAGGGCCGCGAGGTCGAGCTGACGCTGCGCGACGACCAGGACCGTGCGATCGCCGAGACCAGCGGCGACGTGACCTCGCCGACCACCACGCTGGGGTTCGCGAGCGGGGCCGCGGCGGCAGCCGACGTCGCCGGCGTCTCGGTCGCCCTGGTCACCGACGAGCCCTGAGCAGGCGATCCCGCACCGCACGCGGCCGGGGTCAGACCTCGGTGAGCGTGGCCAGCTTCGCCTGCCGGTCGTCGCCGGAGGACACCCGGCGCAGCCGTCGGGTCGCCCACGGATACGCGTACGTGCGCAGCCAGCGGGCGTCCTCACGGGCCTGCTCGGCGCGGGACGGTCGCGGGTGCGGCCCGCGCGGGGCGTCCCAGCCCGGGTGGTCCGGCCGCAGACCCAGCCCGACCAGCGCACCCTGCGCGACCCGCGCGTGCGCCTCGGTGGTCAGGTGGATCCGGTCCGGCGCCCAGGCCTCGACGTCCCGCAGGTGCCGCATGCCCCACAGGTCCAGCACGTAGGCGCCGTGCCGCCGGGCGATCGACCACACGTGCGTGTTGTACAGCGCGGTGCGGGAGCGGGTCTGCTGCACCAGGGCCGAGCCCGCGGCGTCGAAGCCGGTCGCGAGCAGCACGTCCGCGCCGGTCGCCCGGATCCGGACCACGGCTCTCTCCAGCTCGCGGGCCAGCCGGTCCACGTCGGCGGTCGGCCGCAGGATGTCGTTGCCGCCGCCGATCACGCTCACCAGGTCCGGCTCCAGCGCCAGCGCTGCCGGGACCTGCTCGGTGACGATCGGACGCAGCAGCCGGCCCCGTACCGCCAGGTTCGCGTACCGCAACGGCTCGGCACCAGCGGCGCGACGACGGTCGGAGAGCAGTCCGGCCAGCACGTCGGCCCAGCCACGCTGCGGGGCGTCCGGGCCCTCGGGGGAGTCCCACAGGCCCTCCGTGAAGGAGTCGCCGATCGCGACGTAGCGTCGCCACCGCGGAGCGTCGGCGGCGCCGGACGTGCCGGCCGCACCGTCATCGGCCGGGCCGGGTGCGGGCGTGGTGGCTGCGACGGCCCCGGGGCCGGGTGCGGTCAGGTCATCGGGATGCGGGTCGGACGTGCTCACCACGGCAGTATCGACCCGCACCTGCCCGGTGCGCCTGTCGTTCCCGTGCTGCCCCGCCCGTCCTGCGCGTGCTCGTCGACCGGCGGACGAGCGGTCAGGGCAGCGACCAGTCCACCGGATCGGCCCCCTGGGCGACCAGCAGCTCGTTCACCCGGGAGAAGGGGCGCGAACCGAAGAACCCGCGGCTCGCGGACAGCGGGCTGGGGTGCGGGCTGCTGACGGCCGGCACGGCGCCGAGCGCGGGCAGCAGCGACTGCGCGTCCCGCCCCCACAGCACCGCGACCAGCGGTCCGCCCCGCTCGACCAGGGCCGCGATCGCGCGCTCGGTCACGGCCTCCCAGCCCTGACCCCGGTGCGAGGCGGGGGCGCCGGGCCGCACGGTCAGCACCCTGTTCAGCAGCATCACGCCGCGGTCGGCCCACGGGGACAGGTCGCCGCTGGTGGGCGGGGCGACGCCGAGGTCGGCCTGCAGCTCGGTGAAGATGTTCGCCAGGGAGCGGGGCACGGGGCGCACGTCCGGCTGCACGGAGAACGACAGCCCCATCGGGTGCCCCGGCGTCGGGTAGGGGTCCTGCCCGACGATCAGCACCCGGACGTCGGCCAGCGGCCGGGCGAACGCGCGCAGCACGTCCGGGCCGGCCGGCAGGTACGAGCGTCCGGCCGCCACCTCAGCGCGCAGGAAGGTGCCGGCGGCGTGCACGCGGGGTTCGACGGGGGCGAGGGCGGCCGCCCAGTCAGGGGAGACGAGCTCGGTCAGCGGTCGGGCGGTCACCGCACCGAGGCTAGCGGAGCCGGACCGCCAGGGAATGACATCGCTGTGATTCCGGCCGTACGATGGTCGCCGTCGCGCGGGCGCACCCCGACGACGAGGACCGAGGGACCGGAGGCGGGATGGACGCGGCGCGCGAGGTCACCCTGACGGCGCTGCCGGGCGGCGGTGCCGGCGCGGACGCCGCGGCCACGGAGCTGTCCGAGCGGGACCGCGAGCTGCTCGCCTTCGAACGGCAGTGGTGGAAGTACGCCGGGGCCAAGGAGCAGGCGGTCCGCGAGCTGTTCGACCTGTCCGCCACCCGGTACTACCAGGTGCTCAACGCACTGATCGACTCCCCGGCCGCGCTCGCTCACGACCCCATGCTGGTCAAGCGGCTGCGGCGGATGCGCTCCACCCGTCAGCGGGCCCGCTCCGCCCGCCGGCTCGGCACCGACGCCTGACCGGGCAGCGCGCCCGGGCCCGCGCGGGCCGGGTTCCCGGCCCCAGGCGTGTGCGCGGCCTGGGCATCGGATGTGAACGGCACGGTGCGTCGTCCGAGGACAGGTCGAACCGTTAGCCTGTCCGCCGTGAGCAAGGGCAGCTACCCGTACCCCGAGGACGAGTTCGACGCCGTTCCGGCGCAGGACACCCCGACCGGCGTGCACCGCGCGCCCCGGTCCTGGTGGAGCCGGTGGTGGGCGTTCGTGACCGTCCCGGTCGTCGTGTCGGCCGCCACGGTCGGCTTCGTGCTGTGGGCGTCCTCCTGGAGCGGCGACCTCAGCAGCCTGACCGGCAGCTCGTCGGTCGCGACCACCGAGGCCACCGACGCCGCCACGGACTCCACCGCGACCGCGGAGGCCACCGACGCCACGACCGAGGCACCGGTCGAGACCGAGGAGCCCGTGGCCGAGGCCGACCTCAGCACCTCGGTGTCCGTGCTGAACGCCGCGAGCGTGAGCGGGCTCGCGGCCGGTGCCGCCGAGCAGCTGGCGACGGCCGGGTTCACGGCGGTGACGACGGGCAACGGCACCGCCTCCGGGCGCACGGTGTCCACCGTGTACTACGCGAGCGCCGACCAGGCGACCACCGCGCAGCTGGTCGCCGACACCCTCGGCATCACCACCGTCACGGAGGACGCCACCGAGGCCGGCGACGCCATCACCGTGCTGCTGCTGTCCGACTACGACAGCTGATCTCCCGCGAGATCCCGGGCCTCCCTCTTCCATCGGCCGCCCGGGCGCGGCTACGCTCGGCGCTACCGATCACCGCACCCCGCAGGAGCCCCGGATGCCGCAGGGAACCGTCAAGTGGTTCAACGCCGAGAAGGGCTACGGGTTCATCACCCCGGCCGACGGCGCTCAGGACCTGTTCGTGCACTTCAGCTCGATCCAGACCGACGGCTACCGGTCCCTCGACGAGGGCCAGCAGGTCGAGTTCGAGGTCGGGCAGGGCACCAAGGGTCCGCAGGCCGAGCAGGTCCGCCCGCTCTGAGCCGGTCGTCCGCCGCCGCGCCGGCAGCTCGCTGACACGGCGGGTCCGAGCAGGCTCGTGCGCCGCGCCGGCCGCCCGCCGGGTGGCCCTGCGCACCGAGCCGTCCTGCGCACCGAGCCGTCCGGCCCGTCGGGTCAGGTCTCGTCGAGCGCCGCGAGCGCGAGCACCACGCAGGCCGCCGTCCACGCGAGCGGCGCGACCGCCGCGGGCTCGCCGTCGGCCAGCACCTTCTCGGGCAGCGAACCGGCGGTGGTGCGGTGCTCGTCGAGCCAGGTGAGCCAGGTCGTCGCCTGCTCCGTCTGCCCGTTGCTCGCCGCCGCCAGCGCGTAGAGGGCGGTCTGCGGCGTCCACGAGACGCCGTCCTGCGCCCAGCCCGCACCCGGTGCCAGCCCGCCGGCCGGGCGCTCCATCTCCGCCACGGAGTCCTGCCAGGCGGTCAGGGCGCCCGTCAGCGCGGTCGGCTGGAACGGCGGCAGCGTGAACGCGCTCGCCGCGTCCGCCTGGCTGCTGTCGGCGTACCGGCCGTAGTCGGTGTCGTCGCCGAAGTCGCGCTCGACCGCGGTGCGTGTCAGGTCCGCGGCGGCCCGCGCGGTGGTCGCGGCCGTGTCGTCACCGAGCTCCTGGTACAGCGCGACGGCCTGCTCCAGGCCGGCCAGCAGCGGGGCGACCGTGCCGAGGGTGAGCTCGTCCTCGGCCACCTCCCAGTAGTCCGCGGAGGCCGGCGGCAGACCGTCGCCGGCCACCAGCTGCTCGGCGTAGGCGGCCGAGCGGTCCACCAGCTCCCGCAGCCCCTCCGCGACGGCCAGCCGCTCGGCGGGGTCCGCCACCTCGGCGACGACCTGGCCGGCGGCCCATAGCACCCAGCCGGTGCCGTCGGTCTGCGTGCCGCGGTCGTCCGGGACGCCGGAGCCGTCCGGCAGGTACCGGGCCTGGAAGCTGCCGTCGTCCTCCTGCACGCCGGCCAGGAAGTCCAGCACCTCGACCGCGTCGCTGACATGCCCGGTCCGGGCCAGCGCGACCGCGACGAACGAGGCGTCCCGCGGCCAGACGTACCGCCAGTACGGGGTCCAGGCGGCAACCGCGGCGCCGCCGTCCAGCACCAGGGTGTGCAGGTCGAGCAGGGCGTCCAGCTCCATGTCCGCGTACGGGTCGTCGGCATCGGGAACCTCGCCCTCGGCCAGCCAGGCGCGCTGCTCCTCGGCCAGCTCCGCGGAGGCGTCCGAGCCGTCGTCCAGCACGTGCGTGCCCGGGTAGAGGTCCGGATCGGTGCCGACCTCGATCGCGACCACCGACCCGTCCGCGGCCAGCGCCACGCCCTCGGTGTACAGGTCGATCTGCGCCAGCGGCGTGCCGGTGCTGCCGAAGGCCACCAGCCCCAGCGCCAGGGCGGTCAGCACGACCACGGCGACCGGCCGACCGCGGTACCAGCGGGGTCGGTGCCCGCCGCCGGCCGTGCGGCGACGCGCGACGGTGCGTGCGGCGGACATGGGCGCGAGGCTAGCCCAGCCGGCTGTCGGCGGGTCGGCCGTCCGCCGCCGCGGTCCACGGGGCGTCCGGCGGTTCCGCCCTGCGCGATCGGTGCCGGTGCGGTCGCCTCGACGTCTTGCACTCGCACAGGTCGAGTGCTAACCATGGACTTAGCACTCTCGGGCTGAGAGTGACAGAATGACAACCCAGGCCGACCCGGTGAGGTCCGCCGCCCGACGGGACGTGACCGTCGGCGCGGCAGACCGTCCGTCGCGGGCACCGACCGGCCGAACCACGAGCCACAGTGAAGGATCGATAGCCCCATGGCCAAGATCATTGCCTTCAACGAGGAGGCCCGCCGCGGCATCGAGCGGGGCCTGAACGTCCTCACCGACACCGTCAAGGTCACCCTCGGCCCGAAGGGCCGCAACGTCGTCCTGGACAAGAAGTGGGGCGCACCCACGATCACCAACGACGGCGTCTCCATCGCCAAGGAGATCGACCTCGAGGACCCGTTCGAGAAGATCGGCGCGGAGCTCGTCAAGGAGGTCGCCAAGAAGACCGACGACGTCGCGGGCGACGGCACCACCACCGCCACCGTCCTGGCCCAGGCGCTCGTGCGCGAGGGTCTGCGCAACGTCGCCGCCGGCGCCAACCCGATCGCCCTGAAGAAGGGCATCGAGAAGGCCATCGAGGCCGTCACCGTCGAGCTCCTCGCCCAGGCGAAGGAGATCGAGACCAAGGCCGAGATCGCCGCCACCGCCTCCATCTCCGCCGGCGACACCGCGATCGGCGAGCTCATCGCCGAGGCGCTGGACAAGGTCGGCAAGGAGGGCGTCATCACGGTCGAGGAGTCCAACGCCCTCGGCCTGGAGCTCGAGCTCACGGAGGGCATGCGCTTCGACAAGGGCTTCCTGTCGGCGT
>DASWPG010000021.1:0-30428 GCA_036404115.1 Cellulomonas sp.
GCGGAACCCGGCGTACCGGCCAGCTCATCCGCATCTCATGCCTCGGCGCCGAGGGGCGCCACCCGGCTCGGCCGGTCGGGACCCGCCGGTCGCCGTGGCCCCGGACGCGGTCAGGACGACGGGGGCGTCTCCTCGTCGTCGTCCTCGTCGTCCTCGGCGTCCTCGGCGTCCTCGGCCTCCTCCGCCCGGTCGGTCTGCGGTGACCGCTGGTGCGGCACCAGCAGCAGGCAGTCCTGCGCCAGCCGGCTGCGGCGACGGACGGACTCCTCCGGACGCTCCTGGTCGACCATGCGATCAGCGCGTGAGCGCGCCGTCGATCGTGCCGGCCGCCCTCGTAGCGGTGTTCTCGAACGTGTCGTCGGCTCCCATGGCGCCCTCCCGGCGGATCGGCTGTCCCCGTCGACGCTAGGTTGAGGAACGGGCGTTCGCATCTGGGGAGACCGGGAGCCGCGCGGGGGGGTCGGCGAGGCCCGGGTCCGGCCCGGGAGCGCGCCGCGCTGCCGGGCGTCTCCGGGACGTCTGCCGGACCCGGCCCGCGAACGCGCTGAATGCGGGTATGCAATGCGCCAGGGACTTAGGTCTCGGATGATCGGCGACCCGGGCGTGACGCTGGAGGTTCCCCACCCCCGCGCCACGTCCCAGGAGAGCCGCGCCATGCCCCGCCACCTGCCCCGCATCGTCGCGCTGAGCGGTGCCGAGGCGGCGCGGGCGAGCCAGGTGCTGGTGCACTCACCGGTGCTGGTCGAGCCCGGCGCGCACACCTGGACGATCACCCTGCTCGACCCGGACGGTGCACTGATCGCGCAGAGCCGGGCGCTCGCCCCCGACCTCCCGGTGCCGCTGGCGGAGATCGCGCGGCTGCACCTGGACGTGGTCGGGCTGGAGGCGGGCGACCGGTGGCACGAGCTGACGCCGGAGGCGGACGGACCGCGGTTCTCGGCCACCGTGCGGACAGCACGACCGCGGGAGTAGCGCCGGGCGGGAGGAGGCCGCCGGGCGCCCGGGGCGCTCAGGCCGCCGGTCCGTCGTCGGCCACCGCGGCGCCGGCCCGCGCCTCGGCTGCCTGCGCGGCGGCGGCCTCCGCGTCGAGCAGCGCGACCAGCTCGGTCGGGGTGCTGCGGAGCAGGCAGAACTCGTTGCCCTCCGGGTCGGCGAGCACGTGCCAGGTGGTGTCGGGCCCCTGGCCGATGTCGACCGGCGCGGCACCGAGGTCCAGCAGCCGGGCGAGCTCGGCCCCCTGGTCGGAGCCGTCCGGCGGGCGCAGGTCCACGTGCAGGCGGTTCTTCCCCGCCTTGCGGTCCGTCACGCGCAGGAACAGCCAGGAGGTCGCGGAGCCGTCGGGCGGTTCGAGGCCGACCTCGTCGTCGTCCTCCCAGGTCACCTGCCAGCCGAGCGCCGTCGCCCACCACCGGGCGAGCGCGCCGGGGTCGTGCGCGTCGACGGTCAGCTGGCTCACCACGAGTCCCATGGCGAGACGGTAGGGCGAGCGACGGACGCCCGCCACCGGTGCGGCGACGGGCGTCCGGACGGCTCGACGCGGGGGTCAGGCGTGCGCGGCGAGCGCCGCGGCTCCCACGATCCCGGCGGCGTTGCGCAGCTGGGCGGGCACGATCGGCGCCCGCAGGTGCAGCAGGGGCAGGAACTTCTCGTGGTGCTTGCTGACGCCGCCGCCGACCACGATCAGGTCCGGCCAGAACAGGTTCTCGATCACGGCGAAGTACCGCTGCAGGCGCTCGGCCCAGCCGGCGAAGTCCAGGCCGTCCCGGTCGCGTGCGGCGTCCGAGGCCCGGGTCTCGGCGTCGTGGCCGTCGATCTCCAGGTGGCCGAGCTCCAGGTTCGGGACCAGCACGCCCTCGACGACCATCGCGGTGCCGATCCCGGTGCCCAGGGTGCACAGGAAGGTCACCCCGCGGGACGCGCGGGCCGCGCCGTACCGGGCCTCGGCGTAGCCGGCGGCGTCGGCGTCGTTCACCGCGAGGACCGGGCGGCCGAGCGCCTCGCCGAGCACGGTCTCGATGTTGGTGCCGATCCACGAGGAGTCGACGTTCGCGGCGCTGCGGGCCACGCCGTGCTGCACCACCGCGGGGAACGTGACGCCGATCGGGGTGTCCGGCGGCAGGTCGAACGAGCCGACCAGCTCGACGACGGTGGCGGCCACCGCGGCGGGCGTGGCGGGCTGCGGGGTCGGGATCCGGCGGCGCTCGGCGGCGAACTCGCCGGTGCCGAGGTCGACGGGGGCACCCTTGATGCCGGATCCGCCGATGTCGATGCCGAAGGCGATGGTGGGGGTGGGGGCGGTGGTGCTCATGGCAGGGTCAGGATCTCCGCTCCGGTGTCGGTGACGAGCAGGGTGTGCTCGAACTGGGCGCTGCGGCGCAGGTCGGCGGTCACGACGGTCCAGCCGTCGTCCCACATCTCCCAGTCCGGGGTGCCCAGGTTGAGCATGGGTTCGATGGTGAAGACCATCCCGGGCTCGATCACCCGGTCGTACATCGGGGCCGAGTCGTAGTGCGGGACCACCAGCCCGGAGTGGAACGCCTCGCCCACGCCGTGGCCGGTGTAGTCGCGGACCACGCCGTAGCCGAACCGGGTCGCGTACTTCTCGATCACCCGGCCGATCACGTTGAGCTCGCGCCCGGGGGCGACCGCCCTGATCCCGCGGGCCAGGGCCTCCCGGGTGCGCTCGACCAGCAGGTGCGACTCCTCGTCCACCTCGCCGACCTCGAACGTGGCGTTGTTGTCGCCGTGCACCCCGCCGATGAAGGCGGTGATGTCGACGTTGACGATGTCGCCGTCCTGCAGCACGGTCGAGTCGGGGATGCCGTGGCAGATCACCTCGTTCACGGAGGTGCACACGGACTTGCTGAAGCCGCGGTAGCCCAGCGTGGAGGGGTAGGCGTGCTGGTCCAGCAGGAACTCGTGCCCGATCCGGTCCAGCTCGTCGGTGCTGACGCCGGGGAGCGCGGCCCGGCCGACCTCGGCCAGCGCCTGGGCGGCGATCCGCGACGCGACCCGGATCCGCTCGACCACCTCCGGCGCCACCACGTCGGAGCCGGTGTAGGGCCGGGGGCCGGGGTGGCCGACGTACTCGGGGCGCGGGATGGCCGCCGGAACGGGGCGCCGCGGACCCACGACCCCGGGGACGAGCGCCGGTCTGGGCGCGTGCACGGACGACATACCTGGCAGTGTACGGAGAACGGGGTCCCGAGCCGCACCGGGCGGTCCGGGTGTGTCCGGCCCGACGGCGGAGGCATCACGATGGCGGACGAGTACTACTACAACGTCGAGACCGGCGAGGTGGAGCTGGGCAAGGTGTCGTCCTGGACGCACCTGATGGGCCCGTACCCGACCCGGGAGGCGGCGCAGCAGGCGCTGAGCACGGCACGGGCGCGGTCCGCGGCGTGGGACCAGGAGGACCGCGACCGGTCCTGAACGCGGCGCGCCCCTGCCGGCGCGGGTGCCCGGCTCAGCCGGTGGCGGTGCCGGCGGTCAGCCGGGCGGCCACCTCCGCGACGGCATCGGCGTCCCCGATGATCTCGAAGTGCATCTCGTCGGCCCGGCCGTCGAAGTCCCCGCCCCACGCGACGACCGGTGACACCTCGGCGAGGATCGCGTGGATCGCCACCACCTGCGCGTCGGTGAACGTGTCGCTCTCACCGAGCGGGTGGTCGGTGGCGTTCAGGTCGATCGCGGTGCCGGAGGCGTGGTTCGACAGACCGTCGGTCTCGTCCTCGCCGCGCACCGACCGGTACGCCCAGCCCCAGGAGCTGTCGACGTCGACCGGCTCGACGGTCGCGTCGAACTGCTCCGCGACGTAGTCGAGCACGGTGCTGACGTCGCCCGCGAGCAGCTTGCCGGTGATCCACGGCGACGACACCAGCCGGGAGTCGTCGCCGTCCTCGATCGCCTCCCAGCAGTTCTGCGACATGGTCGAGTCGGGGACGCAGGTGGCGGACGGGTCGGCGACGGCGCCCGCGTCCGCGGACGACCCGGTGGCCAGCCGCATCACCAGGCTGATCAGCAGGACCAGCAGCGTGACCAGGGTGACGGCCAGCACGAGCAGGACCAGGCGGCCCCGCGGGGTGATCCGCAGCGCTCCCCGTCGCACCACCGGACGGCCTGCGGAGGACCTGGCGCGGGAGCCGGGCCCGGGGGTCGAGCCGTCGGAGCGGCGGAGCGTGGGGGTGGTGCCGTCGGAGCGGCGCGGTGCGGCGGCCTGGCCGTCGGACCGGCGGGGTGCCCCGGTCGAGCCGGCGGACCGGCGGGGTGCCCCGGTCGAGCCGGCGGACCGGCGCGGTGCCCCAGCGGCACCGGCACCGGCCGACGCGTGCTCGTCGTCGGGCGGCGGTCGGCGCATGGCGTCGAGGTTAGGGGGCGTAGATGTGCACGGCCGGGACCCTGGTCCGCCCGACGCGTCGCAGGTCGCCTCAGCCGGGGAAGGAGTGCGCCTCGTCCGGGAACTGCCCGCCGCGCACCTCGGCGGCGTAGGCGCGTGCGGCCGCGCCGAGCTGGGCGCCGATCGAGCCGAACTGCTTGGCGAACCGCGGCGCCCAGTCGCCCATGCCGGCCATGTCCAGCCAGACCAGCACCTGGCCGTCGCAGTCCGGGCCGGCACCGATGCCGATCGTCGGGATCCGCAGGATCTCGGTGACCCGGGCGGCCAGCGGAGACGGCACCATCTCCAGCACCACCGCGACCGCACCGGCCTCCTGCACGGCGAGCGCATCGGCGCACAGCAGCTCCGCGGCCTCCTCGCCACGACCCTGCACCCGGTGCCCGCCGAGCACGTTCTCGGACTGCGGGGTGAAGCCGAGGTGCCCGACCACCGGGATGCCGGCCTCGGTCAGTGCGTGGATCTGCGGGACGCACCGCCGGCCGCCCTCCAGCTTCACGGCATGCGCCCCGGCCTCCTTGAGGTAGCGCACCGCCGTGCCGAGCGCCTGCTCCGGCCCGGTCTCGTAGGAGCCGAACGGCAGGTCGGCGACCACCAGCGCCCGCTGGGTGGCCCGGGCCACGGCGCGGGCCGCCGGGATCATCTCGTCCACGGTCACCGGGATGGGGGAGTCGTGGCCGAGCATCGTGTTGCCGATCGAGTCGCCGACCAGCAGCAGGTCGATCCCGGCCCGGTCGAAGATCCGTGCGGTGGGCGCGTCGTACGCGGTGAGCATGGTGAGCTTCTCGCCGCGCTGCTTGGCGGCGGCCAGGTGGTGCACCCGGACCCGTCGGGGGGCGGTGCCGGCAGCGACCGGCGCGGGGGTGCCCGGCGCGGGGGCCTGCACGGGCGGTGCGGCTGAGGTGGGCTCGGACATCAGGGCTGCTCCACGGTCTCGGCGGTCGGCTCGGTACCGGCCAGGGCGGCGGCCTCGGCGGCCGCGGTCACGTCGGCGGGCTCGCGCCACCGGGTGGTGATCGGCAGCCGGCGGTCCCGGCCGAACGCCAGGGCGGTGACCTTCGGGCCGAGCGGGTACTGCCGGCGCTTCCACTCGGCGCGGTCCACCAGCGAGAGCACCCGGTCCACGATCTCGACGTCGAAGCCACGGGCCAGCAGCTCGGCGCGCCCCTCGGCGTGCTCCACGTAGGCGTCCAGCACCTGGTCGAGCAGGTCGTACGGCGGCAGCGAGTCCTGGTCCACCTGGCCGGGGCGCAGCTCGGCGGACGGTGGCTTGGAGATCGAGCTCTCCGGGATCGGCGGGACGAGCCCCTGGTCGACCGCGTGCTGGTTGCGCCACCGGGACAGCGCCCACACCCGGGACTTGTCGACGTCCTTCAGCGGGGCGTAGCCGCCGACCGCGTCGCCGTAGATCGTCGAGTAGCCGACGGCCAGCTCGGTCTTGTTGCCGGTGGCGAGCACCAGGTGCCCCTCGGCGTTGGACAGCGCCATCAGGATCACGCCGCGCACCCGGGCCTGCAGGTTCTCCGCCGCCACGCCGTCCAGCGCCATCTCGTGCTCGAACGCGTCCACCATCGGCTTGATCGGCTGCACCCGGTAGTCGGCCCCGACCCGGCGGGCCAGGTCGGCGGCGTCGTCCTTGGAGTGGTCGGAGGACCAGCGCGAGGGCATCGACACGCCCACCACACGGTCCCCGCCGATCGCGTCCGCGCTGATCGCCGCGACCAGCGCCGAGTCGATGCCACCGGACATGCCGAGCACCACGGAGCGGAAGCCGTTCTTGCGCACGTAGCCGGCCAGGCCGGTGACCAGCGCGCGGTACACCTCCTCGTCCGGGTGCAGCGGCGCCGCCACCTCGCCCCGGGTGCCGGCCGTGCCCCGGGCCGGCACGTCCCAGAGCAGCAGGTGCTCGACGAACTGCGGGGCGGCGGCGAGCACCGTGCCGTCGGCGGCGACCACGAACGAGCCGCCGTCGAACACCAGGTCGTCCTGGCCGCCGACCATGTTCACGTAGGCGACCGGCGCGCCCAGCATCGCGGCCCGGCGCGCGGCGAGATCGGTGCGGACGTGGCCCTTGCCCTCCTCGTACGGCGAGCCGTTGATCACCAGCAGCAGCTCGACCTGGGCGTCGACCAGCGCCTCCACCGGGCCGTCCTGCCAGATGTCCTCGCAGATCACCAGGCCCACCGGGTGCCCGGCCACGTCGAGCACGCACGGCTCGGCGCCGGGTGCGAAGATCCGGAACTCGTCGAACACCCCGTAGTTCGGCAGGTGCCGCTTGTCGTAGCGCTGGAGTACCGCCCCGCGGTGGATCACCACGCCCTGGTTCGTCGGGCGGGCCGGCGCGCCGTCGTGCTCCCTTGTGGTGCGCTCGCCGACGCTGCCGACCACCACCGTCAGCTCGCCGAGACCGGCCACGTCCAGCGCGGTCGCCAGACCGGTCAGCGCCCGCTCGGCGCCCCGGCGGAACGACGCGCGCAGCGCCAGGTCCTCGATCGGGTAGCCGGTCACGGTCATCTCGGGGAAGGCCACCAGGTGGGCGCCGGCGTCGGCCGCGCGGCGCGCCCACGCGACGATGGCCTCGGTGTTCGCGGCGACGTCACCCACGCAGGTGTCGATCTGGGCCAGGGCGATCCGCAGGTGGTTCTCGGGCATGGCAGGAGCCTACTGAGGGTTCGCCCACGAACCGCGGCGCGTGCGTCACCCGCCGGCAACCTGGATCAGGCAGGATGTACCGCATGGACAGGCAGCAGGAGTTCGTGCTCCGCACGGTCGAGGAGCGCGACATCCGTTTCATCCGTCTCTGGTTCACCGACGTGCTCGGGACCCTGAAGTCGGTCGCGGTCGCCCCCGCCGAGCTCGAGTCCGCCTTCTCCGAGGGCATCGGGTTCGACGGCTCGTCGATCGAGGGCCTGACCCGGGTGTACGAGGCGGACATGATCGCCAAGCCCGACCCGACCACCTTCCAGGTGCTGCCGTGGCGGGGCGAACGGCACGGCACCGCGCGGATGTTCTGCGACATCCTCACGCCGGACGGCGAGCCGTCGCTCGCCGATTCCCGCAACGTGCTCAAGCGCGCGCTGGCCCGGTCGTCCGAGAAGGGGTTCACCTTCTACACGCACCCCGAGGTCGAGTTCTACCTGTTCGAGGCCCCGGCCGACCCGTCCCAGCCGCTGGTCCCGGTGGACCAGGGCGGCTACTTCGACCACGTGCCGCGCGGCACCGCGCACGACTTCCGGCGCGCCGCGATCACCATGCTGGAGTCGATGGGCATCTCGGTGGAGTTCTCGCACCACGAGGCCGGCCCCGGCCAGAACGAGATCGACCTGCGGTACGCCGACGCGCTGACCACGGCCGACAACATCATGACCTTCCGCACCGTCGTCAAGGAGGTCGCCCTGGAGCAGGGCGTGTTCGCCTCCTTCATGCCCAAGCCGCTGGCCGACCGGCCCGGCTCCGGCATGCACACCCACCTGTCGCTGTTCGAGGGCGACCGCAACGCGTTCAGCGAGCCCGGCGCGCACCTCGAGCTGTCCAAGACCGCCCGCTCGTTCATCGCCGGCCTGCTGCGGCACGCCGCCGAGATCACCGCGGTCACCAACCAGTTCACCAACTCCTACAAGCGGCTGTGGGGCGGCTCCGAGGCGCCGAGCTACGTCTGCTGGGGGCACAACAACCGGTCCGCGCTGGTCCGGGTGCCGATGTACAAGCCGGGCAAGTCGAACTCCGCGCGGATCGAGTACCGCGCGGTGGACGCCGCCACGAACCCGTACCTGGCGTTCGCGGTGCTGCTGGCCGCCGGCCTCAAGGGTGTCGAGGAGGGCTACGAGCTGCCCGAGGGCGCCGACGACGACGTGTGGGAGCTGACCGACGCCGAGCGCCGCGCGCTCGGCATCGAGCCGCTGCCCGCGACGCTGGAGGCCGCCATCGCGGTGATGGAGAAGTCCGAGCTGGTCGCCGAGACGCTGGGCGAGCACGTGTTCGACTTCGTGCTGAAGAACAAGAAGCAGGAGTGGGAGGACTACCGCGCGCAGGTCACGCCCTACGAGCTGCAGCGCTTCCTGCCCACCCTCTGAGCCGCCGGGCGGTGCCCGCGCCACCGGTGCCGGACCCGTCGTGGGTGCCGGCCCACACCGGGTCGTCCCTGCTGGGCCCGCCCTGCCTGGCGGGCGTGCCGTGCGGGTCGTCGGGTGGACGGCCGCGGCGGGGCGGGCGCGGGGTCGGTAGCGTAGCCGGGTGAGCAGCACGAGCCGGGTCACCAGCGGACTGCCGGGCAGACCCGGCCCGGACAGCGGCAGCGGGCGGTCCGGCACGCTCGCCGGACGGCTGACCCGCGCGGGGTTCGAGGACGTCGCCCGCGCGGAGCGGATGCTGGCCGACGCCGCGCTGCTGGAGATCGCCCCCGAGCCCGACCTGCTGCTGCCCGCGCTGGCCGAGTCGGCCGACCCGGACCAGGCGCTGCTCGCGCTGGCCAGGCTCGCGGGCTCCGTCGAGCCGGATGCCGCCCGCCGCGGCCAGCTCGCCGCGGTGCTGGCCGAGGACGGCCCGGCCCGGTACCGGCTGCTCGCACTGGTCGGGGCGTCGGTGGCGCTCGGTGACGACCTGGCGGCGCACCCGGAGCACCTGGACTGCGTGGTGGACGAGACCTCGGGCACCGGGGTGCCGGTCGAGGAGGTGCGCGCCGAGCTGCTGGTGGCGGTCGGGGCGGACCCGCTGGCCGAGGTGCCCGTGGCGGCGCTGGCCGGCACGGACGGCATCGACGCGATGCGTCGGGCGTACCGGCGCCGGCTGCTGCGCATCGCGGCGACCGACCTGTGCTCCGGCGAGCCGCTGACCCGGCTGCCCGGGGTGGCGGCAGCGCTGGCGGACCTCGCCGCCGCGGCGCTCGAGGCGGGGCTGGCGCTGGCCCGCGCAGACCTGGACGACCACGGGGCCGGCGTGCGGATCGCGGTGATCGGCATGGGCAAGACCGGCGGCCGCGAGCTGAACTACGTCAGCGACGTGGACGTGGTGTATGTCGCGGAGCCGGTCGACGGCACCGAGGAGGCCGAGGCGCTGCTGGCCGGTGCGCGGCTGGCCGCCGGGCTGGCACGTGCGTGCGGCGGGCCCTCGGGGGAGCCGGCGCTGTGGCCGGTGGACGCGGCGCTGCGGCCGGAGGGCAAGGACGGGCCCCTGGTGCGCACGCTGTCCTCGCACCGCGCGTACTACGAGCGGTGGGCCCGCACCTGGGAGTTCCAGGCGCTGCTGAAGGCCCGCCCGCTCGCCGGCGACCGCGAGCTCGGCGAGGCGTACGTCGCGGCGACGAACCCGATGGTCTGGCAGGCGGTGCAACGGGAGAACTTCGTCCCGGACAGCCAGGCGATGCGCCGTCGGGTGGAGCAGCACGTCCCGGCGGCGGAGGCCGACCGGCAGATCAAGCTCGGGGTCGGCGGGCTGCGGGACGTCGAGTTCACCGTGCAGCTGCTGCAGCTCGTGCACGGCCGGTCGGACGAGACGATCCGCAGCGGGAACACGTTGACCGCGCTCGCGGCGCTCTCGGCGGGCGGCTACGTCGGGCGGGAGCACGCCGGGCAGCTCGCGGTCTGCTACCGGTTCCTGCGGGCGATCGAGCACCGGGTGCAGCTCTACCGGCTGCGCCGCACCCACCTGATGCCGACCGCCGAACCGGACCTGCGCCGGCTGGCGCGCTCGATGGGGATGCGGGCCGAGGGCGCGGCGGGGCTGCTGGACCGGTGGCGCCAGGTGCGCCGGGACGTGCGCCGCCTGCACGAGGAGCTGTTCTACCGGCCGCTGCTGCCGGCCACCGCGCAGCTGTCCGCCGAGGAGGCCAGCCTCGCGCCCGAGGCTGCCCGAGCACGGCTCGCCGCGATCGGCTACCGGGACCCGGCCGGGGCGGTGCGGCACATCGCGGCGCTGACCGAGGGAGTGTCCCGGCGGGCGGCGATCCAGCGGCAGCTGCTGCCGGTGATGATCGGCTGGTTCGCGGACGGGCCCGACCCGGACGGCGGGCTGCTCGCGTTCCGCCGGCTGTCGGAGTCGCTGGGCAGCACGCACTGGTACCTCAAGCTGCTGCGCGACTCGGGCACCACCGCGCAACGCCTCGCGCACGCGCTGTCCACCTCCCGGTACGTGGCCGACGCCCTGGCCCGTTCGCCCGAGTCCGTCGTCTGGCTGGACGAGGACGCCGAGCTGGAGCCGCGCAGCCAGGAGCGGCTGGCCGCCGAGGCGGACGCGATCCTCACCCGGGCCGATGCGCCGGTGCCGGCGGTCACCGCGCTGCGGGCCCTGCGCCGCCGCGAGCTGGCCCGCACCGCCGCCGCCGACGTGCTCGGCGTGGTCACCGGCACCCGTGCCTCGCGCAGCCTGACCGTCACCGCCGACGTCCTGCTGGCCGGTGCGCTGCGGGTGGCCGCCTGGGACGAGCGGGCCGAGCGCGGACTGGACGCCGACCCGACCGCGCTGCTGGTGGTGGCGATGGGCCGGCTCGGCGGGCGCGAGATGGGGTACTCCTCGGACGCCGACGTGCTGTTCGTGCACGACCCGGCCGCCGGGGTGGACCCGACGCTCGCGCAGGAGTTCGCCACCGGGGTCGCGACCCGGCTGCGCGCGCTGCTCGGCGCGGTCGGGCCGGAGCCCGCGCTGGAGGTGGACGCCGACCTGCGACCGGAGGGACGCAACGGCCCGCTGGTGCGCAGCTTCGACGCGTACGTCGAGTACTACGCCCGCTGGTCGCTGGTCTGGGAGAGCCAGGCGCTGCTGCGCGCCCGGCCGGTCGCCGGGGACCCGGCCCTCGGGGACCGGTTCGTCGCGCTCGCCGATCCGCTGCGCTACCCGGCCGGCGGGCTGGACGCGGCCGCGGTGCGGGAGATCCGCCGGATCAAGGCGCGGGTCGAGTCGGAGCGGCTGCCTCGCGGCGTCGACCCGGCCCGGCACCTCAAGCTCGGCCGCGGTGCGATCTCCGACGTGGAGTGGACCGCCCAGCTGCTGCAGCTCCAGCACGCGCACGCCGTACCCGCCCTGCGCACCACCTCGACGCTCGACGCGCTGGCGGCCGCCGCGGCTGCCGGGCTGGTCGACCCGGACGACGCCGCGGTGCTCACGGAGGCGTGGGAGCTCGCCTCCCGGCTGCGCGACGCGCTGGTGCTGTGGACCGGGCGCACCGGTGGGGCGCACGCCGACGTGCTGCCGCACGACCGGCAGGTGATGGCCGGGCTGGCCGCGGTCGTGGGCTACCCGTCCGGGTCCGCGGGGGAGCTGGAGGAGACGTATCTGCGGGTGTCCCGCCGGGCGCGCGCGGTGGTCGAGCGGGTGTTCTACGACTGACGGGTGGGTGCGGCGCCGTGGCCGGGCGATACGCGCGGCAGCCGGGCGCTCCTGGGTAGGGTGACCCGCGTGGAGCAGCCGCAGCCGGCCCCGGCCTCGCCGGTGGAGAGCATCGACCGGGCGCTGCGCACCCTGGAGGTGGTCGCCGCCGCCGGCCCCCGCGGGGTCATGCTGGCCGAGCTGGCCGCCGCGCTGGACGTGCACAAGACCACCGTCCACCGCTCGCTCGCCGCGCTGCGGTTCCGCGAGTACGTCGTGCAGGACCCGGGCACCGGCCGGTACGCGCTCGGCGCTGCGGCGATGCACCTGGCCGACCTGTACTTCGCCGAGGACGACCTGCCTGCCCGGCTCCGGGCCGCCCTGGTCGCGCTGAGCGCGGCCACCGGTGAGCTCGTGCACCTCGGCGTGCTCAGCGGCACCCAGGTGGTCTACCTGGACAAGGTCGAGCCCGAGCGGTCGGTCCGGGTCTGGTCGGCCGTCGGGCGGCGCCGGTCCGCCGTGAGCACTGCGCTCGGCCGGGCCCTGCTCGCGGCCAGCGGGATCACGGGCACCGCGCTGCGGGAGTACCTGGACGCGCTCCCTGCGGTCGAGGGGCTGGACCGTGGCGCGCGGGACGAGCACGTCGCGGACGAGCTGTCCCGGGCCCGGCGGCGCGGGTACGCCGTCGAGGTGCAGGAGAACGAGCCCGGCATCGCCTGCGTGGCCGTGCCGATCCTGCGCGAGGGCGGCCGCCCGGTCGCCGCGGTGAGCATCACCGCCCCGGTCGAGCGGATGGACGCCGACCGGATGAGCGAGCTGCACGCCGCGATCCGTCGGGTCCTGCCGCCGCTCCTCCCGTCAGGCTTCGCCCTCCCCGCCGCCTGACCCCACCCCGCCCGCGCACCGTCGCTCCGCCCCCTGGTGCACACGCGCCGCGCCCGCTGCCCACGCGACGGGTGTGCACCTGGCGCGGCTGGCGTGCATGTGGCGAGTGCGGGTGGGGCGGCTGGTGGCCGTGCAGGTGCGCTCGTCGAGGCGGGGGGCCGCGTGGCACGTCCTTGTCGTCGTGCGCGTCGTCGTGCCACGATGGTTGCGCTAGACGCACCTAGCGTTCCTCCTAGCGAAACGAGACGCGAGCATGGCCGACGCACTGACGCTTCTGACCCAGCACCGGATCGTGCCCGTGGTGGTCCTGGACGACGCCGTCGACGCCGCTCCGCTCGCCGAGGCCCTGGTCGCGGGCGGGCTGCCCGTCGCCGAGGTCACCTTCCGCACCGCCGCGGCCGGCGAGTCGATCCGTCGGATGGCCGACCGGGACGATCTGCTGGTCGGGGCCGGCACCGTGATCACCGTCGCCCAGGTCGACGAGGCCGTCGCCGCGGGCGCGCGCTTCCTCGTGTCGCCGGGCGTGAGCACCGCCGTGGTCGAGCGGGCGCAGGAGCACGGCATCCCGGTGCTGCCGGGCGCCGTCACCGCGACCGAGGTGCAGGCCGCGCTCGCGCACGGGCTGAGCACGGTCAAGTTCTTCCCGGCCGGCACCTCCGGCGGGCCGGCCGCGATCGCCGCGCTCGCGGCCCCGTTCGGCGGGCTGCGGTTCGTGCCGACCGGTGGCGTCGGACCGGGCAACATGGCCGACTACCTCGCGCTGCCGGCCGTCGCGGCGGCGGGCGGTTCGTGGATGGTCCCGCGCGACCTGGTGCGCAGCGGTGCCTTCGACCGGGTGCGCGACCTGGTCTCCGAGGCGGTGGCGCTGGTGCAGCGGTGCGACGCCCCGACGGTCGCGGCCCGCTGACGGCTCGCCGCCGGCCCGCGCCCCTGCTTCCCGTCCCGATCCGGAGGAGTCCCCTCGTGCCCCTGACCATCCGTCCAGCCGCGGACGTCCGCTACGACGCGCTCTCGCTCGGCGAGGTGATGCTGCGTCTCGACCCCGGCGAGGGCCGGATCCGCACCGCCCGCACCTTCCGGGTCTGGGAGGGCGGTGGCGAGTACAACGTCGCTCGCGGGCTGCGCCGTGCCTTCGGCCAGCGCACCGGGATCGTCACCGCGCTGGCCGACAACGAGGTCGGGCGCCTGGTCGAGGACTGCATCCTGACCGGCGGGGTGGACACCTCGCTGATCCGGTGGGTGCCCTACGACGGCGTCGGGCGCACCGCCCGGAACGGGTTGAACTTCACCGAGCGCGGCTTCGGCGTCCGGGGCGCCGTCGGCGTCTCCGACCGGGGCTGGACCGCGGCCAGCCGGCTCGCACCCGACGACGTCGACTGGGACGAGGTGTTCGGCACCCTCGGCGCCCGCTGGCTGCACACCGGCGGGATCTATGCGGCGCTGTCCGACACCGCGGCGCAGACCGTGATCGCTGCCGTCACCGCCGCCAAGCGGCACGGCACGATCGTCTCCTACGACCTGAACTACCGGCCCTCCCTGTGGCGGGACAGCGGTGGCCAGGCCCGCGCGCAGGAGGTCAACCGGGAGATCGCGCGGCACATCGACGTGATGATCGGCAACGAGGAGGACTTCACCGCCTCGCTCGGGTTCGAGGTCGAGGGCGTGGACGACGGCCTCGCGCACCTGGAGGTGGACAGCTTCGCCGCGATGATCGAGCGGGTGGCCGCCGCGTACCCCAACTTCCAGGTGATCGCCACCACTCTGCGGGCCGTGCGGTCCGCGACCGTGAACGACTGGGGCGCGATCGCCTGGTCTCGCGAGTCCGGCCTGGTGCAGGCCACCCACCGGCCCGGGCTGGAGATCCTGGACCGCGTCGGCGGCGGGGACTCGTTCGCGTCCGGGCTGGTCTACGGGCTGCTCAGCGGTGAGCCGCTGGACGTGGCCGTCGAGTACGGCGCGGCGCACGGGGCGCTCGCGATGACGACGCCGGGGGACACCACCATGGCCTCGCTCGCCGAGGTGCTCAAGCTCGCCGGCGGAGGCGGGGCGCGCGTCGACCGCTGACGGCGCGTCGACGGCTGGGGGCGGGTCGACCGCTGACCGCGTGGCGGCGATCTGGCCTCAGGCGGCCTCGGGGTCCGGCCCGCCCTGCGGGTGCGCCGCACCGGGCCCGCGACGGTGCGGCTCCTCCTCGGTGAGCAGCGACGGGTCCACCAGCTCGTGCCGGCGCAGGTAGGTGGTCGAGACCGCCTGGATGGTCGCGACGATCGGCAGCGAGATGAACGCCCCGAGCGCGCCGAACACCGCCCCGAAGCTCAGCACCGACAGGAACGCCACCGCCGGGTTCAGCTCCATCGACCGCTGGGAGACCTTGGGGGTGAGGACGAGGTTCTCCACCTGCTGGTACGCGATGATGAAGGCCAGCACGAGCAGCGCCTTCACCGGGTCGACCGCCAGCGCCAGCAGCACCGGCAGCGCGCCGCCGATGTAGGTGCCGACCGTCGGGACGAACTGGGACACCAGCCCGGTGAACGCCGCCAGCGGCAGGGCGTAGGGGATGCGCAGCACGACCAGGAACAGGTACGTCGCCACGACGCAGATCGCGGCGAGCACCAGCCGCGACGTGATGAACCCGGCGACCTTCTCCTGGGAGACCTCCCAGAGGCGCAGCACCTCGCGCTGGCGGTGCGGCGCGAGGTAGCGGCAGACCGCGGCGCGGAACCGCGGGCCAGCGCTCGCCATGTAGTAGACGACCAGCAGCACGGCGGTCGAGTTGAAGATGCCGCCGGCGATCGAGGTGCCGACGCCGACGATGCCCGGGGCCAGGTCGTCGGCGTAGTCGCCGATCCGCCCCAGCAGCTCGCTGCTCGCCGGCAGGTCGATCTCGAACCGGTCGGTCAGCATGTCGCGCAGCTCGTTGTAGTACTGCGGGAGCGACTGGACCAGATCGACCAGCTGGGTCACGAACAGCCCGCCGACCAGGGTCAGGACCCCGCCGATCAGCACCAGGCCGCCGACCATCACGATCCCGGTCGCGGGCGAGCGCCGCACGCCGTGCCGTCCGAGCCAGAGGATCATCGGCTCCATCGCGAGGGCGACGAACCAGGAGATCACCACGATCGTCAGGACGTTGCCCAGCATCGACGCGGCGCGCCAGACCAGGATGCCGATGAACACCGCGACGACGGTGAGCGTCAGCGCGCGCGGCAGCCAGCGCGGCACCGTCGACCGCTCCCAGACGTCACCGGTCGAGCCGGGCCGAGGGCCGGGTGCGGGGTGCGCGTCGGCGGCGAGGCCGCCGGCTGCCTCGTCCGGCTCGGGGATGCTGCGCGCAGGACGGTCGGGGGTGGACATCGATCGCTCCGGTGCTGGTGGGTCGGGTGCCGCCCGCAGGCTACCTGGCGGTGCGGCGCGGTGCCGGTCGGTCGGCGCGCCCGCTGGGTGCGGGCCTGCTGGGTGCGGGGCTGCCGAGGGGGCGCCCGGACCACGACGTGCGCGGTCCGGGCGCCCCGATCGGGAGTGCTGCGCGGCTGTGCTGCTCGGGCGCGCTGCTCGGCCGCGCGGCTCAGCCGCGCTGCTCAGGGTCGGCGTCCCCCGAGCGTCGGCGGAGCAGGGCGACGGCGAGGGCGGCGGCCCCGAGGACGAGGCCCGCCCCGCCGAGCACGCGCGCGGTGGTGTCGTCGGCCGCGTCCGTGCCCGCCGCGCTGATCGAGACGCTCTCCGCCGACGGGTCGTCGGTGGCCTGGTCGTCCGCGGTGCCGCTCTCCTCGCTGTCGTCCTCGGCGGCGGTGATGGTGAAGGTCGGCGCGGGGTTGTCGGGCTCGGTGCCGTCTGTGCTGACCTCGTCCCAGACGACCTCGGTGCCGTCGGAGTAGGTCTGGGTGGTCGGCAGGACGAGGGTGGTGCCCTCGGCGGGGAGCGGGCCGACCGAGATGGCGAACTCCTGGTACTCGCCGTCGGTGATCTCGCTGCCCGCGTCGGCGGTCCAGACCACGCGCACCGGCGCCTGGGTGAGGGTGGCGCCGTCGACCTCGACGGGCTCGGGCAGGGTGCCGGTCTCGACGGTGGCGGTCCAGCCCGGCACCGGGCGGGTGGAGACCGAGGTCAGCGGGGTGTCGGTGGGCAGGTCGACGGCGACCTCGGTGGTGCCGGCGGTGGCCGACTCGTTCGGCACCCGGAAGGTCAGGGTGGTCCAGCCGCCGGCTGCGGTGTCCTCGGGCACCACGTGCACGTGCGCGGAGGCGGGCAGCGCGGGCAGCAGCACGAGGGCGGCGGCCGCGACGAGGGCGCCGGCGGCGACGGCGGCCGGCCGGCGGCGACGGCGCGCGGGCCGGGTGCCGGTGGCGGACGCCGCGGTGGGGCCGGACGGTGCTGTGCCGGGAGCGGCCAGGCCGACGGAAGCGGGGCCCGCAGCGGCTGTGCCGGCGGTCGAGGTGCCGACGGTCGTCGGCGGGATGCGATCGGGGTTCATCTCGGGGTCCTCACGGTGCGGCGAACGCGGTGGCGCGGCGCACGGGTGGCAGGGGTTCGGGTGTGGGCGCGCCGGACGGCGCGGTCGGGTGCCGGCGCACCGAGGGCACGACCGACCTCGCGGGCGGACGGCTCAGGCGGTGGCCAGGGCGGTGCCCTGACCGGCCGGCGCAGGCAGCGCACGAGGGGCACGCAGCGCAGGAAGCGCTGCCGGCGCACGCAGCGCAGCAGGCACGGACGACGGGCGCGGCGCCGGAGGACCGCGCCGGGGCGCGTCGGACCGGGTGACCGCGGTCCGGGGCGGGGCCGGCGGGGCGTCCGGCACCGGCAGTCCGCGGGTCCGTGCGGCCCGGGGGTCCGGTGCGCCGCCGAGCCGCAGCGCGGCGCGCAGCCGGCGCAGGGCCGCCGCGAGCACCGGGGCGATCCCGCGGGCCAGCAGCCAGAGCACGCGGTCGGTCGCGGCGACCAGCAGGGCGACGGCCACGGTGGCGAGGGCGTGCAGCACCAGCATCGCGGTGCCGTCGACCACGGCGGCACCGGTGTGGCAGGTCGATCCGGCCGTGCCGGCGAGCACGGTGCCGGAGTGCAGCAGGTGCGCGGAGCCGGTGGCGGTCGCAGCCGTGCCGAGGGTGCCGGTGCCGCAGGCGGTGAGCATCCCGAACGTCTGGTGCAGAGCGAGCTGCCCGGCGCCGAGCAGCAGGACGGCCGGCAGCGGCCGCACCTGCCGGGCGCAGGCGAGCACGGCGAGCGGCAGCAGCAGCACGCCGAGCAGCGCCAGCACCGGTGCGGAGGGCAGGTGCCCGCCGCCGAGGGCGTGCGCCAGGGCGGCGAGCGCGAGCACCAGGCCGGTCAGGAGGAGCGCACGCAGCAGGCGCGGCGCTCCGGTCCCGAGGGTCTGCACGCAGGCCACGGTAGCGGCACCTAGGACTGAAGTCCCGGTGATGCCCGGACGTGCGCCGGTCAGCCGGTCGGACCCGGCACCGTGGGCCCGGTGACGGACAGCGGCAGGTCGGCCCGGGCGCTCCACTCCTCCAACGAGCCGTCGTAGATCCGCACGTCCCGCTCGCCCGCCACGACCAGCGCGAGCGCGAGGTGGCTGGCCGCGATGCCGCCGCCGCAGTACAGCACGAGCGGTCCGGCCGCCGCGGGGGTCGGCGCCGTGCGGCCGGTGGCGGGCACCGGGTGCAGCGTCGCGGCCGCCGCGCGCAGCAGGTCCGGCGCCAGCAGGGTGCCGTCGGCGGCGGTGACCGACCGGGCGGGCAGGTTCACCGAGCCGGGGATGTGCCCGCGCCGGCTGTACCGGGTGGGTGCGGTGCCGTCGAACTGCTCGGCGCCGAGCGCGCAGACCAGCCGGCCGGGCCGGTGGCCGTCCACGATCGCGCGCACCTCGGCCAGGTCGGCCCACAGCTCGGGACGCGGTCGCAGGGTGAGGACGCCGGGGTCCGACGCGGTGCCCGGTACCGGAGCACGACCCGGATCTGTCCCGGCCGCAGCTCCGCCCGCGGTCCCGGCCTCTGCACCGGTCTCGGCGCCGCCCGCGACGACCGGTCCGCCCGCCGCCCGCCAGGCGGAGAGCCCGCCGTCCAGCACCCGCGCGGTCACGCCCAGGGCGCGCAGCGTCCACCAGGCGCGGGCGGCCCAGAAGCCGTCGGCCCGGTCGTAGACGACCACCGGCCGGCCGTCCCGGACGCCGAGGCCGTGCAGCACCCGGTGCGCGCGTCCGGGCCCGGGGTGCGCGAAGTGGTAGCCGGCGTCCGGGTCGGCCAGCGCGGCCAGCAGGTCCAGGTGCCGGGACCCGGGCAGGTGGGCGTCGGCCCAGCCGGTCAGCCCGCTGCCGGCGCGATGGTCGCCGTCGTGGGCGGGGCGGGGCAGGTCGACCGTGGCGTCCAGCACGACAGGGTCCGCCGTGCCGGCGCGGAGCTCGGCGGCGGTGATCAGCGGGCGGGTCATCGGCCGACCCCGTCCGGCACCGGCGCGGTCGCGGCGGACCGCGCTCCGGGCAGCAGCGGCAGCAGGTCCGCCGAGGCGCGCTCCACCTGGGTGCGGAGGTCGCCGCCGAGCGGGTGCAGCAGCACCTCGGTGGCCCCGGCCTCGTGCAGCCGGGCCAGGAAGGCGGCGCACTGCTCGGGGGTGCCGATCGCCGAGACGGCCCGCAGGTCGTCGAACGGGATGCCACGGGTGCTCTGCACGGCCCACGCCTGCTGCGCGGTCGCGACCGCCTCGGCCTCGGTGGGCGCGATCGTCAGGTTCACCTGCACCGCGACCGGGAACGGGACGGCGACCGCCCGCCCGGCCTGGGCCCGCAGCTCGGTGAGCAGGCCGAGGCGGTCGCGCAGATCCTCGGGGCGGGTGTTGTAGGTCAGCCAGCCGTCGCCGTGCTCGGCCACCCGGCGCAGCACGCGCCGCAGCCCGTCGGAGCTGGCCTGGGTGGTGGGGTTCGCCACCATCCAGACCGGCAGGTGGTCGCGGGTGAACGCGGGGACCACCTCGACGTCGTCCAGGTCGAGGTAGGCGGAGTGGTGGCTGAGCCGCGGGGTGGCGACCACCGCGCGCAGGAACGCCAGGGCGTCCAGCATCCGGGCGGACTTCTCCTCGTAGCTCAGCCCGAAGGCGGCACGCTCCTGCTCGTGCTTGGCGCCGGTGCGGTTGCCCGGGCAGAGCGCCAGCGTGACCCGTCCGCCGGACAGCACGTCCAGGTTGGCCCACTGCTGCGCCACCACCAGCGGCTGGCGCAGCCCGAGGGTGGACAGGCAGGCCACGCCGAGGCCGATCCGGCTGGTGCGGGCCGCCAGCGCGGCGAGCAGCACCGTGGCGTCGAAGAACCGCAGCGCGAGCACCGAGTCCGGCACCCAGACGCCGGACCAGCCGGGCACCTCGTCCAGGTGCTCGGCCACCGCGAGCAGCTCGGCGAGCCGGTCGGTGGCCGAGCCGTCGTCCGGCACCCGGCCGGGCACCACCACCGAGGGGCGCAGGACGGCGGTCATGCGCCCACCTCGGCGGCGCCGCCCAGCCCGTCGAACCCGTCCAGGCCGTCGGACCCGCCCGACCCGGCCAGTCCGGTCGCCAGCGGCCCCGCTCCGGCCCCGGCCAGTCCCGCGAGGTCCGGCAGCGCGTCGTGCGCGAGCAGCCAGCGGGCGTACGGCGCGACCAGGTCGTCCCGCAGCGTGCCCCACCGACCGGCGTGGAACCAGGTCGGCGCGACCAGCCGCACCGAGCGCTCCAGCACCGCGGGCGGGAAGTACGGGGTGACGTGCCCGAAGTGCGCGCCCGCGGCCACCGGGTCGGCGGCGGCCGCGTGGAAGCCGGCGGCGCTCGCGGCCAGCAGCGGACCGAGCGTCCCGGGGTGCGCGGCGAGCCAGTCCTCGCGGGCCACCAGCAGGTAGGAGTGGAATGCCGGCGCCCCGTGGTCCTTCACCGGCCAGGACAGCCGGTCGGCCGCGGGGTGCGGGTCGAACAGCTCGTCCCAGGCCCAGTAGGCGCCGAAGTATGCCTCGGCGGTGCCGGCCAGCAGGTCGGCGGACTGCAGCTCGCGCGGGCCGGAGTCGACGATCGTCACCTGGTCCGGGTCGCCGCCGTCCGCCTGCACCAGGTGCCGGACCATCGCGAGGCCGCGGGGCGTGGAGTTCAGGGCGACCCGCCGGCCGGTGAGGTCCCGCGGGCGGGCGATGCCGAGGGAGCGCAGCGAGTGCAGCGTCTCCAGGCCGACCTGGTTCACCGCGGCGACCGCGGTCACCCGCTGCCCGCGGGACCGGGCCGCCAGCAGCCGGTTGGTCGGGACGACACCGAGGTCGCCCTCGTCCCGGGCCAGGTGGGCCAGGGTGTCGCCGCGGCCGGGGTCCACCACGCCGACGTGCAGGTCGATGCCCGCCTCGGCGTACCGCCCCTGGTGGCGGGCCAGGGTGAAGCCGGCGTCGTTGGGCCAGGGGTGGTAGTAGCCGAGCAGCAGGCGGGCGACGGTCATGACAGCTCCGGGGTGGTGGCACCGCCGGCAGCGGCGGTGGCGGTCGGGACGGGGATGGCGCGGTCGGCGCGGTCGGTGCCGTCGGACGCCGCCGGTCGCAGCAGGTCGGTCAGCTCGCGGCGCAGCCGGATGAACGCGGGGGAGTCGGTGACCTCCTCCGCCCGCGGCCGGGCGAACGGCACGGGCACCCGGCGCAGCACCCGGGCCGGCCGGGCGGACAGCACGTAGACGGTGTCGGAGAGCAGCAGCGCCTCCTCGATGTTGTGCGTGACGAACAGCACCGAGCGGCGGGTGTCCTCCCACAGGTGCAGCAGCCAGCGCTGCATGTCGGCGCGAGCAGCGCGCGCAGGAACGCGACCCGCTGCTGCATCCCGCCGGACAGCGCGTGCGGCAGGGCGCGGGTGAACTCGCCGAGGCCGATCCGGTCCAGCCACTCGCCGGCCTCCGCGGCGGAGGCGGCGGTGCGGGTGCCGGCGATCTCCTGCGGCAGCAGCACGTTGTCCAGCACGGTGCGCCACGGCAGCAGCGCGGGCTGCTGCGGCATGTGGCTGAGGTGCCCGCGGCTGCCGGTGATGTCCTGCTCGTCCAGCAGCACGGCGCCGCGGGACGGGCGGACCAGGCCGCCGACCACGTGCAGCAGCGTGCTCTTGCCGGAGCCGGACGGCCCGATGATCGAGACGAACTCGCCGGGCTCGACGGTCAGGGTCAGGCCGTCCAGCACGGGCAGCGGTCCGGACGCGGTCGGGTAGGCGACGTGCACGTCGTCCAGGTGCAGGCGCGGGTCAGCGCTCACGGGTCCTCCACCGGGTGGTGCGCCGCTCCAGGGCGGCGATCAGGGCGAACAGGGCGAGGCTGAGCACGACGATCACCAGGATGGCGACGAACACCCGGTCGGCACGGAACGCCGACTTCTGCAGCAGCATGTAGTGGCCGACGCCGCGGTCGGAGCCCACCCACTCGGCGACGACGGCGCCCATCACGGCATAGGTCGCGGCGATCTTCAGCCCGGAGAACACCGCGGGCAGCGCGGACGGCACCTCGACCTTGGTGAACACCTGGCGCCGGGTGGCGCCGGACATCCGCAGGTAGTCGACGACCACCCGGTCCGCCCCGCGCAGCCCGTCCATCGCGGCGACCGCCACCGGGAAGAAGCAGACCAGCACGATCACCACGATCTTGGGGGTCAGCCCGAAGCCGAACCAGATCACCAGCAGCGGCGCCAGCGCGATCGACGGCACGTTCTGGCTGACGATCAGCAGCGGGTAGACCGCCGAGCGGAGCGGTTCGACCAGGTGCATCGCGGCGGCGATCGCCAGGCCGAGGGCCACGCCGAGCACCCCGCCGATCACGGTCAGCCGCACGGTGGACAGCACGTCCGGCCAGAGCGTCGGCGCGACGGACACCGCCTCCTGCGCGATCCGCAGCGGACCGGGCAGCATCCAGGCGGGCACCGCGAGCACCCGGGTCGCGACCTCCCACACCACCAGCAGCACGACCGCCGTCGCCGCAGCGGGCAGCGCCCGGCGCACCGGACCGCGTCGCGTGGTCGCACCGGGCGGTGCGACGACGACGGGGTCCGGTGCGGCCGGTCGGGCGAGGGTCGTCACGAAGCGGCCTCGACGAACTGGTTCGTGTAGGCGGCCTCGACGTCGAAGCCGGACTCGATGATCGCGTTGTCCTCCAGCCAGGCGGTGAAGTCGGTCCAGACCTCCGGGCGCTGGTAGCCCCACTGCGCCGAGTCGGACTGGTACTCGTCCGCCAGGTACTCCTGGGCGGCGACGACCTGCTGCTCGTCCAGGTCCGGCACCGCGTCCAGCAGGATCTGCGCGGACTCGTCCGGGTTCTCGATCGCGTACTCGTAGCCCTCGGTGGCCGCGTTCACGAACGCCTGCACCAGCTCCGGGTCGTCGGCGATCACGTCCTCGCTGGAGATCAGCACCGGGGTGTACCAGTCCAGGGCGTCGTCGTAGTCGCGCACCAGCTGCACGTTCAGGTCGATGCCCTCCTCCTCGGCGAGCGGCACGTCCCAGCCCTCGAACACCCAGCCGAGGTCGATGCCCTGCGAGAACGCCTGGATCACGCTGGAGGTGCCGATGTCGATGTTGGTGACCTGGTCCGGGTCGCCGCCGTCCTGCTCGACCAGCGCGTCCAGGATCGCGGCCTCGATCGGGCTGCCCCAGCCGCCGTACACGTGGCCGGCGTAGTCGGCGGGCCGGGTGATGTCCCGGTCCACCGGCGAGGCGAAGCCGGAGGTGTTGTGCGCGATCACCGCGGCGATCGAGACGATCGGCACGTCCTGGCCGCGGGCCTGGGTGACGTTCTCCTGGTAGGAGACGCCGAACTGCGCGGACCCGGAGGCGACCAGCGCCTCGGCCCCGTCCTCCGGCGGCTGCACGATCTCCAGGTCGATGCCCTGGTCGGCGAACCAGCCCTTCTCCAGCGCGACGTAGATGCCGGTGTGGTTGCTGTTCGGCGTCCAGTCGAGCACGAAGGTGACCGGTGTGAGGTCGTCGGTCGCGCTGGCGGAGGACTCGGCGGCACCCTCGCTGCAGGCCGCGAGAGCGGCGACCACGGCGAGCGAGCCGGCGGCGAGCAGCGTGCGGGACGGTCGAGACATGACGGGGGTCCTTCCGGTCGGGTGGCGGGTCCGGGGTGCGGGTGGTGCGTGGGTGGTGCTCGGGCGGGGTGCGGGGTTCGGGTGCGGCGCGGGCCCCGGTGCCGTGCGGGCTCAGGTGCGCGGTGGTAGCGGGGCGAGGTCGACGCCCGCGCGGGCGGCGCGCCGCACCCGGACGTCGCAGCGGCGCGGGGTGTCGTGCCGGGCGGCGATCTCCTCCTCCTGCCGGGCCCAGGTGGTGCGGTGCGGCAGGTAGTCGAGGTGGTCCTCGCGCAGGTCGAGCCGGCGGGCCCGCGCCGCGGGGGAGGCGTGCACCCAGACCCGCGCGGCCAGCCCGCTGCCGGCGCCGAGCGAGGCGATCCCGCAGCCCTCCAGCACGGCGAGCGGCGGCGGCGGGAAGGTGAGCAGCGGGCCCGGGCGTTCGCCGTCCCAGTCGTAGCTCTGCGCCCGGCCGGTGCGGCCGCGGGACCACGGACGGACCAGGTCCCGACCGATCGCCTCGATGCCGTCGGCCAGGCCGTGCCAGCCGGGGACGTAGGCGTCCACGTGCAGCAGCGTGGCTCCGAGCGCGTCGGCCAGCCGGGTGGCGAGCCAGGTCTTGCCCGCGCCGGAGAAGCCGTCCACCGCGATCAGCAGCGTGCCGCCGGGCGCGGTCGATCCGGCGCGGGAGGCCAGCCGGTGCACCAGCGCGCCGAACGCCGTCCAGGGCAGCAGGGCGTCGGCGGGCTGCACGGGCAGCGTGCTGGGCAGGGCAGGGGTGGGCACGGGGTCTCCGGGGGCGGCGGCGCGCCGGCGGGGCGCGCGGGGTCGACGGGCAGCAGGACGCACCCGGGGTGCCGCGCAGCGGCGGGGTGCGTCTACCGACAGCGAGCGCGCGGACAGGACCGCGTGGCGGTCGTGCGGCGCTGGCTGGTCGTCATGGTGCTCCTCGGTCGGTGTCGTGCGGTGCCGACGGTAGCCAGCGGGCCGGACGTCCGTCCATCTCCGTCCATCATGCGGGATACTGTTGTATACGGATGGATACGTGAGTCACGATCGGGGCGGACGCAGCACGCACCGACCATCGCGCCGAGAAGGGGACCATGAGCCGGACCGGAACCGTCACCCCGCCCGTGCTGCCGGACGGGGCGCGCACCGACGTCGGCGCGCAGCACTACGCCGACCTGCGTCGCGACGTGCTGGACGGGGCGTTCGAGCCTGACGACCTGCTGCAGGAGTCCACGCTCGCCGCACGCTACCGGGTGTCCCGCACGCCCGTCCGGGAGGCGCTGGCCCGCCTGGAGCAGGACGGCCTGCTGGAACGCGCGCCGCGCGGCTACCGGGTCCGCTCCGGATCGCCCGAGGACGTGCTGGACATCTACGACGCGCGCACCGCGCTGGAGGGGGTCGCCGCCGCCAGCGCGGCCGGGCGGCGCACCGAGCTGGAGCTCGCCCGGCTGGCCGCCCTGCACACCGGCACCGAGCACGCTGCGCCCGACGAGCAGCGCCGGCTCAACCTGCTGTGGCACGAGGCGCTCTGGGCGGCCGGGCACAACGCCACCGTCACCGCGCTCCTGCACCGGCTCACCGCGCAGCTGCGGATCTACGACGGCACCCGCACCGAGCACGCCGACGACCTCGCGGAGATCCGGGCCGAGCACGCCGCCGTGCTGGACGCCCTGCGTGTGCGGGACGCCGAGGCCGCACGCGCTGCCGTGGCGGCGCACCTCCAGCGGTCGCGGGACCTGCGGCTGCACGCGTTCGCCGCCCGCCGCTGAGCGGGGACGCCCCCCGCGGCGGGCACGAGCCCGGACGAGCGGCCGGCGCCGCCGCGGCCCCGGTCCGCGTCAGGCGGGCGTGCTGGTCTCGCGGACCACCAGCTCGGGCTGGAACATCACGTGCTCCCGCACCGGCGCGCCGTCCTCGTCCTGGGTGAGCAGCAGCTCGGCGGCCTTGTAGCCCACCTCGTGCGCGGGCTGCCGCACGGAGGTGAGCGGGGTGGCGAGCTCCGCGGCGACCTCGATGTCGTCGTAGCCGACGATGGCGATCCGGCCCAGCAGCTCCGGCCTGCGCCGGCGGATCTCGCGCTGCACGCCGATCGCGGCGAGGTCGTTCACGCAGAACACCGCGCGCGGGGTCCGGTCGTCGTCCAGCAGCGGCGCGAAGGCCGCGGCGGCGCCACCGGCGTCCAGCGTCGGGATCCGCACCTCGTGCACCACCTCGTCGGGGTCCAGGCCGCGCCGGACGACGGCCTCCCGCAGGCCGGCGGCCCGGTCCCGGCACTGCCGGACGGTGGGCGGGCCGTTCAGCATCAGGATGCGCCGGTGCCCGAGGTCGAGCAGGTGCGCACCGGCCGCCCGCCCGCCCGCGACGTCGTCCACGGCCACCGAGGACAGCGCGTCGGTGGGGGAGGCCATGTCGAGCAGCACGGTGCGCACGCCGCGCTCGACGAGCGTCAGCAGCGGGCCGAGGTCGTCGCCGGTGGGCACCACGAGCAGGCCGGAGACGCCGTGCTGCTCGAACAGCCGCAGGTAGCGGGCCTCGCGCGCGGGGTCGTCGTCGGAGCTGGCGAGCATCAGGGTGTGGTCGGCCAGCGCGAGGCGGTCCTCGATGCCGCGGGCGGTCTCGGTGAAGAACGGGTTGCGCAGGTCGAGCACGATCGCGCCGACGGTCGTGATGGTGCCGACCCGGAGCTGGCGCGCGGAGGCGTTCGGCACGAAGGACAGCTGCTCGATCGCGTCCAGCACCCGGTTCCGGGTGGTCTCGGCGACCCGGTCGGGACGGTTCAGCACGTTGGAGACGGTGCCCACGGACACGCCGGCCAGCCGCGCCACGTCGCCGATCGAGCTGCGGCGGGCGGCGGCGGACCTCGGCACGGGGGCTCCTGGCGGCTGGGCGACGACGATGGTGCGCCCGCGGGCGGGCGACTCGTGCAGCCTAGGGGGTCGCACCGCCCGGCGAGCGCACCGCCCGGCGAGCGCAGGACCCGCGCGCAGCGCCGAGAGGCTCGCGACCGGGGGCGCGCACGACGCCCGCCGCGCCCCCGGGTCGCCGCCGACGTCAGCCGAGCAGGCTGCGGTACAGCTCCTCGATCTCCGCGATGCCGGCCTCGCGCGGGTTGCCGCCGGCGCAGACGTCCTCGGCGGCGGCCTTGGCCAGGGCCGGCAGGTCCTCCTCGCGGGCGCCGATCGCGCGCAGCGTGGTGGGGTTGCCCAGGTCGCGGGTCAGCGTGGCGACGGCCTCGACGGCGGCGGTGCGGGCCTGCTCGATCGGCAGGACGGCCGCGTCGTCGACCCCGAAGGCCGCGGCGACGTCGCGGAACTTCTCGCCGGTCGCGGGGGCGTTGAACGCCATCACGGGGGCGAGCAGGATGCCGTTCGCGACGCCGTGCGGGGCGGCGTAGAACGCGCCGAGCGGGTGGGCCATGGCGTGCACCAGGCCGAGGCCGACGTTCGAGTAGCCCATGCCGGCGATGTACTGCGCGAGCGCCATCCGGTCGGCGGCCTCGGGGTCGCCGTCGGCGGCGCCGCGCAGCGAGGCGGCGATCACCTGGATGGCCTTGAGGTGGAACAGGTCGGACAGCTCCCAGGCGCCGAGGGTGGTGTAGCCCTCGATCGCGTGCGTGAGCGCGTCCAGGCCGGTGGCGACCTTGAGGGCGCGCGGGGCGCTGGACATCATCGCGGAGTCGACCACCGCGAGCACCGGGATGTCGTGCGGGTCCACGCAGACGAACTTGCGCTGCCGCTCGGTGTCGGTGATCACGTAGTTGATCGTGGTCTCCGAGGCGGTGCCGGCGGTGGTGGGGATCGCGACGATCGGCACGCTGGGGCTCTTCGTCGCGGCGACGCCCTCCAGGGAGCGGACGTCCTCGAACTCGGGGTTCGCGACGATGATGCCGATCGCCTTGCAGGTGTCCTGCGGTGACCCGCCGCCCACGGCGACGAGCACGTCGGCGCCGGACGCCCGGAACGCGGCGACGCCGCGCTGCACGTTCTCGATCGGCGGGTTCGGCAGCACGTCGCTGTACACCTCGTAGCCGAAGCCCGCGGCGTCCAGCAGCCCGGTGACCCGGCCGGTGACGCCGGACTCGACCAGCACGGCGTCCGAGACGACGAACGCCTTGCTGAAGCCGCGGCGGGCCAGCTCGTCGGGGACCACCTCGACGCTGCCGGCACCGAAGTAGGCGGTCTGGTTCCAGATCATGCGCTGCGCCATCGGGGCGCCTCCTCGTTCTCGTCGCGGCGGGTCGCGCCGCGCGGTGTGAATCGATCTATCGATCGCACCAGACCGGTGCGGGCGCGGCTCGGGGCGAAGGTCCCGAGCCGCGCCCGCACCGGTGGCGCGGTGCTGCCAGGGGTGGGCCCGGCCGGGTCCGGTGCTGCCGTGCGGGGTCCGGCGGGGTGCGGCGGGCGTCAGGCCCAGGGGGAGTCGACGTCGAACTCGCGGGCGACGCTGGTGATCTGCTCCCGGGTCAGCCCCTCGGCCAGCCGGCCGGCCGCGAGGTCCATGTACTCGTACTTCGCGCCGGTCTCGGCGTACTCCACCCGGTCCACGGCGCGCAGCACGGACAGGTCGGAGCGGGACATGGTGCCGTGCTTGGACCAGAGCACGATCTCGCGCTCGCGCAGGCCGGCGACGTTCGCAGCCTGCAGCTCGTCCGAGCCCGGGATCATGAACTCCAGCACCTCGATGCCCTGGGACAGCGACACGATCGACTCCGGCTCCCAGCGCAGGATCGCCGCGTTCATCGCCGCCGTGTCCCGGTAGGCCGGGATGTGCGAGAGGTAGGTCAGGTGCGGCGGCTGGGCGTGCACGACGGCCTGGAAGTCGATGCCGCGCCCGGCGACCTGGTCCTGGTGCACGGCCAGGTGCGAGTTGAACTCGGAGGTCAGCTTCGCGAACAGCCGCCGCGCGGAGGTGTGCAGCGTGGCGGTGCGCCCGCCCTCGTGCACCCGGACGGCGCCGACGGCGGCCTCGGGGTCGGCGGCGATCTGGCGCAGCCGGCGCCCGGATCCGGTGGCCAGCACGACGTGCCCGGCGAGCGCCGGGGCGGGCAGCGGCAGCGTGATCTCCTCGCTCAGCGGGAAGCGGGTGGCGATCGTGGCGTCGTCCAGGCCCCAGCCGACGTAGACCGAGATGTTGCCGGCCCCGGCCTCCGAGGCGTCGATCTCGCAGATCCGGGCACCGGCCTCGCCCATCGCGGCCAGCAGCTCGTCCAGGGTGGGGCGGGTCGTTGCAGTCATCGTGCTCATCCTTCTCATCAGGGTGCAGGTGCGGTGCGAGGTGCGGGTGCGGGGCGCCCGGCGGCGGCGCTCGCGGTTCAGGGCAGGGGAGCCAGGTCGCGCAGCCGGTCCTCCGCCCGTGCCCAGGCGTGCTCGGGGCCGGTCGGGTCCACCCGGGCCAGGTCGGTGCTGCGGCGCACGACGTCCCGCAGCGCGGGCAGTCCGCCGGCCAGGTCCCCGGTGGCGAGCGCCTGGGTGAGCAGGTTGCCGATCGCGGTGCCCTCGGCCGGGCCGGCGACCACGGGCAGGCCGGTGGCGTCGGCGGTCAGCCGGCAGAGCAGCGCGTTCCGGGCGCCGCCGCCGACCACGTGCACCACCTCGATCGGTCGGCCGGACAGCGCGGCGGCCTGCCGGACGGCGCGCCGGTAGGCCAGGGCCAGCGAGTCCAGGATGCAGCGCACCACCTCGGCCTCGCTGCGCGGCACGGGCTGGCCGGTGCGGCGGGCGGCGTCCCGGATCCGGGCGGGCTGGTCGCCGGGTGCGGCGAACGCCGGGTCGTCGACGTCCAGCACGGTGCACAGCCCGGGCACGTCCCCCGCGGCGGCGAGCAGCCGGCCGAGGTCCTGCGTGCGCCCGGCCGCCGCCCAGGTGCGCAGCGACTCCTGCAGCAGCCACAGGCCGGCGACGTTGCGCAGGTACCGGACGGTGCCGGCCACGCCGAGCTCGTTGGCGAAGTTCGCGGCTCGGCTGGCCTCGGTGAGCACCGGGGCGGCCAGCTCCACGCCGACCAGCGACCAGGTGCCGGACGAGATGTAGGCCGCGGGGGCGTCGCCGATCGGCACGGCGGCCACGGCCGAGGCGGTGTCGTGCGAGCCGACCGCGACCAGGTGCGCGCCGGCCAGACCCAGCTCGTCGGCCACCGCGGCGCGCACCGGGGCGACCACTGTGCCCGGCTCGACCAGCGGTGCCAGCAGCCGGCGGACGTCGGTGCCACCGGCGTCCTGCACCGCGTCCAGCACCGGCCCGCTCCAGGTCCGGGTGCTCGGGTCGAGCAGCCCCGTGGTGGAGGCGTTGGTCAGCTCGGTGACGTGCGCGCCGGTCAGCCAGTGCCCCAGCAGGTCCGGCACCAGCAGCAGCCGGTCGGCCGTGGCGGGGGACGTCGCGGTGCCGGCGTCTCGACCGGCGGCGACCAGCTGGTGCGCGGTGGTGAACTCCTGCACCTGGCAGCCGGTCGCGGCGTACTGCCGGGCCGGCGCCAGGTGGCCGGCGAGCACCTCGGGCAGCCCCGCCGTGCGCGCGTCCCGGTAGTGCACCGGGTCGCCGAGCAGCGCCCCGGCGGCGTCGAGCAGCCCGTAGTCGACGCCCCAGGTGTCGATGCCGACCGCGGTGACCGGGCCGTGCTCGCGGGCGGCGGTGCGCAGCCCGTCCTGCACGCCGGCCCACAGCGCGAGCACGTCCCAGTGCAGCCGGTCCCGCCCGCCGACCGGCACGGTGACCGGGCGGTTCGCGAACCGGGCGACCTCGTGGGTGCGCAGCCGCCCGTCGGTCAGCCGGCCGGCCACGACGCGCCCGCTGGAGGCCCCGAGGTCGACCGCGACCAGGGTG
>DASWPG010000022.1:0-15959 GCA_036404115.1 Cellulomonas sp.
GCTCAGGAGGCGAGGACCTCGTCGAGGATGGCCTCGGCCTTCTCCTCCTCGGTGTGCTCGGCGAGCGCGAGCTCCGAGACGAGGATCTGCCGCGCCTTCGCGAGCATGCGCTTCTCCCCGGCCGACAGGCCACGGTCGGCATCCCGGCGGGACAGGTCGCGCACGACCTCGGCGACCTTGATCACGTCACCCGACGCGAGCTTCTCGAGGTTCGCCTTGTAACGACGCGACCAGTTGGTCGGCTCCTCGGTGTACGGCGCGCGGAGCACCTCGAACACGCGGTCCAGGCCTTCCTGGCCCACGACGTCACGCACACCCACGAGGTCGACGTTCTCCGCCGGCACCTCGATGGTCAGATCACCCTGGGCCACTTTGAGCTTGAGGTAGATCTTGGACTCTCCGCGGATGGTCCTGGTCTTGATCTCTTCGATCAGCGCTGCCCCATGGTGCGGGTAGACAACCGTCTCCCCAACAGTGAAAGTCATCTGAAGGTGTCCCCTTTCGCGGAGACCCATCTTAGCACGTGACCGTGCCGGACCCCTGGGCGGTTCCCCGACGTTTATGCAGGTCAGCGGCCTACAGGTTCGCGCAGCATCGCGACACGCCGCGAACGGGTGCGCGGGGCGGCGTCGACGTGGTTAAGGTGCTGGCGGGCACCGTGCGGCTCCGCAAGCGCCGGCCGGGACGAGAGCGGGCGCCCCGTGGGCCCGGCAGGACCCGGCCCGCAGCCGCACCGCACGACGACCGCGGACCGCGCTGACCTGCGACGGGGCACCCCCAGCGGGTGATCTGGGCCGGCCTGGCGTGCACGACCCGCGCATCGGCGCCCGGGGAACGTAGGCTCGGCAGCGCCAGCAGGTGCGACGGCGCGGCCGCCGCAGGCATCGCACCGCCCGGACCACCGTTCGAACCGCCACCGGATCGCACGCACCGTCGAGACCTCTGAGGAGCCACCGTGGCCACCAGCCGCCGCACCCGCCGCCCGTCGACCGTCACCGTCGGCGCCCTCGTGCCCGCCGGGGCCCTGGCCCTGGTGCTCACGCTCTCCGGCTGCTCGGCGACCAACCCGATCCAGACCGCGCAGGAGTACAGCGCGTCGGACGGCGTCGGCGCCGAGCTCGGTGACATCACCGCGGAGAACCTGCTGGTGGTGGCCGGCGGCGCCGACGAGCCCGGTGCGCTGCAGGGCGCCCTGACCAACCGCGGGTCGGACGCCGTGACGGTGACGGTGGCGACCACCGACGACTCGTCCACCGAGATCCGGGTGCCGGCCGGCGAGACCGTGCTGCTCGGCGGCACCCAGGGCACCGACGTCGTGCTCACCACCCCGGACGCCCCGGGCGCGGTGACCGCGCTGACGCTGAGCAGCGGCCCGGGCGGCTCGCGGTCGGTCGAGATCCCCGTGCTGGACGGCACGCTGCCGGAGTACGCCGACCTGGTGCCCTCCGCCTGACCGGCGCGGGTCCGGCCCGATCAGCCGAAGCGGCCCGAGATGTAGTCCTCGGTCGCCTGCTCGCGCGGCGAGGAGAACATCGTCGCCGTGTCGTCGATCTCGATCAGCCGGCCCGGCTCCCCGGTGCCGGCGATGGTGAAGAACGCCGTCTTCTCCGACACGCGCGCGGCCTGCTGCATGTTGTGCGTGACGATCACGATCGTGTACTCGGACTTCAGCTCCGCGATCAGGTCCTCGATCGCCAGGGTCGAGATCGGGTCCAGGGCGGAGCACGGCTCGTCCATCAGCAGCACCTGCGGCTTGACCGCGATGGCGCGGGCGATGCACAGGCGCTGCTGCTGTCCGCCGGACAGGCCGGAGCCCGGGCGGTCCAGCCGGTCCTTGACCTCGTTCCACAGGTTCGCGCCGCGCAGCGACTGCTCCACCAGGTCCTGGGCGTCGGCCTTGGCGATCTTCCGGTTGTTCAGCCGGATGCCCGCGAGCACGTTCTCGGCGATCGACATGGTCGGGAACGGGTTCGGCCGCTGGAACACCATGCCGACCTGGCGGCGCACCGCGACCGGGTCGATCTCGGCGCCGTACAGGTCGACGCCCTCGACGGCCACGCTGCCCTCGACGCGGGCGCCGGGGATCACCTCGTGCATCCGGTTCAGGGTGCGCAGGAAGGTCGACTTGCCGCAGCCGGACGGGCCGATGAACGCGGTGACCGAGCGGGGCTCGATCGCCATGTCGATGTCGGCCACGGCGCGGAACGAGCCGTAGAAGATGTTCAGGTCCTTGACGTCGATGCGCTGTGCCATCTCGGTCTCCTCGGGTGGGGCGGAAGGGGTGGGGGTCGGGGCTCAGCGGGACTTCGGCGCGAACCACCGGGTGACGAGCCGCCCGATCAGGTTGAGCAGCATGACGATGAGGAACAGCGTGAGCGCGGCGGCCCAGGCCCGCTGGACGTTGATGTCCGCGACGCAGGTGGTGTCGCCGTCGGCGCAGGACACCAGGCCCTGCGCGAACTGCCGGTAGACGTACACCGGCAGGGTCATCATCCGGCCGTCGAACAGGTTGAAGTTGATCGAGTCGACCACGCCGACGGTGACCAGCAGCGGGGCGGTCTCGCCGATCACGCGGGCGATCGCGATCATCACTCCGGTGGTCAGGCCGGCCACCGAGGTGCGCAGCACCACCTTGATGATGGTCAGCCAGCGCGGCACGCCCAGTGCCAGCGCGGCCTCGCGGAGCTCGTTCGGCACCAGGCGGAGCATCTCCTCGCTGGATCGCACCACCACCGGGATCATCAGCACGGACAGCGCGACCGACCCGATCACGCCCATCCGCACACCGGGCCCGAACACCAGCGCGAACAGCGCGTAGGCGAACAGGCCGGCGACGATCGACGGGATGCCGGTCATCACGTCCACGAGGAAGGTCACCAGGCGGGCCAGGGCGCCGCGGCCGTACTCGACCAGGTAGATCGCGGTCATCAGGCCGATCGGCACCGAGATCAGCGTCGCGAACAGCGTGATCGAGACGGTGCCGACGATCGCGTGGTAGACGCCGCCGGCGTCCATGCCGCCGAACACGCCGCGCATCGAGTGCAGCAGGAAGTAGCCGTCCAGCCGGCCGATCCCCTTGGACACCACGGTCCAGGTCAGGGAGAGCAGCGGCAGCATCGCCAGCACGAACGCGCCGATGATCAGCACGCGCATCGCGGTGTCGGTGCGGTGCCGGCGGCGGTCGGTGGTCTGCAGCAGCTCGCGCAGCGAGGGCTGGCCGGTGGTGGCCGTCGGGCCGGGCACGGTCCGGTCGCTCATGTCAGTTGGCCCCCGAGAAGTCCTTGCGCCGCGCGACGATCGCGCGGGCGGCCATGTTCACGGCCAGGGTGATGACGAACAGGGCGAGCCCGGTGGCGATCAGGGTCGACACCCCGGTCTGGTTCGCCTCCGGGAACTGCGCGGCGATGTTGGCGGCGATGGTCTGCTGCTGCCCGGCCGCGATCAGCTTGAACGAGTAGAGCATCCCGGGCGACAGGATCATCAGCACGGCCATCGTCTCGCCGAGCGCCCGCCCGAGGCCGAGCATCGCGGCGGAGACGATCCCGGACCGGGCGAACGGCAGCACCGCCAGCCGGACCGTCTCCCACTGCGTCGCGCCGAGGGCCAGGGCGGCCTCCTCGTGCAGCCGCGGGGTCTGCAGGAACACCTCGCGGCAGATCGCCGTGACGATCGGCAGGATCATCACCGCCAGCACCAGGCCGACGGTCAGCATCACGCGTCCGGTCGGCGAGACCGGGTCGGCGAAGAACGGGATCCAGCCCAGGAACTCGTTCAGGAACTGCCACACCGGGCGGACCACCGGGCTCAGCACCAGGCTGCCCCAGAGGCCGTAGACCACCGAGGGGATCGCCGCGAGCAGGTCGACCACGTAGCCGAGCAGGTTCGCCAGCCGGCGCGGTGCGTAGTGCGAGATGAACAGGGCGATGCCGATCGCGACCGGCGTCGCCATCGCCAGCGCGAGCGCGGCGGCGAGCAGCGAGCCGAACACCAGCGGTCCCACGAAGGCGAGCAGCGTGCTGCCCTCCGGGAACCAGCTCACCTCGTCCGCGAGCTCCGCCGGGTCCGCGGTGATCGCCGGCAGCGCCCGGACCACCAGGAAGATCGCCACCGCGGCGAGGATCACCAGGATCAGCACGCCCGATCCGGTGGAGAGCCAGCGGAAGAGGCGCGAGCCGCCGCGATCCGTCGCCCGGGCACGCTGCCGGCGGGGGCGGGCACCGGGTGCCGGCGGGAGTGGGCCCGCGGTGCGGGACTGAGTGCTGGTCACACTGTCTCCAGGGGGAGGTCAGGGGGCTGTCACGCCGAATGCCGGCCCACGACGGGAGGTGGACCGGCGGTGAGCCGGGCCGGCCGGCGACCAGGTCGTGGTCGCCGGCCGGCAGGTGGCTCAGGAGGCCAGGGCGATCGAGTCGATCGAGGCCTGGATGTCGGTGCGCAGCGCGTCGGAGATCGGCGCCGAGCCGGCGGCGGACTCAGCGGCCGCCTGGCCCTCCTCGCTCACCACGTAGCTGAGGAAGGCCTGGACCAGGTCGACCTCGTCCTGCGTGTCGTACGCCTGGCACGCGACCAGGTAGGAGACCAGCAGCAGCGGGTAGGCGCCGGACTCGGTGGACTCGCGGTCGATGTCGATCACGATGTCGCCGTCGGCCCGGGTGTCGTCCCGCGGGGAGGCGTCGAGCGCAGCGGCCGCGCCCTCCTCGGACGGGGCCTCCCAGTCGTCGCCGACCTGGATCGACACCACGCCGAGGTCACCGGCCTGGGAGAAGTCCGCGTAGCCGATCGTGCCCTCGCCGCCGGAGACGGCCTGGATCAGGCCCGAGGTCTGCGCGCCGGACTCACCGGTGGTCAGCGGCCAGTCGCTGGACGCCTCGTCCGCCCAGGCGCCGCCGGAGGCCTGCGCCAGGTAGTCGGTGAAGTTCTTCGTCGTGCCCGACTCGTCGGAGCGGTGCACCGGCGTGATCGCGGTCGACGGCAGGGTCACGTCGGGGTTCTCGGCGGCGATCGCCGCGTCGTCCCAGGTGGTGATCGTGCCGTTGAAGATGTTCGCGATCGTGGCCGCCGACATGTTCAGGCTGTCGATGCCGTCCAGGTTGAACACCACGGCGATCGGGGAGACGTAGACCGGCAGGTCGACTGCGCCGGTGTCGTAGCACCGGGACTCCGCGTCGGTCAGCTCCTCGTCGGTCAGCGCCGAGTCGGAGCCGGCGAACGAGACCGACCCGTCGAGGAACGCGGTACGACCACCGCCGGAGCCGACCGGGTCGTAGGAGACCGTGACGTCCGGGTTGGCGGTCTGGAACCCGGCTCGCCAGGCATCCATCGCCGACTCCTGCGACGAGGCACCCGAACCGGCGAGCTCGCCGCTCAGGGTGCTGGCCGCGGTGTCGGCCGAGGTGGCCTCACCGGTGCCGGTGGCGTCGTCCGAACCACATGCCGTGAGGGAGAGGGCGAGCACGCCGATGGCGGCGAGGACACCCGTACGACCGCGGTTGAGCTTCACAGTGTTCCGTCCTGTCGTGAGACATTCGCGCACGGGCTGTGCGCGCCTCCGCAGACGGTAAGGATCCGAGGTGACCAGACCGGCGTACCCGGGTGAACCCCGGATGAACGACCGGCCAAGACTCGCGCCGGTCAGGCCACGGGCTCGTCCTGCAGCTTGTAGCCCAGCCCGCGCACGGTCAGCAGCAGGGCGGGGTTCGCCGGATCGGCCTCGATCTTGGCGCGCACCCGCTTGACGTGGACGTCGAGCGTCTTGGTGTCGCCGACGTAGTCGGTGCCCCACACCCGGTCGATCAGCTGCACCCGGGTCAGCACCCGGCCGGCGTTGCGCAGCAGCAGCTCCAGCAGCTCGAACTCCTTGAGCGGAAACGCCACCTGCTCGCCGCCGACGTGCACGGTGTGCCGGTCCACGTCCATCCGGACCGGGCCGGCGGCCAGGATGCCGTCGTCGTCCTCGTCCGTCTCGTCCCGGTCGGCCACGGCCGCCGTGGCGGCCGTGCGTCGGCGCAGCACGGCCCGCACCCGGGCCAGCAGCTCGCGCGAGGAGTACGGCTTCGTCACGTAGTCGTCCGCGCCGAGCTCCAGGCCGACCACCTTGTCGATCTCGCCGTCCTTCGCGGTCAGCATGATCACCGGCACGTCGCTCACCCGGCGGATCTGCCGGCACACCTCGGTGCCGGAGACGCCCGGCAGCATCAGGTCGAGCAGCACCAGGTCCGCGCCGTCCTGGTCGAACAGCTCCAGCGCCTGCGTGCCGGAGGCTGCCGTGGCGACCTGGTAGCCCTCCCGGGCCAGCAGGTAGGCCAACGGGTCGCGGTAGGACTCTTCGTCCTCGACGAGCAGGATGCGGGTCACGGGGTGCTGCCTCCGTCTGGGTCGGTCTGCGAGAGGGACGCTACCCCGGCGGGGGCGGCGGGGACGGTCGGGGCCGTCGGGGCGTGCGGCAGCGCCGAGGCCGCCGGCAGGCGCAGCGTGAAGGTGGAGCCGCGCCCGGGCTGCGACCAGACCTGGACGTCGCCGCCGTGGTCCGCCGCCACGTGCTTGACGATCGACAGGCCGAGGCCGGTGCCGCCGGTGTCGCGGCTGCGCGCCGGGTCCACCCGGTAGAACCGTTCGAACACCCGGTCCTGCTCGTCGGCGGCGATCCCGATGCCCTGGTCGACCACCGCGATCTCCACCAGGCCGTCCGCCGCGCGCACCCCGACGCCCACGTGCGTGCCCGGCGGGGAGTAGGCCACCGCGTTGTCCAGCAGGTTGCGCACGGCCTGCACCAGCATCGTGTGGTCGCCGAACACCTGCAGGCCGCTCGCGCCGCCCACGTCGAAGGTCATCTCCTTGGCGGTCGCACCGGTGCGGGCCCGGTCCACCGACTCCAGCACGACGGCGTCCACGTCCACCTGCGCGATGTCCTGCAGCGCGCCCGCGACCTGCAGCCGGGACAGCTCGAGGATCTCGTGCACCAGAGCCGACAGCCGCCGCGACTCGTTGATCATCCGCCCGGCGAACCGCCGCACCGCCTCCGGGTCGTCCGCGGCGTCCTGCACCGTCTCGGCGAGCAGCGACAGCGCGCCGACCGGCGTCTTCAGCTCGTGGGACACGTTCACCACGAAGTCGCGGCGGATCGCCTCCAGCCGGCGGGCCTGGGTGCGGTCCTCCGCCAGCAGCAGCAGCAGGCCCGGACCCACCTGCGCCACCCGCACCTGCAGCATCACCGTGCCCGGGCCGAGCGGGCCGCGCGGCAGCTCCAGCTCCTCGTCCCGGATCACCCCGCCGCGCCGCACGTCCGCGATCATGTCCCGGATCGCCGCGTGCACCACCACGCCGTCCCGGACCACGCCCAGGGCGTAGGCCGGCGGGGAGGCGCGCAGCACCTGCTCGTCGTCGTCCAGCACCACGGCCGCAGAACGCAGCACGGCCAGCACCCGGACCAGCCCGTCCTCCAGCTCCGGCACCGGCTGCTCCGGGAGCGTGCGCTGCTCGCGCTCGCTCCACCGGAACGCCAGCGTCGCGCCGATCCCGGTCAGCAGACCGAGGGCGCCCGCGAGCAGCACGACCAGACCCGACAGACCCTCCACGCCGCCAGAGTACGGTCAGCGCGGCACCGGTTCAGGACGCCGGCACCCGTCACGCTCAGCGCTCGCCCAGAGTTCACCACCGTTCACCTGGCGGAACGACGACGTTCACCACCACGTTCACCTGCGCGTGGGACCGTAGGCGACCGGACCGGCCGACCGGCCGACCTGCCGATCCGCGCGAGGCGCGGCGGGCGGACCCGGTGACGTGCGGCGGGCGAACCCACGGAAGGAATGCGATGCGGGAGATCTTCGACGCCGAGCTCAAGCAGCTGGGGGACGACCTGGTGGCGATGAGCCGACGGGTCGAGCACGCCATCACCGCAGCCGGTGAGGCCCTGCTGCACCAGGACCTGGCGCTCGCCGAGTCGGTGATCGCGGACGACCTGGCGATCGACGCCCTGGAGCGGGACCTCGACGAGCGGTGCATCCTGCTGCTCGCCCAGCAGCAGCCCGTCGCCACCGACCTGCGCGTGGTGGTGTCCGCGCTGCGGATGAGCGCCACCCTGGAGCGGATGGGCGACCTGGCCCGGCACGTCGCCCAGGTGGCCCGCGGCCGGTACCCCCGCGCCGCGATCGACCCCCGGCTGGTCGGCGTGTTCACCGAGATGAACGAGGCGGCCTGCCGGGTCGCCGCACGCACCACGCTGGTGCTGTCGACGCACGACCTGGCCGAGGCCGAGGGGATCGAGCGCGACGACGACCTGCTCGACTCGCTGCACGAGGACACGTTCCGGGTGCTGCTCGGCACGTCCTGGGACGGCGACGCGCAGCAGACCGTGGACGTCACCCTGGTCAGCCGGTACTACGAGCGGTTCGGCGACCACGCGGTGTCGATCGCCCGCCGGGTGGTCTACCTCGTCACCGGTGACTTCGCCGCGGACGCCGCCACGCGCTGACCGGCACGGATGCCGAGAGGCCCGGACCGACGGAGGGTCGGTCCGGGCCTCTCGGCGTCTCGGCGGGGCTCAGCGGCCCTGGTTCGCCACGGCCTTGATCGCCTCGGCGGCGGCCTCCGGGTCGAGGTACGTGCCGCCCGGGTTCGTGGGCTTCAGCGTCTCGGGGTCCAGCTCGTAGCGCAGCGGGATGCCGGTCGGGATGTTGATCCCGGCGATGGTCTTGTCGTCCACGTCGTCGAGGTACTTGACGATCGCGCGGATCGAGTTGCCGTGCGCGGCGACCAGCACGGTCTTGCCCGCCTCGAGGTCCGGCACGATGTCCGAGTGCCAGTACGGCAGGGCGCGGTCCAGCACCTGGGCGAGGGCCTCGGCGCGCGGGATCGGCTCGCCGGAGTAGCGCGGGTCGGCGTCCTGCGAGAACTCCGAGCCGAGCTCGATGTCCGGCGGCGGCACGTCGTAGGACCGGCGCCAGAGCATGAACTGCTCCTCGCCGTACTCCTCGAGGGTCTGCTTCTTGTCCTTGCCCTGGAGCGCACCGTAGTGCCGCTCGTTCAGGCGCCAGCTCCGCTTGACCGGGATCCACAGGCGGTCGGCGCTGTCCAGCGCGTAGTTGGCGGTGGTGATCGCGCGACGCAGCAGCGAGGTGTGCACGACGTCCGGGAGCACGCCGGCGTCGGTCAGCAGGGTGCCGCCGCGCTTGGCCTCCGCGACGCCCTTCTCGGACAGCGCGACGTCGACCCAGCCGGTGAACAGGTTCTTGGCGTTCCATTCGCTCTCGCCGTGGCGGAGCAGAACGAGGGTGTAGGTCATGGGTCCCATCCTGCCGCACGCGCGCGCCGGGCGTCGGGGGACGTTCGACCCGCGGGACGACCTGCCGGGGACCGGCGGTCCGAGCCCTGCCCGCGCCCGGTGCGCGCCTGATCCGCGCTCGTTGCGCACCGCGCCCGCACGGCGCACAGCCGTGGAACAGGGACGGCGGCACCGGCGTTGACCCGGGCATGCCGATCACCGGAGAGTACGAGCCGTCCACCGACACTCGCACCCGCGACCAGGTCGCCCGTTACGAGTCCTCCGGGGGGACCGAGGGCACGACGATGCGCGGGATGCCCGTCGTGGTGCTGACCATGCTGGGGGCACGGTCCGGCAAGGTCCGCAAGGTCCCGCTGATGCGGGTCGAGCACGACGGCGTGTACGCGGCCATCGCCTCGCTCGGCGGGGCGCCGCAGCACCCCGTGTGGTACCGGAACCTGCTGGCGCACCCGGAGCTGGACGTGCAGGACGGCCCCGCGGTCGGGTCGTACGTCGCCCGCGAGGTCGGCGGGGCGGAGCGGGACGAGTGGTGGGCCCGCGCGGTCGCCGCCTACCCGGACTACGCCGACTACCAGCTGAAGACCGACCGGGTGATCCCGGTGCTGGTCCTGGAGCCCTCCGCCTGACCCCGCCCCGCAACCCGGCCGGTGGGCGTCCGCCGGTCGGGTCGCCCACGGCGCGGACGCCCGTCAGCGGCGCTGGGCGGCGAGGGCGTAGACCTTGAGCACCTGCTCGGCGGTCGCGTCCCAGCCGTAGTGCTCCGCGACCCGCCGGGCGGCGATCCGCCAGCGGCCCCGCAGGTCGGGCTCGGCCAGCGTGGTCGCCAGCGCCCCGGCCCACACGGCGGGGTCGTGCCCACGGACCAGCCGGCCGGACACCCCGTCCAGGACGACGGAGCGCAGCCCGCCGACCGCCGAGGCCAGCACGGGCGTGCCGGAGGCCTGCGCCTCGACGGCGACCAGCCCGAACGACTCGCTGCGGGACGGCATCGCGACCAGGTCGACCGCCCCGAACCAGCGGGACAGCGTCGCCCGGGCGACCGGCGGGTGGAACCGCACGTCGTCGGCGAGCCCCTCGGTGGCCGCGAGCGCCTGCAGCTCGCGCAGCGCGCTGGCCCGGCCGCTCGGGCCGCCGAGCACCACCAGCAGCGGCACCGGCCGGCCGGAGCGCCGCAGCACGCCGAGCGCCCGCACCAGCACGTCGGGGGCCTTGAGCGGCTGGATGCGACCGGCGAACAGCACCACGTCGCGGTCGGCGGGCAGCCCCAGCTCGCGCCGCAGCGCCGCGCGGTCGACCGGCGGCCGGAAGGTGCCGAGCTCGACCCCCGGCGCGACGACGTGCACGCGGTCCGGATCGGCGTCGTACATCCCGATCAGGTCCTGCGCCTCCTCGGCTGTGCTGGCCACCAGCGCGTCGGCGGCGGCGACCACCTGCTCCTCGCCGATCACCCGGCCGGCGGGCTCCGGCGGGTCGCCCGGGGCCAGCGCGGCGTTCTTCACCCGGGCCATGGTGTGCATCGAGTGCACCAGCGGGACGTCCCAGCGCTCGGCGGCCAGCCAGCCCACCTGGCCGGACAACCAGTAGTGCGAGTGCACGACGTCGTACCAGCCGGCCGGCCGGGTGGCCGCGACCCGCAGAACGCCCGCGGTCATCGCGCACAGCTGGCCGGGCAGGTCGTTCTTGTCCAGGCCCTCGTAGGGGCCGGCGGGGACGTGGTGCACCAGGACGCGCTCGTCGCCGGGGTCGAGCTCGACGACGTCCGGCAGGGCCGAGGACGTGGCGCGGGTGAAGATCTCCACCGCGGCACCGCGACGTGCGAGCGCGCGGGACAGCTCGGCGACGTAGACGTTCATGCCACCGGCGTCCCCGGTGCCCGGCTGGTCGAGCGGAGAGGTGTGCACGGACAGCATGGCGATGCGCTGCTGCTCGTGCTGCACGACGGCTCCCTGCTGACTTGCGACGGCTGGTTGGCTGGCGACGGTCCGGTCCATTGTCCGCCATCCGCGCCGGGACCGGCGCTGCGGTACCGGCCGGATCAGGAGGCGGTGGTCTGGAAGTCGAGCTCGAGCTGTTCCAGGGAGCGGTCGCGGGTCTCGGGCAGCAGGTGGCGCACGAACAGCCAGCTGAGCACGTTGAGGCCCGCGAACGCCAGGAAGGTCCCGTTGACGCCGATCGAGGCGACCACGGTGGGGAAGGCCCCGCTGATCAGCGCGTTCGACGTCCAGTTCCAGAACACGGCGAGCCCGATGGCGAACCCGCGGATGCGCAGCGGGAAGAGCTCGGCGAGCACCACCCAGCACAGCAGGCCGACCGACGACTGGTTGAAGCCGACGAACAGCACCAGGAAGGCCGTCACGGCGACGGAGCGCCCGGTGCCCTCGGGCAGCCAGGCGGAGCAGGCGGCGATCATCAGGTGCGAGGCGATGATGCCGGTGAGACCGACCAGCAGTATCCCGCGGCGGGTGAACCGGTTGATCAGCCGCAGGCCGATCAGCATGCCGACCACGGAGAACACGCCGTTCAGGATGTTGGCGGCCAGTGCGACGTCGCCGCTGAAGCCGGACTGCCGGAGCAGCTGGGTGCCGTAGTACATCACGGCGTTGATGCCGCCGAGCTGATTGATCACGGCGACGCCGATGCCGATCAGCACCAGGCGGCGGACCCAGCCGGTGCGCAGGTCGGCCCAGCCGCCGCGGCGGGACTCCCGCTCCCGGGCGACCAGGGCGCGCACCTCGGCGAGCTCGGCGTGGGCGCGGTCGTCGTCCCGGACCTGGCGGAGCACGGCGAGCGCCTCGGGCTCGCGGCCGTGCGCGAGCAGCCAGCGCGGGGACTCGGGCATCCGCAGCATCCCGACGAACAGGGCGACGGCCGGCACCGCCTGCACGGCGAGCATGGCGCGCCAGACGCCGTCGAGGTGGCCCCAGCCGATCCCGATCACCGCGTTGATCACGAAGGCGGCGAGCTGGCCGATCACGATCGCGATCTCGTTCCGACCGGTCAGGGCACCGCGTCGCTCGGTGGGCGCGAGCTCGGCGAGGTAGACCGGCACCGTGACGGACGCCCCGCCGACGGCGGTGCCGAGCACGAACCGCATCGGCAGCATCACGCCGATGCCGGGGGCGACGACGCTGCCGAGCGCGCCGAGGAAGAACACCACGGCGAGCCCGATCAGGGTGCGCCGGCGGCCGAACCGGTCCGCGAGCCGACCGGTGACCAGCGCACCGACCGCCGCACCGACCAGCAGGCTGCTGGTGACCAGCCCCTCGGTGGTCGAGGTGAGGCCGAGGTCGGCGACCATCGGGTCGAGGGAGCCGTTGATGACGCCGGTGTCGTAGCCGAACAGCAGGCCGCCGAAGGTGGCGACGACCGCGATGACGTCCAGCCGGCGCAGGTGCGGGCCGGGGCGCAGCGGCGGCAGGGTCGGTGCGGCGGTGCCGGTGGCGCTCATGCGGGCACGACGCACGCCGGGGCGGGCAGCGGTGCCGTGTCGACGACCGCGCCGTCCTTGAGCACGGTCAGCGTGTCCCCGGTCTGGTCGGCCACGACCACGAAGCCGTCCACGACCGCGAAGTGCCGGGGCCAGCTGCCGGGCAGGGCACGCTGACCGGCGGGGGCGAGCGTGCCGTCGGGGCCGGCGGCGAAGGTGGCGAGGACGTCGGGCCCGCGGGTGGTGACCAGCACGCGGTCACCGACCCGGTCGATGTGCGAGGGCAGCGCGGCGACGGCCGGGCCGCTGCCCGGCTCGACCGCGGGCACCTGCTGCACGACGCGGCCGGTGACGTGCGCGACGTCCCAGGCCAGCACCGCGACGGTGACGTCGAGCTCGCAGGAGACGTAGGCGATCCGGCCGTCGGCGGAGAACGCCACGTGCCGGGGCCCGGAGCCCGGCGGCAGCGCGGCGGCGATGCCGTCCTCGGTGAGCAGGCCGGTCGCCGGGTCGCGGCGGTAGCGGCGGATCTCGTCGGTGCCGAGGTCGCAGACGAGCACGTGGCTGCCGCCGGGGGCCAGCGCGGCGAAGTGCGCGTGCGGACCCTCCTGCCGGTCGGCGACCGGGCCGCTGCCGACGTGCCCGAGCACCTGCACCGGGCCGGCCGCGAGCACCGGGTCGTCGTCCGACGGGCCGTGCGCCGGACCGGTGCGCGGCAGCACGGCGAGCGTGCCGGAGGAGTAGTTGGCGACGTAGACGGCGTGGCCGTCCGGGTCGAGCAGCACGTGGCAGGGATCGGCCCCGCCGCTGGGCAGGGTGGCCGCCCGCTCGAGCACGGGGTGCCCGTCCGCGCCGTCCCGGACCCGGAAGGCGGTCACGGTGCCCGCCGCGTCCTCCCCCACCGCGACCAGCGCACCGGTGGCCCGGTCGACAGCGAGGAACGAGGGCGCCGGGCTGGTCGCGGCGAGCACCGGTGCGGCCAGGCGACCGGTCGCGGTGTCGAGGCCGACCCGCCAGATCCCCTCGCCGAGGCCGACGGGCGTGCCCGCTCCGGCTGCCGGGTACGTCCCGATCCACAGGTCACGCAGGTGCTCGGTCACGCGCCGAGCCTACGCAAGGGCGGTCCCGACCGCCGATCCCTGCGGACCGAGCCAGGCGGTCGGGTCCTCGGCCACGCCACGCAGCACGACCAGGGCGGCACCGGTCATGGCGGCGTGCTCGCCGCCCGCGGCGACACCGACCCGCGCGTCCGCCCACTCGGCGGCGAGCACCCGGGCGCGCAGCTGGGCGACGACGGCCTCGGTGAGCCATGGGGCCAGCGGCGCGTAGATCCCGCCGAGCACCACCGTCTCCACGTCGACCAGGTTGACGAAGTTGGCCAGCGCGACGCCCAGGGCCTCCCCCGCGTCGTGCAGCGCCCGCACGGCCCGTACGTCACCGCCGGCGGCGCTCCCGACCAGCGCCTCGACCGTCTCGTCCAGGCCGCGGCCGGCCGCGCGCAGCAGCGCGTCCTTGCCGGCGTACTGCTCCAGGCAGCCGCGGGCCCCGCAGGTGCAGCACGGGCCCTGGGGATCGACCACCGTGTGGCCGAGCTCGCCGCTCCACCCGTGCCGGCCGGGGAACACCTCGCCGTCCAGCACGATCGCGGCACCGATGCCGACCTCGCCGGAGACGTAGAGGAAGCTCTGCCCGGCGACGCCGGCCCGGGCCTCCGCGCGGGCGGCGAGGTTCGCCTCGTTGGCCAGCCGGACCGGCATGTCTCGCACCGCCGGGTGCACGTCCAGCAGGGCGACCACGTCGACGTCGCGCCAGCCGAGGTTCGGCGCCAGGCGCAGCGGGCCGGTGACGCGGTCGACCAGGCCGGGCAGCGCGATGCACATCCCGACCGGCCGGGCGCCGGTCGGCAGCTCGGCCAGCACCTGCCCGACCAGGCCGGCGAGCAGGCCGAGCACGGTGGCGGGGTCGGAGTGCCGGTAGTCGCCGACCGCGGTCCGGTGCGCGAGCACGTCCCCGGCGAGGTCGAGGGCTCGCACGCCGATGTAGTCGACGTTCACCTCGGCGCCGAGGCCGACCAGGGTGCGCCGGGCGGGCACGAGCGGCACGGCGGGCCGGCCCGCGCGGGCGGTGACGGCGGGCGGCAGCTCGGCGACCAGCTCGGCACCGATCAGCAGGTCGACCAGCGCGGAGACCGATCCACGCGTCAGGCCGGTGGCCGTGGCGACGTCGGCCCGGGACGGCGACGGCGCGTCGGGGTCGGCGGCGGCGTCCAGCACGTGCCGGAGCACGAGGGCCAGGTTGTGCTCGCGCAGGCTGCCCTGGCGGGCGGGGCCGCGGCCGGCCGGCCGGGACCGTGGGCCGGCCGCGGTGCGCCGTCGGGGGGCCGCGGGGTCGTCGGGGTCCGACGACGTGGGGGCGCTCCCGGGCTCTGTCATGCGCTTGACCCTAACGCCTCGCGCGTATAAGTTCGCCGACAAGACAAATCTCGATGAGGAGTAGACCGATGGTCCGCACGCCCACCCCCGCAGACAAGTTCTCCTTCGGCCTCTGGACCGTCGGCTGGAACGCCCAGGACCAGTTCGGCTCCGCCACCCGGCCGTGGCTCGACCCGGTCGAGTCGGTGCACAAGCTGGCTGAGCTCGGCGCCGCCCACGTGACCTTCCACGACGACGACGTGGTGCCGTTCGGCTCCGACGCCGCCGAGCGGGACCGGATCCTGGCCCGGTTCAAGCAGGCGCTGGCCGACACCGGCATCACGGTGGAGATGGTCACCACCAACACCTTCAGCCACCCGATCTTCAAGGACGGCGCGTTCACCTCGAACGACCGTCGGGTGCGCCGCTACGGCCTGCGCAAGGTGATCCGCAACGTGGACCTGGCCGCCGAGCTCGGCGCGGACACCTTCGTGATGTGGGGCGGCCGCGAGGGCGCCGAGTACGACTCCGCCAAGGACCTGAACGCCGCGCACGACCGGTACGCCGAGGGCATCGACACCGTCGCCGCCTACATCAAGGAGAAGGGCTACGGCCTCCGGATCGCCATCGAGCCGAAGCCGAACGAGCCCCGCGGCGACATCCTGCTGCCGACGATCGGCCACGCGCTCGGCCTGATCGCCAAGCTGGAGCACGGCGACATCGTCGGCCTGAACCCGGAGACCGGCCACGAGCAGATGGCGGGCCTGAACTACACCTCCGGCATCGCCGAGGCGCTGTGGGCCGGCAAGCTGTTCCACATCGACCTGAACGGCCAGCGCTC
>DASWPG010000023.1:0-54927 GCA_036404115.1 Cellulomonas sp.
CCTGCACCGGTCGCCGACGCCGCGCCGGTCGCAGGAGCAGCCGCAGCAGGCGTCGTCCCCCCGCGCACGGCCTCGGCGGCGGCGATCACGGCGAGCCCGAGCCCCAGCCCGGCGCTGCGCGAGTCCACCACCCGCACGGGCAGCGGGGCGAGCTGCGCGGCGAGCCCGGCGGCCCGCACCGTCCCGGACAGCTCCCCGGACAGGTGCACGGAGACCACCTCGACGGCACCGTCCCGTGCGGCCTGCTCGTAGGCCTCGACGAAGGCGGCCGGGGCAGGCTGCGAGGTGGTCACGCGCCGCCCCGAGGCCAGGAGGTCGGCCAGGCCGTCCCCGGTCAGGTCGACGCCGTCGCGGTACCGGGTGCCGTCCGCCGCGACGTCGAGCGGCACGACGACCACACCCCAGCGTCGGGCATCCTCGGGCGTCAGGCAGGCCGTGGAGTCGGTGACGACCACGAGGCGCGGGCGCGGGGCTGCGGCACTCGTCCTCGCACCGTCGGCGCCCGCACCAGCCGCCCCGCCCGCGCCGCGCGCAGCCTCCGCGCGCCGACGCAGACCGTCCAGGAACCTGCCCGATCCGTCGATCCTGCGCAGAGTCCCGCACATGCGAGCGACGAGCCCTCCGATCGCCTCACGTGCACGCGACGACCGGCGCGCGGCGGCCCCGGGGATCTCGTCCCCCGGCTGCCGCGCACCGTCGCGGGCGGGCACCGTCAGGCCGGCACCACGTTGACGAGCTTCGGCGCCCGGACGATCACCGTGCGCACGTCCCGGCCGTCCAGGGCGCGCTGCACCCCGGCGTCGGCCAGCGCGAGCTCGCGCAGCGTCTCCTCGGGGGCGTCCGGGCTGACCTCGGCGCGGCCACGGACCTTGCCCTGCACCTGGAACACGCAGGTCACGGTGTCCTGGACCAGGTACTGCGGGTCGACGGCCGGGAACGGCTCGTGCGCCAGCGACCGGTCGTGGCCGAGCCGGCTCCACAGCTCCTCGGCCAGGTGCGGGGCGACCGGGGCGGTCATCAGCACCAGCGGCTCCACGGCGGCGCGCGGCACGGCGGACAGGGTCGTCAGGTGGTTGTTCAGCACGATGAGCTTGGCGATGGCGGTGTTGATCCGCATCTGCGCCATGTCCTCGCCGACGTCCGCGATGGTGCGGTGCAGCACCCGCAGCGTCCCGGTGCTCGGCGGGTCGTCGGTCACGGTGACCTCGCCGGTCTCCTCGGAGACGACGTTGCGCCACACCCGCTGCAGGAACCGCTGGGCGCCGACCACGGCACGGGTCTCCCACGGGCGGGACAGGTCCAGCGGGCCCATCGACATCTCGTAGACCCGCAGGGTGTCCGCGCCGTAGTCGGCGTACATCTCGTCGGGCGAGACCGCGTTCTTCAGGGACTTGCCGATCTTGCCGTACTCGCGGACGGCCGGCGCACCGTTCCAGGTGAAGCCGGACTCGACGGTGTCGTCCTCGACGACCTCGGCCGCCGGGACGTACACGCCACGCTCGTCGGTGTAGGCGTACGCCTGGATGTAGCCCTGGTTGAAGAGCTTGTAGAACGGCTCCCGGCTGGACACGTGGCCCAGGTCGTAGAGCGCCTTGTGCCAGAACCGCGCGTACAGCAGGTGCAGCACCGCGTGCTCGACGCCACCGACGTACAGGTCGACGCCGCCGGCGCCGTGGGTGTCGGTCGGGTTGTGGCCGGGGCCCATCCAGTACTGCTCCAGCGCCGGGTCCACGACCTGGCCGGTGGCGTGCGCGGGGTCCAGGTAGTGCAGGTAGTACCAGCACGACCCGGCCCAGTTCGGCATGGTGTTGGTGTCGCGACGGTAGGTCCGGGGGCCGTCGCCCAGGTCGAGCGTGACCTCGACCCAGTCGGCGTTGCGGCCCAGCGGGGCCTCCGGAGAGGAGTCCGCGTCGTCGGGGTCGAAGGTGCGCGGCGAGTAGTCCGGCACGTCCGGCAGGTCGACGGGCAGCGCGGAGTCGGGCAGCGCGATCGGCAGGTCGTTCTCGTCGTAGACCACCGGGAACGGCTCGCCCCAGTAGCGCTGGCGGCTGAACAGCCAGTCGCGCAGCCGGTAGGTGATGGTGCGCTCGCCGGCGCCCTTCTCCTCCAGCCAGTCCAGCATCGCGGTCTTGGCCTCGGCGACACCGAGCCCGTTCAGCGACAGCTCGTCGTTCGCCGAGTTCACGATCGCACCGTCGCCGCCCCAGGCGCCCTCGTGGCCCTCCGGCGGCTGCACGGTGTAGACCACCGGCAGGCCGAACGCCTCGGCGAACGCGAAGTCGCGGGCGTCGCCGCCGGGCACGGCCATGATCGCGCCGGTGCCGTAGCCCATCAGCACGTAGTCGCCGACGAACACGGGCAGCGAGTCGCCGTTGACCGGGTTCAGGGCGTAGCCGCCGGTGAACACGCCGGTCTTGCGGCCCGCGTCGGCCTGACGCTCCACTGCCGTCTTGGCGGCGGCCTCCGCACGATAGGCGGCGACCGCCTCCGCGGGGCTCGCCGCACCGCCGCGCCATGCCTCGGGCACGTCCTCGTCCCAGCCGGCCGCACCCACGACGCCGGTCTCGCCCTCGGAGCCGCCCTCGGAGCCGCCCTCGCCACCGGCCAGGATGGCGTCGACCAGCGGGTGCTCCGGGGCCAGCACCACGTAGGTGGCGCCGAACAGGGTGTCGGGACGGGTGGTGAAGACGGTCAGCGGCTCGTCGGCGTCGGTGACCTCGAAGTGCACGTGCGCGCCCTCGGAGCGGCCGATCCAGTTCCGCTGCATGGCGGTGACCTTCTCGGGCCAGTCGATCAGGCTCAGGTCGTCCGCCAGCCGGTCGGCGTAGGCGGTGATCCGCATGTTCCACTGCCGCAGCGTGCGCTGGAACACCGGGAAGTTGCCGCGCTCGGAGCGTCCCTCGGAGGTGACCTCCTCGTTGGCCAGCACGGTGCCCAGCCCGGGGCACCAGTTCACCGGGGTCTGCGAGACGTAGGCCAGCCGCTGGGCGTCGACCACCCGGCGGCGCGCGATCTCGTCCAGGTCGGCCCAGGCCACGCCCTCGGGCACGTCGTCGATCCCGGCGGGCACCGCGCGGGTGCCGGCCTCGTACGCCGCGACCAGCTCGGCCACCGGACGGGCCGCGCCGCGACCGCCGTCCGGGCGCACCGCGGCCTCGTCGTAGTACGACCCGAAGATCTGCAGGAAGATCCACTGCGTCCAGCGCACGTAGTCCGGGTCGATCGTGGCGAACGACCGGCGCGGGTCGTGCGCGACGCCGAGCCGCCGGACCTGGCGCGCCATGATCTCGATGTTCGCCTCGGTGGTGGTGCGCGGGTGCTGGCCGGTCTGCACCGCGAACTGCTCGGCGGGCAGGCCGAAGGCGTCGTAGCCGAGGGCGTGCAGCACGTTGTCGCCCTGCATCCGGCGGAACCGGGCCACCACGTCGGTGGCGATGTAGCCCAGCGGGTGACCGATGTGCAGGCCCGCGCCCGAGGGGTACGGGAACATGTCCATCACGAAGAACGGCCGGGCGCCCGGCTTCGCGGTGGCGCCGTCACCGTCGGTCAGCGGGCCGCTGGGGTTCGCAGCGAAGAAGGTGCCACGGTCGATCCACTCCTGCTGCCACCGCTGCTCGATCTCGCCGGCGAGCGCGGCCGTGTACCGGAACGGCACGTCCTGGGTCGCCGGGGCGGCGGCGGTGGGTTCGGACTGCGAGGTCGAGGCCGGGGAGTTCACCCGGGAAGTCTATCGAGGTGCACCCCCGGCCCTGAACGGCATTCAGGCCGTGCGCAGCGGCCCCCGTCGGCGCCCGTCCGCCAGCACCGTCGCGGCCACCACCGCCAGCCCGACCGCAGTCATCGCGGCCCCGACCCAGGCCGGCGCCAGGTAGCCGGCGCCGGCCGCGATCACCAGGCCACCGACCCAGGCACCCGCCGCGTTGCCGGTGTTCAGCGCCGAGTGGCACAGCGCCGCGCCGAGCGACGGCGCGGCCGGTGAGAGGTCCATCAGGTAGGACTGCAGCGCGAGCCCCAGGATCTGCGACGTGACGCCGAGGGCGACGATCGCCAGCACCGCCGGCACCAGCCAGCCGCCGAGCAGCGCGACCGCCACCAGCGCCACGATCGTGCTGGCGAACCCCAGCAGCACGGTGCGGATCACCGACCGGTCGGCCAGCCGCCCGCCGAGCAGGGTGCCGATGGTCATGCCGACGCCGAACAGCGCGAGCACGATCGGCACGGAGGCCTCGCGCAGACCGGTGACGTCGGTGAGCAGCGGCGAGACGTAGGAGTACACCGAGAACATGCCGCCGAAGCCGATCGACCCGGCCAGGCAGGCGATCCAGAGCCGCCCGTTGCGCAGCGCGCCGAGCTCGGTGCGCACGCTCGCGCCGTCCCGCACCGGCAGCGAGGGCAGCCAGCGCCACAGCGCGAGCAGGGTCAGTACGCCCATCGCCCCGACCGCGACGAACGCGACCCGCCAGCCGAGCTGCTGCCCGACCACGGTGGACACCGGCACCCCGATCACGTTCGCGATGGTCAGCCCGGCCATCATGGTCGCGACCGCCTGGCCCCGGCGGCCCGGACCGGCGACGTGCGCGCCCATCACGGCCCCCACGCCGAAGAAGGCCCCGTGCGGCAGCCCGGCGACGAACCGGGCGGCGACCAGCCAGCCGGCGCTCGGCGCGAACGCAGACAGCAGGTTGCCGACCGCGAACGCGACGATCAGCACCAGCAGCAGCCGGCGCCGGTCGAGCCGCGCCGCGATCGTGGTCAGCAGCGGCGCCCCGACGACCACGCCGAGGGCGTAGCCGGTGATCGCGTGCCCGGCCGTCGGGATCGAGACCTCCAGGTCGCTCGCGATCAGCGGCAGCAGGCCCATCGTGACGAACTCGGCGGTGCCGATGCTGAATCCGCCCGCGGCGAGCGCGAGCAGCGGACGCCGGGCGGTGCGCCGGACCAGGTTCGGGTCCAGCGCGTCGTCGGGCGTGGGGTGTCCCCCGGAGGTCGTGCTGTCCATCGGTGCGGCTCCCCGTGACGGCGCCGGTCGGCAGCGGAGGTCGCGACCGGCGGGTGCGGCGGCCGTTCGCGGAGTCGGTGCGGCTGCGGCGCGGGCGTCAGCCTAGCGGCGGCTCGGTGCCGGGCCCGGTGAGGGGCCCGGTGGCGGGCGCGTCCAGCAGCACCCAGATCGCGCGGGCGGCGAGCTCGCCGAGCTCGACCTGCTTGGTCTCGCCCGCCTCGACGGCCCCGGCGGGCGGGCCGACCAGCACCGCGGTCATCCCGGCGAAGTCCCGGCGCTCGACCACCTCGACCCGGGCGTCCAGCACCACGCCCACCGAGGCCAGGTAGCGCAGCAGCCCGGGGTCGGAGTCGGAGATCCGCGCCACGTGCCCGGTGCCCGCGCGCAGGTCCCAGAGCATGTCCGCCGGGGGCGCCGGCACGGTGCCGTCCGGCCCCGGGATCGGGTCGCCGTGCGGGTCGCGCGTGGGGTGGCCGAGCCGACCGTCGATCCGCGCGACCATCAGGTCGGACACCGCGTGCTCCAGCACCTCGGCCTCGTCGTGCACCTCGTCCCAGCCATATCCGAGCTCGCTGACCAGGAAGGTCTCGATCAGCCGGTGCCGACGCACCACCTGGACGGCGTGCCGCTCCCCCTCCGGGGTCAACGCGATCGCGGCGTACGGGGCGTGCGTGACGAGGCCCTGGTCGGACAGCCGCCGGATCGTCTCGGAGACGGTGGACGCGCCGACGCCGAGCCGGTCGGCGAGCATCTTGGTGGTCACGGGGGCGGCGGACCACTCGCAGGCCGACCAGATCACCTTGAGGTAGTCCTGGGCGACGGAGGTCAGGTCGCGCGTCTCGGGCTGGCTCACGGGATCAGGGTAGAGGGCGCCGTCCGCGAGGCCCCGGCAACCTGTGCGCCGGTCGACCCCGATCGGCGCCCGATCGCGTGGTAGGAATCCGTCAGGGCCACGGCGATCGCCGTCGGCCACGGCGACGGCGAGGACCTGACATGGACACCGACGAGCAGCGGGATCCCGCCCCGCCGGCCGCCCGGCCGCGCCCCCTCGTGGACGCGGCGCTCCGGGTCGCGGCGCCGGTGATCCACTGGTTCGTGGCCCGGAACCTGTCCGGGCCCGGGCTGGCCGGCGCCCTGGTGGGCCTGGCCGCCGCGATGACCCCCTCCCTGCTGCCGCGGCCGACCCTGTACCTGGGCTTCATCGCCGGCCTGGGCACCGCGGTCGGGTACGGGGTCGGCGTGCTGATCGCCTGGGTGCTGCGCCGGATCCGGCTCCCCCGGCTGCCCGCCATGATCCGCCGGGTGTGCTGGCGGGTGCTCTCCGTGGCCGGGCCGGTGGCCGCCGTCGTCGTGGTGGCCGTCGGCTGCTCCTGGCAGGACGACGTGCGCGAGCTGGTCGGCGAGGAGCGGCGCACCAGCTCGGCGTTCCTGGTGGGGCTGATCGCGCTGGCGGTCTTCCTGGCGGTGCTCGGCCTCGCCCGGGCGCTGCGCCGGCTGTCCCGCTGGTTGGCCCGGGTGCTCGGTCGCTGGATCCCGGCGCCCGCCGCCTCGCTCACCGGCGTCGTCGCGGTGACGCTGCTGGTGTACTGGCTGGCCGCCGGCGTGCTGTTCCAGGTCGTCGTGAACGTGGCGGACTCGATCTACGCCAGCACCAACGCCGGCACCGAGGACGGCGTGGAGCAGGTCACGTCCTCGCTGCGGTCCGGCTCCCCCGACTCGCTGGTCTCCTGGGACTCGCTGGGCCGCAACGGGCGCACCTTCGTCGCCGGCGGACCGACCGCCGACGAGATCACCGCGGTGACCGGCGACGACGCCGTCGAGCCGATCCGGGTCTATGCGGGCCTGGACTCCGCCGGCACCGCAGCCGAACGGGCCGAGCTGGTGGTGGACGAGCTCGAGCGCACCGGCGCCTTCGACCGGTCCGTGCTGGTGGTGGCCGGGGCGACCGGCACCGGCTGGACCGAGCCGCAGCAGATCGCCGCGCTCGAGTACCTGTGGAACGGCGACACCGCCATCGCGACCATCCAGTACTCGGTCCTGCCGAGCTGGTTGTCGTTCCTGGTGGACGCCGACCGCGCCTCGGAGGCGGGGCGCGAGCTGTTCGACGCGGTGTACGCCCGCTGGTCGGAGCTGCCCGAAGACAGCCGGCCCGAGCTGATCTCGTACGGGCTCAGCCTCGGCTCGTACGCCGCCCAGTCGGCGTTCGGCTCGGAGGGCGACCTGACCGCCCGGGTGGACGGCGCGCTGTACGTCGGCACGCCGAACTTCACCTCGCTGTGGCAGACCATCACGGCCGGCCGGGACGAGGACAGCCCGCAGTGGCAGCCGGTGATCGACGACGGCGCCACGATCCGGTTCGGTACGCAGGCCAGCGATCTGGCCGCCCTCGGCGACGACTGGGACTCCCCACGCATCGTCTACCTGCAGCACGCCTCGGACCCGGTGGTGTGGTGGAGCTGGGACCTGCTCACCCGCGAGCCCGACTGGTTGTCCGAGGCGAGGGGCCCGGACGTCTCCGACCGGGTGCGCTGGATCCCGGTCATCACGTTCTTGCAGGTCACGGTGGACCAGTTCTTCGGGGTCAGCGTGCCGGACGGGCACGGCCACAACTACGCCTCGCAGATCGTCGGGGCCTGGGCGGACGTCACCCGGCCGACCGGCTGGACCCAGGACGAGCTGGACGCGCTGCAGGACGTGATCGACGAGACGCTGACGCTGCCGACGGTGCCGGGGCAGGGCGTGGGGTGACGGCCGCGCGCGCAGGCCGGACGTCTCGCCTTCAGCGCATGACGTCTTCGGCCAGACGAAGACGTCCGCTCCGGCACGGCACGGCACGGAGGAGACGCTGCGCCGCCCCGTGCAGCTCACCGCTGTCGCCATGGACGAGCGGACCACCGGCACGTCCGGGTTCCTGAACGAGGTGCGCAGCCGGCCCCGCGGCCCGATCGGCCTGCGAGGAGCACGCACCGATGACGCCGACGCACCGCCCGGACGTCCGCGGCGTCGAACGCATCCCCCGTGACCCCGACGCCTGCCATGCGCTGATCCGGCAGCCGCACGCCCACCGCGCGAGCGCACGCGCAGTCGCCGAGCCGGACGCCGAGGGCGCGTTCCAGCCCGCCTACGACGGCTGCCGGACGATCGCTCCGGCGCTCGTCCTCGCCAGTGACGTCCGTCCGAGGTCGGCGGCGCACCACGCGGTCGCTGTCGACACGGCGGCCGCGCTGTTCGCGACGCACCGGTCGCGCGGCCGCACGCATGCCCTCGGTCGGTCGCTCGACGACGCCACAGACCCGCGACGGGTCCGCGGTGGAGCGGAGTACCGCGGCGAGCAGGTCGACCGTGCCACGGTCGAGGAGGCCATGACGATCCTCGACGAGCTGATCGCCGGGCCCCCGCCGTGGTGGAGGAGCTGCTGCCCTGATCTCGGCTCAGCCCTGGGCGTCGCGCCAGTCGACCCACTTCTGCACCAGCGACAGGTCGTAGTCCGGCCCGCCCGTGCCGACCGTGAACAGCGAGACCCCTGCCGCCACCAGCGGCGCGGCGACCTCCTCGGGTGCGGCGGTCACGCCCACGCTCCGCTCGATCAGCGACGCGGTGTCCCGCCCGACGGCGGCGCCGTGCTCGTCCAGGATCGCGCTCTTGCGGGTCAGCGTCTCCAGGTCGCCGAACGAGTGCCAGACGTCGGCGTGCTCGGCGACCACCCGCAGCGTCTTGCGCTCGCCACCGCCGCCGATCAGGATCGGGATCTCCCGCGTCGGGGCCGGGTTGCCCGCGGCCAGCCGGGCCTTGATCCGGGGCAGCGCCTCGGCCAGCCCGGCGATCCGCGCACCAGCGGTGCCGAACTCGTAGCCGAACTGGTCGTAGTCCTTCTCGAACCAGCCCGCACCGATGCCGAGGACCAGCCGGCCGCCGCTGATGTGGTCGACGGTCCGGGCCATGTCGGCCAGCAGCTCGGGGTTGCGGTACGAGCTGCAGGTGACCAGTGCGCCGAGCTGCACCCGGCTGGTCTGCTCCGCCCAGGCGGCCAGCAGCGTCCAGCACTCGAAGTGCTTGCCGTCCGGGTCGCCGTACAGCGGGAAGAAGTGGTCCCAGTTGAAGATCAAGTCCACGCCCAGGTCCTCGGCGCGGCGGACCGCGTCCCGGATCTGGGCGTAGTCGGCGTGCTGGGGCTGCAACTGGACTGCGATTTTGATTCGAGAGGTCATTTGTCGTTCCCCATCGCCACTAGTGCCGCTGCCGCTTAATCAAATTTCTGTTTGCACATCGGGCCTAACAGCTTCGTCGGCAGATTCTTACTCTTTCGGCAACCGGTAGGCGGCATCGCGTAGCGAGCGTCCAGGAATAGACTCCAACTCGCCTGCTTTGATCATCCGCTGAAAGATGCGCTTGACCGTGTTCTCTGAGCCGATGCCCGTGAGTTTCCTAACGACAGAATTTGAGATCTCGAGATGGTTCTGCAGGTATTCAATGATCATTTCTTCCGGAGAAGCCAGTCGCTCGTGCCGGATCTGGATCAGGACAGACGTCCGCTTGTCATTGATCTCCGGCGGGCGAAGCTTGAGTTCCTTCATAGCATCGAAGGCAGCCCGAAGACCCTCACCAACGTCCTTATTGGGCGGGTCAGGGAACTTGTTGATCCAGCGTACGAGATTCCCGTTGCGTGAGAACCGTTCGGTCAGAATGTTGTCAGGCGTGAGGTTCCTCGGCAAACCCCCCGGGCTCTCGACTTCGATCCGGTTGTCAAAAACCCGCACGTGGACGTCGTCCGCAATACTGTAATCTCGATGAAGGATCGCGTTCGTGATGATCTCATGCAGGGCAACTTCCGGATAACTGATCGGCTCAAGGCCGTTAGCGGTCATGATGCGGATGCCTTGCACCAAGTCCACGGTGGTTCGTACAGATTCGCGGATCACCTGGTAGGCGGAGCCTTCGATCGTCAACGGCTGACCTACGAGGTTAGCTCGCGATCCGACGTCATCTCCCGTCGCATAGCGATACACCTTGACCGCCGACTGCTTCGGTAGCGCAGCTTGCGGCTCGTCGGAGAAAAGAAGTATCGATGCAACAGTGGGCATCTCCTCTCGAATGAGGAGTTGTTTTCTAAGCCAGCCTTCAGGCTCACCCGTCGGGACGATATCAAGCATGAATCCGATGATAGTCTCGGAGTTCGTCACCACGTCCAGAGGCACATCCACTGGGTGCGTCTCGAAACTCCGGGTACCTTTCTGATACTCAAGTCGCTTCGCGCCCTCTGCATCGAGAGGCAAGTTCTGCGCGCCGCGCCGCAGATAGACCTTGCCGTCGCTGCTACTACGCACGTCTGGAGTGCGCCGAAGCGTGACCTTCAGCACAAGCCCGCGCTCAGGCGCGTTCGTCTGTTTCAGAAACTCATACTGCACGTCCTGGCCCAGGGGGAAGAAATCCTCGAAGGCCTGGATGTGCCCGTTTGCTTCCTCGACTGAGCCGAAACCTCGCCACTCACGAACGCCCTCGGCCTTGATCTCGTCGACTCCGACGTACAGCTCACCTCCGTCGGAGTTGCAGAAAGCCGACATGCTCCTCGTCAACTTAGAGGGCGAAACGTCGATTGCCTTCAGGTCAGCGGTGTACGATTCCTGCAGTCCAAGGACGACATCCACGGCGGCCTGGTCTACATCGATGATTTCGTAGGGCACCCGACGATCCTGCCACGTCCGGCCGGGGATCGGGAGGGGCCCAACCGATCCTCGTGCACCGGTTACGCCGACACCGCCCACTCCACAACTAGTCCCAGTTGAAGATCACGTCCACGCCGACGTCCTCGGCGCGGCGCACCGCGTCGCGGATCTGGGCGTAGTCGGCGTGCTGCGGCTGGATCTGGACCCCGATGCGGAGCGAGTGCGTCATGGGATCACGCTACGTCCCGCCGTCACGCGGTGCCGATCGCCGACCGCGCCGCGCCACGGTCGCGGCGCTGCTGCTGGGGGCGTCGGCGTCGGCCGCCGCGGCCGTGGCGCTGCCCGACTCGTCGTCCCGCTGGTGCCGGCCGCGCTGGCGCTGTCGGCCACCGCCGTGGTGCTCACCGTGCGGCAGCGCGGGCGTGGGTCGCAGCAGCCCCCACTACGCTGACGCGGTCCCCTGCACCGGTTCGGGACGCCACCGCACGCCCCGCACCGACCCCCGGAGGTCCCGATGTCCGCCGCCGAGCTGTCCACCCCGGTCCCGCTGCGCTGGGTCGGGCCGCTGCGGCTGAGCGGCAACGTGATGACCGGTGAGAGCGAGGTCCCGCTGGCGACCTACGAGTCGCCGCTGTGGCCGAGCGTGCGGCGGGGTGCACGGATCTCGACCATGGTCGAGGGCGGCATCCGGGCGACGCTGGTGGACGAGCGGATGACCCGGTCGGTGCTGTTCGAGACGGACGACGCGGGAGCGGCGCTGGCAGCGGTGCAGTACCTGACGGCGCACCGCGAGGACCTGGAGCGGGTGGTGTCGACCAGCAGCCGGTTCGCGCGGCTGATCGGGCTGCACCACCAGATCGCCGGGAACCTGCTGTTCGTCCGGTTCGAGCTGACCACGGGCGACGCCTCCGGGCACAACATGGTCACGCACGCCTCCGAGCGCCTGATGGACCACGTGCTGACCCGGGTGCCGGGCCTGCGGTACGGGTCGATCTCGGGCAACTACTGCTCGGACAAGAAGGCCACCGCGGTGAACGGCATCCTCGGCCGGGGCAAGAACGTGGTGACCGAGATCGTGGTCCCGCGGCGCATCGTGGAGCGCTTCCTGCACACCACACCGGAGGCGGTGGTGCAGCTGAACATCCGCAAGAACCTGATCGGCACGATGCTCGCAGGCGGGCTGCGCTCGGCGAACGCGCACTACGCCAACATGCTGCTGGCGTTCTTCCTGGCCACCGGGCAGGACGCGGCGAACATCGTGGAGGGGTCGCAGGGCCTCACGCACGCGGAGGTGCGCGGCGAGGACCTGTACTTCTCCTGCACGCTGCCGAACCTGATCGTCGGCACGGTGGGCAACGGCAAGGGGCTGGACGTCATCGAGGAGACGCTGACCCGGCTGGGCTGCCGGGACCGGGACGCGGAGCCGGGGGCCAACGCCCGCCGGCTCGCGGTGCTCTGCGCGGCGACGGTGCTGTGCGGGGAGCTGTCGCTGATGGCGGCGCAGACCAACCCGGGCGAGCTGATGGCGGCGCACCTGCGCCTCGAACGCGGGTCCGGCACCACCGGCTGACACCCCGCCCGGGCGCGGCGTGCGGACCCGGTGGAGGCGTGGCGCCGCGGCTGGTCCGGCCCGCCGCGGAGGACTACAGTCTTGCGGGCCTCCCGTAGCCGCCGGCGGGCCATCCCCGCCGGCGCGCCCCCATGAGAGGCCTGCCGCCCCGAGGGACGGTGACCTGACACAGCGAGGACCGCACCAGCACATGCAGCTCGGCATCGACGACATCGCGTTCGCCACCGCGGACCGGTACCTCGACCTCGCGAACCTCGCCCCGGTGCACGGGGTGGACCCCGCCAAGTACACCGTCGGGATCGGCCAGGACCGGATGAGCGTGTGCGCACCGGACGAGGACGTCGTCACGCTGGCAGCCGCCGCCGCGCTGCCGCTGGTGCACGGCCGGGACACCTCGGCGATCCGCACCGTGCTGCTCGCCACCGAGAGCGGGATCGATCAGTCCAAGTCCGCAGGCGTGTACGTGCACCGGCTGCTCGGCCTGCACGCCGCCTGCCGGGTGGTCGAGCTGAAGCAGGCCTGCTACGCCGGCACCTCCGCGCTGCAGATGGCGCTCGCCCTGGTCGCCCGCAACCCCGAGCAGCAGGTGCTGGTGATCTGCTCGGACGTCGCCCGGTACGACATCGGCTCCAGCGGTGAGCCGACCCAGGGCTGCGGCGCCGTCGCGATGCTGGTCACCGCCGATCCGCGCCTGGTCGTGATCGAGCCGGTCTCCGGCCTGCACACCGCGGACGTGATGGACTTCTGGCGGCCGAACTACCGCACCACCGCGGTGGTGGAGGGTCGGCTGTCGATCCGCGCGTACACCGACGCGCTGTCCGGCGCATGGGAGGACTACCAGGCGCAGGGCGGGTTCGCCTTCGACCAGATCGACACGTTCTGCTACCACCAGCCGTTCACCAAGATGGCGTTGAAGGCGCACCAGCACCTGACCCGGATCGTGGGTGCCCCCCGGGACCCGGCGGTGATCGACGCGCAGATCGCCGACTCGCTGCGCTACAACCGGGTGATCGGCAACTCCTACACCGCCTCGATGTACATCGGGCTGGTCTCGCTGCTCGACCACGCCGTCGCCGACCTCGCCGGTTCCCGGATCGGGTTCTTCTCCTACGGCTCCGGTGCTGTCGGTGAGCTGTTCACCGGGGTGGTGCAGCCCGGCTACCGGGACCACCTGCGCACCGCGGCGCACCAGCGGCTGCTGGACGAGCGCCGGGAGGTCGACCACGCCGAGTACCTGCGGACCGTGCAGCCGGTGAACCCGGTGGACGGCGGTGACCACCCGATCGACCGGGTCAGCGGCGGGCTGTTCCGGCTCGCGGCGATCACCGGGCACCAGCGGGTCTACCAGCGACGGGACGAGGCCGGCGCGACGGGCCCAGCGGTCGCCTGAGGCGGGCTGGCCCTCGCCCCGTGCTCACCAGCGGCGGAAGCCGCCCTCGGTGCTGAGCACCTGGCCGACCATCCACCGGCCCTCGTCGCTGACCAGCCAGGCGACCAGCCGCGCCGGGTCGTCCGGCTCGCCGAACCGTCCGCCCGGGAAGTGCCGCAGCACGGCGTCCAGCACCTCCGGCGGCCGGTCCGCCGTCTCCACGTCCAGGTAGCCGGTGTTCACCGGGCCGGGGTTGACCGTGTTCAGCAGGATCCCCCGCTCCACCAGCCAGTCGGCGACCGAGGCGGTCACCCCGGCGAGCGCCGCCTTGGACGCCGCGTACGCGACCTCGTCCGGCATCGGGCCGAGCTGCTGACCGGAGGTCGTCCAGACCACCCGGCCGCCCGGCCGGCCGTCGTGCTGCGCGGCGAACGCGCGGGTGGCCAGCAGGGTGGACCGCGTGTTCACCTGCCAGTGCGCGTCCAGCATCGCGGCGTCCACCGCGGCCAGGGTCCCGTCGCCCCCGCTGCGCGCGTGGTTGCACACCAGCACGTCCAGGTGGCCGAGGGCCGCGCCGGCCTCGGCGATCAGCCGCTCCCCGGCGTCCGCCGCCGCGAGGTCCAGGTCGACGTCGACCAGCCTCGCTCCCGGGGCGAGCGCGGCGCGCAGCCCGGCGAGCACGGCGTCCAGGTCGTCGGCGCCCCACGGCTGCGCGGCATCGTGCGGGCGCCAGTGCTGCACCGCGACGTCCGCGCCCAGCGCGGCCAGCCGGTGGGCGATGGCGAAGCCGATGCCGCGACGACGGCTGGCACCGGTCACGACGACGGAGCGGCCGGACAGCGGGCCGGGCGAGGTGCGGGCGTCGGTGGAGGGCACCCGGCGACGGTAGGACGGGCGGGCAGCACGGTCCATCGGAATTCGGGCGGCCGCACGGCGGGCTACTGGTAGGTGACCAGGTCGGGCGTCGGCTGCACCTGCATCGTCTGCGCCGGGTCGAGCATCGGCTCGTCCTCGTCGTAGAAGTTCTTCCAGCCCCAGTGCACCGCCGGCGCGCCCTGCCGCAGCGCGTCCCAGGTCCCGGTCTTGGCGGGCTGCGTGCCCTGGCCGTCGGCGTGGATCAGCACCGCCAGCTCGTCGTGGTCGACGTCGAGCCGGTCACGGTCGGTGATCATCCGCAGCGAGAACTGGTGCAGCACGAACAGCTTCTGCGGCAGGGCCCGGTCCCGGGTGAACGTCGCCAGCCAGTTCCCGACCACGTTGACCTCGTCGACGCCGACCGAGCCGATCTGCCGCAGGTGCACCTGGTCCGGCCCCAGCCGCCACTCCGGGTCCAGCGCGAGCCCGACGTTCGGGTAGGCCAGCAGCTCGGCATACTGCTGCGCCTGGGTGAGGAAGTCGGTGCGACCCGGTTGCAGGTCGAGCACCACCGCCATCCCGGCGGCATCGGCCGCCTCGACCAGCGGGCGCAGCTCGTCGACCGTGCGCGGCCGGGAGTAGGAGCCGTCCGCCTCCGGGTTCGCCGACGCGATGGTCGCGATGATCTCCAGCGTCGGCACCACCGTGCGGTCGGTGAGATCCCGGTACTGGTCCGCGGTCTGCTCGGCGCGGGAGATCGTGGCGGCGACGTCCTGCTCGCCGAGCACGCCGAGCGCCGGGGTGCCGGGCGTGCCGTACAGCGCGACGTACAGCCGGCCGGGAGCGCCGGTCGCCGGGTCGGGGAAGACCAGCTGACCGCCGCCGGGGAGCTGCACACCCGTCGCGGCGGCGGCCAGCCGAGGAGCCAGCACCTCGGTCGAGCCGAACGCCGAGCCCAGGGCGAGCACCGTGCGCACTCCGGTCAATGCCTGGACCGCCGACGCGGAGCCGCGCGGGTCGCCACCGGGGACCTCGACCACCGGCACGCCCGCGGCACGCGCGGTGGCCGCGGCGGCGGTGCTGAGGGCGGGCGACCCGTCGGCGACGTCGGCGGCGGGTGCCTGGGTCGCGACCAGCACGGCGGTGGCGGTGGCGGTCGTCTCCGAGGGCTCGACCAGGGCGAGCGCCGTGCCGGCCACGGTCGATCCGGTCGAGGGGTGCGCCGTGGCGGTCGGGGACGCGGAGGCCGGCGGCCCGCCGTCCGGTCCTGCTCCCGTGCCCGAGCCGGCGCCCGCGACGGTGAGCAGCGCCGTGCCCGGGCGGTCCAGCGCCGCCACCGAGGCCAGCAGCTCCGCGGCGGTCACCGGCTGCGGGTCGCCGACGTCCAGCCCCAGGTCGGTCAGGTCGTCCCGGTCCCGCTCCGCCAGGATCTGCTGCACGGTCCGGCCGGCGGTGAGGTCCGGCCCGACCGCAGCGGCCGCGTCGGCGCCGACCACGACGAGCTCCGTGGCGCCGAGCCGGTCCAGCTCGTCGGCGAGCGGCGCAGCCGCGCCCGGATCGGCGTCCGGCACGGGGAGAACCGGGACGCCGAGGGCGACCGCCGTCGAGGACGCGGTCGCGAGGTCGTCCGCGTCGGAGCCGGTCAGCACCACCGCCGGGGCGTGCGCGAACAGGGCCGCGCTGGTCGCGAGCGCCAGATCGACCGCGCTGCCGTCCGGCACCACCGTCACCGCGTCCGCGGGCGTCGTCACCTCGGACCGCAGCACCACGGGCACCGCCGCGACCGACCCGCCGGCCGCTGCGGAGCCCTCGGTCGGCGGGCGGCCGGCGCCTCCGTCGGCGCACACCGCGAGCAGCACCACGGGAACCAGCAGCACGGCACCCCGCACCAGCAGCGCGCGGGCCCGGGCCCCCCGCCCGAGCAGCAGCGTCCGCGGCCGGCCGAGCCACGCCGGCGGGACGGGTCGGCCCGATCGGCCCGGGCGGGCGGGACGGTCGGCGGGCGGGTTCAGGTCGGTGGGGCGGGTGGCGGGCGGGACGGGCACACGGCTTCCTGAGAACGCGGGGCGGTCCCGCCACTCTAGGACCGTCGAGCCGCCCGCCGCGCGACAGCCGCACCCGGCGCTGGACGGACGGTGCGCTGCGCGCCCACGCGTCGCAGGATGGACCCATGACCCCTGAGCCGACCACCCCCGAGCAGGAGCACGCCACCACCGGCGCCTACGTCACCCCGGGCACCGAGTTCGTCCGCGACCAGCAGTACATCACCACGCGGATCACCGCCGACGGCCGCGACGGCTACCCGGTGCAGCCCGACCGGTACCGGCTGGTGGCGGCCCGCGCCTGCCCGTGGGCGAACCGCGCCGTCATCGTGCGGCGGCTGCTCGGGCTGGAGGGCGTGATCTCGATGGGCATGTGCGGGCCGACGCACGACGCGCGCTCCTGGACGTTCGACCTGGACCCCGGCGGTGTCGACCCGGTGCTCGGCATCCCCCGGCTGCAGGACGCCTACCTGGCGCGGTACCCGGACTACCCGCGCGGCATCACGGTCCCGGCGCTGGTCGACGTGCCGACCGGCCAGGTGGTCACGAACGACTACGCGCAGCTCACCCTCGACCTGTCGACGCAGTGGACGGCGTACCACCGCGCGGGCGCGCCGGACCTGTACCCCAAGGCGCTGCGGGACGAGATCGACCAGGTGGCGCGCAAGGTTTTCACCGACGTGAACAACGGCGTGTACCGGTGCGGCTTCGCCGGGTCGCAGGAGGCGTACGAGCGGGCCTACCGGCGGCTGTTCTCCCGGCTGGACTGGCTGACCGAGCGGCTGGCCGGGCAGCGCTACCTGGTCGGCGACACGATCACCGAGGCCGACGTGCGGCTGTTCACCACGCTGGTCCGGTTCGACGCGGTCTACCACGGGCACTTCAAGTGCAACCGGTCCACGCTGACCGAGATGCCGGTGCTGTGGGCCTACGCGCGCGACCTGTTCCAGACCCCGGGCTTCGGCGACACGATCGACTTCGACCAGATCAAGCGGCACTACTACGTGGTGCACGAGGACATCAACCCGACCCGGATCGTCCCCCTCGGGCCGGACCCGTCCGGCTGGCTGACCCCGCACGGCCGCGAGGCCCTCGGCGGCCGCCCGTTCGGCGACGGCACCCCGCCGGGCCCGGTCCGCGAGTCCGAGCGGGTGCCGTCCCTGCTCCCCGCCACCGCCTGACCCCGCGCCCGCCCCGCACCCGTCACCGCCCGTCCCTCGAGGTGGTGAGCGGCGGGTGCGGCGGGGCGAGCAGGGCCGGCGGGGCGAGCGAGGGTCAGGCCGTGGGGCGGACGCGGACCAGGTTGCGCCAGGGGTCCTCGAACCGGACGGTCGCGCCGTCGTCCTGGACGGGCACCCCGTGATGGGCGAGCCGCTCGCGGAGGGCGCCGACGTCGTCGCTCCCGGGCACCAGCAGCGTCACCTCACCGAGCCCGAGCGACGACGCCCGCGGTCCGGCGCCCGCGGAGTTCCAGGTGTTCATCGCCATGTGGTGGTGGTATCCGCCCGCGGAGACGAACAGCGCGCCGTGCCACTCGGCCATCACGTCGAAGCCGAGCGCGTCGACGTAGAACCCGCGCGCCCCGGCGACGTCGCCGACCTGCAGGTGCACGTGCCCGACCAGGGGCCGTCCGGCCGGACCCGCGAGGGCGGCGTCGGTGACGTGGCTGCGGATGAACGCGTTCGGGTCCAGCAGCAGCGAGTCCATCACGACGTGCCCGTCGGCGTCGTACTGCCAGGCGTCGCGCGCGCGGTCCCAGTAGAGCTCGACGCCGTTGCCCTCCGGGTCGGTGAGGTAGAACGCCTCCGAGACCAGGTGGTCGGCGCTGCCGACGTAGGTCTGCGGGGCCCGGGCCGCGACCGAGGCGAGCGTGGCGGCGAGCGCCTCGCGGGTGTCGAACAGGATCGCGGTGTGGAACAGGCCGGCCTGGCCGCGCCGGGTGGGCGGCAGGTCGGGGGTGTGCCTTAGCACCATCACCGGGGTGGTGCCGCGGCCGAGCACCACGACGTCGGGACGTCCCACGCCCTCGATGCGCTCGTCGGGCTGCTCGACCACCTGCAGCCCGATCGCGTCGCGGTAGAAGCGGACCTGCTGGTCGAGGTCCCCGACGAGCAGGGTGACGGGGCCCATCGCGGTGTCGGCGGCGAGCCGGTCCTGGTGGCTGATGACGGTCATGGTGAACTCCCTTCCGTGCGGAAGAGTAGTTGACGGTTCAACTTTCCGCCACTGCTGCGGGAACCGGGGCCGCCCTGCTCCGCGCGGCCCGTGCCCCGGCGGGCAGCGAAGAGCACCTGACCAGCGCGGACGCCAGGATCAGGGCAGGGGGCCGGCAGGGCGCGGCAGAGGGCAGGGCCGCAGCGCCGTGCAGGAGCGCGGACGCACCGGGGCACCGGCACGCACCGCGCAGGACGAGGAGCGGTCTGGTCGGCCCGGTCGGACGCGGCACGGCGTCGGGCGACGGCGCGACGCGAGCGCCGGGATCAGCGCAGCAGGTCGTTGCGCCCGAAGTCGGTGAGGAACCGCGGCCCGTCCTGCGCGAGGTGCCGCTCGAACTGCGCGGCCCAGCCCGCGTACGGCGCACCCGCCAGGCCGTCGTTCGCGAACCGGGGGTCGTCCGTGACCTCCGTGACGCAGAACGCCGGGATCTGCAGGTCCGTCACCGGCCCGGCCCGCTCGCACTCCGCGATCACCAGCGGGCTGTTCGCGCCGCCGAACACGTCGATCACCCAGCCGTCCGACCCGAGCCACACCGAGTAGCGGTTCTTCACCACCCGGTGCCCACCGCGACGGATCATCTCGATCCCGATCGTGGTGTCGATCTCCCGCTCGGCCTCGTACCGGGTACCGACGTTCATCGGGCCCTTGATCGTCACCGCGCAGAAGTCGAACTCCCCCGCGGCGGAGTCCAGCACGGCGACCGGGTCGGCGTCGGGCCCGAGGTCCATCCGGAGCCCGGACGCCTGTACCCGCAGCCGCAGCGCGTAGCCGTCCTGGGCCAGGTAGTAGCTCTGCACGATCAGCACGGGGTCCGGCTCGTCCAGCAGCTCGACGGGGCGGTCGCGCACGAAGAACCGGCGCTCGAACTCGAAGTCGCCGTACCCGGTGTCGCTCACCGCACCCACCTCCCGCCCCGCTGCCCACGGCCGCCGCGCGACCACCCGCACACCGTACGCGACCGCCTCCTGGCGCCAGCGCCGCGGCGGGACCGGCTCAGAGAGGCAGCCCGAGGGTGAGCCCACCGGCGCTGGGCACGGGCGCCAGGCCGAGACGGGTGTAGAACGCGATGGCGCCGGTGTTGGCGGGATCGACGCCGAGGTGCAGGCCGGGGACGCCCCGCCCGCGCAGCGCGTCGGTCAGCCGACCGATCAGTGCGCGTCCGAGGCCGGCGCCCTGGGCCCGCGGCAGCAGGTCGATGTGCAGATGAGCCGGGTAGCGGGCGACGAGGTCGGCGTCGACCGGCTGCCCCTCGTGCACGATCCGGACCAGCTCGTGGTCGTGGGTGCCGGTGGTCGCGGCGCCGGCCGCCACGGGGTACCGCTCGCGCAGGGCGGGCCACCAGCGGGCCTCCTGCCACCGGGTGAGCCCGAGAGTGTCGGCGGTGCCGACCACGTAGCCCGCGACGCCCTCGTCGTCGGTGACCACCCAGCTCAGGGTCGGGTCGGCGCCGGGGTACGGGCCGCAGTAGACGTGGCCGAGCAGCTCGGGGTCACGGAAGCGCGCCGTCGCATCGGCCCCCGCAGCCCCGGTGAGCCGGCACACCCGGTACATCCCCGGCAGGTCGCACGGGGCGAACGCTCTGATCTGCATGGTCCGTGAGCCTATCGACGCCCGCCGCGAGCGGACGCGCCGACGTCGCCGACGGCGGCACCGGACCCTCCGGCCCCGGACCCCGGTCCCGAACCGCACCCCGCCCCGGCGCGCTGACCAGGAGCACCCCGCCGAGCACGAGCACCCCGCCACCGACCTGCGCCGCTCCGAGCGCATACCCGGTGGCCGCGGAGATCGCCACGGTGAACACCGTGATCAGGTTGAGGTAGACCCCGGCCTGGGTGGGCGGCACGCGGCGCAGCGCGAGGTTCCACAGCAGGTAGGAGCCGACCGAGGGCAGCACGGCGATCAGCAGCAGCGCCGCCGTGCCCTGCCTGCTGCTCGGCCAGTGCACCTGTCCGGCGAGCGCGAACGGCGACATGACCAGCGCCGCCATCGCGGCCTGCACAGCGGTGGAGGCGATCGGCGGCACCCCGACCAGCCCGCGTCCGCCGATGGTGTAGACGCTCCACACCAGGATCGCGCCGAGCATCAGCAGGTCACCGACGTTGAGGTCCAGGTGCACCAGCTCGGTCAGCCGTCCGCCGGTGATGACCACCAGCACGCCGACCAGCCCGACCAGCGTCCCGACGACGGTGCGCCCGGCGGGCCGGCGGTGGGCGACGACCGCCGCGAGCAGGGCGATCAGCGCGGGGTTGAGGGCATTGACCAGGGAGGCGTTCACCGAGGAGGTGTGCTGGAGCGCCGAGTAGACGAACAGCGCGTACCCGACCATGCCGACAGTCGCGAGCAGGAGCTGCCGGCGCCAGCGACGCAGCACCGCCGGCCAGTCCGGCCGTTCGACCACCTGCGCGACCGCGAACAGCGGCAGCACGGCGAGCGACCAGCGCAGGGCGGTCAGCGAGACGGGGCTGACCTCGCGCACAGCGGCGGCACCGACGACGTAGTTGATCGCCCAGAACAGCGTGGCGCCGACCAGGGCGGCAACCGATCCGATCCGGGCGGCACGTGGCACGTCGACCAGGGTACGGGGCGTTCTCACCCGGTCCGGCTGCGATCTCACCCGTCTCCCGTCTCCCCGGAACGACCGCAAATGCCCACAATTCCGACATGGGAGCCGACCTGGGTGCGCTGCGGGGGCACGAGCACCTCCCGCTGCTGTACGCACGTCGGAGCGACCTGGCGCTGGCGCTGGTGGTGCTGGGCCTGCTGGCGCTCGGCGGCGGGTTCTGGCCGCTCGACCCGACGACCCCGGTGCTGCGCTGGTTCCTGGTCGCCAGCCTGCTGCTCGCACTGTCCGCCGCCCTGGTGCTGGCGCCGCCGCGGCGGTGGTCGATGCTGGTCACGCTCGGGACGGCGGTGCTCGGCGCGGGGGTGCTGCTCGCGAGCTGTCAGACCTCCGAGGGGCTGGTGGTGGTCTCGGTCGGCCTGATCGCGGTGGCGCAGTTCGCGGTGTACGCGTTCCCGACGCCGATCGCCGCAGCGTTCGCGTGCCTGTGCCTCGCGGTGATCACCGCCGGGATGGCCCTGGCGCCGGCACCGTTCCACCCGATCAGCTGGTTCGTGGTGCTGGTCGCCCTGGTCGCCAGCACGGGACTGTTCAACTACGTCACGCACTGGCTGCGCCGCTACGCCAGCACCGACGACCTGACCGGCGCGCTGACCCGGGGCGCCCTGATGCACCGGCTGGACGCCGAGCTGGGCGCCGCGCACCGGACCGGCAGCGCGCTCGCGGTGGTCTCGGTGGACGTGGACCAGTTCAAGGCGATCAACGACACCCGCGGGCACCTGGCCGGCGACGAGGTGCTGGCCGACCTGGTGCGCGGCTGGCGCGGGCTGCTCGGGCGGCACGACGCGGTGGGACGCACCGGTGGCGACGAGTTCGTGCTGGTGCTGCCGGGCCGGGATGCCGACGCGGCCTGCGGGTGGCTGGTGGACGCCCGCGCCGTCGCACCGGCCCCGTGGAGCGCCGGCCTGGCGGTCGCGACCCCGACCGACACCGTGCGTGACCTGCTGGACCGCGCGGACGTGGCCCTCTACGCGGCGAAGTCCGCCCGCACGGATCAGCCCACGTAGACGCAGGGGCCCTCGGCCGCCAGGGCGTGCTCGACCCGCGCGAGGTGGTCCGGCGCCATCGGGGGCAGCGCGTCCAGGGTGTACCAGCGTGCCTCGGTGTTCTCGCCGTCGCCCGGCCCCGGCTCCCCCGAGACCCAGCGGAACCGGAACGTCAGGTCGAGGTACTGCGCCCGGTCGCCGTTCACGTGCGTCATCTCGGGCAGCACGTGCACCCAGGCGAGCCGTTCGGGCACGGCGACCACCTCGGTCTCCTCCAGCACCTCGCGCGCCCCGGCGACCGCCGGCTCCTCCCCCGGGTCGATCACCCCGGTGACCGGGGTCCAGGCCCCGTTGTCGGCGCGCCGGACCAGCAGCACCTCGGGGTGGTCCGGCCCGGCCGGCCCCGGACGCAGCACGACGGCGCTGACCCCGGACAACCACATCAGGTCGTGGCCGATCTTCTCCCGGGCGGCGAGGACGAACTCAGGGATGGGCATGCCCCGATGCTAGACGGGGGCTCCTCCGCCGCGGACTATCCTTGACGGACGTGGCCACCTTCTCCGCCGTCACGCGGCAGCACGTCCTGCAAGCCATCGCCGAGTACGACGACCGGGGGGCCGACGGCTTCCTCGGCGTCTACGGGTTCCGGCCAGACCCGTCCGTCACGTTCCACCACGAGGGCACCGAGTACGACGCCCAGGCGGTGCTCGGCGTCGCGCACCGCTACGCCACCGGCCGGGTCGCGATGGCCGAGGACTTCGCGGACGGCAAGGTCGCCACGGCCGACGTGCTGCGCCGGTGCGGCTTCGGGACGACCGGGCCCGCCCGCCCCGAGACGCCGGTCCGCGCCGCACGCGCAGCCGCCCCCCGGACCCGGGCACCCCGCGCCGAGCGCGCACCGCGCACCCCGTCCGCGACCGCACGCCGGATCGCCGAGCAGGACCGGCCGGTGACGCTCTGCCCGACCTGCTACATGGTGCTGCCGGCCACCGGGATCTGCGACACCTGCGGCTGAGCCGGCCGGGCGCGGCGCCCGTCCGCGACGCGTCGGCTACGCCGGCTCCGCGCCCCGCCGCAGCGGGTCGAGCACGTCGCGGTCCTGTCCCGGCCGGGCCGGCGGGTGGGTCGGACCGGTCCCGTCGTCGCCCGGGTGCCCGTGACCGCCGTGCCCGCCGTGCCCGTCGAGCAGCACCTCGGCGGCGTGGTCCGCGAGCGCGAAGCCGGCCGACCCGTACAGGTGGAACACCGAGTCCGCGCCGTGCCGCTCCAGCTCGGCGACGTCGTCGTCGTACCGGGCCACCGCGGCGACCCGTCCGGTGAAGCCGGCCGCCTTCAACCTGGCCAGCGCGATCAGGTTGGCGTTGTGGAACGGCATCGCCAGCACAGCGACCTTCACCCGGCCGGCCCGCTGCACCCGGGCCCAGAACTCCAGGTCGGTGGCGTCGGCGCGCAGCACGGCGTAGCCCTCGTCCTCCAGCGCGGCCACCCGGGTGGTGTCGTGCTCCACGCCGACCACCGAGAGCCCGTACTCGTCCCGCAGCCGGGCATAGGTGGCGGCGCCGACCCGGCCGAGCCCGAGCACCAGCGCATCGGCCTCGCCGATGTCGACCAGCCGGTCGTCCGGGTGCAGCCGGAACGCGTCCCGCACCGGCAGCAGCCGGCTGAGCCGGGTGGCCAGCTCGACCCCGCGCCGGTTCACGATGGCGGACAGCCCGAAGCTGAACGCGACCGCAAGCGAGATCACCACCACCCACTGCTCGTCCAGCAGCCCCGCGGTGGCTCCGACCGAGGCGACGATGATGCCGAACTCGGAGAAGTTCGACAGCACCAGCCCGGTGAGGAAGGAGGTCCGCCGGCGCAGCCGCATCAGCCAGAGCACCCCGGCGTAGGCGGCGACCTGGAACGGCAGCAGGACCAGCAGGAGCAGCGCGAGGCCGATCTCCAGCAGGTGCGGCGTGCCGTGCAGGCCGATCTGCACGAAGAACGCGACCAGCATCAGGTCCTTGAACGTCATCAGGGACCGGGAGAGCTCGGCGGCCTGCCGGTGCGAGGACAGCAGCACGCCGACCACCAGGGCGCCGACGTCCCCGTCGATGCCGACCAGCTCGAACAGCCCGTAGCCGAGCACCACGGCGACGGACACGCCGAACAGCGCCTGCAGCTCGCCGTGCCCGGCGTGGTCCCAGATCCGGTGCAGCACCCAGGCGCCGGGTATCAGCAGCACCAGCAGGGCCGCCCACGGGCTGGGCGGCTCGCCGCTGGACAGCGACAGGAAGATCACCGCGGCCACGTCCTGCATCACCAGCACGCCGACGGCGATCCGGCCGTACAGCGCGGTGGTGTCGGAGCGGTCGTCGAGCACCTTGATCACGAACACGGTCGAGGAGAACGACAGCGCGAACCCGACCAGTGCCAGCGCGCTGAACGACTCGCCGGACACGTGCCCGAACCCGATCACGGCGAGCAGCCCGAGGAACCCGACCGCGATCGCGACGCTGATCGTCAGGTGCACCACGGTGGTCAGCCAGATCTCCCGGCGCAGCAGGGTGCGCACGTCGAGCTTCAGCCCGATCGCGAACAGCAGCAGCACCACGCCGAGGTCGGCGACCGGTTCCAGATAGGGCAGCTCCGGGGCGCCGCCGGCGCCGAGCGCGAAGCCCGCGGCGAGGAAGCCGACCAGCGGCGGCAGGCGCAGCAGCACCGCCACCAGCCCGCCGAGCAGCGCGACTCCGAGGTACAGGGCCGCTGCTGCCATGGTGGTTCCTCTCGCGTCCGTGCGTGGGTGCTCCCGGGACCATTGTGCCTGGTCGAGGACCCTGACCCGTACCGGGCAGCGGCATGCGGCGGCCCCGACCGGGCCCCGACGCACCCGGTCGGGGCGGCCGGGCACCGCCGATGGGTCAGTACGAGCTCTGCGTGCAGCCGTCGGTGGCCGGCTCCCCCGCGAACCGGGCGGCGGTCCACTCGATCAGCTGCGGCACCAGCGGCGAGTCCTCCTGCACGAGCGGCACGTGGTCCCGGCCCGCGTAGGTCCGGTAGTCGACCTGCTCGCCCTCGGCGCACACGGAGGCCACGTACGCCGCCTGCATCGCGGGGTCCACCACGGAGTCGTCCGCTCCCTGGCCCAGCAGCACCGGCACCGAGATCGTCGCGGGCGGGACGTTCTCCGCCAGGTGCTCCTGGAAGGCCCCGGTGCCGTCGTCGTCGCTCACGAGGAGGTCCGGGTCCGTCACCATGCCCAGGGCGTCCAGCACCGACACATAGCTGGACGACTCGGACAGGCAGCGTTCCGCCACCTCCTGCACGGTCACCTGGGCACCGGTGCGGACCGTGTTCGCGTAGGTCACGTCGTCGTAGGTCTCGATGTAGGCCGCGATCGTGAAGGCTTCCAGGATGCTGCCGCCGAGCATGTCGGCCATCTCGTCCATCAGCACCGGCAGGTTCGTCGCCGGCGCGAGGGCGACCACGCCGGACAGCGGCACGTCCGGCGCGTACTCCTCAGCGAGCGCCCCGGTCCACAGCGCCGCGCCGCCGCCCTGCGAGTGGCCCCAGACCACGGTCTGGTCGCCGAGCTGCGCCTCGGTGATCTGGGCGGCCGCCCGTCGCGCGTCGAGCGTGGCGTAGGCGCTCGCGTCACCGACCAGGTAGGGGTGGGCCCCCTCGGCACCGAGCCCGATGTAGTCGGTCGCGACCAGCGCCCAGCCGTTCTCGATGATCTCGGGCAGCAGGAACAGCGCGCCCGACTCGAACGGCTCCGTCAGCAGCGAGGGCGCGCAGTCGCGCGCATACCCGGTGGTCCCGTGCGCCCAGTCGATCACCGGGTAGTCGCCGGAACCGTCGTCGGGGACGACCACCAGCCCGCTGGCGACGGCCGCCGACCCGTCCGCACCCGTGGTGGTGTAGAGGATGCGCCAGGCCGTGGCGCCGTCGGGGACCCCCCGGGTGAACTCCTCGTAGCGGATGAGCTGTCCCGGTTCGGACGGCACGGTCCGGGGCGTGGCATAGAAGTCGTCGACCACCGCGACCGGGTCGTGCCACGCTGCGCTCACGCCGGCGAGCACGAGCGCCACGACGACGGCCAGCGCGGCGCCGGTGGTGCGCAGCCACCGGCGCCGCCGCGACGGCGGTGCCGGGCGGCGATCCGTGGGTCGGCCGGTCGCGACGTCCCAGAGCTCCAGCAGCCCAGCGAGCACCATGCGCACACCGAGCGCGATCGCGGCGGCCAGCAGGGTGATGTCGGGCCACAGCAGCGCGACCAGCCCGAGCACCGTGCCGGCCGCCCCGAGCAGCGCGGCCGTCGCCCGGGCATCCGCCGTCGCCCCCCGGCGGAACGCCCCGCCGACCGAGGACAGCCCGTTCGCGATCAGGGCGACCGCCACGACGACGGCGAGCGCCCGGACCGTCAGCCCGGTCCAGAGCAGCACGACCAGACCCGCGAGCACCCAGAGCACCGCAGCAGCCAGCCGCCAGCGCGGCGGAGCCTCCGCACCGGCCCGCCCTCCCCCGCCGACCAGCTCCAGCAGCCCGGTGAGGACGAGGGCCACGCCGAACAGGAGCGCCAGCAGGCCGAGCGCAGTCGTGGGCCGCAGCGCGAGGGCCGCACCGACCAGCACAGACACCGTCGCGAGCAGCACACGTCCCCACCGCGGCATCCGGACGACGAGCGCGTCCGACCGCCGGGTCCACGCCAGGGCTCGTCCTCCTGCCACCCGTCCGCTCCTCACGGGCAGCCCCGGGGACCGTGAGGCCCCCGCGACACGGCTCCGCTCCGCCGGACGACGGCGCTGACGCACCCGTCCTGGCAGACGCAGACGCCTGTACCGGTCGTCCTCGTCCACGGATCGTCCGCCGAGGGCGACCCGGAGAGCTCCGTCGGCACCTGTGCGACCTTCCCTTGCCGTTCATGCTCCCGACAGGACACCTGCGCGCCGTGGTGCACGGCTCGGTCTCGGCCGGGGATGCGCTTACCCGTTCCGTGAGGATAGTCCTTCCATACCTGTGGAAGGAGTCCCCACGGTGATCCCGGGTGCGCTGACGAGGCGTTCCGCGCAGCCCGAGCAGCTCGACGGGCTCGGTCCGGGCGGCAGGACCTGAGCAGAAGGACGGCCTCGAGGAGCGATCGGCGAAGGTGCGCGCCCAGATCGACGAGACCGACGCGACCAGCTCGCGGACGGCATGGGCTCTGGTCCTCCGGGGCGACGAGTCGTTCGTCGACGTGGACATCGTCCCGCCGATCGCCCGGTACGTGCTGGACGTCGCGCGTGCGCGCCTGCCTCCGGGACGCGTCCGGCGCGAAGGCGCCCGAGCCGCACGCCGGTGGACCGAGCTGCTCGGCTCGCTGCCGGACGAGCCCGGTGCCGCACCGGCAGAGGTCCGCGGCGGGAAGATCGCGATCGAGCTCCGGATGCGCGACGACGACCGGTCCGTGGCGGGCCCGGTGCTACCGAGGTGCGGCACGGAGCCGCCGGCACGATGTCCCCCGCGGCCGTCGCCGGGCCGGTCCGTCGCCGCTCCTGACCACGCCGGTCGTGCGCCCCGCTCCCGCCCGCCCGGTCACCCGATCCGGAGCGGGGCGACGTGCGCCGCTACAGCAGTCCCAGCTCCCGGGCGCGGGACACCGCATCGGCCCGGCTGCGCACGCCGAGCTTGCGATACACGCTGCGCACCTGGCTCTTCACGGTGTTGTGCGAGACGTGCAGCTCCACCGCGAGCGCCGCCAGCTCCGTGCCGTCGGCCAGGTGCCGGAGCACCACCAGCTCGCGCTCGGTCAGGTCGACCGTGCGGTCGCCGTCGCGCAGCGGCGCGGGGATGTCGTCCGCGCCGGCCAGCAGCACACGCAGGTCGCGGTCGCCGGACCGGTGGGCGAGGTCGCGCAGCCGGTCCCGCTCCGGCGCGGTCAGCAGCAGCCAGGCGGTCCGCGACCCGCCCGCGGCCACCAACGCGGCGGCCTCGCGCAGCACCGACAGCGCCACCTGCTGCCGGCCGTCCGCCGCCGCGACGGTCGCGAGCATCAGCCGGCGGGCCACCCGGGACCGGTCGCCCTCCTCCGGCAGGTCGGGCGACGCCAGCAGGCCGGTGCCCTCGGCGACCCGACCGGTGGACAGCAGCACCCGGGCCCGGGTGGTCCGGGCCGCCGGGCAGTCCGCCGGCAGGTCCTGGAGCAGGGTCCGCGCCCGCTCGCTCTGGCCCGCGGCGAGCGCGAGGACCGCCCGGGCGGCGACGAGCCGGGCTCGCCACGCGGCGGTCGCCGGTGCGCGCAGCCCACGGCGCATCGTCTGGGACAGCGCCTCGGCGCCGGCCGCCGCCCGCCCGCACCACAGGTCGACGGTCGCCTGCACCTCGGCGAACGCCGGCCAGAACTCGTTGGTGCGCAGCTCGACCTCCATCGCCCGCAGCAGGTCGGCGGCTCGGGCCAGGTCGCCGTCCTCGATAGCCAGGTGAATCCGGGCGAGCTCCAGGGGTGCCCGGGCGTAGGGCATGTCCAGCCGGGCGGGCGGCTCGATCTGGGCCGCGGCCGCCGCCAGCGAGCGCGCAGCGGCCATCTCCCCCTGCGCCGCTGCGAAACCGGCCAGCAGACCGAGCGAGGTGAACGCCGACGGCGTGCCCGGCCGGTCCAGCGCCAGCGAGTGCTCGATCGCCCGGGTACCCGCCGCGATCTCGCCCCCGGCGACCAGGGAGATCCCGAGGTGGCGGTGCATCATCGTCGCCAGGGCGTCCACGGTGGCGTCCTGCCCGGGGCGCAGCACGGCGAGCTGGTCCAGCGCGGCGTGCGCGGCCGACGCCGCCCGCCGACCCCGACCGAGCAGCCGCATCGCCGCGCTCTCCCCCGTCCGCAGCACCACCCGCTCGGCGGGTTCCGCGCGCAGCGCCCGGACACCGAACGCACCCGCCGCGAGCGCGAACCACTCCAGCGCCCGGACCCGGTGCTCGGCCCGGCTGTTGTAGAACACCGCGAGCATCATGGCCAGCAGGGGCCGGGCGGCGACCGCGGGCAGCGGCAGCGACTCCACCTGGACGATCACCTCGGCGACGTCCCGCTCCTCACCCACCGCCCAGACCGAGATCGACGCCACCGTGACCAGGTCGAGGTCCCGGGTCTCGATCGCGGCCCGCAGCGCCCGGTACGGCTGGTCCGCCTCGATCGCCTGGGCCATGACCACCCGCAGCAGACCGTCCACGGCTCCGGGGTCGGCCCGGTCGAGCTCGGACCGCAACGCGCCGCGCACGACAGGGGTCAGCACGAACACCGGCCCGGCGGACTCCTCCTGCCAGGCGCCCAGCCCGTCCGCCTCGAACCGGTCCAGCAGGCTCCCCGGCAGGTCCGGCGCGAGGGCCGCCGCCAGCTCCGGGGTCAGCACCTCGGCCACCGACGCCCGACGGGCCGCCGCCAGGTAGGCCGACCCGGCGCGGTCCGTCGCGAGCATCTCCACCACGCCGTGCGCGACGGCTGCCGCCAGCTCGCCGGCCCGTTCCGGCGTCAGGTCCGGGTCGCGGTGCGCCGCCACGATCGCCACCGCGCGCACCGCGATCGCCAGCCCGTCGGTCCCGGCCCGCACGGTCTCGACCGCCTCGGCCCGCACCTGCACCTCCGCGTGCGCCAGCAGCGCGGCGACCTCGCCCCGGTCGAACCGCAGCTCGGCCGGGCCGACCTCGACCAGGTCCAGCACCAGCTCGCCCTCGGTGCGCAGCCGCACCGGGTCGCTCCGGGTCGCCACCGCCACCTGCAACCGGTCGGCGCCGCGCAGCGCCCGGACCAGCGCGGCGTCCACCTCCGCACCGCCGACCGCCTGGTAGCCGTCCAGGACCACCGTCACCGGCCGGGTCAGCCCGGCCAGGTCCTCCGCCACCCGCGCCGCCCGACCGGCCGCGCCGCGCATCTCCTGCGCGGGCTCCAGCAGACCGGCCTCGGCGAGGGTCGCGCGCAGCCGACCCCACAACGACCCCGGTGTGGTCCCCACCGTGAGGTCCAGCCAGACCACCGCCCGGTCGGAGGGCAGCGCCGACCGCGCCCACGCCGCCAGCGCCATCGACTTGCCCGACCCGGCGGGTCCGTGCACCAGCACCAGCGAGGCGTCGGCGGCGAACGGGTCGCGGAGCAGGGTCCGCGGGACGTGCCAGGTCGGGACCTGCGGGACGCCGAGCAGCAGCGGGGTCGCGGGCTCGTCGTGCGCGGCGCGGTCGTCCGGTTCCGGACGGACCGGACCGGTCAGGTCGATCGTCACCGGCGGCGCCGTCCCTCGCAGCCGCGCCGAGCCGTCCGGTCCGTCGGTGCGGGCACGCCCGCAGGCGGTCGACACGGTCGCGGGGGCATACCGGGAGCGTATCGATCCGGACGCGCCCGTGGGCGGGACCACGACCGGGGTAACGACGCACCCTCCCTCGCCACCGGCGGCCTCCGTACCGTCGATCCCATGACCCCCACCACCCTCACCCTGAACAACGGCGTCGTGCTGCCCGCGATCGGCTTCGGCGTCTTCCAGACCCCGCCGGACCAGACCGTCGCCGCGGTCGAGACCGCCCTGGCCACCGGCTACCGGCATCTCGACACCGCCGCGGCCTACGGCAACGAGCGCGAGGTCGGCGAGGGCATCCGCCGCTCGGGCGTGCCCCGGGACGAGGTCCTGATCGAGACGAAGGTCTGGGTGAGCGACTACGGCTACGACCGGACCCGGCACGCGTTCGACAAGGCCGTCGGCAAGCTCGGTGTCGACCGGATCGACCTGCTGATCCTGCACCAGCCGCTGCCGGCCGAGCCCGAGGTGGCGGCGGCGGCCTACCGGGCGCTGGAGAGCCTGCTCGCGGAGGGGCGGGTGCGGGCGATCGGCGTCAGCAACTTCCGGCCGGTGGACCTCGACCGGCTGCTGGCCACCGCCGAGGTCGTGCCGGCCGTGAACCAGATCGAGGTGCACCCGTACTTCCGCAGCTCCGAGCTGCTGGCCAAGGACGCCGAGCTCGGCATCCTCTCCCAGGCATGGTCCCCGATCGGCGGGATCACCTTCTACCCGGGCTGGGGGTCCGAGCGCCGCAGCACCCTCGCCGATCCGGTGCTGGCCGCGATCGGCCGGGCGCACGGTCGGACCGCCGCGCAGGTGATGCTGCGCTGGCACCTTCAGCAGGGCCGGTCCGCGATCCCCAAGTCGGTGGACCCGGCCCGGATCGCCGAGAACCTGGACGTGCAGGGCTTCGCGCTGAGCACCGACGAGCTGGCCGCGATCGACGCGCTGGACACCGGGGTGCGCGGCGGGCCCGACCCGGCGACGGTCACCCGCGAGGGGTGGGCGCGGGAGATCCCGGAGGCCTGACGGCGGGGCGAGCCCGCCAGGGCTGCGGCACGATCAGGGCGAGCGCCGCGACCAGGCTGAGCACGAGCAGCACGCTGCCGGCGGTCAGGGCCGCGTCGACCCGGGCGACCAGGGTCGCGGCCTGGTCCACGCCGCGGCCGGCGGGTCGGGGCACCCGCGCGGCGACCGCCACCAGGACGGCCAGCCCGAGCGACATGCCGACCTGGTGGAACGTGTTCATCAGCCCCGACGCGGCGCCCGCGTCCTGTGCAGTGGCACCGGAGATGCCGGCCGAGGTGAGCGGTGCGAACGCGAGGCCCTGACCGGCGCCGACCAGCAGCATCGGCAGCGCGATGCCGGTGAGGTACCCGTCGCCGACCTGCACGCGGCTGAGCCAGTACAGGCCGGCCAGTGTCACCGTGATGCCCGCCACCAGCGGGACGGTGCCGCCGACCCGGCGGGTCAGCCGGGGGATCCCCATTGCCACGGCGAAGTTGACCGTCGTCATCGGCAGGAACCCCAGGCCGGCCTGCAGGGGGTTCCAGCCGAGCACCTCCTGCAGCAGCTGGGTGGTGAAGTAGAAGAAGCCGACCATCGCGCCCAGGTAGCAGAACCGGGCCAGATAGGCGCCGGTGCGCTCGCGGCTGGCGAACAGTCGCAGCGGCAGGATCGGCTGCACCGCACGCGACTCGTTCGCCACCAGCAGCCAGAGCAGCACCGCCCCGGCGACCAGCGCACCGATCGTGACCGGTGACGACCAGCCGGACTCGGCGGCGTGCACCACGGCCAGCACCAGCGCGCCGACGCCCAGGGTCGCGGTGACGGCACCGACCAGGTCGAACCGTCCCCGCGCGGTCGGCGACTCCGGCAGGTACCGGGGCGCCAGCAGCATCATGGCGATCCCGATCGGCACGTTCAGGAAGAAGCCGGCCCGCCAGGACAGCAGGTGCGCGCACGCGCCGCCGACCACCAGGCCCAGGCTGGCACCGATCCCGGCGGTCGCGCCGTACCAGGCGACCGCGCGGGAACGGTCCGGGCCCTCGGGGAAGCTCGCGGTCAGCAGGGACAGCGAGGACGGCGCGACGACCGCCGCACCGATCCCCTGCAGCGCGCGACCGGCGACGATCCACCCACCGGTCGGGGCCAGCCCGATCAGCAGCGAGGCGAGGGTGAACACGGCCAGGCCGAGCACGAACACCCGGCGGCGGCCGAGCAGGTCCCCGGCGCGGGCGCCGAGCAGCAGCAGCCCGCCGAAGACCAGCGTGTAGGCGTCCTGCACCCAGGACAGCCGGCTCGCGGTCAGGCCGAGGTCGGCCTGCAGGCCGGGCAGCGCGGTGAAGACCACCGAGCTGTCCAGGAGGATCATGAAGTAGCTCGCGAGGACGATCGTCAGGATCGTCCCGCGGTGGGCCGCAGGCGCTGCGGCACCGGGAACCGTGCTCACGGCGAGAGCTCCTCGGGACAGGTCGGCCGACGACGCACCGCGCGCAGGCCGACGGCCCGACCACCGCGCTCACCGGCGGCGGCGGCCGGGCCGTGGATCGGGGTGCCTGCTACGGCCGGACCATCACCTTGAGCGCGCTGCGGTCGTCCATCGCCGCATAGCCGGCGGGCACCTCGGCCAGCGGCACGGTGCGGTCGAACACCAGACCGGGCTCGATCCGACCGGCGAGCACCTCGGCGACCGCGTCCTCCAGGTAGGCCCGCACCGGCGCCGGGCCACCGGCCAGGCGCGCGTTCTTGCCGAACAGCGAGCCGAAGCCGATCGGCGCCGACTCGTACTGCGGCACGCCGACGCGGCTGATGATGCCGCCGGGGCGGACGATGCCGAACGCCTGCTCGTAGGCCGGCATGTGCCCGACGGCCTCCAGCACGACGTGGCTGCCCTCACCGCCGGTGAGGTCCAGCACCCGGGCGATGCCCTCGGCGCCGCGCTCGGCGACCACGTCGGTCGCGCCGAACCGGACGCCGAGGTCGGTCCGGGCCCGGTGCCGACCCATCAGGATGATCCGCTCGGCGCCGAGCTGCCGGGCGGCGAGCACGGCGCCCAGGCCGACCGCACCGTCCCCGATCACGGTCACCGTGCGTCCCGGTGCGACCTGGCCCATGTGGGCCGCGTGGTAGCCGGTCAGGTACACGTCGGACAGGGTGAGCAGCGAGGCGAGCAGGCTCTCGTCAGCGGTCGCCGGGTCGACGTCGGGCACCGCGACCAGCGAGCCGTCCGCCTGCGGGATGCGGGCCAGCTCGGCCTGCAGGCCGCCGTTCTCGTCGTTGCCGTACCAGCCGCCGTGCTGGCAGGCGGTGTGCAGGCCCTCGCGGCAGTACACGCAGGTGTTGTCGCTGAACGCGAACGGCACGATGACGAAGTCGCCGGGGCGCACGGTGCGGACCGCGGCGCCGGTCTCCTCGACCACGCCGATCAGCTCGTGCCCCATCGGGCTGCCGTGCCCGGAGGCCGGCATGGAGTGGTAGGGGTGCAGGTCGGAACCGCAGATGCAGGAGCGCACCGTGCGGACGATCGCGTCCGTGGGCGCCGTGATCACCGGGTCCGGCGCGTCCTGGACGCGCACGTCGCCGGCGCCGTACATGAATGTGGCCTTCATGAGGTCGGTGGCCTCTTCCTCGGGGGATCGGCAGGAGCTGTCCGGACCATGGAAGACCGGGACGGAGCGGTCCGGGAGCCCCTGGTCTTCCGGGTACTGCGGGAACCTCCCTCCGGTCGCGGTGCACGCCTACCGTGGGTGCATGGACGAGAAGGCGGAGGTCCGCGACTTCCTCACCACCCGCCGCGCGCGCCTCGGCCCCGGCGACGCAGGGCTGCCCGCGTACGGCGGCAACCGACGGGTGGCCGGCCTGCGCCGGGAAGAGGTCGCCATGCTCGCCGGCGTCTCGGTCGACTACTACACCCGCCTGGAGCGCGGGAACCTCGCCGGGGCCTCGGAGAGCGTGCTGAGCAACATCGCCCGCGCCCTGCAGCTGGACGAGGCCGAGCACGAGCACCTGTTCGACCTGGCCCGCCGGGCGAACAGCGGCCCGGTCCCGCGCCGGCGGCCGGCCCCGCCACGGATCCGCTCCTCGATCCGGCAGGTGCTGGACGCGATCGACGACGCACCCGCGTGGGTGCGCAACGCCCGGCACGACATGCTCGCCACCAACCGTCTGGCGCGCGCCCTGCACCAGCAGACGTTCGTCGACCCGCGCCGGCCCGCGAACGGCGCCCGGTTCATGTTCCTCGCCCCGGCCGCACGCACGTTCTGGCGCGAGTGGGAGCGCGCCGCCGCCGACGTGGCCGCCTACCTGCGCGCGGAGGCCGCCCGCAACCCGCACGACAAGGGGCTGAGCGACCTGATCGGCGAGCTGTCCACGCGCAGCCCGGAGTTCCGGCAGTGGTGGGCCAAGCACGACGTGCGGTTCCACCGCACCGGGATCAAGAAGCTGCACCACCCGGTCGTCGGCGACCTCGACCTCAACTTCGAGGCGATGGAGTTCCCGTCCGACCCCGGGCTCGTCCTGATCGTCTACACCGCCGAGCCCGGCAGCCCGAGCGAGGACGCGCTCGCGCTGCTCGCCAGCTGGGCGGCGACGCACGACCCGCTCGACGCGGGCGCGACGGAGACCTCGGCCTCCGCCTGAGCCGCCTCAGGGGTGCGAGGCACCGCGCATCAGGCCCCGGTCCCGAGCGCGGCCCGGATCGCCGCGGCCTGCGCGTCGAGCGCCGTCCGCTCCGGGTGGCTGCCCCACCGCGCAGCGATCGTGAAGCCGTCGCCCGCCCACCGGGGGAACACGTGCAGGTGGGAGTGGAAGACCTCCTGGAAGGCGGCCTCGCCGTCGGCGTAGAACAGGTTGATCCCCTCGCACCGCAGCGACGACCGGCGCAGCGCGGCCGCGACCGCCCGGGCCGCCCCGAACAGCTCCGTGGCCAGGTCGTCGGAGAGGTCCGCGAGCCCGGGCAGATGCGCCTTCGGCACCACGAGCACGTGACCGGCGGTCACCGGATCGATGTCCATGAAGGCCAGCACCGTCGCGGACTCGTGCACGACGGAGGCGTCGAGCTCGCGGGCGGCGATCCGGCAGAACGTGCAGTCGGTGGCCATGGACCGATGATGGCAGCACCCGGCCCGCTACCCCACCCCCGCCCGCGCCACGTGCAGGGCGATGTAGAGCACCTCGTCGTCCAGCACCGGCTGCCCGAGCGCCGTCGACAGCCGGTCGGCGATCCGGACAGCCGTCGCCCAGGCGGCGGGGTGGGCGGTCCGGAAGCTCTCGCCCATCTGCTGGAACTGCGGGGTCTCCGGCGACCCGCCCTGCTCCTTGCGGACGATCAGGTAGCGCAGGTGGGTGATCAGCCGGGACACCGCCAACGGCTCGCGGATGCTCCGGTTCTCCTGCGCCGCCACCACCTCGGCCACGATGTCGCCGAACAGCGTGGTGTAGCTGATCGCCTTGGACACGTCCCCGCTGCTGAACTGCCCGTTCACGAAGTGCAGCGCCAGCGGGATCACCTCGCCGGCGGGCAGCTGCACGCCGCGGGTCTCCGCGACGTGCCGCAGCGCCCACCGGGCCAGCTCGGTCTCCCTCGGGTAGAACGTGGGCACCTCGAACTCGAACGGGCTCTCGACCACCAGCCCGGTACCGACCCGCTCGATCGCGAACTTGAGGTGGTCGGCGAGGGGCAGCACCACCCGCTCGTGCAACGGCAGGGAGAACGTCTCCCGGCCCGCCTCGGCGATCTCGGTGGCCAGCCGCACGTCGTCGATCGACAGCTGGGCGACCAGCCGGGCCACGCTGTCGGAGTCGCGGCCGGCCAGGGGGACGAAGAGCCGCTCGACGTGCCCGGGCGTCACCTCCTGGCCGGGTCGGGTGTTGAACCCGATGCTCCGGCCGAGCAGGATCATCTCGTTGCCGTCCTCCTGGACGGCGAGCACGATGTTGTTGTTGTAGACCTTGCGTACGCGCATCACACTCCGCCGTCCACGGGTCGGTTCCGTCGGTCCTCGTCCCCCCTGCCGGCCACCGGGTCAGCCCAGGTCCGCCCCGTTCGTCGCGATCACGCGGCGGTACCAGTCGAACGAGTCCTTGCGGTAGCGCTGCAAGGTTCCCGCACCGTCGTCGTCCCGGTCCACATAGATCACCCCGTAGCGCTTGCTCATCTCACCGGTCGACGCACTCACCAGATCGATGAACCCCCACATGGTGTACCCGATGACCTGGACGCCGTCCTCGGCGATCGCCTCGCCCATCGTGCGCAGGTGGTCACGCAGGTAGGTCACCCGGTACGGGTCGCGCACGGTGCCCTCGGCGGTGAGCCGGTCGGTGGCGCCCAGGCCGTTCTCCGCGATCAGCAGCGGCTTGCCGAACCGCTGGTACAGCTCGTTCAGCACCCAGCGCAGCCCGTCCGGGTCGTTCTGCCAGCCCCACTCGGTCCGGGACAGGTAGGGGTTGTCCAGCGCCTTGATGAACAGCCCCTTCTGCTGGTCGAGCAGCGCGGGGTCGGCCGAGGCGGTCAGCGACATGTAGTAGCTGAACGAGAGGTAGTCCACCGTGCCGGCCAGCAGGTCCTCGGCGTCCGACGGCCGGGTGTCCAGCTCGATCCCGGCACGCGCGAGCGAACCGAGGTGGTGCGGCGGCAGGGCGCCGCGGCTCATCGTGGTGGCGTACCGGAAGGCCGGCTCCATGGTGCGCTGGGCGAGCAGCACGTCCCGGGGTGCGCAGGTGTGCGGGTAGATCGGGATCATGCCGATCATCGCGCCGACCTGGTTCGCCGGGTCGATCTCGTGCCCCGCCCGCACCGCCTGCGCCGAGGCGAGCAGCATGTGGTAGCCGGCCTGCGCGATCACGGCCGGGTCGTCCGAGCGCACCGCACCGCTGTCCCACGGGTTGTGCGGGAAGCCGTTGATCTCGTTGAAGGTCATCCAGTAGGTGACCAGGCCGCGGTAGCGGGTGAACACGGTGCGGGCGTACCGGACGAACAGGTCCACGCAACGCCGGTCCGCGAAGCCGTTGTAGGCCTCGTGCAGGTGCAGCGGGATCTCGTAGTGCGACAGGGTGACGATCGGCTCGATGCCGCGCTCGCGCAGCGCGCGGAACAGGTCCTCGTAGAAGCGCAGCCCGGCCTCGTTCGGCTCCGCGTCGTCGCCGTTCGGGAAGATCCGGCTCCACGCGATCGACAGCCGCAGCGCCTTCAGGCCGAGCTCCGCGAACAGGTCGACGTCCTCACGCCACCGGTCGTAGAGGCCGACGCCGTCGTGGGTCGGGTAGAGCACGCCCGGCTCGACGCCGTCCGTCGCGGTGCGCAGCGGGCCGCCGCGCACCCCGCGGGGCAGCACGTCGGCCGTGCTGAGGCCCTTGCCGTCCCGGTCGAACGCCCCCTCGGCCTGGTTGGCCGAGATCGCGCCGCCCCACAGGAACCCCTCGGGGAACACCGATCCGCTCATCGGGTCACCACCTCCAGGGCGACGGGCAGCGAGAACAGCTCGGCACCCGCCTCGACCGGACCGGTGGCCGCGAACCGCAGCTCGGCGTCCGCCCGGTTGGTCACCACGATCGGCGACACGAGCGCGTCACCGCTGAAGCCCGCCGCGGCCAGCGCCGCACGGTCGATCTGCACCAGGGCCTCCCCCGCCTCGATCCGGTCCTCCTCGTCCACCAGCACGCTGAACCCGGCACCACCGGCCCGCACCGTGTCGATCCCGATGTGCAGCAGCAGCTCGGTGCCGTCGTCGGTGCGCAGCCCGATGGCGTGACCGGTGGCGGGCACCGCCACGATCGTGCCGGACACCGGGGCCCGCAGCACGTCACCGGTCGGGATGAACCCGACGCCCTGGCCGAGCGTCCCGGCGGCGAACACCGGGTCGCCCACCTCGGACAGCGCGACCACCCGGCCCGCGCACGGCGCCTGCACCGAGACGACCGCGGTCGACCCGGAGCCCGGCACCGAGGCCGCGGCGGCGTCCACGTCGGCCGGCACGCCGTCCTCGGCGGGCAGCCACAGCAGGGTCAGCACGAACGTCGACCCGATGGCCACCAGCGTGCCGACCAGGTAGCCCCAGAAGTGGTCCGCCGTGGTGAACAGCGCCGGGGAGAAGACGCCCAGGCTCGCCACCACCGGCTGCAGGAACCCGGAGTAGGCCACGATGCCGCCGCCGAGACCGCCACCGACGATCGACGCGTAGAACACCCGACGGAACTTGATCGCCACGCCGTAGAGCCCGGGCTCGGTGATCCCGGCCAGCCCGGAGATCATCACGCTCCAGTACAGCGGCGCCTGGCCCGAGCGCCGCCACTTCAGCGCGACCGCCAGCAGACCGCCGGCCAGCGCCATGTTCGCCATCATCGTGACCGGCATGATGACGGTGCCGCCGTTGGCGGCGAGCTCCTGCACGATCAGCGGGATCTCGGTCAGGTGGGTGCCGGTGAGCACCATCGGGCCCTGCAGCGCACCGAGCAGCACGCCGGCGAACACCGAGGTGTGCGAGAACAGCCACGAGATGCCCGAGGCGATCGCCTCACCGAGGTACGACCCGGCCGGGCCGATGATCGACAGCTCGATCGGCACCGCGATCAGCAGCACCAGGCCGACCAGGCACATCACCCGCAGCACCGCGGGCAGCTTGCGCTCCAGCCATCGCTCCAGGTAGCCGGTCAGCCAGACGGTCACCACGATCGGGATCACCGTGGACGAGTAGTCCACCAGCCGGATCGGCAGCCCGAACAGCGACCAGCTCGTGGTGCCGGCGGCGATCGCCGCGGTGATCGTCGGGTACATCAGTGCGCCGGCGAGGCACAGCGCCGTATACATCGACGTGCCGCACTTCTTCGCCGTGCTCACGGCCAGCATGAACGGCAGGAAGTACAGCACCACGTTCGAGATCAGGTACAGGATCTGGTACTCCTGCGAGTCCGTCGACATCCAGCCCACGTTGGTCAGGATCGACAGCACGGTCTTGATCAGACCGCTGCCGGCCAGCGCCGGCACCACCGGGAAGAAGATCCCGGACAGCCAGCCCAGGAACTGGCCGAACAGATCGTTGCGCGCCGGACGGTCGGCCGTCGCCGCGCCGGCACCGCCGGCCGGACCTGCCCCCGAGCCGGCGCCGGCGGCACCGATCGCGGCGGCGCGGCTCTGCTCGAACGCCGCGAACACCCGCGGCACGTCGTTCCCGATCACGATCTGGGTCTCGGCGCCCTGCTGCCGGGCACCGAGCACCCCCGGCAGCGCCGCGGCCGCCGTGAGGTCTGCGGCGCCGCGGTCCCGCAGCTCCAGCCGGATCCTCGTCATGCAGTGAGCTGCGCTCACGATGTTGTCCGCTCCACCCAGGAGCCCGACCAGCTGGTCGGTGAGTGCACGATCTGACATCTCCGTCAGTGTCCCTTCGCCCCGCCGCCCACGCCTGAGTGGGCAGCGGTGATCCGCTCAGATTTGAAGCGCGGTACTCGTCGACAGCTACAGGCAAGCGCGAGCCGCGCACACACTCGACCGCGGGGCGGGACGCACCAGTGCGTCCGGCCACGTGACCGGTGAAACTTGCCTGCCGCTCGAGGATCGACGAGGGGAGGACCCCACGGGAGACCGAACGCAGTAACAATCTCGGGCGCGAAACTAGCACACCCGTCCCGGGTGCGGAACCAGCGGTTCGACGCGCCGGCACCCGGGGCCGATCCGCCGCCCGGTCCGCACGGCCCGACCGGTCAGGTCCCGGACGGCACGACCGGGCCCGGGCCGACCGTGCGCGGGGCGACCCGCACGATCGCCAGGGCGACCAGCACCGTGAGCGCCAGGCAGAGCACCGCGGCACCAGCACCCGCCCCACCTGCGACGGCACGACCGACGACCGCCGTCACCGCTGTCGTCGTCACCGCCGTGGCGATCGACTCGACCAGCACCGCGGCCGCCGCGGCCCGCGGCACCGACACCCCGTCGGTCTCGGGCGGGACCTCGACGATGTGGTTCAGCGTGTCCAGGTAGACCAGTCCCATGCCCACCCCGGCGACGGACCAGCCGACCAGGACCACCCCGACCCGCGGGGCGGCCACGTCGAGGACGAGCGGCAGGCCGGTGCCGAGCACCCCGACGGCGATCAGCGCCGCACCCACCGCGGCCCGGCGGGCGTAGGCGTGCGGCTCCCGTGCCGGCCACCGGCTGACGGCCAGCCCGGTCAGCGCCCAGCCGAGCCCGCCGCAGGCCAGCACGGCCGCGACCTCCCGCGCGGTCCCGCCGAGCAGGTCGTGCACGACGATCGCGATCAGGCTGGACGCACCGAAGTAGGACGCCGTGGCCAGCCCCATCGTCGCGAGCGCCGCGGGCCGGCCCCGGGCCGGCCGGAACATGCCGCCGGGGAGCAGCCGGCGCGCGGCGAGCAGCGCGACCAGCGTGCCGGCCAGGCCGAGCACGGCCGCGAGCGCCGCGGGCACCCCGGTCAGCCCGACCACCGAGAGCAGCGCCACACCACCGGCCAGCACCAGCGCGGCACCGACCGTCAGCCGCTCCCGGTCCGTGCCGGGCGGCATCGAACCGCCGAGCCGGCGGGCGACCACCACCCGGGCGAGCACGAGCAGCGGCAGGTACAGCACCAGCGCCCACCGCCAGCTCAGCACCGACGCGATCCACCCCGCGTACGCCGGGCCGACCAGCGAGGTCGCCAGCCACATCGCGTTGTACCCGGCGAGCACGGCCCGTCGCCAGCCGGCGGGCAGCACGGTGACGATCGCGGCGAGCGAGACGGTCGCCAGCGCGCCGCTCGCCAGCCCGGACGCGGCCCGTCCCAGCAGGAACACGCCGATCGACGGTGCGAGCGCGCTCGCGGCACCGCCCAGCACGCTCAGCCAGGTCAGGTGCAGCAGCAGCCGGTCGACCCGGAACCGGTGCAGCAGGTACGGCCCGAGCGGCATGGTGAGGAACATCGCGACCTGCGCGGTCGCGGTCATCACGCCGTAGTACTCCTGCGCGTCGAGGTCGGCGGCGACCACCGGTGCCAGCGTCGCGAGCAGGTACGACTGCATCCCGGCGACCAGCTCCAGGGCGAGCAGCGCCGCGGCGAGCAGCCCGAACCTGCTGGCGTTCCGCCCCGTCGGCGCCCGCTCCGCACCCGACTGCCCCGCACCCGCCCGCGCCGCCGGGCCGGACCCGGGGCTCACGACGGTCCCGCGGGACCCTGCCGGAGCGCGGCACCGTCCAGGATCAGCGTCAGCTTCCGGGCGATCCAGTCCGACGGCGGCGCCTCGACCGCGTCTCGCATCGCGTCGTAGGCCAGCCGGACCTCGGGCGGGTCGTCGGCACCGGCGCGCCACGAGGACGCCATCTGCTCCCGGGAGGTGCTGGGTTCGAGCGTGTGCCCGTCCAGGCGCTCGATGCCGAGCCGGTGGTCGATCACCGTGTCGATCACGGTGTCGATCACCAGCATCGCGTCACCCATCGCGAAGCCCTGCCGGTGCAGGTGCACGGCGAGGCGCAGCAGGATGTCCATCGTGCGCGCGGGCATCAGGCCGGTGGACAGCGCGGACACCACGCCGGGGAACCGGGCCAGCGCGTCCCACAGCGTCTGCGCGTACGCCAGCAGGTCGTCCCGCCAGTGCCCGTCGAGCGGCGGCCACGCGATGTCCTCGACCACGGCGTCCCACGCCTCGGAGAGCATCGTCGCCCGGTCGGGGACGTGCCGGTAGATCGTCGGCGGCGTCACCCCGAGCCGCTCGGCGACGAGCGGGATCGTGACGTCGGCGAACCCGATCCGCAGCACCGCCGCGGCGATGTCGGCGCGGGTGATCTTCGGCGGCCTGCCGATCACGGGCCCGCCGGCCGGGGACCGTGTGCTCGAGCCCATGCGTCCAGCCCATCACGTGCGCGGTCGCGCCCCGCACCGGTCCTCGGCGCACGAACGCTGCTTCCGTGGCGAGCGTAGCCGCCGGGCCGCGTCCGCGGACGTCATCGGCGGCCCCGGGTGTCCGGCACCACCATCGGGGTGCCGGTGATCGGGTCGGGCACGATCAGTGCCTCGATGCCGAAGGTCGCGCGCACGTTCGCGGCGGTGAGCACCTCGGCGGGCGAGCCCTGCGCGACGACCCGGCCCCGGTCGAGCGCGACCAGATGGGTCGCGTACCGAGCAGCCTGGTCGAGGTCGTGCAGCACGACGACGAGGGTGCGGCCGGTCTCGAGGTTCAGCCGGCGGCACAGCTCCAGCAGCTCCAGCTGGTGCGCGATGTCCAGGAACGTCGTCGGCTCGTCCAGCAGCATCAGCGGGGTGTCCTGGGCGAGCACCATGGCGATGAACGCGCGCTGCAGCTGGCCGCCGGAGACCGCCCCGACCGACCGGTCGGCCAGCTCGGTCAGCGCGGTCGCCCCGAGGGCCGCCGTGACGTGCTGCTCGTCCTGAGGGCTCCAGCGTGCGAACGCGCCGCGGTGCGGGTGCCGGCCGCGACGCACCAGATCGAGGATCGTGATCCCGTCCGGCACGGCGGGGCGCTGCGGCAGGATCGCCATCCGGCGGGCAACGGCCCGGGTCGGCCAGTCGTCGAGCGGCCTGCCGTCGAGCAGCACGCGGCCGGACAGCGGCCGGATCACCCGGGCGAGCCCCTTGAGGACGGTGGACTTCCCGCAGCCGTTCGGCCCGATCAGCACGGTGAACGATCCCGGTGGGACCGTCAGGTCGAGGTCGTGCACCACGGCCCGGTCCCGGTAGCCGAGGCTCAGCCGCTGCGTCGTCAGGGTGGCGGGGGTGCTCATGCTCTCCTCCTGGTCTCGACGGCCAGCAGCCAGACGAGGTAGACGCCGCCGACGCACACGGTGAGCACACCGACCGGCAGCTGGATCCCGGGGACGGCGTGCGTGGCGACCAGGTCCGAGCCCAGCAGCAGCACGGCGCCGGTGAGCAGCAGGGTCGCCGGCGCCGTGCGCCCCGCCCCGGTCAGCCGACGGGCGATCTGCGGGGCGGCGAGCGCGATGAACGCGATGGGGCCGGTCACTGCCGTGCCGAGCGCGACCAGCGTCACGCCGCCGGCGACCATGGCCCACCGCGTGCGGGCCAGCGGGACGCCGGTGCCGATCGCCAGGGTCTCCCCCAGCTCGAGCTGGTTCATCGACCGGGTGAGCGGGAGCACGGCGGCCAGCGCGACCAGCACCCCGACCACCGTCGGCCCGGCCTGCGGCCAGCGCAGCCCGTTCAGCGACCCGATCCCCCACACCGAGGCCGCGCGGGCGACCTCGACCTGCGCGGTGAGCAGCAGGTAGCTGTTCACCGCGGTCAGCAGCGCACTGATCGCGATCCCGACCAGCACGAGCCGGAAGCCGTCCAGCCCGCCCCGGGTGGCCAGCGCGGTCACGCAGCCGGCGGTGGCGAGGCCGCCGACCACGGCCCCGGTCGTCAGCGCGGCATAGCCCCCGCCGAGGAGCAGCAGCGCGACCAGGGCACCGCTGTACGCCCCGGTGGAGAAGCCGATCACGTCGGGGCTGCCCAACGGGTTGCGGGTCAGGGTCTGGAAGATCGCACCGCTGCACGCCAGCGCGGCACCGATCGCGATCGCCGCGACGGCCTGGGGCAGCCGCCACTGGACGACCACCGTGCGCACCAGCCCGGTCTCCTGGCCGGTGAGTGCGCCGAGCACCTGCTGCCCCGTCACCGGCACGTCACCCAGCGTCAGGGCGGCTGCGAGCAGCCCGGCGAGCACGAGCGCGAGCGCGACCGTGACGAGCGCAGGCCGGCAGGCAGGGCGGCTCATCGGCCGGCTCCGAGGCTGCGCCGGGCGAGCACGACCAGCAGCGGCGCGCCGACCGCGGCGGTCACCAGCCCCACCGGCAGCTCGCCGGAGGGCAGAACGAGTCGGGCCAGGATGTCCGAGCCGAGGAAGAGCGCCGGGCCGATCACGGCCGCCCCCGCCACCGTCCAGATCAGCGAGGCACCCATCAGCCGACGGGCGATGTGCGGCACGAGCAGCCCGAAGAACAGGATCGGCCCGGCCGCCGCGGTGGCCGACCCTGCGAGCAGCGCGATCGCACCGATCACCAGGGCGTTGGTCCGCCGGACGCGCACCCCCAGGGAGACCGCGGTCGAGGCCCCGGCAGAGAGCAGGTCGAGGCTGCGCAGGTTCGCGACCGCGACGACCAGCCCGGCCAGGACCAGCGGGGTCACGGCCCGCAGCACGCTCAGGTCGGTGGTCGCGATCGACCCGGTGGTCCAGTCGAGCAGCCGGGCGAACGTGGTCGGGAAGATCACCGTCAGCGCGGTCGTGGCGCCGGACAGCACCGCTCCGAGCGCGACGCCGGTCAGCGTGAGCCGCACCACCAGCGTGCCCTCGTCCCCCGCCGAACCGATCAGGAACACCGCGGTCGTCACCACCGCCGCACCGACCAGCGCCCACCAGACGAAGCCGGTCGGGTGCGCGGAGGCCGTGACCGCGGTCGCGAGCGCCATCGCGAACGCCGCGCCGGCGTTGACACCGAGCACGCCGGGATCACCGAGCGGGTTGCGGGTCAGCGCCTGCGAGAGGCACCCCGCCACACCGAACGCGATCCCGACGACGACCGCCACGAGCGTGCGGGGCAGCCGCAGCTGCGCCACGATCACGTGCGCGGGCGAGCCGTCGAACGCGAGCAGCGCGCCGAGCACGTCCCGCGGCCCGGCCTGGCCCGAACCGAGGCACAGGCTCGCGGCCGCGAGCACGAGCGTGCCCAGCCCAGCGACCACGAGGATCCCTGCTCTTCTCACCGCTGCCCTTCCGCTCGAGGGGCGCGGGCGGCCCGACCCGTCCGGCCGGGCCGCGCGCGACGGTCGTGCCTCAGGCCGCCGCGTCGATCGCAGCGATCGCGTCCTGGAGCTCCTGCCAGCGCTCGGTCGCGTCGTCGAGGGTGCCGAGCGGCACCGCGGTGCCGTTCGCCAGAATGGTCTCGACGTCGTCCAGCACCCACCAGGTGCCCAGGGCGAAGTTGGCCGACCAGAGCTCACCGTTCGCGACGAACACCCGGTCGTTCGCCACCGAGGTCAGGGTCGAGAACGTCGGCAGCTCCCGCACCGCCTCGGCGTCGTAGATCGAGCCGTCCATCAGCACCGTGGTGTCGGCGTCGTGCTCCGGCAGCTCTTCGGCCGAGAACGTCACGGCCGTGCTCGACGCGCCGGTCGGGACCCCGTCCTCCTCGACCTGCGGACGGGTGAAGCCGACCGTGTCGAGGGTGATCGAGACCGGGTTGATCATCGCCTGCGAGTAGTAGATGTCCTGGAACGACCCCAGCAGCGAGATCGTCCCCGGGTCGTCCCCGGCCTCCGCGACCACCGCGTCGAGCTTCGTCTGCAGCGCGGACGCGACGGTGGCCGCCGCCTCCTCGCGCTGGAACGCCTGCCCGGTGATCTCCAGCATCTCCTGCCAGGACTTCTCGTACGGCAGCACGATCGTCGGCGCGATCTCGCTGAAGCTCGGATAGGTGTCCGCGATGGTGTCGCCCGGTGTCGTGAGCACGATCAGGTCCGGCTCCTCGGCCGCGATCGCCTCGAAGTCGGGGTCCAGGATCATCGTCGGCGCGGCGATCAGCTCGACGCCCTGGTCCTCCAGCAGGACCGCACCGACCTCGCTGCTCAGGCCGCCGAACACGACGTCCGGGACCACGCCGATCTCCATCATGTTGAGCGCCGCGTACTCGTCCAGCACCACGATCTTCTGCGGGTCCACCGGGACGTCGTCGGTGGTCCCCGCCTCGTGGGTGACGCTGTAGACGCCGTCGTCGGTGCCGGTGGCCGAGGGGTCGGACGAGTCGGACGATGCCGAGCAACCGGTGAGAGCGAGCGCCGCGACGGTGGCGACGACAGGCAGCAGGGTCCGAGGACGCATGGGTGGAGGGACCTTCCAGGTCGAGGGAGCACGACTTACGAGACGCGCATAACGAAACTAGTGAGGTATGCCTAAGTCGTCAAGCGTCCCCGCCCACGCCGCCGCCGGCTCGCGGGTGGCACAGGTGGAGGAACCCCCACGTCGACCGTGCCGCCAGGTCCGTGGTCTCCCCCGCCCCGCGCGACGAGGCTGGCGTGCATGATCTTCTCGACGCGGTACGCACCGGGCTCGGACCGACGCTGTGGGAGGCTGGCCCCGTGACCGCCGACACCACCAGGGCTGCCGCTCGGCGGTCGGACCGGTGGGCCGCGCTCGCCGGGTCGGCGGTGCTCACCGGGCAGGTGCTCGGGGTCGCGCTCACCGTCCTCGCCCTGCTCCTCGCGCTCGCGCTGCTCCTGCTCGGCGTCGGGGTCTGGCTGTTCCCGCCGTGCGTGCGCGCGCTGCACGGCCAGGCCGCCGGGATCGCCCGGTCGCACGCACGGTGGTCCGGGGTCGAGCTGCGGGTGCCGTCGCCGCCCGCACCGGACGGCGACGGCTTCGGCGACCGCGCGCGGCACAGCTGGGCGCTGCTGTCCGACCGAGACACCTGGCGGCTGCTGCGCTGGGCCGCGCTCGACTCCGGCACGGGCGTCGGGCTCCTGCTCACGATCATGCCGATCGGCCTGGTCGGCTGGGGCCTGGAGGGCCTGGTCGTGCTGCCGGTGCTGTGGCTGACCCTCGAGATCGCACCGACCGAGTGGTACGCCTTCATCCCGGTGTTCCGCGCCGCGACGATCCCCTACGCCATGCTGCTGGGGATCGGGTTCATCGTGCTCGGGCTCCGGAGCGGCCCGTGGTGGCTGCGTCTGCACGGACGATGGTCGGCCTCGCTGCTCGGCACCAGCACCTCCGAGCTCCGTGCCCGGGTGGACACGCTGGCCGCCTCCCGCGCCGAGGCGCGCGACGACGCCGCGGCCGAGCTGCGCCGGATCGAGCGGGAGGTGCACGACGCCACCCAGTCCCGGCTCGTCGCGATCGGCCTGACCCTCGGCACCGCCGAGGTGCTGATGACCGAGGACTCGGAGCGGGCGCGGGCGCTGGTCACGAAGGCCCGCGACGACTCCTCCGCGGCGCTCGCCGAGCTGCGGGACCTGATGCGCGGCATCCGCCCGCCGGTGCTCGCCGACCGCGGCCTCGCCGCAGCCCTGGAGTCTCTCGCCCTGGACGCCGCCACGACCGTCTCCACCCGGATCGACCTACCGGAACGGCTCGACGCGGCACTCGAGACCGCGGCCTACTTCGCCACCCGGGAGCTGCTGACCAACGCCCTCAAGCACGCCCGCGCCACCCTGGTGACCATCGAGGCGCACGCCACCGGCGGACGGCTCACGATCACCGTGCTGGACGACGGGGACGGCGGCGCGGCCATCCTGCCGGGGCACGGCCTCGACGGCGTGCGCCGACGGCTCGCCGCCTTCGACGGCACCCTCGCGGTCACCAGCCCACCGGGCGGCCCGACCGCGGTGCGCATCGAGGCACCGTGCGGGTCGTGATCGCCGAGGACCAGGCCATCCTCCGCGCAGGCCTCGTCAGCCTGCTGGAGGCCGCCGGCCACACCGTCACCGCAGCGGTCGCGGACGGCCCGGCACTGCGCGCGGCGCTCGCCGCCTGGGCCGCGGACATCGCCATCGTGGACATCCGGCTGCCGCCCTCGCTGACCGACGAGGGGCTGCGGGCCGTGCTCGACGCGCGCCGCGCCCGGCCCGGCCTGCCCGTGCTGCTGTTCTCCCAGTACGTCGAACGGCTCTACGTCCGCGAGCTGCTCACCGATCGTGCCGGGGCCGTCGGCTACCTGCTGAAGGACCGCGTCGCCCATCCCCGGCAGTTCATGGATGCGCTGACCCAGATCGCCGGCGGCGGCACCGTGCTGGACCCCACCGTGATCGACACGATGCTGACCCGGACCGAGGCTGCGCGCCCGCTCGACTCGCTCACCCCGCGGGAGCGGGACGTGCTCCGCCTGATCGCCGAGGGCCGGTCCAACGCCGCCGTCGGCGCCGCGCTGCACCTCAGCGAGAGCGCCACCACCAAGCACATCACCAGCATCTTCGACAAGCTCGGGCTGCCGCCCAGCGCCGAGGACAACCGCCGCGTGCTGGCCGTGCTCTCCTACCTCGACGCCTGACCGGACGGCCACCCGAGGTCGTCGGCGCCCGGCACCACGACGCCGTACAGGTCGGCGATCGTCGCGAGCGCGCTGCGGTGCAGCTGGTCGGCGCGCACCGCGCCGACCGCGCTCGCGAGCGGCCGGGTGGCGCACGCCTCGGCCACCACCGTCGGCGTCCACCCCCGCAGGAAGGCGCCCTCGCTGGTGAAGGTCACGCACATGTGCGTCATGAAGCCCAGGACCACGAGCTCGTCGTTCCCCGCGGCCGCGACCCGTTCGGCCAGGTCCGTGCCGACGAAGGCGTTCGGCGCGGTCTTGACGACCACCGGCTCCCCCGCGACCGGCGCGACCGCGGGGTGGATCCGGCCGATCTCCTGCCGGATGTCGTAGGCCGATCCGGGCCCGCCGTCGTGCTGGACGTGGATCACCGGCGCACCGGCCGCGCGGGCCCGGGCGAGCAGCGCGGCGGCGGCGTCCAGGGCCGGTCGCCAGCCGTCGAGCTCCATCACCCCGCGCGTGTAGGTGTTCTGGTAGTCCACCAGCAGCACAGTCGCTCGTGGCAGCGTCGCGGGGGTGCGGTCGAGCCCGTTCAGGTCGCGCAGCGTGCTGCTCGTCATGCGTGGTGCCCCTCGTCGTCGGTGCGCCCGGGAACGGGCACGTCCGCCACGCTAGGAACGATCCGTGATGTCGGCAATGTCATGTAACCTGCAAGAACGGACATCGGGGTCGCGGGAAGCGCCGAGGGAGACCGGATGGAACGGCTGATCGTGGTCGCGCTGTTCGACCGGGTGGACCTGCTCGACGTCACCGGGCCGGCCGAGGTGTTCGCGCTGCTGCAGCGCGAGATGGACCGGCCCACCGGGTACCAGGTCGTGCTCGCCGCCGAGACCCTCGACCCGGTCACCACCTCGGCCGGGGTCCGGGTGCTCCCGGACGTCACGTTCGCGGCGCTGTCGTCCCGCCGCATCGACACCCTCATCGTGCCCGGCGCCGTCGAGATCGGTCCGGACCGTCGGGCCCGCGCGGTCGCCGACCCGGTGGTGGTCGACCGGGTGCGCCACCTCGCGGGCCGCGCCCGCCGGATCGCCTCGGTCTGCGTCGGCGCGCACGTGCTGGCCTCGGCCGGGCTGCTGGACGGGAAGCGCGCGACCACGCACTGGTCGACCTCGGCACAGCTCGCCGCCGAGCACCCCGAGGTGATCGTGGACGCGGACCCGATCTTCATCCGTGACGGCGACACCTGGACCGGCGCCGGGCTGACCGCCTGCCTCGACCTCAGCCTCGCCCTGGTCGCCGACGACGTCGGGCAGGAGCTCGCCCTGCGCGTCGCCCGCAACCTGGTGATGTACCTCAAGCGCCCCGGCGGGCAGAGCCAGTTCAGCGTCCCGCTGCGTCAGGCCACCACCAGCCGCCGGGTCGACCAGCTGCGCCATCACATCACCGGGCACCTCACCGACGCCCTGACCGCCGCCGAGCTCGCCGAACGGCTGCACGTCAGCGAGCGCCAGCTCAGCCGGATCTTCCTCGCCGACCTCGGGACGACGCCGGCGAAGTACGTCGAGGCGGCGCGCGTGGAGGCCGCACGCCACCGGCTCGAGTCCGGTGACGACACCCTGGAGCGGATCGCGACGCTCTGCGGCTTCGGGACCGCCGACACGCTCACCCGGGCGTTCCGGCGCACGCTGGACGTGACGCCGACCGAGTACCGCGAGCGGTTCCGTAGCGGCTGAGCGGGGCCGGCACGGGTGGCACGCCCCCTACGATGCTGCTGCAGCAGCGCACCCCTGCTGCTCCGCGCAGGAGGAGCACGTGAACCCATCTACCGGCGATGACCGGATCGCCCGCCGGGTCCGCATCCTGCCCGCGCTGCTGGCCCGGGCACCGTGGTGGCTGGCCGTCCTGGTCGGCGTGCTGCTCACGACAGCGGGTGGCTGGCTGGTGCTGCGCCCGCTCACCGCGCTCTCCGTGCTGGGCTGGTACGTCGGGCTGAGCTGTGTGCTGTCCGGCCTCGGCGACCTGCTGCCCCGGCCCGGAGCCGACCTCGCGGCCCGCGGCTCCCGGACCGACATCCTGGTCGGCGCGGCGTGGGTGCTGGTCGGCCTCGCCGCGCTGGTCGTGGTCGGTCGCAGCGTCGACCTGCTCGGCCCCGTGATCGCGGTCGCGCTGCTGGCCTCGGGCGCGGTCGCGCTGCTCCGGCTGCTCCGCGACCGGTCCGCGGAACGCTGGCTCGCCGCCCTGGTCGGCCTGGCCGAGGTCGCCTTCGGGCTGCTGGCGCTGCTCTGGCCGGACGCCTCGCTGATCGTGATCGCGGTGCTGTTCGGCGGCCGCACCCTGCTGCTCGGGCTCACCCTGCTCCGTCGCGGCCTGATCGCCCGGCTGCGGCGCCGGACCGCCGACCCCGACGACCCGGCTGCGGCCTCGACCGCTCGCGGCCGGACCCGGCGCGGCTGGACCCGCTGGGCCTCCGCGGTGCTGGTCGTCGCGCTCGCCGGTGTGACGCTCCTGGTCAGCCACTCGCTGCGCGACGGCGCCCCGGTGACCGACGCCTTCTACGACGCGCCGGACGTGCTCCCGGACGAGCCCGGCACCCTGATCCGCTGGGACGCCTATGACGGCGACGTGCCCGTGGGCATGACCGGCTACCGCCTGCTCTACGCCACCACGAACGCCGACGGCGCCATCGTGCTCGCCTCCGCCGTGCTCGCCGTGCCGACCGGCGCCGCCGCGCCCGCGCCGCTGATCACCTGGGCGCACGGCACCGTCGGAGTCACCCGGGCCTGCGCCCCCTCGATCGGCGACGACGCCCTGTCCAGCGACGGCACGCCCGCGGTCGACCAGCTCGCGGCGAACGGCTGGGCGATGGTCGCCACCGACTACCCCGGTATGGGCACCGAGGGCGACTTCCCCTACCTGATCGGCGAGGGAGAGGGCCGCGCCGTGCTCGACGCCGCCCGCGCCGCCCGGCAGGTGCCTGGGGTCGAGCTGGCCGGCCAGACCGCGATCTGGGGCCACTCGCAGGGCGGGCACGCGGCCCTCTGGGCCGGCCAGCTCGCCGCGACCTACGCCCCCGACCTGGACGTCGTCGGCACCGCCGCGCTGTCCCCGGCCAGCGACCCCGAGGCCATCGCCGAGTCGGTGCTCGCCCACCCCGAGGCGCTCGGCGCCAGCCTCGCCGTCGCCTACGTCGTGGACGCCTACACCCGCTACTACCCCGACCTGTCCTTCGACGCGGTGGTGGCCCCGTCCGCACGCACCCTGGTCCGCGAGGCCGCCGCACGGTGCACCGGCCAGGCGGGCACCCTGGTCACGGTGCTCGCCGGGCTCGCCGTCTCCCGGGACCAGCCGATCGTCGCCACGGACGCCCTCGACGGCGCCTTCGGCGACCTGCTGCGGGCCAACACCCCGACCGGCCCGTGGTCCGCCCCGCTGCTGCTCGCCCAGGGCGAGGACGACGAGGTGATCGACATCGCGATCAACGAGCAGTACGTCGCCGACCTGCAGGCTTCGGGCACCGACCTGACCTGGCTCACCTATCCCGGCGGGACGCACATGAGCATCCTGGCGCCGGGCCAGCCGCTGACCGCCGAGCTGATCGCGTGGACGCAGACCCGGTTCGCGGACGACGCGGGCTGACGCGGGCCCTCGAGCGTGCCGCAGGACCGAGTGCACCGCTGCTCGCACCCGGGACGCGCGAAGAGCCCGCCGAGACCGGCAGGCTCTCCGTGGCTGACGTGCTCACGGTCGGTCCGAGTCCGAGCGTGCTGGTGGTGGACCAGGCCGAACCCCGATCACCAGTGGCGTCCCTGACAGCAGCGTGACGACGGAGAGCGGCCTCGAAGGGATGCGGGACCGCGAGGCGCTCGAGAGGCAGACGTCGTCTCCGCCCTGGCGCCGGCGGGTGCCGCGCCCGACGACCACACCCGTGTCTCGGTGACACTGGTCCGGAAGCTGCTCGCCGACAGCTCAGCGATGACGTCGACCCCGGAAGCGCTCAGCACCGAGCCGGCCGCGGCGAGCACCCCGACCCCGGCGGCCGTGCCGATTCCCGCTCGACCTCGGGCGGCGGCTGCGAGCATGCGCTCGACGATCGACGCTGGGCTCCTGCGCGCGGCGGCCGAGCCCGTCCAGCTCCCCCGACCCGCAGGAGACCCGACTCTCTCCCCACCGGGGCGGCACGGGACGAGGCGCCCCCGTCGCCTCGACGTCGTGGCGCCATCGGGGATCGAGCACGACGCCCACCTCGTGGCCGGCCTCGACGAGGGCGACGACCGTCCGCACCGCACCCGGCGCGGACCTGCGTGCGGAGCTCGGGCGTCAGGCGAAGCCGAAGACCGGCGGAAGCACCACGACCACGATCGCCGCCCACACCCCGTAGACCGGCAGGTAGCGCGTCTGCCAGCGCTCGAGCGCCGCGAACGCCCGCCGCCCCCGCAGGAAGCCGACCGAGAGCCAGCCGGCCCGGACGAGATGGACGAGCAGCAGCAGGTTCAGGCCCAGAGCGGCAGCCTTGTTGGGGCTCGACCCGAACTCGGCGGTCCGGGTCAGCATCGCCGTCAGCAGGACGGCGTCCACAGCGAGCGCCGCGACGAGCAGCACCAGCTGCAGGGCGTCGAACAGCCCGGCGGGCACGAGCGGGTCGCGCGCGGAGGTCGAGTAGAGCAGCAGGCCGACGACGAGCACGAGGATCGCGTCCATCAGGATGAGCAGCTCGCGGTCGACCTCGACCAGCCCCCCGGCCGTCGCGAGCGTGCCGAGCAGGACCAGCAGCATGACGATCGTCAACGGGGTGAACACCCGCGTCAGGACGGGTGCGATGTTCTCGACGACGTTCTGCTTGGCCTCGACCAGCCACGCCGCCACGACGAGCGCCCCGGGCACCGCGAACGGCAGCACCCACGTGCTCAGGACGGCCTCGGGGTCGACGTCGACGAGCCGAAGGACTCCCACGGTGAGGCCGAGCAGGACACCGCCGCCGAGCGCGAGCAGGACGAAGTACACGGCCAGCTCGCCCGTGAACCGGGCGAAGTCCATGCGCCGGCCGTCGGAGCGCCATCGGCCCCCCACGTAGGCGACACCGACCAGCAACCACAGGACGACGACCGCATGCATCGCCGCGAGCGGCCCGGTCGATCCGTCGGCCTCGAAGGGATAGACGTTGAGCACGACGGCCAGCGCCGCCGCGGACAGCACCAGCACGCTCACCACCCGGGCGGTGAGCCGCCGCTTCCAGGCGAAGTACGCCGCGACGAACGGCGCGACCAGCAGGGAGACGTTCCGGGCCAGGGCCGCGCTGTCGAGCCACGCGAGGCCGGCCCTGACCGCGAGCCCGGCGCCGACGGCCAGCGCGAGGACCACAGCGAGCTCCCGTGACCGGAGGCCGGAGCCGTGAGGGGCGTCAGGGACGAGCGCGAGCTGCTTCCACAGCCGGTCGGAGTGCTCGCGGGCGAACTCGCGCGAGACCGCGTCGAGGTTGCCGATCCGTTTGATGGCGACCAGGAACGCCTCCTGGTCGTCCAGCCCCACCGTCCGCAGCTCGCCGACCTGCTCACGGAGGTGGTCCTCGAGCTCGTCGACATCGGCGGACGAGATGGCCTGGTGCCGCTGGACGTAGCCGCGCCAGCGGCCGATCTGCGCGTCGAGCTCGACCTGCGGCTCCATCACGCCCACCCCTCGGCCGCGGCCGACGGTCGCGGCGCAGGCTGCCACACCTGCCGCAGCGCGTCGCCCACGACGGTCCACTGCTCCTGACGCTCGGCGAGCACCTGCCGGCCCGCCGCGGTGATCGCGTAGTGCTTGCGGCGGCGGCCCGCGTCGGAGACGCCCCAGGACGAGGACACGTGCCCCAGCCTCTCCAGCCGGTGCAGCAGCGGGTAGAGCATGCCGTCGGTCCACTGCATGCCGCCGCCCGACAGCTCGCTCACCCGCTTCAGGATCGCGTACCCGTACAGGTCACCGTCCGCGAGGATGCCCAGCACGAGCGGGGTGGCCGACGCGGCGACCAGGTCCTTGTCGATGTGCACGACGCCTCCCATACCTAGAACCTCTAGGCATTAGACCCTAGCGGCTCTAGGTATGGCAAGCGCCCCGATCCCGAGGTCGCCGACACATCGCTCCCCGCACCACCGGCCGGGTGCATGCACGGCCGGTCCGGGTACGGCGGAGCGGGCCCGCGGGCGCTCGCTCCCCGGGTGCCGGCCGCTGCTGCAGGACTCGCTCGTCGCGTGCGGTGCCGCAGCGAACCGTGCACACTGCGATCACGCCGCGAGGTCCTCGTCGTCGATGCGGTCGATCCCGTGAGGACGCCGTACCCCATGACGCTCAGGTGCGCCGGACACCCTGTGCGACGCCCGACCGACGCCGGGCACGACCGC